>JAJEDB010000072.1 GCA_022821725.1 Candidatus Poribacteria bacterium | reverse complement strand
AGAAAAAAGTCGTCAATCTCACAGAAAAGTGTTATCATAGACATTAGAGAACTCCTTTTGTTATAGGTTGGGTTTACCTTATTATACAAAAGGGGTTCTCTTGAAACCACAAACTTTTATTATTTTCCGAACTCACGTTAATATATAATGGAAGAAAGCAGTATTGCGTTTTGTCGCAACATCCCATAATTTAACGTTGCCATCTCCATTCCCTTTCCCAGAAGCGAGAATTGTGCCATCGGGTGAAAATGCAACAGAGTTGATATAAGGAGTAAGACCTTCTTCCGGAATGGCAGCAATATTTATTCCGGTTGCGACATCCCATAACTTGATTATACCGTCAGTAGATCCTGAAGCGAGCATTTTCCCATCGGGTGAAAATGCAACAGAGTCTACGAAAGGATTTACCCCATCCATATGCGCTTCAAAGGTAAAGATATTACGCATTGTTGTGACATTCCACAACCTGATCATACCATCATAACCTCCTGAAGCGAGCATTTTCCCATCGGGGGAAAATGCTAAAGAACGACCTCCTCCACTTGCATGTCCTTCAAAGGTAGCAATACTTCTCTGTGTTCTAACATCCCACAGCTGAACAGTCCTGTATGTTCCTGTGGCCAGTACCCTGCCGTTGGGAGAGAATGCTACAGAGTCTCCATTAAAAGTGGCAATATTTCGATGCGTTCTAACATCCCAGAGGGAGACGGTGCCGCCGCCACTTGATGCGATTTTTTTGCTGTCGGGTGAGAACGCCAAAGAGCCCACTATACTCGTATGTCCTTCAAACGTATGGCTATGGTGTTGCGAGATTTCTGCGAGGGTAAATTCTATATAACCGATATCTCCATTTGTGTCAATAGCCTCGACCGACATGGAATGTGAATTAGAACTCGAAAGACTCATATAGCCCTTATATGTATCAATGCCTTTATATTCAAATTCAACGATGGTTTCCTTCTTGCCCTTTAATCCATGACATGCATTTAGTCCACCCAAACCATATAGACGTACTTGGTGAATTCCATCTGCGTCGTTGACTTTGAGTCGAATCGTGACGTTCTCCGAGCCTGCTGGATATGTCTGCGGTGAAATCAGTTCAATCGTTGGTTGTGCTCCCTTTTCAAGTGGGATATCCGGGTTGAAATAAGGACTCACTGCTAAAAAATCAGCAGCACATGCAGATAATCGAACCCGTTGTGAACCACCATACGAGAGGATATACGCGTCATCGCGGAAGTCATGTCCCAATCCAAAAGCATGTCCAAGCTCATGTGCCGCTGTTCTAAAGGAATATACGCTAGGAAGACTCGCCCCACCTCCATTTTTCCGTGAATGCGCTGTTCCACCTATACCTTCAGCAATGTACCCTGTACTATTGTCCCAAACAACGAAGTAAACATTGCTCCCATCAGTATCAAACTTCTCATCAATTTCCTGCCAATAGCTGCCACCAGTGATATAGTAACTATCAGCGTACTGACCCTCCACGCTATGAACCTTCGGATTCCCCTTAGCATTAGTTTCAAAGCGAAAATTTCTTTTGCCGTAACCATGTGCTTGCATCTGCTCGGCAAAAAAAGTTTGAAGGTTCCGCATCGTATTTTTCATCTTCTGGACGACGTTAGCTTGAAACGGTCGGTCATTGGGTAGAAAGTAGATCATCCGCACGGTTCGGGGTTCACCAGCATTCAAATTCGCACTATAAACAGTACTTCTCACACCAAAGATAAAAATCATCAAAGCTGTGAGAATGGAACAGATTCTTCTCATTTTTATATCTTCTCCTGAGTGTGTTTGACCGTTTTGCTGTGTTGTAAACAAACAGCCCACAGCGAGACAAGCTGTCACCGGGATGCCTGAAGGGCAACCGACAGACCAAACAAACAACAGCCTACCCCCTGGCCGGCAAGAGCCGCACTGAATTGTACGGATTGGCGTTTTTGATTATACGCGTCCGTGTAATATGCGACGTACTCTGGTGATTTGCCCAGCAGGCTACTGGCAGGGATAGGCGGTTTATAGAAATAGGGTGCCAACAAACCCACTGCGGGGAATATACACCCTATGATAAACCACATCGGTCTATTCACATACGTATTAACGTCTTTATGTGCGTCTTGTCTCGCTTGATCTTTCACAGAGAGCTGTAGTGTTGTTTCAGTTTGGGGTTGCGCCTGCACTTCCCGTTTTTGAGACGCAGCTCTTCTCTGGAGTGCTTCCGGGCTCGCTCCACGTTGCGCCAGCACCAGCAAAGGTGTACTGAAAACGAGTGATACTGTCAAAAAAGTGATAACGTGAAACATTGAATTGAGTCTCATAAGATTGGATATCCTTTATTAGTGTTGGTTTTAGGGACAAGTGCGTAAGTCCCACGCTCTATTTCGGAAGAACGAATGCAAAACGCCCTCTGTGGTCACGCTCCTCAGGATCAGAGGCATTAAACAGCCTGTCAGGGTGTTCCGCATCTCCAGCATTAAGGGTCCCATTTGCAATCAGCCAGAGACCGATATCCGTGTCAGGGTGCGGGTATCTATCATCCGACACGACACTGAAAATCTTCGGGAACCCCTCACGCGTCAAAACAAACGGTTCACTCGCGACGAAAAACCCCTTTTGTCCCACACGAAGGCGTGAACACTTTGTTTGTGCCTTTCAACTAAAATACCAAAGGCTGCGTCGTCGCCTGACAAAATAGCCTCAATCAACTGAGCATCGTCTTTTCTTTCCACAGCGTTCCCTCATTTCGCTCTTTTGCACATTTTGCGTAAGTCCTGCACTATATAAGATACAATTTTTAGACAAAACGTTACATCCTCTGAAAAAAATATTGTGCCGGACGGATTTTTAGCGTTTGCCAAAACTCTCCGATTCCGATTCTATCCCACGATGCCTTCCGAAAATTGAAAAATTTACAACAATTCTGTTGACACGTCCGCACGAATAACGTATACTTTATGAAAATTCTTAT
>JAJEDB010000151.1 GCA_022821725.1 Candidatus Poribacteria bacterium | reverse complement strand
AGGCATGCGATGGACACAAAACGGCATCAACGCTATCTTATTCTGGCGGTGTTTATTGAAGAATGACGCTTGGGACACCTTTTGGCAAGCACAACACCCACAAGCTGCCTAACGCCTAAGGACAAAAACTTTACACACCCGCAAAGGATTTGCGACTTGACACACCTGCCGTTTTATGGTAGAATGGTGAAGTCAAATCGGATGCCAAAAGAGAGGAAAAATCAATGAGATTCTTACAAAAATGCGCGTTTCTACTGGCGTTGCTTGTGCTCGCTTCACCCATATTTGCTGAGGAACAGGCGACGGAAGAAACCGTTCCCCCCGTTAAAAAATATGTTGCGTTCACATTGGGGGGCACCTACACCGATACCAAAACAGTCAACACCTTTGGAACCTCCTCGACGAAAACGCTACGCGGGCTTTTTCAAAAATTAGATACCCTCAAAACAGATGATGAAATTGCTGGGATTGTCTTCAAAATAGAGAATGTTAGCATGGGGTGGGCAACACTCCAAGAAATTCGCAATAAACTTCACGAATTCCGGGAAACCGAAAAGGAGACGCTCGGGTATCTGGAAAACGGTGGTAATGCCGAATATCTCCTCGCTGCTGCGATGGAGCGTGTTGTCCTGATGCCTGCCGGAAGCCTCAATTTAACGGGCTTACGCGCCGAAGTGCTTTTCTATAAAGGACTGCTGGACAAGTTGGACATCGAAGCCGATATGTTGGCGATGGGAAAATACAAGTCGGGTGTTGAACCCTATATGCGGGACGGCATGTCTGATGCGTTTCGTGAGTCGATGACCGCGTTACTGGACGATTTATATGCCCAATTGCTGGTGCACATCGCTGAGAGCCGAGACGGTATCACCGCTGCGGAGGTGTCGGATTTAATAAATAGCGGTCCGTTCACCGCGGAAGAAGCACATCAGGCGCAATTGGTTGATGCGTTGCAATACTACGACGAACTCCTTGAGACCCTAAAGACAGCGTCTCCAGACGAAGATGTTCAGGTTGTCAAGCCGGATTACGAGCGTAAGCGAAAAGTGCCGGATATGAACAGTTTCGCCGGACTCATGCAACTACTTAGTATGTTAAATCCACCGCAGCGTGCAAAAAGCACGGCGGAAAATCAGATCGCACTTATTTATGCGGATGGACCCATTTTACCGGATATTGATCAGCTATTTCCCTCAACGTCAGTGATCATGCCGAGCACGCTGAAGGAGGCGTTCGAGAAAGCGCGCACCGATGATACCGTTCGGGCGGTCGTGCTACGTATAGACAGTCCGGGAGGTTCTGCGCTCGCCTCGGATCTGATTTGGCGGGAAGTGCTGCTCACACAACGCGAAAAGCCGGTTGTTGTTTCTATGGGAGATGTCGCGGCATCGGGTGGCTATTATATTGCAATGGCGGCTGGGACCATCGTCGCACACCCAAGCACACTGACCGGTTCAATCGGTGTGTTCGGTGGTAAGCTGAACATGAGGGGATTTTATAACAAAATCGGTTTGACGAAAGAAATCATCGCACACGGTCAGAACGCGACCCTCTATTCGGATTACGGCGGCTTTACACCGACCGAACGGGAACGCGTTGAAAAGATGATGAAAACGGTGTATAAGGATTTTGTCAGTAAGGCGGCGGAAGGCAGAAACAAATCCTTTGATGAAATTGATGAGATTGCGCAAGGACGTGTTTGGACAGGTAAACAGGCGAAAGCACTTGGACTCGTTGATGAACTCGGCGGGCTTGAGACTGCGCTGTCTATCGCTAAAGCGCAGGCGGGTTTTGCCGATGATGAGGAAGTTAACCTTATCGTGTTACCGAAGCAGAAACCTTTTTTTGAGCAACTCATGGAACGGATGATCGAGGACATGGAGGGTTCGGTTCAGTTACCGCTCGAATTGACAGCGAGTCATCCTGCCTTGTCCGTATTCGGTAATCGGTGGCAACATGTCGTCACGTGGTTGAGCCTGTTTGGTTTTGAAGATGGGACACAAGTGGTAACAATTTTACCTTATGACGTTTTAATCCGGTGAACTAAAGATCCCCACATTCTTTAGAACAAAGTAGGTAGCCCGTAACGTAGTGGAGGGCGGATAGACGCAAAGGCACATCAATACCCAAACCCGCCTCACCGAACCGCAAGGTAAATTAAAAAAATGAAATCTAACGACAATTTGCACGTTGATGTAACTGACGAACAGATCGCCTTCTTTCAAGAGAACGGATACCTGAGCATTCCGCGTATTACAACAGATGCAGAGGTAGAATGGCTCAAAGGCATCTACGATGAACTCTTCACGGAACGGACTGGGGAGGCAGAAGGACGGTATTTCGATCTTGCGGGTCCACGGGCACATACCGGACGAGAGACGTTGCCGCAGGTGTTAGGTCCAGAGGCGCGATTCCCGGAACTCCGTGAGACTGTCTATTTCCGAAACGCGCAGCGGCTCGCCGCGAAATTGCTCCGTGTGACAACTGACAAGGTGAGCGGTGGTGGACACATGATTTTGAAGCCTGCGCATTACGGCAATGAAACGCCGTGGCATCAAGATGAGGCGTATTGGAATCCAGAGGTGCTACCGCACAGTCTGAGTGTTTGGCTGCCGCTTGATAAGGCGACAGTTGAAAGTGGGTGTCTCCAATTCATCCCGAAATCTCATAAAGGCGCGGTGCGTTGGCATCGGCACATTGATGACGATCCGCTCGTGCACGGGTTGGTGACAGATGATGTTGATGTGTCAGCGGCAGTGGCATGTCCGATACCGGCAGGGGGTGCGACTTTCCATCACTGTCGGACTTTGCACTATTCTGCGCCGAACCGGACACCGGAAGCGCGTAGAGCGTATATTCTCGTCTTCGGGGGACCCCCTAAGAAACTGGATACACCGGCACATCGTCCATGGCAAAAGGAAGAACAGGAGGCACTTTTGGATCGATGCTGACAACGGAGGCATCGCCCAGGAGTACATAGTTAAAAAATGAAAATTATTTGTACGGGTATCAGTTGTTCGGGGCGTAAGGAGCTGATGGCGAATTTTAAGATACTGTGCATGAAACGGAAGTTGAACATTGGTTTCTTCAACGTTGGCGATGTGATGCACCGTGTTGCTGCGGAGGCGCGTGTCCATTTTACGGACAAAGTGCTTGATTCGGATCCTGCGGTTTTATCATTGGCACGGCGCACGGCTTTCTATGAAATCGCTCGGCGCGCCGAGGATTATGAGCATGCTGTCATTGGATTACACGCCTGTTTCCGGTGGCGCGGGAGCCTTATTGAGGGATTTTCTTTTAAAGATATTGATATCCTTCTACCGGATCTGCTGATTAACGTTGTTGACAACATCACCGATATATCGGAGCGGATGGAAAACACGTCTCAATGGGAAGGGATGGGCAAAGCGGCACTTAACGTCTGGCTGGATGAGGAAGAGTTCCTGACGCGGCAACTCGCACATTTCACGGAGAAACCCCATTATACTGTTGCGAGACAACACACGCTCGAAAATTTTTATGAACTCCTCTTCTCACCGAAGCCGAAATTTTACCTCAGCTACCCCATCACGCTCCTGCGGGATACGCCGAAGGAAATTGAGAAGATCCGCGAGATCGGAGAAAAACTGAGCCGTTCCTTCATTGTCTTTGATCCGCTCACGATCAAGGACATGGAGCTCGTTACCCTCACGAAAGACGAAAATGCTGATGCCCCACGCGTGAGTGAAATGGGTGAGGAAGTGATTGAGCAAATTCAAACCCGAACGATCTCACGGGATTATCAGTTCGTTCACCAGAGCGATTTCGTGGTTGTCATCTATCCGACGGATAAATTATCGCCGGGTGTTCTCAGCGAGATGAATTACGCTTCTCGCCACAACAAGCCGGTATATGCGGTTTATCCCGGAACCCGGAGTATCTTTTTCGAGAACTTGTGTGATCGGATTTTTGATACGTTTGAGGAGTTGGCAGATTTCTTGATTACGACCTACAAGACGGATGCAGGTTGAAAGTTTTAGATTCTTAATCTTCACACGGGGTGCGGAAAGGGCATGAAATCTTTGTTAGAATCCGCAGAAATATGTAGAAATACCCTATCAAAAACCCCAAGCAAAAATATCAAAATTTGTTAGTAGCAACTTGGGTTATAGTTACAGAAAGGTTTATCTTATGGCTGATGCATATTACACGACTGATGAATCTCATTATAATGAGTGTCTTGAGAAAGGAACTATTGTTCCGATAAAAGATTGGTATGGTAAAAGGTTTTGCATCGAGGATTTTTTAGCTGGTGATCACCAGTACATTTTTATGTTTGTCAATGATCGCTACAGTATTTTTGACGAGAACGGAAAGGATCAAACTTTCGGTTTTGTCTTGGACGCTGAGTCATTGGTCACAGAGAGCAATGCGCTTGTAGGACCGGATTTGCTAAACGAGTATCGCTCTCTGATTAACGAGTGCGCAACGCTTTCTGTTGAACAAAACCCGGCACTCAAAAATGTCCAATTGATTATTCGAGGCGTGCTCGCTGGTGCTGTTACCGAACCCGGGGTTTCTGAGACGATGCTGCTTTTCAGAACACGTGTCTCTGAACTTCAAAACGAACATCGTTGTCAGGGAGAGGCGGCACTGAAACTTTTGCGAGAATCAACGAAGCCGTTGGAGCTGCTTGTAGGTGGGAATTCACCAGCATCCAGATAGCATTATATCTCTATCCATATGAAAATCGGTATCCTCTCACGGGGACCTCAAAACCACTCCACACGCAGGCTTAGCGAAACAGCCCTCACTGCAGGACACGCCGCAGAAATTTTAGATCCCTTCGGTTTCTATCTCCATATCGGTGGCACCGGTAACCGTATTACCTATCACGGGAAACCGGCAGAAGACTTTGATGTCATCGTGCCGCGACTCAGCCGGACGACAGCGCAATACGGCGAAGAGGTTTTGGCGCATTTTGAATGGGTCGGAACGCCTGTGGTGAATCGGGCAAAAGCGATTGCGGCGGCACGCCATAAATTCCACTCCCTACGTATCCTTGTGCAGCACGGCTTACCTGTCCCTCCGAGTCTCACCGTCGGTTCCGCTACGTTTTTAGAGGACGCTGTGGCGGAAGTCGGGGCGTATCCCTTTATTTTAAAACCGTTTCACGGGACACACGGCACGGGTGTTATGTTGTTAGATACACCGACATCGCTCACGTCGGCTGTAGATGCGCTGTGTGATCTGCATCAGGACTATGTCATCCAGCCGTTTATTGCGGAAGCCGGTGGGGTTGATATCCGTGTTCTTGTTGTAGGCGGTGAAGTCGCTGCGGCGATGAAAAGGCGTGCGCCTCCTGGTGAATTCCGAGCGAATATTCACAAAGGGGCATCTGGAGAGGCTATAGCACCGACAGACGAATACACTCGCTTGGCTATAGGAGCGGCAGCAGCACTGGAATTGGAGATAGCCGGGGTCGATCTGCTCGAGACAAACGAGGGACCCGTTGTTCTGGAAGTCAATCCATCGCCGGGATTTGAGGAGTTGGAGTCGGTCACAGGCATTGATATTGCTGGTGTGATTATTGAATTTGTAACGTCGCTTGTGATACCATGAATAAAGGAAAAATTAAAAACAAAAAAATCTTGATGTTCAACCACGAATTTCCACCGATCGGTGGGGGTGGTGGTTGGGTCAGCTACTTTTTAGGTAAACACTTCGCGGCAGCGGGACATGAAGTGCATCTGATTACCTCTCAGTTTCGTGATTGTCGGATAGGTAGGGGCGAGGTAACCTCGCCCGTACAGGGTTTTCATGTGCATCGTGTGCGTGCCCTTCGGAAGAATCGTGATGTGTGTGCGGTCCATGAAATGCTGACTTACGCCGTGAGTTCAAGTCTCTACGGTTTGCGGTTTGCGAAGCAGTTCCAACCGGACATCGTTCAGGTCTTTTTTGGTATCCCCGCGGGGGGTGGTGCGTATCTTCTGCAGAAACGCCGCGGTGTGCCATACGTCGTGTTTTTAGGGGGACGTGATGTGCCGAGTCGCAATCCGGATCCACCCTATTATCGGTGGTTATATCTACTGCTGAAACCGATCATCCGAGCGATTTGGGGCAACGCATCAGCGGTTGTGGCGTGTAGTGACGGTTTACGCGAACTGGCGCGAGAGACGGATGTAGATGTAAAGATAGATGTGATCCCTGATGGCTTGGATTTAGGACGTTTTGAGCCGGTTCAACGCGATCCCTGTCCGGAAAAGGTCCGAGTGCTCACAATTGGGAGGCTTATCCCGCGCAAAGGTTTCCAATTTCTGATCCGCGCGCTTCCCCAAATCATTGAAAAGACGGAAACCCACGACTTTGAAATCGAAATTGTCGGCGATGGACCGTATCAGGGAGAACTCCTGAAATTGTCAGAAGATCTGGGCGTAGCGTCACATATCCGATTTGCGGGTTCAGTGCCATATTCGGAATTACCACAAAAGTATCGTGATGCTGACGTTTTCATTTTGCCCTCGCTCGCGGAAGGGATGCCGCTTGTCGTTTTGGAGGCGATGGGGACGGGGTTGCCGATCGTTGCCAGCCGCGTTCAAGGGATTGATGAACTCGTGGTGGAGGACATCAACGGTGCGCTGTTCGACGCGGGTGATGTTGATGGACTGGCACACGCGCTTGTCAAACTGATTAACGCCGGTGAAAGTCGCCTTGAGATGGGGAAAGCGAGTGTTGAACGGGTGAAGCCTTACGATTGGAAACACATCGCAGACGCCTATTTAGCCCTTTATGATGACATTTACGCAAGGTATAATCAAAAGTAGATTTTAACCAAACCCAAGCCCGTAACAACGGAGCGGGCGACGCAAACACAGAAGCCGTTAAATTCGCGGAGACTATAACTTATCCGCAAGGTATAATTAAAAATGCTGCCAACCAAAATACTTGCGATCGGTGCGGGCGGTTTACAACGCGCCTTAACCCATGAATTCGTCCATATTCTCAATCAACGGAACCTCTATGATGGCGGTATATTCGTGGGTCAGCCGCGTGGCACTGAGAAAGCTGATGCCTTTAACCAACAAGGCGGGGTATACCATGTTGTCACGTTCGATATGCGTGGTGTTCATGACATCCGACAGGTCTCAAGCGTCGTTGGTGCGACGACACTCGCAACAGCGGCAGGACGTGAACAGTTCTATGCACAGACAGAACATCCGTTGGATCTCCTCCTTATCGGTGTAACTGAAGCAGGGATCGCTAAGGGTGAGCTGGCGATGGATGTGTTGGAAGAGACGCTCTATCGCTATTTCTGTCATCACGGTGCGGATGCGACGCTTTGTGTCATCAACACGGATAACCTCCGAAATAACGGAGATATTATCCGCGATATTCTCTGCAACGCGTATCCGAAACGGAGTGATGATTACGCGGCGTGGCTGGAAACAAACGTGGGGTTTCTCAACGAAATGGGGGACCGGCTTGTGCCGCAGGTCTATGCCGTGCCTGATGAGATTCAAGAGGCGGCGCGTGCACGCATCGAACGTCAAGATGAATTGATAACTTACGCCGAGGCAATGCCAGCGACACCGCTTATCTTAGAGGATTTGGACGCCGTGTTGCGTGTGCCGTTCGGTAAACTTCAAGACGCCGGCGTTGTTGTCAGTCGCAAGAGTATTGAACCCTATCATGACTGGAAATTGCTCCTGGTGAATTCTGTGCATGTGCCTGGGATTACGCACAAAGGAACCCTCTCCGGTATCGAATATGTCAACGAAGCAGCAGCACATCCAACGTTTGCACCACACCTGGAGCGTCTGATGGATGGATACGCTAAGATCGTGGAAGCGGACATCCCGATAGCTGGAAAAAGCGCGCGGGCATATTCATTGGAATTCGTTGCGCGCATCCGTCGCGTCAAAGATGACAATGCCCGGATTAACATCATTGAAACAGTGAAACTTCGTGAACGCGCTGCCGACATTGTGCGTTCACCGAACTATGATGCGAGTACAGAACTCTTCAAATCCGATTTCGCGTATTCCTTCGCAACAGTGCTTCGGTTTCTGACACCACACACAATCTCGTCTCCTGACGACTATAAAGGTATTACCGATACGGGTGAGGTATACGAAATCCGTGACCCTGATCGGACGATACAGGATATTCTGAAGGACGCGTTTGGGGTTAGCGAATCAGATGCAGCGGCGCGGATCGCGACGATTCTCTCAAATGCGGCGTTGTGGTCGTCTGCCGGTGCTGTATCGCCAAGCGGTTTGGACGGGAACCGGGACTTTATGGAACGTGTCAGCGGATATTATCATCGGTTGGTTAATGGGGAGACGTGTCTCGAGGTTTTGGAAGGTATTAATAGCGAATGGGGATCATAAGTGTATACCGGAGGGCTGGCGAGGTTGGGAAACCCCGCCAGCGAATAGAGAGTGCGGGTATCGGTCAGGCTAATCGACTAAGGAGATAACGCCTTTTTTGCGTTGCAGGACAGCATCATAGAACCGCATCGTGCCAACACAATCGTGTATGCTGGATATTGGCTCTCGGTCTTCACGAATGGCGTTGACGAACTCCGTGAGACTGATGCCATCCCCTGTTAGCTCGCCGTTACGCTGATCGGAGAAGTTTGAGGTGAAGGTATTCCCGGATTCAGTGAAGTGTTGCGCGCCCCACAATCCGTCTAAAACGATGTATTCGTGTTGTCCGGTAATCTCGATGTAGTCATAGTTGCGCTGCCATAAGCGTTGGCTGGTCAACTGTAAACTGCCGACGGCGCCGTTCGTATATTCTACGGCGACAGCGAAGGCACCTTGTCCGTCAACTTCATTGTGAAAAACGCTGAGTTCTTTCACATCCGCGCCGGCGATGTGTCGCGCCAAATCGAAGTGGTGGATCGCGAAATCGAGCAGGTAACTTTTGACCGTCGGGTACTTTCCACTACAGAACGAGCAGAAGAGTTGTGTGAGTTGCCCGAAGGATTCGGTTTGCATGATTTCCCGTGCCTCTCGCACACCGAGACTGAACCGACGCTGGAAGTTCACCATCAATGTCCTATTGTGCTGTTCTGCGGTTTCCGCCAGCGTGAGTGTTTCCGCGAGCGATGGTGCAGGGGGTTTGGGGACGAAGACATGATAACCTTCTGCAAGCGTTTCAAGCACGAGGGACTGCCTCGGGTCGGGTCCCATACAGATGATGACGGCTTCCAAGTCTTCCTTTGCAAACATTTCGTGCCGATCGGTGTAATATCTGCCTGTGCCGAATTTGCCGGCAGCGTCCTTTGCACGATTTTCGTCGGCATCGCAAACGGCTTGCAATGCGACAGGGGCGAGATGCAGTGCGGGATAAATGGTGTGCCTTGCGAAACCGCCGGCACCGAGAAATCCAATCCGAAGAGGTTCCATATTTTAATTTTTCCTTGCGGGAGAACGACGTGGGTTAGAACTTTGACGCACCCTTCTCCGGAGTCGCCTGCGTGTTTTTGCTTGGGGTGTTTTTGCTTGGGCGTTTCTGCGTATTGCTTGGGCATTTCTGCGTATTTCTGCGGATTGTTGCAGGCTTGCAACCCGATTAAAAAAAGGATGTCCAGAACACCGAAAAAAACCTGATAGTGAAAAAAGTTTATATGAACTTTAGCACAACCGTAGGGTGCTGTAAAGGATTTTTTTCGAGGGTCGGATAAACGATGGAAATTTCAATTCAACCTAATTGCGAAAATTGTGTCAAAATATAAAGTGCAGGATTTCTGATTGCTGCGACTATAATACAAAAAGTTTGGATAGGAATAAAAAAAGAGAATGCCTAAAAAAGTAGGTGACCAACGGCGAAACTTCCGATTTGCGCTGCTCCAAGGCACCTTTATGCGCATTAATTTAGCGTTTGCGGATTCATCGACGGTGCTGCCTGCTTTCATTCATAAATTGAGCGGTTCCGACATTCTGGTGGGTTTAACGGGTTCAATGATGACGGCAGGATGGATGTGGCCCCAACTGCTGATGTCAAACCTGCTTGAACACCGTCCAAGAAAAATGCCGTTCTACGCGCTCGGTATGAGTGTTCGGGTTTTAGCATGGCTCGCTGTCTTTTTCTGCACTATTACGATTGGTGAGCGAAACCCAACGTTGCTCGCGGCTTCCTTTCTGTCTCTTTATTTCATATCCTCCTCCGCCATGGGCGTTTCGACCCTTCCGTACATGGACATCGTTTCTAAAGCGATAGCCCCGCAGCAGCGCGCCCGTTTCTTTAGCCTACGACAACTCTATGGTGGCTTTTTCGCGATCTGGGTTGGGTTCTTGGTTCGTGCGGTGCTCGGGGACGAATCTGAGTTTACAGGTATATTGGGGAGTATCACACAGACTTTCAAAACGGTCACGATGTATTTTATCGGTTCCATCTGTAATCTGGATACCGATCTTGGGTTCCCGTATAACTATGCTTTTCTTTTTGTCTGCTCGGTGGCGGCAGCGTTCTTCTCTTTCGTGAGTTTTTTAGGGGTGCGCGAGCCGATTCACCCTGTTCATCCGAGGCGTCAACCGATGTGGCAACATTTAAAACATGGTGCCTACTTCCTTCAGACAGACGAGAATTATCGGCGTTTCATTTTCTTCCGCGTTTTTGCACATTTCTCTGGCATGGCATCGCCCTTTTATATGCCTTACGCCCTGAATGAACTCGGGTTTTCAGAAGCAACGATGGGATTTTTCATCGTTTGTTCTGCGTTGAGTGGTGTGGTTTCAAACGCGTTGTGGGGACCTATCGGGGAAAAGTATGGGGTTCGATGGTTGTTGATTATTACGGCAGCACTGATGGGTATCCCGCCTGGTCTCGCCTTTTTGTCCGGCATGTTGCCAACCTCCTTACAAATGCCTGCCTTTTTCTTAATCTTCATCGTTGGGGGTATTTTGGCGAACGGTATGATGGTAGGTTTCATGGCATACATGTTAAACATTGCGCCGCCGCGGAACCGTCCGAGTTACATCGGTTTCATGAACACGCTCCTTATGCCTGTGAGTTGCGCGCCGCTCCTTGGCGGGTTTCTCGCGCCTTACATCGGTTATCAGTCGTTGTTCGCTATATCGGTAGGTATCTGCATCGCTGCTTTCTGGATTGGACTTAAATTAAAGGAAATTATGCACGAAGATGAGATAGAAGAGGACACCGACGCGTAAATGTAGAAGGGAGATTTGTATGAAAGTTGTTGCAAAATTCGGTACTGAAAGTGCCGGTTTAATAGATAAACCCGACCCAGTTGCTAAAGGTGAGTTCGTTGTCGTCAAAATTCATTCGGCCCCGATGTGTACGGAATATAAAGGTTTCAAAAGCGAACACACAGGCGACAGTTTCGGTCACGAAGCCGCGGGTGAAGTGGTAGAAATCGCACAGGAAGGCACTGTTAAGGTAGGCGATCGTGTTGTGGTAATGCCACACTATCCTTGTGGAAAGTGTCATGTCTGCTTAACAGGCGAATATGCCCACTGTCCGGACGACAACCAGATCCTACACGTTACCGAGCAGACGGGTGTAACGGCGACTTTCGCGCAGTACATCCTTAAGCAGGACTGGTTACTGGTGCCGATTCCGGACGGGATCTCGTATGATCACGCTGGAATGGCATGTTGCGGACTCGGATCGACATCTAATGCCATGCGGTTGATGAATGTCAACGCGTTTGATACCGTCCTGATTACGGGGATGGGACCCATCGGGCTTGGCGGCGTGATTAACGCAGCGTATAGAGGTGCGCGCGTCATTGCGGTTGAGAGCCATCCGTATCGGGCGGACCTGGCGAAGAAATTGGGGGCAGCAGCAGTCGTTAACCCACAAGACGAGGATGTCGCCGATCAGATTCAGGATTTGACGGATGGTAAAGGTGTGGACAAAGGCGTGGAGTGCTCAGCGGCTTCCGCAGCGGTCCGACTCTTGATTGACGTAACACGCCCGAAAGGACACATTGCATTGATTGGTGGAATTGGTGACGTAGAAATTCAGGGGAGCAGTATTATCAACAAAGGGTTGATATTACACGGCACGCGGCATTACAATCTTGCAGACACACCTGCTATGATGCGGATGATTGCAGAAGTGAAGGATCCGTTGGATACATTCATTACACATACCTTCCCGATGCGCCAGATTCAGGAGGCGTGGGCATTGCAGTGCACACATGACTGTGGGAAAGTTGTCCTTGACGCGTGGGCGTAACAGCGAACACCAGACAGACGAACCAAGTATGCTTCGAGGAACGGAGATTTCTATGACAAACAACATACCTCTCTCAACACCACTGGACATTCGCCGCGGGCTTACAAGTGCTACAGATGCCGCTTTCCCATTGCGTTGGGGTATTCTCGGTGCTGGTAACATTTCAGCGCAGTGGGTAGAGGCTCTACACGCCTGTGAAGGCGCGACCCTAACCGCTGTAGCGGCACGGGAGATTGACCGAGCGCAAGAATTCGCGCGGCAGTATGGCGTTGCGACTGCTTACGGGGACTATAGGGAAATGGTGGCGGCCGATGACGTAGATATTGTATACATCGGGACGATCAACCGACTGCACAAGGATCATACCCTCCTCGCAATCGAGGGAGGCAAGCATGTGCTTTGTGAGAAACCGCTCACGGAGACCCTCTCCGATGCCGAAGAGATGTATGCGGCAGCCGAGGAGAAAGATGTAATGATGCAGGACGGCATGTGGACGCGCTTCTTTCCTGCGGTGGAGCATGCTCGCGCCGCTATTGAGGCAGGTATGATTGGGGAGGTTGTGCTCACACAATCCGACTTCTTCGACCCGATCTATACCATCCAAGCGGCACCGCTTGCTTTTGGTGCGTCGGCTGTGCCTGTAGCGATCACCGCCTTGGGTGATAGAGCCGGTGGTGCGATTGTTGATTACGGTGATGACAAATACGCCGTATTTACATTTCCGCCGCGCGCCTCTGAACTCGCAGAGGTGACGGAACTCGTTGGGACAGAGGGACGCATTACGCTTGAGCGACCCGGACATTGCCCGACGCGTATCTCTATCCGAATTCCACCCCCGAATGGCGTGCCTTCTCAATACAGGACCCGAAACGCACCTGCGCCGCTGCATTACTTTGAGTATCCGCTGCCGGGGTCTGTCGCGATGGCGCGATCCTCTCCAAATCAACACGGATTTCTCTATCAAGCCGAAGCAGTTCACCGGTGCCTTGCTGCCGGTTTGCGTCAGTGCCCACAATACGACAAAGAGGAATCCTTACACGCCATGAACGTGTTGACGGAGATCAACAAGGCGAAACAAGCGGCGGGCACCTGATTATTTCTCTACCCAATCAGAAATTTTGCCGTCAGTGTGGGTCTCGGGGACCTCGGCTTGAAATCTCGCCTTTCTCGCCTCCCGCTCGGCATCCTCATCGAACAGAGCAAGTAAGCGCACTTCAATGGTTTTGCGAAGGGGCGCGTCTTCTGGGGTCGTCGGATCGTCTATCGCACCGTGGAAGGCTGTGCGCATGTTGGATTTCTCTTGACGTGTGTCGTACTGCTTGAAAATTAGCGTTTCCTGCGGTGTCATGCGTGGGAAATAATACCAACGCTGGTTCGGACTATGCACGAGCCGTAGACTGACGAGTCGTCTCGGGGTTTCCGTCTGAGACCAAGCATCGGCGGCAATTATATCCTCTCTCGCAACCGTTGCCATGTCGCAAATAGCGAGTGGCATGACGTAAATGTCTCTCTCCAGATCGGTGCTCCGCCATACATTGTACATCTGAAAGTGCTTTCCCTTGGCGATTTTTTCAAATCCGTCTTCGGAATACGGACTCACATCCGAATGGATGCCGCCATAGGTGCCTTCACTTCCATTCGCTGTCGGTTTATTGCTACGTGGGTGCCCTTCAGGCAGTCCGCCGAACCCATTCCGATATTGGTGTTGCATCACGTGTGTGTCGCTGCATCCTGTAATTGCCGTGATGAGGTCAGCGCACTCCTGATAGAAGTGCGTCGTTACGGCATCCTGATCGTGCAGATTTCTCACCTGCGTATCGGCATCTACCAACTGGAATCCGTTCGCTTCAAGGTTCGGAGGCGGCTGCAATAGACGGGCGTTGTAGACCTTAATCGATTCCCGCACATACATACTTTTCCGTTCATCGGGATTTTCAACCCATTCTGGTGGCGGCATGCGGGTGCCTCGGTATCTTGCGTTCGCAAAACTACCAGTCGATTCCACGAAAGATAGCGTTTCTCGTTGTACCATTGGTGCTCTCCTTACGCATTTTCTGATATGATACGATAGTCGCAATTTACTGTCAACAGAATGTATAAATATTTTGCAAAAAAAATCCTTGACATTTTTGCGAATTTAAAGTATACTGGGGTTATACAACATTAACCAAATATGCATTGGCTTTCCTATCCGCTCTCAGTTTTGGTGGGGCGGACGTTCATAGGAGGTGTACCATGTCAAAAATTGTTGAAACGACAATCGATGCACAGCGCACTACGGAATTAACTCGCCCCCATCGATTACCAAAAATCAGACGAGCATTTGCGACAATTTTCAGCGAGGAACTCCGAGTTCCTGAAATTGCCTTGCTAAGTGAATTCGCGCTTACGCAAGACTGGCACCTTTCGGAGGAAGATGCTGCCCGGGCACACCTCCAGCCGGAGTAACTCCCGGCTTATGCACAAGAGTTCTCGGTAAATAAAGAAGTCTTTTTCAAAATTGGCGCGCTTACGAAGCGCGCCTACTTTATATTAAGGGTTACTGCATGAACAAACCAAATATAGTCTATATTCATTCACACGATACAGGTCGGTATGTGCAACCTTATGGGCATGCGATCCCGACTCCGAATATCCAGAAGCTTGCAGAGGAAGGTGCTGTCTTCCGAAACGCATTCTGTGCCAATCCAACGTGTTCACCCTCCCGTGCTGCACTCCTCACGGGACAATGGGCACATAGTTGCGGTATGGGCGGTTTGGCAAATCGGGGGTGGAGCCTTCCAGTGCCAGAGCATCTCATCACCTATACTCTGAATGCGGCCGGATATACCACTGCCTTGGCAGGATTCCAGCATGTCGTCCGAGATCTTAAGGAGACAGGATACCAACGACTTTTATCCGAAGGCACCGTGCGAGCGGGCGCAGAGGAACGCGCACGCGATTTCATCTCGGAGAAGCATGACGCGCCATTTTTCTTAGATGTCGGGTTCGGTGAGACGCATCGCCGCGCGAAAGGGTTCGATCCGCCGCCGGATGGGGAACCGAAAACCGATCCACGCTATGTGAAACCGCCTGCACCGTTCCCCGATACACCTGTTACGCGACAGGATATGGCGGAATACATAGACGCGGCGCGCACGCTTGATCGGAAAATGGGTGTGGTTTTCGACGCGCTGGAGGAAAACGGACTTGCTGAGAACACGCTCGTGATATGCACGACCGACCACGGCCTTGCCTTCCCCCGTATGAAGTGCCATCTCAGCGACCACGGCATCGGGATAATGCTTATTGTCCGCGGTCCGGGGGGTTTCAGCGGTGGACAAGTTGTGGACGGGTTGGTGAGTCAGATTGACCTTTTCCCGACGATTTGCGAATTGGCGGGGATTGAAGCACCGGCGTGGTTACAGGGGAATTCTGTGCTCCCGTTGGTTCGCGGTGAAGCGGAAGATGTGCGTGATGCGATTTTCGCTGAAGTTAACTATCACTGTTGTTATGAACCGCAACGCGCCATCCGGACCAAACGATGGAAATATATCCGCCGTTATGACACTGCGGAAAAATGGGCGTTGCCGAACTGTGATGACAGTATTAGCAAGACCTTTATGATGGAGCACGGTTGGGGTGATGATCCCGTTGAATCGGAACGGTTATACGATGTCGTGTTTGATTCGTCAGAAGCACATAATCTCGCGGGGAATCCCGATTACGCAGCCGTTTTAACGGAGATGCGAGACCGTTTGGAGCAGTGGCGGACGGAAACCGATGATCCAGTGAGCGAAAATCAGATTATGGTGCCACCGGAGACGGCTGTATCCAACGATCCGAGGGATATATCCCCAGGGGATACGCATTATCCAGCACGCGATATGATTTTTTAATTATACCTTGCGATAAGGCAGGTGCGGTTGGAGGATTTCGTCTGGGAATAGACGAAATCCATAGCGCAAGTCGCGTGTGGACTTGCGGGACAATGTATTACATTCCGCACCTGCCCAACATTATCTACCTTCAAAGCCGGTTTCCAGCCCATAACGCGCCGCGGCAGATAACCGTTTGAAAACTCGGATTCTCAAGCACTGCCATATCGTGTCCAAGGGCGAAGTAGAACACCCTGCCTTCGCCATACGTATGGTGAAATGCCATGACATGCGTCTCATCTTTTGTCTCGTCATAGGCGTGCATGAGATGGTGTGAGGCATCGGGATTGTGCTTTAGATAATAGAGTTCGTCCGTCGCCTCAAAATCGGTTAATCCCTCGGTAATCGGATGCGCAGCGTCGCTTACATTGACGGTGAAATCCATATAGGGACTGTGCCCGTCAAAAAATCCGTTGAGCATACCGTGATAGCCTTCAGCCTCCCTGAACGAAGCGGCTGCAGTGTGGAGTCCAAAAAATCCGCCGCCCCTTTGGATATAGGTGAGTAGACCGGTTTCTTGTGCCTCCGTGAGCTTCCCGACATCGGTGTAGAAGAGCACGGTATCGTATTTGTCAAGTCCATTCGCAAGTTGGTTGTAGTCTTGCGAGAAATCGGCTTCAATATCATCGGTATCGTTGAGCATCGTTGTCAAGAACTGTCCGTTCCCGGCGTGATCGTGGTAAATCCCTTCTGTTCCGACAAATATAAGCAGTTTAAGAGTCTCCATCTTACCTCCGTTAATTATTCGGCAACACGAGAACTTTGACCGATCCGTGTTCATCACGCCCAGCGGCGACTGCGAAGGCTTGTGCAACGTCGTCTAAGTCGAACCGATGCGTAATCAGTGGATTCGGGTCGAGTTTACCAGCAGCGAGTAAGTCGATGGCGATTTGGAACTCCGTTTTCCCACCGCGTCTACCGTAGCAGAACGACCAGATGACGGTGAGTTCTCGACTCCGTGCGAACCGTTCCGAAAAGGAGATCGGGGTCCGATGCCCGCCTACCATACAGACGCGCCCGCGTTTCGCGGCGATCTCTGTTGCTTGTTCCAGCGTATTCGCGCTCCCACCAACCGCCTCAAAAACGACATCCGCCCCTCTGCCGTCACTCCAGTCCTTGATAGCCTCGACAGCATCCGTCTTATCTACGTTGATAGGCACAGCGCCGACTGCCTCGTGTGCGATCTGTATGGGACCGTCTGGTTTGCCTAACATGGCGATAGAGGTCGCGCCTGCGGCATCTGCCACTTGAGCGATCGTCAATCCAACGGGCCCACTCCCGATAATAGCGACGCGGTCTCCCGGGGATACCATCGCTCTGTTGACGGCATGGACGGCGACTGCGTAAACCTCTGCCAATGCCCCGCCTTCTGCCGAGACACTATCCGGCAATGTGTACACGTTTGGCGTGCGGGCAACCATGAACTCCGCAAAGCCGCCGCCACCGTGCCGCAGGTTGCCGCAGATATTGTAGTAGCCATTGAAGCATTCGGGACAGTTGTTACACGGCGTGATCGGTTCAACCGCTACGCGCGTGCCTTTCCCATGCCCTGTAACGCCTTTGCCTATGTCAATAACCTCTCCCGTCAATTCATGTCCACCAATACGTGGCGATAGGGGTTTCTCGGGTTGATGATGGTAACCGTGCAGATCACTGCCACAGATCCCTGCGGCTTCTACTTGGACCAGCACTTGTCCCTCTTCGGGTGTTGGATCAGGGACGGTTTCGACCCTTATGTCTTTTCCACCGTAAAATTGTGCGGCTTTCACAATATTCTCCTCAAACGCTAAGAGTGTGCTTGAAATATAGCATAGGATCGGAATTGTGTCAATACGAGTTTGGGCAGCCGGCGTTCAGTCATCAGCGGTCAGGCATCGGGAATCTGTGTTTGCTCTTACAGAAGAGCTGAATAGCCCTAAAATGCGTAGAATTTCGCTTGACTTCTGCGTCAGAGATGCGTTAAAATCAAGGAGACATCATACAAATAAGGAGATGGAAATGCGAACAATTAAATTGGGCTTGATTGGGGCGGGTGGTATCTCAGGGGCACACTGCAGAACGCTTGCTGAGATTGAAGGTGCTGAGATCATCGCTGCTGCCGACCTTGTCCCTGCCAACCTGGAGCGTGCGACAGAACAGTGGGGTATCAAGCGCACGTTCACCGACTACAATGAAATGCTTAAAATGGACGAGATTGAGGCGGTGTATGTCTGTACGCCGACAGGGGTGCATGCGGCACCAACTGTCGCAGCGCTGAACGCTGGCAAACATGTTTTCTGCGAGAAACCGATGGAAGCCACGTTGGACGCTGCCGCTTCAATGTGGCGTGCTGCAAAAGAAAACGATAAAATCCTCATGGTCGGTTTGAAACTCCGATATTCACCAGAGGTCATTAAAGCGAAAGAGATTGTTGACGCTGGGACCCTTGGCGATATTTATTATGTTGAAACGGTTGCAGATAGACGGCGCGGGAATCCGGGTGGCAGTTTTATCCGCAAGGCGACAGCGGGTTTAGGGGCATCTGCGGACATCGGTGTCTATGCCCTGGATACCGCCCTCTATTTGATGGGGCATCCTACTCCTGTCGCGGTCTCTGGTATCACCTCTAACTACCTGAGCCACCACAACACGTGGAATCCTGCGTTGAAAGAGACCGAAGTTGAAGATTTCGGTGTCGGTTGGGTGGTTTTCGAGAACGGTGCGCGTATGGTTTTCAAAACGTGCTGGTGTATGAACATGGATTCGCTCGGTGGGACGATTTTCCTCGGTAAAAAAGCGGGACTTCGCCTCGGTATTGGTGAAGTCCGCGGACCGGAGGAGGGTGTACGCGTCTATGGCGACAAAGACGGTGAGATTTTTGACGAAGAGTTCACAGCGTTTGAATCGGTCAGTGTGTTTCACGAAGAGGATTCAGCGTTTATTGATGCTGTCCGTGAAGGAAAACCTTCGCCGATCGATCCCTACGGCGTGATGCTCACAAACGTTATTATCCAAGGGGTTATCGACTCCTCGAATGCGGGTGGACGTGAAGTCGCAGTGACGGTGCCGACTTTGTAATATTGTAAGGCGAGGTCTCTATGCCTCGCCCTTCGTTTCTGGTGCTTGTTTTACTATCTTTTTTCACCCCCGTAGACTCTATACAATATATACAGAACGCTGTTGGATTTACAAAACCGGTGTTCAACCGAGATCCACGCTTCGGCGCGAAGCACTGTGAGTTTGTCCCTTTCACTGTAACACGCGTTCTCATAGAAAGTGCAGAGGCGTTTCAGGATGAAGGTTGTTGAAATTACGGGTAAAAAATTCAGATTAGGGTCCCGATTTGCGCGGTTGTTCGCGTTCTTGATAGATGGAATGCTCTTAACGGGTATTCTATTGATTCCGTTTCTTCTCTTGCAAGCAGTGGGTTCTGGTCCCCTTCTGATTGGCTTGCTCAGTGCATTATTGTGGATATTAGGACCGAAAACGAAACTGCCAAAACGCGTGTTGGTTGTCACGCAAGTGCTTTTAGTTTTTCTTTTCGGACCGTTGGCAAATAATAATCCGGATACTTTAGCCTTGAGCGGTATCGCTTTGTGGGCAGCCGGTATGTCTCTCATGGACGGTTTCAAAAACGGACAGGGACTTGGCAAGAAACTGATGTCCTTACAGGTGCTGAGATTGAAAGATGGTAAACCGTGTACTTTCAAAGATTCTTTCATTCGCCGACTCACAAGCGTTTTCCAACCCTTGGATTCCCTCTGGACACTTGGAAAAAAACGGCAGCGGATGGGAGATAAATTCGCAGAGACAGTTGTTGTGAAGTTTGAACCGGAATCGGAATCGGAACAGACTGGGGTTGAAATTGAAGACCCAGAGCGGGTTTTAGAAGGTGTTATCGCCGAGATGAAAGACCGGCTTGTGGAAGCACGCGAGAAGGTTAATGCTTCTATCGGTGTTGAAAAACAGTTTCAGGATGCTTATGAAAACGCTGTTTCCCAAGCGGAACGGTGGCAAGAACGCGCGATTATCTCTCTTGAAGCCGGACGTGAAGATCTGGCGCGTGAAGATCTGGAAAAACGGAACGAATATCGACAGTTAGCGGATCAATATAAAAACCAGTTGGAAGATCAGAAACAGATGGTCGGGAATCTTAACGATCTCCTTGAACATCTGCAGCAGAAGACGATGGAGGCAGAAGGGAAAAAAGCTCTTGTCATCGCACAACACAGAAACATCGATGCTGAAGCACATCTGCGCGAGATGCTAAAAGAGATACAGGACAGCAAAGCATTTGACGTGCTTGCGAAAACGGAACAGGATGCGACCGAGGCGGCCACTTTGGCGAAAGTAGCAGCTGAGGTAGATGTCGCATATCAAGATATGAAATTAGAGCGTGAATTTTCGAGTTATGCTGAAGAAGCATCACTTGACCAGGACCTCGCTGAATTAAAGGCGAAATTACAGAAGTAAAATTCACCGGATGTGTATAATACAAACACAAAGAGGTTTTTAGGAGTTGAAGATGGCATCTATTAAAATCGCGGGGCGGAAATTCAAATTGGCATCCCGAATGACGCGATTATACGCGCTTTTTATAGATATTGCGATCTTAGGTGCCGTGCAATCTGTTCTCGGACTTCTTTTATCGGTTGCCATGCTTCTGTTTATTGGAGATAGCTTCCTCGGAGATAGTCCGTTCAATATATTCGGGAAAGTGATGTCTGGTGTTGTTGGACTCAGCGTTCTTGCTTCTTTGCTCAGTGCTGCCTTGTGGATATTCGGTCTGTTTTTTATCGACGGGTTCAGAAAAGGTCAAGGCATAGGGAAAAAGTTGTTGTCGCTACAAGTATTGCGCTTGAAGGATGGCAAACCGTGTACTTTCAAAGATGCTTTCGTTCGCCGATGCGCGGGTATCTTTCAACCCTTTGATTTACTCTGGTTCCTCGGGCAGAAACAGCAACGACTCGGGGATAAGTTTGCAGAGACAGTTGTTGTGCAATATGAGCCGGAATTGGAACAGACCGAGATTGAAACTGAAGACCCGGAGCGTGTTTTAGAGCGTGTTATCGTTGCAATGAAAAACCGGCTTTCAGAGGCGCGGGAGAAGGTTGCCGCCTCCATCGGGGTCGAAAAACAGTTTCAGGACGCTTATGAAGGCGCGGTTGCCCAAACAGAACAGTGGCAGGAACGCGCCCTTATTGCCCTCAAAGCCGGCCGCGAGGATATGGCGCGTGAAGATCTGGAAAAACGGAATGAGTATCGACGGTTAGCGGATCAATACAAAACGCGATGGGAAGAACAGAAACAGATCGTCCGGGATCTCAACGATCTCCTTGAGCATCTTCAGCAGAAAATGATGGAAGCGGAGGGGAAAAAGACAGCCGTCGTGGCGAAGCACAGAAATGTTGATGCCGAGGCACATCTTCGCGAGATGCTGAAAGAGATACAGGACAATAAGGCGTTTGAAACGCTTGCGAAGATGGATCAGGACGCGACGGAGGCAGCCACTTTGGCAAAAACAGCGGCTGCGGTGGATGTCGCATATCAGGATGCGAAATTAGCGCGTGAATTTTCGAGCTACGCTGAAGAGGCATCGCTTGATAAAGACCTCGCTGAATTAAAGGCGAAATTACAATAGGCATGCCTATAACGGAGAGGCATTTCATACATCAAACCGTGACGAAAGTTTCCAAGTTGCGAAGTGTGCTAAAGTTTGCGAGTTTACAGAGATGCGCGTGTGACTTTACAACTCTCTACCAAACATGTAGCCTGCAACAATACGCAGAAATACCCCGATGAATGCCACACGCGCATTCAGCGTTGATTCGCAAAAACAAGCAGGCGGATAAACAGAGAGGGTGATAAAAGTCTAAATCCAACTAACCGAACCGCAAGGTAAAATTAAAAAATGAATACACACAACTCTCCAAACATTGTTTTTATCATGGCAGACGACATGGGATATGGTGATGTCGGCTGCTATAATCCCGATTCAAAGGTTCCGACCCCGAATATGGATAAACTCGCGCAGGAAGGAATCCGCTTCACCGATGCGCACTCCCCTTCTGCAGTCTGTACGCCGACACGATACGGGGTCTTAACAGGGCAGTACTGCTGGCGAAGTCGCCTCAAACACGGTGTGCTTTACGGGTACGAACCTCCCCTTATCGAACCCGAACGTTTAACGGTCCCGGGATTGCTGAAAGATGCGGGTTACAATACTGCATGCGTCGGTAAATGGCATCTGGGTCTTGAATTTTCGACGGTCCCGGGATACGATTTCGATTTCCATGCGCCGCTCCCGTGGCAGAACGCAGAACGCGAATTGGAAGAACATATCGACTTCACGGCACCGCTCACTGGGGGTCCAATAGATATCGGCTTTGACTATTTCTATGGAAACGCCGGTTGTCCGACTTGTCAACCGCCTTACGGCTTCATTGAGAACGATACGTTTGTTGAGATTCCGAACGTCTACCATGACGTGCCAGAGTTTACGAGTCGCCGCGGGATGATGGTCCCCGGATGGGAGCACAAAGATGCCGATCCGATTATTGCGCAGAAGGCGGTTGAATATATTGAGGGACAAGCCGATGCGGATGCTCCCTTTTTTCTCTATCTAACGCCTTCCGCACCGCATGAACCTTGTACAGAGGCAGTCGTCCCAGATTTCGCACGTGGCAAAAGCAGTGCGGGTCCCCGAGGGGATCTGGTGTGGCTTGTCGATTGGATGGTCGGTGAGGTGATGGATGCGTTAGCGCGGACTGGCAAAACCGATGAGACGCTCATCTTCGTTACGAGCGATAATGGGGCATTGCCGGGTGACCGAATTCAAGGGGACAACAGCCCGATGCCGTATCACCTCTATGATCATAAGTCGTGCGGCGATTGGCGCGGCTATAAGGCACATATCTGGGAGGGTGGACATCGTGAACCTCTGATTGCCCGCTGGCCGGGTGTTATTGCCCCGAATACGCACACCGACGCGTTAACCTGTCTCACGGACCTGATGGCGACGTGTGCGGCTATCGTTGGAACAGAAGTCCCGGACGACGCGGGACAGGACAGTTGTAATGTTCTGCCTGCACTGTTAGGTGAAGAGATAGAGCGTCCGTTGCGGGAGGCTATCGTGCATCACTCCAGCACGGGTGTTTTTTCTATCCGTCACGGTGAGTGGAAGTTGATCTTAGGGACACAGGGTTCAGGTGGGTGGCCCCCACCGCGCGACGGGGGTCCGAAATCGGATGTGCCAGGGCAACTGTATCAGATTTACGAGGATTCGGGTGAAACAAACAATCTGTGGGACGAACATCCAGAGATTGTGGAGCGTCTGACGGGCTTGTTGGAAAGATTTAAACATGAGGGACACAGCCGGATATGAGGAGACTAGAAACCTACTGCTGGAAAGGGTAAAAGACGTATTCTTCCTCGCCCCTCGTCCACGGTAAGTAAAGCACCACGTTCTAAGGCGGCTTCGTGCTGATGAAGGATATTGACGAACCAATCTTCAAAATTGTGAGGAAGCGTGTTCGGTCTCCGAACCTGAATTACACTTGGACCTTGAACACGGGTAGTTGCCAGAAACTTTCCAAAGTCAAGATCACGTGTAAACACAACATAGTTATTTGCCCGTGCCCAATCCATAATGGTGCTATCTGGCGCGCGCGGATCACCAATCTCTTGCCAGTGAACCGCATGCCATCCGTGTTGTTCAAAAATGTTGACCCAGTCAAGAGAAAGGTTCATATCAATCAGTATTTTCATAAATATCTAGGGGCAAGTCAATTTCTTCAACGCGCCAAGCAGCGTAAGTAAGAGCTTGACGGATGTCCTCTTCTTCTACATAAGGGTAGGCTTTCAGGATGTCTTCAACAGAATTGCCGCTAGCAACCAGGCCGACGAGTGTTCCGACAGTAACCCGCATGCCGCGGATACAAGGCTTGCCTCCCATTACGTTTGGATTAAATGTTATACGGTCGAGTTTTTGCATTTTTTTTGCTCCTATTGATCTGACATAAGACACTCAGGGTTTACAGCGTCAGAAACCTAAAGAATAGTAGAATTATACTTTCAAATCAACCAAAAGTCAAACCAAACTTAGGGTATGCAATTACGAATTGTGTAAGGAGTTATGGCTATGGCAACAACGACAACACTTGATTCGCTTTTCCGATTATCGGGTCCGTCTCAGGCGGATATCGATTCCTTTCATAACGATGGTTACATCGTGTATCCAGACGTATTCACAGACGAGGGTAGAGAAGGGTTGATTGAGGAAATTACGCGGCGTTTTGAACCGGCGCGCCAGTTCATTGAGGCGTTGCATAACGGTGAGGAACAAGCACGCTCCTATTTTACCCGTCCATGGAACGATCGCGGTGAATACAGCGACCGACTCATCGACGATCCTTTCATTACGACACTGATACGCGCAACTATCGGTGACGCATACCATTTCTGCCACTCTGCCCTCAATATCGCTCCCCGCGGGATCGGTCCACTTGGATACCACCAGGACCATCACCATTGGAAACATGAGAACCCTGTTAACCTCGCCGAGCGCGACAACTACTATATACAGATTCTGTACTATCCGAACGGCTTCACACGCGGGGATCGGAACCTGAAAGTTATACCGGGCAGCCACAAGGTCGCACCGACGAAAGAGGCGACACCCGAACGGATGCTCGCAGGCGATTTCGACGGAGAAGTTGGACGCAAACTGGCAGAGAAACGGCTTGAATTGCCTCCGGGAAGTATGGTCTACATTAACGCTCGCATCTTCCACGCGGTAGAGGCGAAACCCGTGGATTCCGCGCAACTTTATCGTATCTTTGCTATCGACATCTTCAAGGAAGCGGGACCGCCGCACCGTTACACGCAGGAGATTCCTGAGGAATGGATGGCGAGTGCGACACCGTTCCGTCAGAAGTTATTTACTCGTGAGGCGTATACAGAAGGGTGTTGGAAGTGATGCGTGTGTGGGTCGCAAGACAGAAGTTTGCGCTACAAAAGAGAAAACTGAATGACCTTAGTGGCTTTGGCGATCCTATTGACTTAAACCACTGTTTGGGGTAGAATCGTTGCTAAAAACAAGGATATTCTTATTCACTCCAAAAAAACGCAGCCTGCGACAACGGCGCAGGCGGTTCCTGAGCGAAAACCTTCAAAACTCAAACTCGGATTATTCCTCCGCAAGGTAAATTAGAAACAATGAGCACATCAGATCGCCCGAACATTCTTTGGATCTCTATAGAAGATACGACCCCGCGTTTTGGTTGTTACGGGGATACGGTCGCGAGAACACCGAATATTGACCGACTGGCTGCTGGCGGTTGCCGGTTCCCGAACGCGTTTTCGACTGCCGGTGTCTGCGCACCGAGTCGCTCTGCTATTATAACCGGTATGTACCAGACCTCCATTGGGACGCATCACATGCGGACAGCGCATACGAACCAAAACACACCCGACATGCCGACCCCATACTCTGCAGTGCCACCGCCGTATGTGAAAACCTTCACTGAATACCTCAGAGGCGCGGGCTATTACTGCACGAACAACAGTAAGACCGATTATCAGTTCACACCGCCAATCACGGCTTGGGACGAGTGTAACAATACCGCACATTGGCGAAATCGTGAAGCGGGTCAACCCTTCTTTTCAGTCTTCAATCCGACCGTTACACATGAGAGCGGTATGTGGGAACGGGAGGATCGCCCGTTGACTACGACTACGAATCCGGATGACGTGCAGTTACCGCCGTATCTGCCCGATACGCCGAAAGCACGGCAGGCGTTGGCGCGTCAATACGATAATCTCGCCACTGCCGATGCCCGGGTCGGTGAACTGCTCGATCAGTTGGAAGAGGATGGACTTGCGGAGAATACGATCGTCTTTCTCTGGAGTGACCACGGCGAAGGACTGCCTCGGGGCAAACGGTGGCCCTATGATGCCGGTATCCGTATCCCGTTGATTGTGCGCGGACACGATTCGCTGACTGCTGATAGTGTTAGTGAGCAACTCGTGAGTTTGATTGATCTCGGTCCAACGGTGCTCTCACTTTGTGGGGTGCAAGCCCCGGAACATTTACAGGGTCAACCCTTCCTCGGACCGGAGAAGATGGAACGCGAGTATATTTTTGCGACCCGTGATCGCTACGACGAGTCTTACGATATGATCCGTGCTGTGCGCGATAAAAAGTATAAATACATCCGAAACTATTATCCTGAAAAACCGTATCTGCTCTGGATTCCGTATCGCAATCGGCACCCGATCATGCAGGAGATGTGGCGGTTATATGCCGCAGGCGAGTTGGAAGGCGATCAGGCGGTTATGTTCCGTCATCCGCGTCCTACTGAAGAACTCTACGATGTCGAAAACGACAGGTATGAACTCAACAATTTGGCGGGTGATGCTGGGCATCACGAGGTTCTGGAAAGGATGCGTGGCGCGCTGACGCAGTGGCAATCCGAATTCGGGGATATGGGGGATATATCCGAGGAGCAGATGGTGGCGAAGTGGTATCCTGATGGCACACAACCCCAAACGGCGGCTCCGATTTTTATTCCGATTAATGCCGAACACCCGGGTATGGAGGTGGCACACGAGGCTGGCGAGTGGGCAGCACCTCTCGTTCTGCAACTTCACTGCTCGACGCAAGGGGCATCAATTGCTTATACAACCGAGCAGGGAGATGACGCACGCTGGAAACTGTATACCGAACCCCTGCAGCTATCAAAAGGCGAAACCACCGTGCGTGCAAAAGCAATCCGCATCGGCTATCGTGAAAGTGAAGAGAAAACAATTCATCTTAAGACTATATAAGGAGATTTCGGATAATGGCGCAACAGAACAGCCAAGACTATTTCGTTTATGTCGGGACCTATACACAAGGTGAGAGCGAAGGGATTTACGTCTACCGCTTAGACGGAGCGACGGGTGCCTTGGAATACAGCAGCAAAATGACAGGCGTTGAGAATCCGTCGTTCTTGGAGATACACCCGAGTGGACAGTATCTCTTTGCTGTCAACGAGGTGGGCGATTTTGAGGGTGAAGATAGTGGTGCGGTTACGGCGTTTTACATTCATAAAGAGACGGGGGAGCTTAGTTACCTCAATCAACGTGCTACTGGTGGGGGTGCCCCGTGTCACCTGAGTGTGGATACCACCGGTAAATGCCTACTCGTGGCGAATTACGGCGGTGGAAGTGTTACTGCTTTCCCCATAGGGTCGGATGGCAGGCTCGGTGAAGCCTCTGATTTCGTGCAGCATGAGGGATCCAGCATCAATCCGCAACGCCAGATGGAACCTCACGCCCATGCGATTATGATCGGTCCGGGCAATCGGTATGCTTTCTCACCTGATTTGGGACTTGATAAAGTTCTTATCTATCAATTGGATGCAGAAAACGGGACCCTCACGCCTAATACACAACCGTGGGTACGCGTGCAACCGGGGGCGGGACCGCGGCATTTCGATTTCCATCCAAACGGACAATACGCATACGTGATTAACGAGATAGATTCTACTTTCACGGCTTTCCGATACGACGCGAGCGCGGGAACGCTGGTTGAATTCCAGACAGTCCCAACGCTTCCTGACGATTTCGATGGCACCAGTCATTGCGCCGATATCCACGTTCATCCCTCTGGGAAATTCTTGTATGGGTCGAACCGGGGCCATGATAGCATCGCGATTTGCACGATTGATTCAGAGACGGGGATGCTGAGTCCCATCGGATATGAATCAACGCAAGGACAAACACCGCGAAACTTCGGGTTGAACCCGGAAGGGACCTTCCTCTTTGCCGCTAACCAACAGACCGACACGGTTGTTACGTTCGCGATTGACGCTGAAACGGGTGAATTAAATGCGACAGGAGCCGTAGCAGAGGTCCCGACCCCTGTCTGCTTGAAGCTGCTGCCGTGCGCTTAGTTTTTACAACGACGGGCGGGTCCAGAAACCCGCCCGAACATGAACACAGTTTTTAGGCTATTGCCGTTGTTGTCTGCGCTTCTCTTGGAGTCGATCCCACGGATAGATGAAACAGCGATCTGCCCAGTCTCGGTAAAGTCCAACAAGCTCATTCAGTTTTTGCGGATGCTGCGTCGCGAGATCGTTGATTTCTGTCCGTTCGGCTTCTACGTCGTAGAGTTCCCAATCACCGGGGAACTTGCGGACCAGTTTCCATTTATCTTGACGGACTGCACAATTGCCTTCGTGTTCCCAATAAAGCACCTCTTTCCCGTTATCCTTCCCATCGAAAATCGGCACTAAACTGGTTCCCTCTAACGGCAAGATCGGTTTCCCGTTGTGTTCTTCAGGATAGGTTGTCCCTGAGACTTCGAGGCATGTCGCCATGATGTCCGGCAATTGTCCGGGTTGATGGCGCAATTCTCCTGCCGATTTTATAGCGTCTGGCCAATGTGCGATCAGTGGCGTAGCGATACCGCCTTCATGCACCCAGTGTTTGTATTCTCGGAACGGCGTATTGGAGAGATTTGCCCACGGCACCCCGTAGCTTTGATAGGTGGTTTCGGGACCGGGCATGATGCTCGGATCGTTGCCACGATAGATGGGTTGCCCGTCGGAGGTTGTCTCAGTACTGATGAGTGAATCGCTGTCGCGTATTGCGGGGGGGCCTCCGAGTTCTTCAGCACAACCGCCGTTATCTGCTAAAAACAGGATGAGCGTGTTATCAAGTTCGCCCGTTTCTTCCAATGTGTTGATAATTCTTCCGATACCCGCATCCATGCGCGTGATTTGCGCTGCGTAAACCTCCATACGGCGTTGATTCCATTCCTTGTACTGCGCATCGGTCCAAGGTGGCTGTGAAGGATCGCGCGCCGTGAGTTGCCACGCCTCATCTAAAATCTTCATTTCCCGCATCCGTGAGAGCCTTTCCTCTCGGAGTTCATCCCATCCCGCAGCGAAACGTCCAGTGTAGGTGGCGATGTCTTCTTCGTGGGCGTGCAGGGGCCAATGCGGTGCCGTGTAAGCGACGTAGGTGAAAAACGGACTATCGGGGTTCTTTTCGGTGTGATTGCGGATAAAGGTGGTTGCTTCGTCGCTGATAGCATCTGTGAGGAAGTACCCTTCAGGGAGTTCGTCGTGTTGGATACGTGTGTTATTGCGCGTCAGCGTGTTCGGTTTCCAAAAATTTGCAGCACCGGTGATAATACCGTAATATTGGTCAAATCCACGTTGACACGGCCAACTATGCTTGGGGCCATCACCACTGGTATGCCGAGAGATATGCCACTTTCCGCTCATATAGGTGCCGTAACCCTCTGAACGGACGGCATCAGCAATCGTAATACAACGATCATTCAGGTCCCCACGATAACCTTCTAATCCATCATCGCCCATCATGTGTCCGACCCCAGTTTGGTGCGGGTGTAGCCCGGTAAGCATGGAAGCACGGGATGGACAACAACGGGCGGTATTATAAAATTGTGTGAACCGCAGCCCGCCTCCGGCAAGCCGATCCAGATTCGGGGTGTGAACTTCACCACCGTAGCAACCCAAGTCAGAAAAGCCCATATCATCGTTCAGGATGAGGACGATGTTCGGTTTCCTATTTTCATTCATGGAATTAGTATCCCTTTCGTTTGTAAAATTAGTGTTGTTTTTGGTAATACAGTATGTTACTATTAATTAATGAAAGGAGTGTCCCTTGAAAAAATATACTTAACCTGAAAAGCACAGAGACTCATAAATGCCCACAGATTTCCGGAGGTAAGAATGATTGCAAATTTGATTACTCTCTTCCGTCTGATATTGGTTTTTGTTGTGATCTCCCTCTTTGGTGTTCATGTTTATTTAGACATTCTGCTCGTGGGACTCATAGGTCTCATCCTATTTCTTGATGCGGTTGACGGTTACGTCGCTCGACGTTTGAATCAGACTTCTGATTTCGGTGCGTTATTCGACATAGTTGGCGATCGGATTGTCGAATGTATCTTCTGGGTCTACTTCGCCGTCGTTGGATTAATTCCGTTCTGGATTCCAGTTATCGTGATTGCCCGCGGCTTCTTCACAGATGGTTTGCGGAGTGCGGCGTTTGCGCAAGGCAAAACCGCCTTTGGTGAAAATACGATGATGTCCTCCAAATGGACCCGTGCGCTCACGAGTTCACGAACAAGCCGTAGTGTCTATGGTATCACAAAAACCCTCGCCTTCCTTTATCTCGGTGGTGTCATCGCATTCAAGAATTCAGGTGTCTTTCCTGAATGGGTCATCGGGTTGGAATTAGCAGGCGTGATTCTATCTTCCGTGGTTGTTGCCATGTGCCTGATTCGCGGGCTTCCCGTTTTGGTTGATGGCTGGAAATACGTCAAAGGTTAACGCTATTTTAGGGGTCAAGACACCGAAACCGAGGCTTCGTAATAGACAATCACCAGCAACCCTAAGCCGCAGAAGGACGTTCCTGCATCACAGGGATGACGTAACTCCGAATCTTCACACCGTCTATTGTTTCCGTCTCTACCCGCGAGGCTGGCTGCTGGCGGTGATCGAAGACAACATAATAGCCTTCTTGCACACCTTCTAACTTCAGATATGCCGCCAGTTGCGCTTTACCCGATTGATAATATCGGTTGCCTTCCCATATCTTCGTCTCAACGATGTATTTTCGCTGGTTATGGAGAATCAGCAGGTCCATTCTGCCGCGTCCCGTTCGGACTTCAAGGAACATACTGGCACCGACAACGTGGACGAAGTGGTCCAGATAGGCGTAGAGCAGGTGCTGCCCAACGTATTCTTGCGGTGTGTCTGGCACCTGCAAGATACGGAACCCAGCGCGGGCAATAAATGCCTGGAAGTTATTCAGAAGTGCCGCCATCGCAAGTTCACCGGTTAACGTGAGATAATCAATAAAATCCACACCGGTATCTTCGGGGAAGTATATGTCTTCCAGTCCGTTGAAGGTCGGCTTGAATATCTGTAGGATACGATGCTGATAGATCGGATTGACGATCTCACACATCCCATCCCTGCCTTCCCTGATGACCCCATACGTGACGAGTTCGTCCATGAGGTCATCATCGGGATTAAAACGCACGCCTTTTTCATAAGAAGCGATCCGTAGGAGCATCTTCTCAAACCGGCGGTCTCGTCGGACATTGGTGCGGAGATGATCGATGTTAGTGTTCCGTTCCTGAAGGAGTCGTTGATGTGCCGTTGCGAAGTGGTTCATCTCAATCGTTTTGTTTTTCGGAATATCCATCTCATCGGTAAGGATTTGTGCACATCTGTTAACGAGAAAGGGGTGCCCAGCCGTCTGTTTATGGAGACTTTCAATCACGTCTGGTGCGAAGGGTTGTCCGACTTCGGCGGTATATTGTCCGAGAAGGTCGCCGACTTCTTCACGTGTAAAGTTTGGCAATCGGAACTCATCTTGTATATTGAAAGGCGAAACAGAGCGATCAAAGTTCAGTTGTGTAATGCTTTTGACACCTACGATACCGACGCTGTGCGGACATTGGGGCGCGTCCGTCAGATAGATGTGCCGGAGGGCGTGGAGAAACCCCTTCACAGCCGCCTGCGGAATACCATCGAATTCGTCAATGAGACAGACAACCCGCTGGTTTTTTAGGAAACGCCCGAAACGCGTAAAGAATCTTCTCAGGGAGACAGGATTTGTCAGTTGTGTGTTTTCTAAAAATTGGGTTAAAACCTCAGCGGGCACCTCGTCTCGTTTTTGAAAAGCGTTTTCTATTTCCTCACGAATATCTTCGTAGAAGTTGTTGTAAAAGTCGATGTCAGAAAAGTCTTCATACACCTCAAAATTGAGTTGGATCGGGAAATAGGTTGAATCTTCGGCAACGAGTCTATCAAGAGCCAAGCGAAAAAAGGTCGTTTTGCCGGTCTGTCGGGGCGCGAAGAGGACGATGTATTTTCCCGCTCTGATACGGGCGATGAAATCGGCGACGTGTGCTGTTCGGGGGACGATATAGTGTTGTTCTGGACGTACACGCCCTTGGGTCCCAAAACTTCTCATTTTTCTTCCTTGAACGAAGAATACTATCCACCGAGGCGATAGGGTTTTCAGGTGCCTCGCGAAGGCAGCTATCTATGTGTGAATCAAGTATAACATTTTCAGTGCGGGATGTCAAAGCAATTCAGAAAGGCATTCAGCGGAATAGGTTAGAACCTTGGGAAACCTTGCCCCTGGCTTGATTAGCAAAATGGCAAAAGCGGCAGCAGAAAAAGCGTGTGGATGCCGCAGATGACAGGGTTCGTGGGATAGATCAATTACACGAGCAGGTTGCCTATAAAGACGCGGTAGCAGGCTTTTATAGTAAAGCTCACAATTAAGTTTACACTCTCTAATGTGGCGAGGTTAGGAAACCTCGCCAGCGAAGTGGGGTTTTGTGTTTTCTAAAGTGTTCACATGTTTTCGGGCTTTACTATAATATGCCTTTAGCGTTGGGAATTTTTCTGGGGGCGAAGAAATAAGGACTATTTCAGCAACGCGAAAATCGCGACGACGACAGCAACCACCGAGCATCCGATGGGTATTCACTCTTTGATAGCAAGCCGTCTGCCCTTGAGTTCGGCAACATCGGTCTCAACATTGCGGAGGCGGTCATCAATGCTATCTAAACGTTTGTTGAGAGTCTCGAAGCCTTGTCGCATTTCAGATTTAATATCATCTAAACCGCGTTTCATTAAGTCATAAAGTTCTTCAGTCGTCATCGTATGTTACCTCAAAAAAGGAGAGAGCTAAAATGTATCATGACTCTCACGCTCTCACGCCTTTACCCCGTATCAAGTGGGGAGGCGAGCAACTTACCGAGTCGGAAGTCTTGATATGCCCGCCAACGTGATAAGAATAGTATAGCAGGGCTGGAAGGGTTTTGTCAAGCTGAAAAAGCGAAAGAAAAGGAACTTGAGAACCTGACGACGGAACTCAACATCAAGCAAAACAACATCCTCCGTCAAACCGTCTACGCCGATCCGGGACTCGTTGAAGCCGCCGCTGAGAAAATCCAATCCTATATCGTCCGTCAACGTCTTGAGGCACAGCCGTCTGCGATGGCAGCGTATCAGAAAGGCGGCATGGTCAGGGCGGAGATCAATGCCATCCTTGCTGAAGAGTTCTGCCAGGAGTTGCTGGCACCGGTAAACGCGGTGTATAAAGATGAGAAGGCACGGCTCTTGGAATAGTACGAGGCAAGCGGCCGAGAACTTATAGTAAAGCTCACAATTAAGTTTACACTCTCTAATGTGGCGAGGTTAGGAAACCTCGCCAGCGAAGTGGGGTTTTGTGTTTTCTAAAGTGTTCACATGTTTTCGGGCTTTACTATAAAAAAAAGAAACGCAGGTGCGATGTAGAAACCGCATCTGCGTTTGTTTTTTTCACCGCTAAGGCGGGAAGACTGGAGTGCTACTTCAATATTACCATCTTGCGCAGCGACGACATGTCGTCTGTTTCTAACTGGTAGAAATAAATTCCACTCGCCACCTGCTCACCCAACGCATTCCGACCGTCCCAATACGCCGCACGCTCCCGATCGGTGTAATACCCAGCAGACTGCTGACCGAGGTGCAAGACCCGAACGACTGCGCCTTGGGCGTTGTAGATCGTGAGTCGCACGTCCGTGTCGGTTGCCAACTGGTATGGAATCCACGTCTCAGGATTGAACGGATTCGGATAGTTCGCAAGCAACTGCGTCTTCTCGGGACGCGCCATGACGATGAGCTGCTGCAGATACACCAGCGTCCGCATCGCTGCGGGCGACCGGTCGTTGGTTGCGATTAACAGATCAATCTGTTCTTGGAGCCGATCGACCTCAAGCGCGCTTAGCTTCATACCGAGGAGGGTTGGCGCGCCGGGTGCGCCGCCGTTACGATTGGCGGTGACGGCGACAATGTCATTGACATCGACCTTCCCATCACCGTTGACATCGTATTTGGCATCGGTGATGCCCGCAGCGACTGCCACGATCAGCGCATCAGAATCCTTGCTATCCACAGTGCCGTCGCCATTGACATCATATTTCGATGTAGAGGCGGTTGACGTGGACGCCTTCTCTGTGGGGGTCGCCGCCGTGGGTGCCTTGAGGCTATTGCTCAACACCATGTCCCCCGGCATACCTAACCCATCAACAACGTTCTGGATTTTGCTACCGTTGAGGGCTGCAGACTGGATTCTGCCACGAGAGTTCGTCCAGTAAAGTTTACTGCGCGCAGTATCGACGGCAATGCCCATCGGCACGGCACGGATGTGTCCGAGTTCGTTCACACCGTTGCCGCTGAGATTCGCAGAGTGGATCGTTCCTGAACTCTCACCGGTTTGCTTCGTCCAAT
>JAJEDB010000029.1 GCA_022821725.1 Candidatus Poribacteria bacterium | reverse complement strand
AACTTCCAAGTGAATGTTGTTTCTGCCTTGATCGCTTATACGTATTTAGAGAAGAAACCCTCGCTGAACCCGCAAGACCTTCAGAACTTTCAGGCGTGTCAGAGACCTTGAAACCATAAATCTTTTTCCGAACTCACGTTACCCTATTAACCAAAATTTGAAAAATGCGATATATACGTTACCTTACATAATAGCAAAATTGAAGTCAGGGAGATTTACAATGCCAAATAGGCGGGGAACCATCCTATTAGGAATCCTTTGTGTCCTCTTTGTCGCGGCTGCCTTCGGTCAAGAACCGTCAGATTCACACATTATAACGGTTACGGAAAAGATAAATGTGGTGGAATTGAACAACGGCGTAAAAACCTTGAATAGAAACGTGGAGAAACTTACTGAAAATGTAGAGAAACTTACCGAAAGTGTGAATAGCCTTACAACAAGAGTTGCGGTGCTTGAAGAAAGAACGCAGGGAACAGCTAAAACTGTACACGTGATTCTGGCATCATTTATAGGACCTTTGGTGGTAGCAATTTTAGCAGCAATCATAGTTTCCCTTATCATCCGAAATAGGAACAGTGAAGACAGAGTAGCTGCTACCAACACCACACAAGTAAACCAAAGCGAAGCAACATCCGTTCAGGCTTCACAAAATAATGAAAGCGAAACTGCTTCTACTAACCCCGCACAGACGAGTGAGCGCGAACCTGCTTCCACCTCAACCTCGTCACCAAAGTTCCCGGATGAAGAAGAGTTAAAAGAATATCTAAAATCCTATTCCCCTACTACAAAAGAGACAGTCTAATGGAAAACATTAAGAACGCAAATAACATTACCGAATCTGCCGAAAGTCACTTTGATAAAGGTAATGCTTTGTATAATCAAGGAGATTATGAATCCGCTATTTTGGCGTATGATAAAGCAATTAACCTAAATCCTAATCTTGCTATCGCCTATTTTAACCGAGGTAGTGCGAAGGGTGAGATTGGAAAATACTTTGAAGCTATCTCTGATTATACTGAGGCTATCCGGCTAAATCCTGATGATGCGCGTGCCTACTACAATCGGGGTATTGCGAAAACTAAATTAGGGCATCCAAAAGCCGCTATCCCTGATTTTGATGAGACCATCCGGCTCGACCCAAACGATGCACACGCCCACAACAATCGAGGTAATGCGAAGGACGAGATCGGACAATACTTTGAGGCTCTTTCAGATTATGATAGGGCTATCCGTCTGAAGCCTGATGGTGCGGATGCCTATAATAATCGGGGCATTATGAAAACTAAATTAGGACATCCAAAAGCCGCTATCCCTGACTTTGAGGAGGCTATCCGGCTAAACCCAAATGATGCCAAGCCGTATGCCAACCGCGGCAATGTCAAAGGAGAATTAGGTTTTGCTGATGATGCCAAGCGAGATTATCAGACAGCATTAGATTTGGCGGAGAAGGCAGGAGATAAAGAAGTTAAGTCCTACATTATAAAAAAATTAGAGTCGCTACAATACATAAGAAGGAGCAAATTGAATGGCTGATACAACCCCAGTCCGAACAGTGATCGTTGGGTGTGGTATGATAGCAGCGGGAGGCTACCAGCCACGATGCCAAGCCTACCCACACCGTATTGAACTCGTTGGATACTACGACCAAGATACGGAACGCTCCGCAGCATTGGCAGAACGCAACGGTGGACATGTCTACAAATCACTTGAGGAAGTGCTGAACGATCCAAACGTAGAAGCGATTGTGAATTTGACAATTCACATCTCCCACTATCCAGTTTCATTAGCGGCACTGAAAGCAGGAAAACACGTCTACTCCGAGAAACCGATTTCTATCCGAACCGACGAGGCGAACGAACTGGTAGAAACGGCGGAAGCGATGGGATTAAAACTGGCGTGTGCACCATCGGCAATCCTCGGTTACGTCCAGCAGAACGTCTGGCAACGGATTCGTGAGGGTGAAATCGGTGATGTGATCTCTGCGATCGGTAACTTCGGGGGTCCCTTGGAACACTGGCACCCGAACGCAGACGCTTTCATCATGCATGCGGGTCCCTTCCGAGATGTCGCGCCCTATCCGCTCACTGCGATGACAACGATGATCGCGCCGGTCAAAACCGTGCACGGCTTCGCACGCGTCGCTGTCCCAAAACGGATGTTGCACCAAGGTCCACGGAAAGGCACCGAATTTGAAGTAAATGAGAAGGATCACGGATTCGCTGTGCTTGAGTTCGAGAACGGCGCACACGGACTCATCTACCACAGTTTCACTGTCTCTTCCGGGATTCCACCCTACGAAATCCACGGCACAGCCGGTGGGTTCTCCCTTCAGGCACACGACGATGGACGCGGTATCCAAAAGTTCACACCGCAGGACCGATGGCAAGATGAGTCCTCGCCACCGAAAGCGTTTACCGGATTAGATTGGGGCAAAGGTGTTGCGGATTTTGCAGACGCAATCAGGTCTGACCGGAACCCGCGCTGTAACGGCGCGCAAGCACGGCACGCCTTAGAGGTATGTGAACGGATCATCGAATCCTCGGATGCGAGGAGACCTGTTGATGTCGAGAGCCGTTTCCCAGCACCACAGCCGGTTGGCGATGTGGCACCGTGGGAAGATGCTTAATGCAACAGTGTTCATAGTCAAGCAATTCATTGACAGTTCTCACTACGAAACAGTGCGATAAATCGCACGACTACGAACCTATCCTAACAGTCAAAATGGACGAAACAATAGTCTACTTACCAAGGGTCAGCATGTTGATGAAAAGGCGGTACGCGCCTCCTACACCTGCTGGGAGTTGCCTATAAAAGGCGTAAGCGGCATAAGTGTAAGTCCCTTGTCCGTATTTCGCTGTGAGGAACCCGCCGTGCTGCGGTTCTTGCTCGCGGTCGTTGCATGTGAGGAGTGCCTGATAGTTTGCGTCCCATTCGGTGAGAAACTTGGAACCGCGCTCCTCGACCCACCCATCAAAATCAGCTGCTGTAATCCGATGCGGATGTTGGAAGATCGGATGGTCGGGCATTAAAAGGGTTACCTGTGCGTCCTCTTCGGAGACTTCCTCTGGTCGTCTGCCCATTGTGTACGGATAGGGACCAAAAGGAGCTGCATCAAATTCCGGGGTCTGATATTGAACGATGAGGTTGCCGCCGCCGTGCACGTAATCGAGGAGTCTGCTGTTATAGGCGATGAGATCCCCCCGAACGGCATACGCCCGGATGCCAATGAGGATCGTGTCAAATTGATTCAGATCGCCGGTGCGGAGTTCTTCTCTGTCGAGCATCTCTACATCGATCCCGATCTGCTGCAGCGCCTCGGGCACTCTGTCGCCTACCCCCATGATATACCCAACACTCACATTCGATGGGACTTTGAGTGGGATACTGTGAAGGGTCATGACAGCAGGACGATACAGGTGCCGCGGTTCAAGGTCTGGATGGTCGATTGTCTGATAACCGGTGGTATATTCCTCGCCATTGTATGTCGCGATTGCCTGAATCGCGTACTCTCTATCAACTTCAACGTTCTTGGTAGATACCTGAAAAGCAAACGTTTTGCTCGCCCCTTCGTGCGTAAACGCGAAAGGTGCGTTCTCAGGTGATGATCGCCATCCGTCTGGCAATTTGAGGGAAAGTGTGCCTTCTGCCTCACCCTTTACATTATTTAGCATTTCCACTGTTGCGGTAAATGTCGTTTCCCCGCTTGCCACATCGGGTTCGGAGATCGGAATCACACCGATATGCGGTGAAACAGATAGACTGATAGCAGGAGCGACCATTAGCAAACGTCGTCTTTCGCCCCACGGTCTATTAATTGAAACGGTTTGTGCTGGCTGCGTCAGCGTAAAGTCCACTCCATCCACACGATAGGTTACAACACCATTGACTTCAGGTGATGCGAAAGGGAGGAAGCGGAATTCAGGACGTTTCAGTGTATAGACAGTATCATGATATTCAGATGTTCGGGTCCAATACGGTTGCGTGTAATCCACGTTCTGTGGCACTTGCACCTCAAACGCGATAGAGATCGGTTCGTTTTCCTGTATATGTACTATTCCATCACTACTGTCCGAGTTCTCTTGGGAACGATGCACGTTCCAGCCTTCGGGGGTGTGGAGTGAGACATTGACGAGTCCAGCGGCAATCGGACTGGGGTTCACCATTCGTATTCCAATTGAAAACTTTTGTCCAGGAATTGCGACGTTAAAGGTTTCAGACGAACGGGTTTCCGCTGGGGGTTGAACCAGCACCTCTAAAGACAGACCGAGGGCAGCACGTGCCGCAGTCATAAACTCCTGTTCTTTATTCCGAAGTAGGAACAGCAGATGTGATCGAGTGTTGTCATTAAGGTCTATAGGTTGGACGTTCTCGATTAAGGCACGAGTCGTTTTTAATCCGTTTGCGAGATGCGGGACGACTGTCCAAGGCTGGCGGGCATCATAATCACGAACTGCGGCATCAATGCTTTCTTGGAGTTGTGTGAATTCTGCGTCCAAGGCGGATGTGTTTGCCACCTTCGCCATGCCCTTAAGGGTCGTGTCAATCCCGTCAAAGAGACTCTCTTCGGGTTTTTCTTTTTCGGCGGTTAGGGTCGTATCCACTAAGCGTAATTCCGTAACGGCAGATCCCTTGGAGGCGCGGGTCTGTCCCATACCTTGTGACCGTTGGAAACTCAGTCCCTGACGCGCAATTTGCGCATAAGAGAGTCCTAACAAGGCATTATATTCACCAGTATCGATTTTTAGCATAGGTGTATCGGGCATTTCAGTGTTACTGCGGCGCCATCTGGAACGCGAGATATAGAGTTTTTTCGGTTGCCACGGGTGTAGCCCTTCAGAAAGGTGTTCAGGGAATCGATTCGCATCACCTGCGGCACGGAACGCCTCCAGAGTCACGACCCCGGATACCTGATGGTGTCCGTGTCCATCTTGGCGATTGCCTTGAAACCGAGAGATGATAACATCGGGACGATAGAGACGGATGAGGCGCACCATATCCTCCACCAGCATCTGATAGTCCCATTTTTCCAGCGTTTCGTCTAGGCGTTTGGAATAGCCGAAATCGACAGCACTGCTGAAAAAGAGGTCGATGCCGTAGTAGCGCACAGCGGCGAGATGTTCCTCGGTTCGGACGATACCCAGCGCGTCAAACAATTCGGGTCCGATAAGGTTGGCACCTCCCTCACCACGTGTCGTTGAGTATAACCCCGTTCTGACCCCGCGTGCGCGGCTGAGCCACGTTAACAACGCCCCGTTTTCGTCATCAGGATGCGCGACGGTGTGGAGAACGGTAGCAGTTGTCTGTAGACGTTGCAAGGCGCGCCAAGTTTCCGAAGCGTTTGTTGCTCCTGCCATTTCTCCAGTATCTGCCATTGTCATATTCCCTCCTACTATTGCGAGCAACGCGAGAGTCAAAATTGATACTACAATTTTTTTCCGCATAAGACGATTCTCCAAGAAAAAAATGTGTCTAAATTGTCTGAATTAGGATTCTCAGGATTAAAGGATGATCAAGATTATAGAGCACTCCGAAGCATTTCCACGCTCTGTGGGACACCGATGTGTGCATCGGCTTTTCCTTCAAATTCAATGGATACGTATCCCCGAAATCCAACTTCTTTTAGAATATTGCCTATTTTAGCATAATCTAAATCCAATGTATACCATTCCCCGCCACCGTAATAGGTTTTGGCATGGACAAGCACAGCGTCATCCGCAATCTGCTTCAGTTTCTGGTATGGATCTGAAAGGAAATTTCCGCAATCCATTGTCACCTTCAGCCAGTCTGAGTCGATGGCAGCAACGATGCGATTGACCCCTTCAGGCGTGCAGGTGAGTCCCCAATGGTTTTCGAGTCCAAGGACAACCCCATATTTCTCGGCATCCGGAAGACAGTCTTCAATGGCGGCGATGACCCACGCAAAAGCCTCGTCTTCTGTATGTCCGGGGAGCGTCGGTTCTTGTCCTTCGGTTTTCATCAATTCATTGAAAGAAGGAACAGTGCCCCAGCGTCCTGAGTTGAGGCGAATTGCGGGGATACCGAGTTCGTGTGCTAATCGGATGCAGTGAATCGTGTGATTTATATTTTTTTGTCGATTTGCCTCGTCCGGGGAAACGAAGCCTTGATGGATGGAGAGTGCGTATAGATCGAGTCCGTGAATGAAGGCGAGCCTTTTCAGTTTTTGGAGATACGGATTCGCTTCCGATGCCATCTGTTGATGTAAGATCTCAACGCCATCGAGTTCAAGCCGTGCGGCTTCCTCAATGACGTGTTCAATCGGTACCCGTTCAGGTTTAAAATGCCAATAAGAGTAAGTGGATACACCGAGTTTCAATTTATCACCTCGTCCCGATTATTAAAGAAGTCGCGAGCAAAATTCCTATTTTTTTACGTTCTTGTCCTGTCGCTGATGTGTTGTGGTACTTCAGGAACAAGAGCTTCCACCTCTTGAATAGCATTCCAATCAATCACCGCTGTCCACAAATTCTCTTTTTGAGAGTAGTGCACAACTCCCTCAACCTCTAACTCTTCGCTGTAGATAATAAGAGATTGTCCATTTCGCAACACGATTTTTTGACGTGCGAGATCCGCCGTAGTCCCGGTGCAGTTCAACCGCACCCTGCCTTCGGCATCGGCGTTGTGGAAATCCGCAAAAACTCTTGGTTTGTTCATCTTTGTCGTTACCTCCCAGGATTTGGAACAGTCGGTGTAAGGAGTTTGCTAGCTTGTTCGGGGGTCAGTCCCGTCAGCGTTGCATGATAAGGGCTCCGTCCAGTAGTTCGTACAACATCACCGCCAGCTTTTCGGATCGCTGCAGCGGTTGTCGCGCCAACTTGCTTATGTGGAATAGTTTTTGCTAATTCTGCAACGGACATATCTTCAGCACTTTCCACCGATACACCACTGATTCCGGATGGATGTGTGCCAGTCCCGCGTTGAATATCTCGCGGTTGGTTTTTACCGCCCCGAACCACAAGGGCTTCATCAGGAATTCTGGTTGTGATCTGCATATGTTGTTAAGTACAGGTGGAGTATTTATTTTCTTAATGATAACATAACTCGAAATACGAAATCCACCCTTTTGATTGGCTATCCGTTTTCGATTGCCGATACCACGAGTTGTTCTAAATCTGACTCTCTACCTTTGGGGGAGATCAACTTGTGGGTGGCTTCATGGGCAATCAGCTTACCATCTCTATCAATAAGCCATCGCGTCGGAATGGAGCGCACGTCATACTGCTGTGCGAGGGGACTCTGGCGTTCCTGTCCACAGCGCGTTTTCTGAGATGGGAATTCTCGCAAAAACACACGTTCTTTCGACACAAACTATAAAGTTAGATGCTCAAAAAAGCAGACTGCGTAAGTCCTAAAGAATTTAATTTAGACTTCAACGCGCACGAATGCGAGATACGCACTTGCGAACAATACTGCAAAAAATAGGAGCAATAACAGGATGTCCGTAACTGCAGCGTTATAGGCACCACTGAAGCTGACGCGATCTTCAAATTTTGGGATTGATTCAAAGCGCACGGGCTTTTGTGAGGTGCCCTCTTCAGGACCGATTGCGTGCGGACTCTCTGGGTCCGCACGATCGGTTTCAATGAGAAACGTTCTAAATTCATTACCGTATCGGCGAACATGCCCTAAAAATTGGACGTGCCGTGTGAAACCGGTTCCAGCCATGGATTCGATAGCATAACGCACGCTCGATGCTGGAGATATACGGGTGATGGATCTCGCAAGTTGAATCTGAGCGATCTGAGCATTCAAGTGTTCCTCACTCAATTTTTCCTCGCGTTTCGCATATTCGGTGACGTATTTCGACCAGAATAACGTTCCTTCTGTTGCAGGAATCTGTCGTGACGGAATATTGTCAGTATATCGGCGGAAGTCGTATTGCGCATCAAGATTATTGTGCATTTCCTGTCTATGGGCTCCGAATTCATCACTGGTCATTGTCGGTTGTAAGCCACTGGTAAGTGCTCCGAGCGTAGAGGGGAGCAAGACCACCCAAACAGTCCAAATCAGTAAAAGAATTGTGAGGCTCGTGGAGGAGTTACTGACCCGGGAAGATATGAGCAGCCCCAGCGTGATAAAAATTGACAGATAAATAAAAGCGATGAGAACAATGACTCCCAATCGTCCCCATTCGCTTGGTCCTAATAGAACGCTTCCTGAAGTATAAAGGAGAAAGAGGTTAATTAATGCGGCGATCAGAAAAAGGATACTGATAGTCACCAACGCGGCGAGGAACTTGCTTACGAGTACAGTGCCACGTGAAATGCTATTGGAGAGTGTCAATCGTAATGTGCCGCGCTCTCGCTCCGAAGAGATCGCGTCAAAGGTGAATAGGACCGCAACTAAACTCAGCACTATGGAGATTATATCTCCCCAATCGGTGTTTGTATAATCTGGCATGATGTTCCACAGGTTTGGATTGGATTGCGGGTATGCCATTTGCCATATTCCTTCGATTGATAAACCATCATCGCTGCTTATGCCAAAACTGCTTCTAACGCCCTCAGCGGATTCGGGTATAAATGCTTCACCACCGTTCACACAAAAGGAGAGGGCAGAGGGTTTTTTGTAGAGCGTGCCGGGTCCTTCTCTAAACAGGTTATACAGATTGTCCGCGTTTGAGCGCATTTTATCTAAAGACGCTGAGATCTTTTTCTGATATTCTGTGGATTGCGCTGTGTATTCGCCAAGATACCCGATTGCGTTGACGAGCATCAGTGCGATAAGCAACACCGTTGTAAAGGCAAATCGTAGGCTATTCAGATGGTCATAAAGTTCACGTTTGGTGATATGCCAGATCATTTTATTAGTTGTTGGTTATCGGTTATCAGTTCAGGATTGACGCAAGGCGCAATGAATTGCGCGACTACGAACCAGACTCCGTTTGAGAAACGGACGTCCTTTCAAGGATACCCCTTATGTTTGTAGTAATGCGATTTATCGCATCAATGCGTAAGTCCTATCAGTTAAAAGGTTATCGTTTTATGAGCCATCAGTCTTCAGTATATGACTGTAAAATGACGGGAATTGTCCAAATAACTATCAACCGCCAGTTAAGCTGAAAACTGACGACGGCAAACTATTCTACACTTCTTGCCGTACGAAGATTAAAAATGTTGTCATAAACAGTACAACGTTGATGAGTAGTAAACACGCAATATCGCCGCTGGCGTGCTGCATGCCCTTCCATATATCTCTTCGACGATAAGAAAACCGTGGTAAATCGCTCCAATCGACTTCTCCTTGGTCAACGGAGAACCATTTCCGGGAAGAAAAAGCCTTCTTATCATAGAAATAATCGATAATCGTTTGCCGATACCGCTGGACTGTCGTGATAAAATTCTCAATACCGTGGAAATCCGTTCCTGCCCACGCCTCGGTTGCGAAATCATACATCGCCGCCGGTGAGAAACGCATCAAGTTTTTTGCCACATTTGCCTTGCGAACGTAGATATGATTTAAAGCCTTCTGTCGAATCTGCCATGTCCTTTCTGCTGCGCGAATGCGACGCGGCTCTGAGAATTGAAAGTAAGCTTTGACATGAGGCATCAGGGGTTCCGCCTCTGGCTTGATACGAAGCCTGCGAATTTCCGCCTTAGAATACCTGAGCGTCGTCGGATCTGAAATATGCGGAGCCTCCCAACTTCCCGAATAAAGTATATTGGTGTTCAAGTCTTCCCCTTCAATTGCATCGTTCCTTAAGAAATCCATCCGTTCTCTTTCAAAACTCTCCCAAATCTGCTCAATTTCATGATAAGAGGACTCCAATTGAGAAGGGGTCTGCCAAAACCGATTGACTGTAAATACGGTGAGGCTTGGATAGATGAGGACCAAGGTGCTCCATATCACCATTGACACCATCAGGGCAGTCGCAGTTCGGCGTGTGCTTGCCGAGATTAACAATCCTATAAGATAAAAAGCGGAGAGATAGATGATTGAGGTAAGTAAAATACCGCCAATCCGAAACCAATCATCTCCCGTCAGCGAAATCGACCCAGATACAGAAAATAAGATGAGTGCGAGTAGCAAACTCATGACGACAGGAAGCGTGAGACACGCCAGTGCACTGATGTACTTTGCCAACAGAATAACGGAACGACTGACAGCGTTTGTCAGCATTAAGCGGAGCGTGCCTGCTTCCCGTTCTCCAGCGATTGCATCGTGGGCGAAAAGCAGTGCCAGCAGACTGAGAATTACCTGAAAAATCAGAACTAAATCGACACTGGAAAACAGGTTGAGGAAAGGATTATCGGCACTGTGTGATCGGGTATCCCAAAGGGTTGGGACCAAGGTATGCCCAATAGCGATAGAGTTGCCGAGCCGTCGATCTAAACCCGCATTGAAAATGCTCAGTGGATTGGGGGGTCGGTCTACGCGGATTGCGCCTTCCACCTGCGAATAGGTACTTGTTCTTCTTAAAAACCTCTGATGGTGTTCCGTCACCGCGGTATCATAACTTGTCAGACGGCGTTCGTAATCGGCAATCAGGACAACAGTATTCGCAACCACCAACGACAGCGTGACAACCATCGCAACAAGGAACCGAAACGTTATAAGGTTGGCGAGCAACTCTCGCCGAATGAGTGTCAGGAACATGGAATTATCACCTAACCTGACAGGAGTGCTTCATCTGCCGATATGGGTTGCAATAGGTAAGGGCTGTCCAGTTGTCCTTAGAGAATAACTAAACAGCCCAAACATAGTCCAAATACAGTGCGAGGTTAAAAACCACGCTTCGATACAAAGATTCTACTCGAAACCGCTGACCTTCGCAGCTTCAGGCGCGCTTGTCGGAAGTTCCTGTTTCGCTAATGTATCTTCAGGCACATAACCGGAGTAGTCAGAAATCTGACCGTGCGTCAACGCATACACTACAACGTTCGTCATGAAACGATAGACACCGGGTGAATAGTGGACACTACGGGTCGGGAGACTGACAGACTCCATGGCGCACATGTAATCACGGCGCACCATGATAACCGATAACTTTTCACCGACGGAGATACCTTCGAGGAAGTTCCGTTTCGGCGGACGTGTACCCCACCAGAAAATGTCGTATCCGACAGGGGGACCACCCATTTCATAGAAGTTATCGTAAATCTCGTGCTCGTTAGCAATACGTTCAATCTGATACTCAGGCATGACATAACGCATCTGTGCGAGGAAGAGACGAATCATCGCCTGCGCAGGAGCGTTCACACCGCAATCGTCAAAGACGAGGAATCCACCTTTTTCAACGAGATAGCGACGCATACCCGCGGCTTCAGTCTCCGTGAGACGGCTATCCATTTTACCACCACCATACTGCCGTCCGAGCAAGTTACGAGAACGGGTGAGTGACGGATCGTGTCCTGTCATAAAGACGAAGGGTGTTTTGAAGAGGTTAGCATCGGTAAGTTTCAATGCGCCACCTTCAACGTTCATGTCAGTTTTAATTTTCGTCCGTTCGTTGAGCCACTTTGTCAATGCGTTGAGGGAAGAAGCATCAGCCCACCAGTCAGAGAGACTGTGACGGATCCGTGTGAAACGGAAGACTCCGCGGATGTCCTTACCTTTACCGATAACGCGTCCACCGGGTTCGCCTCTTGCCAGGGGTGGCACTTCAACGTTACCGAGGGTGATGTTTTCAACGACATCGCCGAGGGCATCGCGTGCGGCACCGACGTTTTCAACCATTGCGAGTCCGGGTGGACGTTCAAAAGCGACTTTCACCTGCACGACGCTGCCTGCGACACCACGACCGATGTTAGCCGGTCCAGCGGAGGGGGCAGTTGCGACGGGTGCGGAGAACGCCAAGGCACCGGGTGCATCCGAAACAGGTAAATCGGCGTGTGTTACAACTGTCGGCACGGGTGCGTTCGGAGTAACCACTCTCGGTACATTCGGATTAATCGGGGCGTCTACTTTGACGGTTTGGTTTGAAAATTCGAGGACCGTCTGCGGTTGGAAATTCGACTTAGCAACAAACGCAGTCGTTACACGGGGTTGTACCTGCACCTGTTCGACGACAACGGTGTTCTGCGTTGGAACCGTCGGCTTAATAACAGGTTTCACAACAGGTTTCCGGACCTTAGGCTTCGGCGGCTCCTTGGGTTGGAGCACTTCAGCACCCACGAGATCTTTGAACTGTTCAGTTTGCGTGACAAGATAAATGCCAGCAATGAACGCTATGACCGCGTGAAGTACCAATGAAGTCATCAAGGCACCTGAGGTTCTTTTTGCACTCATTCGTTATTACCTCCAAGGGATATTTGCGTATCCTAAGAAAAAACAAAAGTTGTTGATGCAGAGATATATGCAATTTCCGTGCCAATGCAGAAAGCATTGAATTGGCTATAAATCCCTGCATCAAGTGTGTTAAGCTGCACAAAAAGGGGCAGCCTTCTTCAGTGCTGCACAAAAAGGGGCAGTCTTTAGCAACCGTGTGCCCCAAAATTGGTTTTATTCAACCTTGTCAGCAGCTGTCGTAAAGAAGCGACCTGCCTCTTTCAGCCGGGGTTTACCTTTGTGAAAGCCAAAGATGCCGAGGTTGTTTTCGGTGCTGCTATCCAACTCGTGGATTTTCCAGCCATCCTTTTCCTCTTTCATCAGATAGAGGTGCGTTTCGCCAGGAAACGAGCCTTTGTAACAATTGTAGCCTATCGCACTCGCTTCAATTTTGCTGCCTTTATAGCGAATCCAAAAATCCTTCAACACATCGTCCCGACCCCATTTGGATCCCTTTGTTCCGATGCCGATCCATAAACCTTCAATAGCGATTTCAACATTTCTCCAGCCGAAGGCGATTGGCACAGGTTCATTTCCAGCAAAGATTGTTCCGAAGGCAACCTTGCCATCATTCGTCCGGAAGGTCTCCCCAATGGCTTTGAGATCGTTGTCGTTAAAGGCTGTGTAGAAGGCACTATAAACCTCTTGAATTGCGGCTTTTTCTGCTGCGAAGTCGATCGGTGGTTTCGCAGCAACTACTGCCTCACCAGAACTCGCGGATGAAGAACTTTCTGTCGGCTTTTCAGCGGATTCTTCTTCGGTGTCGCCACCGCATCCGACAATGCCGACGCTCATGATGCCTACTGCGAAAAGGACAAGCACGAGCCACGTTAATCTCGATTGCATTTTTCTAAATTCCTCCTTTAGATTCATCACATCGCTTGCAAACCAATGTTGTCCAATTACATCCCCAAAATTGCCTTTCCAATTCTCTAAGTTCTCTAAGTGTGCATAAGGCAAGAATCAAATGCTTAATGGATAAGACGATTTTTCACGGATGTTGTTTAAGACATTATAACTTCTTTACAAAAATATGTCAAGTTAATTTGTTACCGCTGATGCGTGTTTGCTGTTCAGGGTTAAATACGCAGCCGTTTCAAGGGTCTGAATTACATCGGTGACCTGAATTTCAGACATGCACCCTGCTTTTCCGAACCGGCAGGTCGTTCCCACACATGGGCAGTCTGACCTCCGTCGAATCGTTTGACACTTTTCACCCGTTGGACCGAAACGGGTTGGATCTCCAGGCCCATACAGTCCGATTGTCTGGGTGCCAACTCCAGCAGCGAGATGCATCGGACCGCTATCGTTGCCGATAAACACATTACATGTATGCAAAATTGATGCCAATTGTGCCAGTGTCGTTCTACCAGCAACATTGATTGATTCACCTCGCATAAGCGCTTGAATTTCGGTGATGATCGGTATTTCATCCTCCACGCCGACAAACAGAATTTGTGCACGTTTTTGGGCAATCAGCCAATCTGCTAATTCGGCATATCGGTCAAGCAACCATCTTTTTAGCGGAATCGGGGACCCAGGATGGATCGCAATCAACGGACGTTGCCTCTCAATCCGATACGTGGCAAGGAAATCGGATGCCCATTTTTTATCTTCTGCTGTTACTGAGAAGATCGCGGTTTGAACGGGCGTTGGGATGCCTGCTTGCTTTAAGACATCGAGGTTACGCGTCGTCTCGTGGGTACCACTGAATTGCGTAAAACCCAATCTGTTCGCAATTTGTAGGGCTGCACGACTGAGCCGCTTCGGTGTAAGCCGTCCGAACGCGAACCAAACAGTCCGCCAATCACCACGGAGTTCGACCAGCAGATCATATTTTTGGCGACGTAACTCGCGGTAGAGCTTAAACGTTCCTCTGAAGGATGTCGGCTGCCCTGTGCGGCAAAAAGCGGGTGAATTGTATTCTATAACCTTACTGACATCCGAATGTTTCTCTAAAACCACGCGACTCCAGGCACCGGTAAGGGCATGCAGCTCAGCGTTCGGATACGCCCGATGGAGATTGGAAAACACCGGTGTCGCCAACAGCACATCGCCAAGATGATCAAGTTTGATAACGAGGATCCGTTCGGGTGCGAAGTTCTTGGGCAAACGTTTCCGATAGAAGAACCACTGCACAACAGTAGAAGCGATTAAAGTGAGAATTTCGGTTGCGTTTTGAAACATCTTTTTCCAGTTTACTGAATTTTTGGGGATTTGTCAAACGGAATTCTGTCCAGTGCCCCCTAAACCCATTTGCATTCGGTAGATAGATTCTGATATACTATGGTCACTTGCTTCTATCCTTCACAAACCAATTTAAGCGCATGCAATTTATCAAACATTTCTCAGAGATTGACGATGCTGACTTACCTCGTGTCGGCGGAAAAGGGCTGAATCTCGGAAAACTGACACGGGCTGGGTTTCCAGTGCCGAACGGTTTTTGTGTTACCACGGATGCCTATCGCCTATCCGTTGAAGGTCTATCGGAACAGAATGAGAACAGCACTAAAGGCATCAAACTATCACCGGAACTCGTCACGGAAATCCGGACGGCGCGAGAAAAATTGCAGACAGCTACATTTGCCGTGCGTTCCAGTGCCACAGCAGAGGATCTGGCAGAAGCGAGTTTTGCAGGACAGCAAGATACGTTTTTGAATGTAACCCCGGATGAACTTTTAGATGCCCTCAAAGCGTGTTGGGCATCGCTCTGGTCAGAACGAGCCATTGCTTATCGGCAAACGCAGAAGATTACCGATGAAGGGTTGGCAATGGCAGTGGTCATTCAAGAGATGTGTGAGGCAGATGTTTCCGGCGTACTGTTTACTGTTGCGCCGTTTAATGCGAATGCCGCTACCATTGAATCGAATTGGGGATTGGGTGAGTCGGTTGTCTCTGGTGCGATCACGCCTGATAGTTTTCACGTATCAAGGGATACAGGCGAAGTTTTGGAAAGAAGCATCGCTACGAAGAACGAAATGGTAACGGCTACTGGTGTGAGTGCGGTTCCCTCTGCACAGCAGGATGTTCCGAGTCTCACAGACACCCAACTGAAGGAACTCACGCACCTCGGCATGCGGGTTGAAACCCACTATAGACACCCGATGGATATCGAATGGGCACTCACAGATGGGCAGTTCGTGCTGTTGCAGTCGCGCCACATTACCACATCCCCCACATCTATCACACCTCGTAGGAGCGTGCTGTGCTCGCGATCCTCTGAAGTCGATGCAGCAGCCGTTGGGAAAGTCCGTCAGGAGGAAATCCAGATATTAGAGGCACGTGCCGAAGAACAGGGGACGGTTTGGTGTCATCATAATCTTGCGGAGGTGCTACCCGCGCCACTCCCGATGACGTGGGAAATTATGAAGAAATTCATGTCGGGTGCGGGTGGGTTAGGCAAAGCGTATCGAGGCTTGGGGTTTTATCCAAGCGAACGGGTCAACACTGAAGGGATTCTTGATCTGATTTGTGGGCGGATTTACGTTAATTTGAACCGTGAGGCGGAACTCCACTTCGACGGCTTTCCATTTGCGCACGATTTCAACGCCTTGAAGCGAAATCCACAAGAAGCGATGTATGCGCAGGCACAAACTGATATTACGCGGAGTACCACTTCATTCTGGGTGAAACTGCCGCTCCATATCATTCGTATGAGCAGAGCAGAGATGCGTCTACGTCAGTGCCGCTCTGACTTCGCCCGCTTGCTAATAGAAGAGGTATTTCCAGCATTTCAAAAGGAAGTGGAAGCAGAACGAAACATTTCGTATTCAGACTTAATGGACGCCGAATTAGTGTCCAAGTTTGAAGAATGGCGTGCCAAAACATTGGACGATTTCGCACCGAAAGCCCTCACCGCTACACTCCTCGCTGGGTTTTCACTGCAACGGTTAGAGGTGGCTCTTCAGAAATGCGTGAATGAAACAGAAACGAAAATCCTTGTGAACAGGCTTATGAGTGGGACTTCTGACAATCCCACAGATGAAACTGTTGTCCCGCAGGCTTCCCACCCGCGGCTTGCGTCGAAATTGTCGGAAGTGGCAACGGGAGACTTGACCCTTACAGACTTCCTAAAAGATTACGGGCATCGCGCCGTCGATGAGTTTGAATTAGCACAACCCCGCTGGCGCGAAGATACGACCTATCTTGAACAGATAATTGACGCTTTCGAGAAATCGGGGTTACAAACCCCTCCCACAGAAGCCACCTTTTCTATGGATGACGCTTTCGAGAAATCGGGGTTACAAACCCCTCCCACAGAAGCCACCTTTTCTATGGATAATGCTTTCGAGAAATCGGGGTTACAAACCCCTCCCACAGAAGCCACCTTTTCTATGGATGACGCTTTCGAGAAATCGGGGTTACAAACCCCTCCCACAGAAGCCACCTTTTCTATGGATGACGGTCCAAAACCACAGAGAGAACAACGTGAATCCGCAGAAAAGGAACTCGCCGCACACCTCGAAAACAGAACCGGTTTAAGAAAGCAGGTTACGCGTGAACTCGATTTTACGAGGCGTTACATGCCTTTCAGAGAGACAGCGAAATTTTATCTCATGCTCGGTTATGAACAGATTCGCCGTGCGCTGCTTGAATTGGATCGTCGCTATCAACTCAGTGGGGGCATCTTCTATCTCGTGCCGGATGAATTACGACGACTCATAGACGGTGAGGTATTTAGTGACGTTATCACCGCACGCAGGACAAAGCGTGAATTGATGTTACAAATTGAGGTCCCAGACGTTATCTTCAGTGACGCATTGGATCAGATCGGCACCGCGACACCCCTCGAAACGATTGATACACTTACGGGAGTGGGGGTTTCAGCAGGCATCGCGACAGGACAGGCACGTGTGCTGCTGACACCGACAGATGTCCGCCCATCCGACAGGAATTATATTCTGGTGTGCCCCTCAACCGATCCGGCATGGACACCGCTTTTCCTGCATGCAGCGGGACTGGTGATGGAACGCGGTGGGATACTTTCACACGGGGCAGTCGTTGCCAGAGAATACGGCGTGCCTGCTGTGGCAAACATCCCGAACGCAACGCGCCGCATTACTGAGGGACAGACGCTCCAAGTTGATGGGAATCAGGGAACGATCTCAATTTTTTAGGGAAGCGTAGGCACTGGGGGATTCAGTCTGGGAATAGACTGAATCCATTCCTTGTATTACATTCCCAGCCCTTACAGGAAACGGCGTATGATGCTACTCGACACCTATTCAGATAAACTTCAACAGAAGCGTAGAAAAACCCGGCGTGCCTTTCTATTTTCGCTGGTTCTACATGCCATTGCGATAGGAATTATCGGTCTCGGTTATATCCAGTGGTATCGACCGATGCAACCTTCGGAACCGCTTACCTCAGAAGCCATTGCCGTGACATCTCTCCAACGTTTTCATGTGAACAGTACTCGCAAACGTTCTATGCCGGCTACGCGGCGGTCAACGCCTACGCGTTCTAAAACCTCACCCGCTCTTAACCAAAACGTTGCCAAACCGGTGCATTCGGCGCCACCCATGGCTTCGAGGGCATCTATTCCCGTGCTGAGGACAGACGCTCGGTTACCGATGGCTGAGACATCCCTGCGCGAGCAGACCCCAGAAACGCTTGCGTGGAAAACGATTGCGACCACACAGACCCAAGCACCTACACTCGCGCCCAATTCCAAAACCGCTCAGGGAGAATCCGAAATAAAAAGCACAACGGATCATAAGGGTCCTGCTCAACCGATTGACAGAGATGCACGGATGGGGGAAGCCTTAGAAGGTATCGCGGAGAGCGTCGCTGACAGTAAAACCGAAACCGCTGTTGACCTCGTTTTTCTGCTTGACATTAGTGGCAGCATGATAGATAATATCCGTGCAGTCGGCAGACAGCTCAATCGGATGGTAACGGTGTTTGAAGAGAAAGGCGTTGATTTCACCGTCGGTATCGTTATTTTCAGGTATCTTGAAGGTGATACGATTATCCATCCACAAACGCGAGACAGCGAGAAATACAAACGGTTGTTAACCTCACACGTTGTCGCCGCCGCTGGTGATGAGCGGGCACACAATGCGATTATCAAAACGATCCGCCGTGTCAATTTCCGAGAAGGGGTGAACCGCCGATTTATTCTTGTTACCGATGAACCGAGCAAAGGGTCTTATAAGTTACCAGAAGTGTTAGCACACTGTTTTCAGAACGATATTATCATAGATGTCATCGGCATTAATCACACGACGCATAGAGCACTAACGACGAAAACTGGGGGGCTCTGGTTTCCGATTCCAATACAACAGTAGCGATCAGCGATCAGCAGAAATTAGAAAATTAAGACAAGTATTCTGTGTAAATCCTATAGGCGATTTTTTTGTGAAAACCCATATTCATTTTTTCATTTTTGCATCCTTCTGTTTTTTCACTATTCCCCTTAGCGGTATGGAGGTCTCAATCCTCACGTGGGCAGATGACGCGCCCGTGCCTACCGATAAGGTTGATGACACCGATGCTTCTAATGTTCCGCCCCCGAAAGGGATGGTTCTCATCCCCACAGGCGAGTTTCAGATGGGGAGCAACGATCCTCAAGTAGGCAAAGACGCACAGCCGGTACATACTGTGTATGTTGACGGTTTCTATATGGATGAAACTGAAGTTACCAACACGCAATATAAAGCATTCTTGCTTGAAAATCCACAGTGGCAAAAGGGTCGCGTTCATCCAGAATTTGTTAATGCAAATTACCTCAAACATTGGAATGGAAATAACTATCCAAGTGGGAGAGGCAACCATCCGGTGGTATACGTGAGTTGGTATGCGGCGATGGCTTACGCCGAGTGGTCAGGGAAGCGTCTACCAACGGAGGCGGAATGGGAATACGCGGCCCGGGGTGGTTTGGTGGGTAAAAAGTATCCGAATGGGAATACAATCACCCCCCAAGATGCGAACTATGGGCAGAATCTTGGGGATACCACACCCGTGAGAAAACATCCTAAGAATGGCTACAAGTTATATGATATGGCGGGTAATGTGTCGGAATGGTGTTTGGATGCGTATACAGCAGATTTCTATTCTACATTTCCGCGAGACGGAGTTGCGCGTAATCCGCTGTCGGGTGCGAACAGTGTGGACTGGTTAATGGATACCTTTACAGAAGCGAATCGGCTGGAGCCTCGCGTCTTGCGGGGTGGCACATGGATCAATGCAGCCAACTTCGTGGGCGTCGGCTGCCGCGACGGCGTTTTGCCTTGGTTCACGTTCTACAGTTACGGTTTTCGTTGTGTGCGGGACAAGTAACATCAGGACTTACGCAAAGTGCGCGAAAAAGCAATATATTTCACCGAAAAATGCCTCACAGTGAGAGCATTTCAGTAATTTAACCCCCTAAATCCCCCTTATCAGGGGGACTTTAAGAGGAAATGCGTAAGTCCTATAACATCTTAATTTTTAAGACTTACTGGAGATCGTATATGAGTCATCTAAATGGAAAGATTGCCTTAGTCACAGGGGCTGCGGGCGAGTTTGGTTTAGGACGCACTATTGCGGTTAGGTTAGCAAAAGAGGGTGCTGATGTCGTCGTTAATGATGTTGTCGAAAAACCGTATAACTTAGATAAATCTGAATGGCGAGGGTTACCAGATGTCGTTAATGAAATAAAATCACTCGGTAAACGCTCCTTCGGATGTGTAGCAGATATTACGAACCCAGATAAAGTCGCTGCCATGATAGAAGAAATAGTATTTAAGCTCGGTAGAATAGATATACTTGTTAATAATGCTGGATCTAAACCGGGCAAAGACCGAGTTCTTGCTGTTGACTTAGATGAAAAAGAATGGGATAGAGTCATCAAAGTAAATGCGAAAGGCACATTTCTTTGCTCACAAGCTGTCGCTCGCCATTTTATAAAAGGAAAAATACACGGTAAAATAATAAATATATCTTCTGTCGTGGGAAAAGAAGCGATGCCCAGATACGCCGCGTATAGTGCTTCAAAGTTTGCTATTATAGGACTCACACAAGCACTTGCCCTTGAACTTGCGCCTTATCAGATAAACGTAAATGCTGTCTGCCCAAGTTTAGTGGATACAGAACGTGTTACCGAACTTGTGAATGCGCTCACTGAGAATAAGGAACAATTCAAAGATACGTATGAGCAACTCATACAGAACAGATCAGGTTTAGTTCCACTCGGCAGACTGGCAACCCGAACAGACGTTGCGAATACGGTATCTTTTTTAGCGTCAGAACAATCAAACTTTCTAACAGGTATATCGGTACCTGTAGCTGGCGGCGCAATGGTTTATTAAAACAGAAAGGCAGTTCAAATACTAATTTCACGTCATTTAACCGCAAGGAACATTAAAAATATGAGATGGTCATTGAATACTTATCAAACCTGCCAAGAGTGGGAACTCGGACGCATACTTGACACCGCTGCCGCAACCGGTTATCAGGGTGTCGAATTGTTGATGGATTACGAGCAGAAACACGGATTTGAGTGGGATACGCCAAGAGCGGCGTGGGACGGACTCAAAGCAGAGGTCGATGCAAGTGACGTTGTTATCTCCTCACTCACGAGTTGCCAAAATTTTCACTCCGAAAACGCTGCGGATCGTGAAGAAACCGTTCGCCGCGTTACACGCGTGATTGACATGGCGGAATTTATGGCGTGTGACCATGTCCGAGTGCTCGGCGACCGATACACCGAGGAGAACCGTGATGCCGTTGTCGGTTACGTCACGGATGGACTGAAGGCACTCGGTGCTTACGCCGCTGAAAAAGATATTACTGTCTCCATTGAGATGCACGGCTCATTCACAGACCCAGATTCGGCAATGGAAGTCATCGAAGGTGTGAATCTTCCGAACGTCGGCTTCGTTTTCAATTCACAATTCATCGGTTGCGATGCGGGAAGTATTGATCCGCTCTTTTCGCGTGTAGGTCCACACATTACTGCGGTGCATACACACCGGGTGGAAGAGCCAGAGACGTTCGATCTTTACCGGCAGATGTTCCAATGGCTCGATCGTATCGGTTTTTCAGGCTACATATCCAATGAATGTGCTTACACAGGTCCCGACCCAGAGAAAGTCCTCGCGCTCTATGTTGGGGTTTTCAAAGCATTCTCTTAATTTTCCTTGCGGTTAAGTGAAGTGGACTGGGCATTGAAGATTTTCTCTATAGAGTCGCCCTCCATTACATTACGGGCTTAGGGCTCGCGAATCAAAAAAGATGGGTACACCACAATCAGCACACCTTTATAAACGGGTCGCACTTCCAGACGCATTCCTGAATGAAACATCGGGAAGCACTTGGGGTGGCGATATTCGAATCGGCGATCTGACGGGTAATGGAACGGTCGATTTTCTTGTGTACAAATCGCTCGGTGGGATTCATCCGTGTTTCCTCGGTGCGTTCACACTGGAAGGTGAACCCCTTTGGTCCCTCGGTGACAAACACCTCGAAATCAGGGACGCGGATGCGCAGGATACCATGCTAACGACACTCTCACCCGATCGCCCGGGTCCTGTCGCTATTCACGATATAGACGCCGATGGACAGGCAGAGGTTATCTGCTTCTGGGTAGATACGGATGCCGCAGAAGTGAGTAAATGGAATTTATCGGGGATTCGCCTTATGATTTTAGACGGCGCGACGGGTGCTGTCAAACGGACCGCCGCGCCGGATGCGTTGCGCCAGTGCAATGCTTACGCCGAAGGCGAACGCCATATCTCCAACTACGTCCATCAACGATTGATGATTGCCAACCTCTGCGGAAATGCGCAACCTCAAGATTTCGTTGTGAAAGTCGGTGTGAACCTGCTCGCTTTCAACCATAAATTGGAACTGCTCTGGCAGTATACCGATGAATGGTTCCGTTATCCGAAGCACTCCGCATATATCCCGGCAGTCGGCGACTTCAATGGCGATGGACTCGACGAAGTCAACGGTGGCAATTTCGGGCTCGCTGCGGATGGCACAGTCCTCTGGAATCACTTTTTTGGCGACAATATGGACTCGGTTTTAGTTTCCGAATGGAACGGCACGAACCGAGCGATCCTCTCCGGGGGTGGACAGGTGGTTGACTCGGAGGGCACTCCGATTCTCTCACTCGGCTTTGACAGTGTGCCACACGGACAAGAGATCCGATGTGGCAAATTACTGCCAGACGCGTCTGAAAACGCCTTGGTTATCCGATATAACGGACATCACACCGACCTGATGATAGTAGACAACAACGGGCAAATTAAAAATAGGTTTAACGTCGATGAAACGCCGAACAACACAGGCTTGGAAATTATCCGCTGGCACGGGTCGGAAAGCTGTGAATTGATTTATAGTCCCGCTGCGCTTTATGATAGTGCAGGCGATAAGGTGGTGACGTTCCCTGAACTGCCGCCTTCTACTGGCGGCAAAATGGGATGGTATCACTGTTTTCCTGCGGATGTCTGTGGTGATGCACGCGAAGAGGTTATCCTCTACGATCCGTATAGCGACGCTGTCTATATCTACACACCAACGCCTTTTCAACCCGACCTGTTCGGTGGGTACCAGCATACCGAGCGGCAATATAACACCCGTCTCATGGATTAGTAAGGAGTTGTCGGTTTTCAGTTCGGTTTTTCTGCGAAAAACCTTTCAGTTTTCAGTTAAGAAGTTTCAAGGCAGTTGCTGTGTCTGTAGCTGCCACAAAACATTAACTCTCACTGCAAGGCAAACCGATAACTATAGAGGATGGAAACCAACATGGTCAATAAATTCCTACTCATCTCAATTGATTGCTGGCGGTATGACGCGCTCAGTCGAACCAATCCACTTCTCAACACGCCGAAGTTCGACCTGTTGACGCAGGATTTCTCGCTCGCTGAAAAGTTTTTCGTGCCAGCACCGGCGACGCGTCCCTCGCATACCTCCTATTTTACCGGGCTTTATCCGTTTGAACACGGGGTCTACGGACAAACCTACCTTAAGATGTTCGAGGGTATCCCGAATCTGTTCCAGATATTCAATGACGCAGGCTATCATATCACAGGACGCTCCGAGCGTCCGGAAGTGTTCCGTTTCCTTGATTTTGAGCCGTTCATTACGTCGGTTGATCCGAACGTGAACGCGCAACATCTCGGTTCGCTTGAAGACCTTGTCGAGCAGATCCAGCAGCCTTCGGACGTGCCGCAATTCTGTTTTCTGCACTTCTGGTATACACACGGCGGTTACGGTATGAGCGGTATCCCGGGTGCCCCGAGTCTTAAATCGCTCGTGGATCGTGGTAGGATAGACGAGGCGTTGCGGTTTTATTACGCCGCTGCGACACATATCCTCGAATTCAAGTTAGTTGAAATCCTGAAGCAACTTCGGCTCTCGGATTGGGCGGTTTTCATCTTCGGGGATCACGGCGAAGGCATCTGTGAGGAAATTACCGATCACGGCGGCACACTCAATCAGAACGTGTTACACGTGCCGCTGTTGGCGCATATCCCCGGTGTGTCAGACCTCAATTTTCCGAACCCCCCGATTTCAGCGATCGATCTGTTCCCGACGATCACAAACCTTGCGGGCATCGATGTGGACTACCACGGATACGGACGCGACCTGCTATCGCCATCGGACATTGCTGCAAACCGTTTAGTATTGTCCGAACTGGATAGTCTCTTCGGGATCGGGTTCCTCAGTCGGGATAACTTAGAAATGCCGCACCATCGCGTGACATCTCGGACATCGGTCGATAACGAGGAAATTAGCAGATATTCGGACGGCGTGCGACTCTGGTCGTTGACGGATGGTGAATATCTCTATCGGGAAGATGAGCAGACGGGTGCGTTTGTGTATCGGCATGTGCTGAGCGGTGAGAATCTCGCCTGCGAGGATCCAGACCGTTTTCGGGATGCTTACGACGAGATTTTGATGAACTCCAATTATCAGCACCTATTGGCACAAGAATCCACGACTGAAGAGACGGAGATTCTGGAAGGCAGGTTGCGGGATTTAGGGTATGTTGAGTAAGGCTCTATTTCAAACCGAGCCCTACAGTTCATGGATTGTTGCCTCAAGCGTTTCGAGATCGACGACGGCAACCGTTGCCTTTCCTGTCGTCCAACCACCAGTCTCACCGGGATTGAGGAGGAGCGTTTCTCCCTTTTGGATGTCTATCTGGTGGGTGTGTCCGTAGACGACGATGTCGTAATCGCCACTTTTGGCAATAGGGATGGCGAGTTCAGGGTAGTGCATCACGGCGATTTTTTTGTCGCCGAGCGATACACTCGCAAGATTGGGATGTATCTCACCGATTTCCTCAAACCGTTGTGCAACAACGACACGCTCGCCGTCATTGTTTCCAAATACACCGACAACGCGGCAGTTTAGATCGGCTAACGGCGCAACAGCAAACGGAGCGATGAAATCGCCTGCATGGACGACCAAGTCTACACCGATTTCATTGAAGAGTGCGACAGCGCGTTCGACATTTGGAATGTTGTCGTGGCTGTCGGACATAACACCAAGTCTCATATTTTTAATTTTCCTCTTTGATGGTTATCAGTTATCAGCGTCCTTCAGAATGCCACAAACTAAAAGTTTGCGCTACAAATTTCACATATTCTTTTGGCTCATGTGAAAAGTATGTGCTATTTTTTTTAGAGTTATGTTAGAGTGTTGTGTATGGATTTTCCAATACACACTCTCATAGATGAAGAACAAGCTCAAGCGTGGGTGTTGAATCATTTCCACCCTGAAGGTCTGTAT
>JAJEDB010000084.1 GCA_022821725.1 Candidatus Poribacteria bacterium | reverse complement strand
AAGGGGAGCTACCAACTCCCCTTCTTAACTACCCATATTATAGCATATTTCAAAGAACTTAATCAAGCGAAAACCCTTTATTTATGCGGGTTCAACGGGGTTTTTCCCAACTTTTTCGGAATCCCAAAACTACTTATTGCGAAAAGAAATTTGACTTGCATAAAAAAGTGTGTTATTATATAATAGATATAATAGGTTTAATCGCTTTACAGGAAATCATAGCGTCCCTTTTCAAAACGCTATTCCCTGCGAAATTTTAAACACTTTTCCAGAAATAACGTCTTACGTTATAATAAAAATATCCGCGTTAATAGCGGAATTTGCTTACAGAACATTAAGGGTGAGGCTTTTGACTGCCTCATTTTTAGGAACTTGATAATGCGAACGCTTCAACGGAATACAACCACAGTACAGATACCCCATGTCCGGATGGCTCCAGTCTCTTTACGGAACACTTCCCGCTACGTATGGTCTCTTTTTACCCCGTTTACAAGCCGTGGCGTGTTTGCAGGCTTTTTTGGATTGTATCTGTATCTTTATCTGTACTTATATTTGTACAGCAACGACAGGTGGTGAAGGTTCGTAGGCGATGCCCATAATACAAAAACTGACGGATTCAATTATCACCACCCGGCGTTGAAATAGATTTCAATGTTGGGTATTTTTTTTAATCGAGTTTGATTTGCGACAGACAGAATTATTTTATCGAAAGAATGGCTATCAGTTATCGGTTGTCAGTTAAAGAGAAAATTTTTAAATGAAAACCTCTTAACTGAAAATTGAGAACTGAAAACTATGAAGAAGGCGGAGGTAGTTGAAAAGCATGGTAATCGTTACCAAGACCGATGCGACACAAGCGGATGTCGATGCCGTTGTAAAACGCATCGAAGATGCCGGACTGAAGGCACAAGTCTCAGTCGGTGAAAGACACACTGTCATCGGTGTCATAGGAGATAAAACATTGCTTGGTGATATTCCGATAGAGTCAATGTCTGGTGTCGATCGAACGATGCCAATTACGGCACCGTTCAAATTGGCAAGCCGTGAGTTTCGGGATGAACCGACAGTTATTGGCGTCAACGGCACAAAAATCGGGGGACGGCAGGTCCCCGTCATTGCCGGTCCGTGTGCAGTAGAAAGCACGGAACAGATCGTAACCATTGCCCGGCAGGTCCGACACGCCGGCGCGAGTTTCATTAGAGGGGGTGCTTTTAAACCCAGAACGGGCCCCTATAGCTTCCAAGGTTACGGTGAAGAGGCTCTCAAAATGCTGGAGGCAGCGAAAGCCGAAACCGGACTCGGCATTGTCACCGAGGTCATGACCCCCCACGAAGTCGAACTCGTCGGTGAATATACAGATATGTTCCAACTCGGCACGCGAAACATGACAAACTTCTATCTGTTGCGTGAAGTCGGACGCGCACAGAAACCTGTCATCCTCAAGCGTGGGATGTCCGCGACAATTGAGGAGTGGCTCCTTGCCGCTGAGTATATCCTCGCAGAAGGCAATCCCGATGTCATTCTTTGTGAGCGCGGTATTCGAACCTTTGAAACGCACACCCGCAACACGCTTGATCTGAATGCTGTGCCTGTTATTCACGAATTGAGCCACCTGCCTATTATTGTTGACCCGAGCCACGGCACTGGTATCCGAAGTCTCGTGTGTGATATGACAAAGGCATCTGTGGCAGCGGGAGCAGATGGATTGTTACTTGAAGTCCATCACGATCCAGATCATTCAATGACAGGGGATGGCGCGCAATCACTGTTCCCAGATCAGTTCGAGACCCTGATGCAGGAGCTGAAACCGATTGCTATCGCTGTTGGGCGTGAGATGTAAGGTAAAAAATGTGCGATTGTGAGGGCAGACTTGGAAAACTGCCTTCGCAATTCACCATCCATTATAGAACAAACTTTAGAGACTTGTAAATTGTGTCAAGAAATTTGGAGGAATAGAGCCTTGGACGATTTTCAAAACAACCCGCAGAAAGTCTATATTTTCGATACAACACTCCGCGATGCTGAACAGACCCCCGGTGCTGCCCTCGGTATTGCGGAAAAACTGGAGATTGCCAAGCACCTCGCCAAATTAAATGTTGATATTATTGAAGCCGGATTCCCAATCTCGTCACCGGGAGATTTCGATGCCGTCGAACGGATAGCTAACGAAGTTGAAGGACCGGAAATTTGTGCCCTCTCACGTGTTGTGGAGAAGGACATTACTGCCGCATGGAAAGCTATTAAGGACGCTCCACGTGCTCGTATCCATACTTTTGTGGGAACATCACCGATTCACATGGGACGTATCACACGGACGACCCCCGAAGATACACTTCGGATGGCAACCGATGCAGTCGCTTATGCGAAGAGTTTGTGTGAAGGACACCCAGACGCGAATGTTGAATTCTCACCGATGGACGCGGGCCGCACGGAATTAGCGTTCCTTTATGAAGTCGTTGAAGCAACCATCGCGGCGGGGGCAACCGTCGTCAATATCCCGGAAACCGTCGGATGGACAGTGCCAACAGAATTTGGGGACCTGATTAAAGGCATCATGGAGAATGTATCGAATGTTAACGATGCCATTATCAGTGTCCACTGCCATAACGACCTCGGTTTAGCAGTCGCGAACAGCCTTATAGCGGTTGAGCAGGGGGCACGGCAGGTAGAGTGCACGATCAACGGACTCGGAGAACGTGCGGGTAATACCTCACTCGAAGAGGTCGTCATGGCAATCCGAACCCGACGGGATTACTTCAAAGCGTATTACACTGAGATTAACGCGAAGGAAATCGTTCCGATCAGCCGACGTGTGAGTCGGACGATGGGTATTTCCGTTCAACCGAACAAGGCGATCGTCGGCGCGAACGCATTCGCGCACAGTTCGGGTATCCATCAGGACGGTATTATCAAATCGCGCGTGACCTTTGAAATCATTGATCCGAAAGAGATCGGATGGAAAGAGAGTCAACTGATTCTCAGCCCGCGTTCGGGACGCAATGCACTCCGACACCGCCTCAGCGAACTCGGCTACGAAGTGGACGCGGATCAGTTGGACCAAGTCTATGAAAGATTCCTGAGGGTTGCTGATAAGAAGAAAGCCGTGCAGGATGCCGACCTTGAGGCGATCATGAGCGATGAGATTCGCTCGATCCCGGCTGTTTTTGAGTTGGATTATATCCAAATCGTCAGTGGAACGAGAATCTCACCGACAACGACGGTCGGTGTTCGGACGGAAAATGGTGTGGTCGAGAGAGCTTCAACTGGGGACGGACCGGTGGATGCGGCATTTAAGGCAATTAATCAAGTCGTTGACATTCAACTCAATCTCATCGACTATCAGATCCGTTCCGTAACTGAAGGTGAAGACGCTATCGGTGAAGTCTCGCTGAAGGTCCAAGACAACGGAAACATCATCACGGGGCACGGTGCCAGCACAGACATCATCGAAGCGAGCGCGCGGGCTTACATCCACGCTGTTAATAAGTTAATCCAGATCCGATCCGAAGGATAAGAAATCGTTTTCAGTGGGGATTTCTGCGCAATCCCCACTGAAAACCCTTAAACTACCAATCCTCGACCAGTTGCACCAGCAACCGCACGCCGTAGCCGGACGCGCCTTCAGGGATATAGGAGGACCCCTTCATCCCCCAAGCAGTGCCAGCGATATCGAGATGAACCCACGGATAACCTTCCGCGAATTTTTTCAGGAACGCACCGCCCGCAATCGTCCCAGCAGTGCCGTCACCAATATTCTGCACGTCCGCGACCTTGCTTTTAACCCCTTCATCGTAATCGTCCCAAAGCGGCAATTCCCAGACCCGTTCGTGTGTCTTCACGGCTGCCGAGTTCACTTTCGCCATGAGTTCGGGATCCGTAGTCATCGCTCCTGCCGCGATATGTCCTAAACAGGTAATCACGGCACCCGTGAGCGTGGCTAAGTCAACAACACCCTTCGGATTATACTGAGCCACCCATCCAAGTGCATCTGCCAACACCAACCGTCCCTCAGCATCGGTGTTGAGGATCTCAATCGTTTTACCACCGTAAGAAGTAACGACATCGCCCGGTTTCACAGCAGTCCCACTCGGCATATTTTCAGTCGCTGCAATCACACCGATGACGCGGACGTTTGGCTTCAGATGACCGATCGCCTGCATCGCACCGAGTACTGCAGCCGCCCCCGACATATCGTGCTTCATTTCGTGCATACCACTTCCACTTTTGAGCGAGATCCCACCCGTGTCAAAAGTAATCCCTTTTCCAGCAAGCACGACAGTGTCTTGACCTTCGCCGTCCGGCGTGTATTCCAGAATGATGAATCGCGGTTCTTCTACACTTCCCTGTGCGACAGCAAGGAGCGTCCGAAATCCTTTCTCCTCAAGGGTCGCTTTGTCAAATATTTCACAATTGAGCCCTGCTGTTTCTGCGACTGTTTGTGCCTTTTCAGCGAGTTGTATCGGTGTGAGATAGTTCGCGGGTTGGTTACTGAGGTCTCGTGCGAGGAGCGTGCCGTTGGCTATCGTTTGTCCGCGCGCCACGGCATCTTCTACGGTTGTCTTAATTTGATCGTTGTCAACTAAAAACGTAATAGATTCAAGTTTCTTTTGTTTATCGTCATCATCGGTGTCCGTTTTGTGTTCGTTGAACTGATAGAGCGAGAGAAGGCTTGCCTCCGCGGCGGCTTGAAGCATTTCAGGCGTCGCTTCGATGGGAATCGGAATTGCGGCGGTACGCAATCCTTTGTCGCGGATCGCTTTTGCGGCAGTCCCTGCTGCCTCACGCACCTTCTCGACAGTGAGATCGTGATATTCACCCAACCCCACCAACAGCACACGCGGTGCCGTGATAGCGCCGTTTGTATAGAGCCAATTGGTCGTCTTGTGTTTACCTGTGAAGTCGCCGAGATTCATCACTTCACGAATGCGCCCACCGAGTGCCTGTTCTATGTTTTGGAGCGGCGCGCTATAGAAATCTGGGTTTTCCAAGATGCCGAGGGCAATGACATCCGTCTGCTCTTGGGCAAACCCACCCGTTTTAACAATAATATTCATATTTTTAATTTTCCTTGCGGATAAGTAACGGTGTCTCAGGTCCGAACAGTTTTCGTGTTCGAGCCGCCTTCCACTACGCTACAGGCTTGGTTTTTGATGATAGGTTTCCGTACATATTCTTATCTCAGTTGCGACTTCACCAGAAATCCGCTCGTCATGAAATGGAGAGCGGGGCAGAGAACCATAAATTAAAAGTCTTAATTTTTTCGCATTCCTGTTAGAACAACTAATGGCTCTCCACCTGTGACAGTGATTGAATGATAGGTGTTCGCGGGAACATCCATCCTGTCGCCTGGTTCGACGGTTCCCTGTTCATCGGCAACTTTCACATCAGCCGTACCGGATAATACACAGACGACTTCATCTTGCGTGTGAATATAATCGAGATAGGCACCACCGGGCCGGCCTGTCCATTGATATGCATCAAAGCCTTCAGATGTTAACTGTTGTTTTAAAGCCGCAGCATCCGGATGCTCTTCTGACCAGCGTGATTTCCAACTCATAGAATCTCCTTTAATCCCTACGCATTTTAAGAATATGATTTGTTAACACATCGTAAATGTCAAGAAGGTTTTCCTCTAAGGCTTCTATGGTTTCACCTTGCGTCCAATAATCGGGATGCGCCTCCAAATACCCGATAAACCCTGTTTCATCTTGCCAATAAATATACTTCTGTGTTTTCATAGATAGGCTCCCATGCTTCTTGTGTGCCCCTATTAAAGCGGCTCCAACCGGACCGGACACACCTTCAATTCAGCGGTGTGCGTAATTGGGTCGTAACCAGAACCTGTCAATAGGTTGACGGGGACATCCGCGAAGCTGAAACTCGCAAAGACTGTGCCGCGCGGAGAACGGTTTGTCGATTTCACTTTGATAGTGATACTCCCACGGGCACTGCTCATTTTACACCATTCCCCATCTGTGAGGTTCCATTCCTCAATGTCAGTCGGGTTCACTTCCAGCGATTCTTCCGACAGCAGGTACTCAATTCCCTCGGATCTGCCGGTCTGCGTGCGCGTGTGATAGGATTGCAAGCGTCTCCCCGTTGTGAGCCATACCGGGAAATCATCGCTAATCGTTTCAGCGGGATCTCGGTAATGCACATTGGAAAAGATACCGCGTCCGTTCACGAACGTTTCTTCGTGCAATCTCGGTGTGCCAGGATGCGCTTTGTGCGGCACGGGCCACTGGTTGTTAAAGATGTCGGTGGCACCTTTGTCGACACGTTCCCAATCCAATCCTGCATAAATCGGTGAAAGTTCGCAGAGCTCATTGAAAATCGGTTCTGGCGTATTATAATCGAAGCCCTTAAAGCCGAGACGTTGCGCAATTTGAGATATAATCCACCAATCGGGTTTCGCGTCGCCGGGTGGCGGCACTGCAGCACGGAGACGCTGGACGCGACGTTCTGTGTTCGTGCAGATTCCGTCCGTTTCCCCCCATGCGGTTGCTGGCAGCACGACATCGGCGAGTTCCGCCGTTTCGGTGAGGAAGATGTCAATGACAACGAGATGCTCCAATGCGCGGAGCGCGTGTTCACAGTGTTCCCGATCGGGATCGGAGAGCAACGTATTCTCGCCATCAATCAGCATGGCATGGATGCTATCGCCACAGAGTTCTAAGGCGGTAACTTTGGTGATGCCTTTCTCCAAGTCAACTGCTTTACCGTAAGCTGCTTCAAACTTCGCCTGATATTCTGGGTCGGTGACGGCTTGGAAACCGGGATAGTTGTTTGGCAACGCACCGCTGTCTCCCGCGCCTTGAATGTTATTTTGACCCCGCATCGGGTTAATACCTGTCCCTTCACGTCCGATATTGCCGGTCATCAGAGCGAGATTACAGAGACTTTGCACGTTCTCAACGCCACAGATATGCTCCGTGATTCCTAATGTATAGTAGATGGCCCCCCTGTTCGCTGTGCCATACCACAGCGCTGCTGTCTCAATATCCTTCGCTGGCACCTCTGTGATCGATTCCGCCCATTCCGGGGTCCATTGGCTGATATGCTCAAAGAAGTCATCAAACCCTGTGGTCCGGTCTTTGACGAACGTTTCGTCGATCAAACCTTCACGGGCAATCACGTGCGCCATTCCGAGAAGCAGTGCGGTGTCTGAACCGACACGGAGCGGCAGATAGAGGTCCGACATCTCCGCTAACCCGATGCGTCTCGGATCCGCGACGATGAGTTTCGCACCGCGGGCGACCGCCTTTTTCAACCCCGTTGCTGCAACAGGGTGGCACTCCGTCATATTCGTGCCGATACAGAAAATTACATCCGGCTTCTGCATATCCACGAGTGGATTCGACATCGCGCCCCGTCCGATTGTCGCTGCCAGACCGGCAACGGTTGGGGCGTGTCAGGCACGGCTACAGTTGTCGATGTAATTCGTCCCGAACCCAGCCCGGATAAATTTCTGCATGAGATACGCCGCTTCACTCGGTGCGCGTCCAGAGGCGATCCCATAAATGCTATGCCTACCGTGTTCAGCGTGGACTTTCCGGTATCCCTCAGCGGCTCTGTCAAGTGCCGCTTCCCATGTAGCTTCGTGGAGTTCTCCATCGTCACCACGGACGAGTGGGGTTGTCAGTCGATCGGAATGCTGCACAAAGTCGTAAGCGAATTGACCCTTAACACAGAGCGCCCCTTCATTGGCGGGTCCGTCCATTGCGGGATGGATACCGACAATTTTTTCGTTTTTCGTCAGTATATCGACAGAACAGCCGACCCCACAGTAGGGACAGATAGTGCGTGTTTTCTCGATATCGGGTTCGGTAGACGGGATTTGTAATTCCGATGCCGCATGCCGTAGCGCCTTCTTGTCGCCGAGCGCGCCAGTCGGACAGGTCTGGATACACTGTCCACAGAAAGTGCAAGCAGAATCCTTGAGCAGTCCATCAAATTCAGTCGTAATCTGTGTATGGAAGCCGCGATTCATAACGTTGATGGCGTGATCGCCTTCCTGTTCAGCACAGACGCGGACGCACCGATAGCAGGAGATGCAGAGTTCGTAATCTCTAAGAATGAACGGGTTTTCATCGGTTTTGCTGATGCCAGATGTCGCGCCTGTGATACGTGTGTCGTTAAGTCCGTATCTGTCCCGAAGGTCTGTGAGTTCGCCAGATGCATAACCGCGCAGTGGAGACACATCGACTTCGCGATTCTCGCTAATCACCATTTCGAGCAGCGTCTTCCGATACGCCTCTATTGTATCCGTTGCTGTTCGGACGACCATCCCCGGTGTCGCTTCTGTCGTGCAAGATGCCACCGGATTTCGCGCCCCTTCTAATTCGACGATACACAGGCGACACCCACCGAAAGGCTCAAGCCGTGGGTCATAGCAGAGCGTTGGAATCTCTGTCTGATGGCACTGTGCCACCTCAAGGATCGTTTCACCCTCAGAAAACGCAACTTCGACACCATCAATTTCCATTTTATGTTTCATCGCGCAAAACCTCAAGCTGGAGGATATAATACCATTTCTAAGAGATTATATTGCATTGACAGATCGCCTCAAAGACTGCACAGGCTAACAGCCTATGCTACAAAGATCTCATCTATTGAAGCATTTTCAATCAGAAATGGTATAAGAACACTACACAGGACGGGTTATTCCGTTTCACTGAAATCGATTTGCGGCACCTTCAACTCGCCTGCAAGGATTTTAGCTTTCGCGTCCTCAACGGCTTTTTGCACCGCCATCGGCACCTTATCCTTCAATGCAGGATTATAGGTAAGGGTGATCGCCTCGTCCGTGAGCATGTTGAACGTATAAATCTGGGGCTTAAACTCGCCTTCCTTAATGATCTTGGCAATCTGCACAAACGCATTGGGCGTAATCACAGCATTTGCAATGACGACTTCTGGAGAAATATCGCTTTTGTCTCGGTTCGCGCCGAAGGCGTAAACAATTTTTCCGTCTTTTTGGGCAGCTTCAGCGGCTTCATAAGCACCGAGTCCTGCTGCATCTGCATTCGGGAAAAGGAAGTCAACGCCTTCATTAATCTGGGCGAGTGAGAGTTCCTTCCCTTTGCCGATGTCCTCCCAGTTCCCAACATATACCCGAGATACCTCCGCTTTGGGATTCACACTTTTCGCACCGCCTTCAAACGCCATAAACGTGCTATTGACAGAGGGGATGTTCTGTCCACCCATGACACCGAGTTTATTTGTGTTGGTCATCATGCCTGCGATCACCCCTAATAGATAAGCTGCCTGTTCAACACGGAAATTGGCGGGTGAGATGTTGTCGGTGATTGTGCCCCCCGACGAGGTAATGAAAATCGTCTCAGGAAAATCAGGGGCGACGGCTTTTGCGGGGTCTTGGAACTCGTATCCGTGTCCGAAGACGATGTTGTAACCGTCGAGGGCATACGCACGGAATTGTTCTTCCTGGTCTGTTGGGGTTCGGGTCTCGGCGTGGCTGATTTCTGCACCGAGTTGTTTTTCAATCGCTTTGAGTCCTTCATACGCTAAAGCGTTCCACCCAGCATCGCTGATTGAACCCGGAAGTAGCATGGCGACTTTAAATTTTTCATGTCCTTTTGCCTCAAGGTTCGGGTTCCCGACCAGCATGAGTCCACTGATGAAAAGGCATAGGTATAATGCCTGGATTGTAATGTTATTTCGTAACTTATAGGATATTTTTATCACGTCAAAATGTCTCCTTACTTTACAGGAATGTTTGATAAAGTATAGCATGTTTACGGGAAAAATGTAAAGGGGGGTGTAAAAATTCTGTCGAATAGAAAGTATCGAATCTTAAAGCACTCACACCGCTATTGCTTTGCGGAGGCATGTAACTCCTGGGAAATCGGCAATAATCACATCTGCGGACTTTAGGGGGTCCATGTGTCCCACTCCTTATCGCCTTCGACATCCCACCAATCTGTTGATTCTATACTTGGGGCAATAGTTGCCAGTTTCTCTGCCTCAGTCAAAGGATCCTTGACAGAAGTCCAATACGCACGCAATACATCAACGAGGACATTTTCTAATTTAACCCCTTGCGTTTTTGCAATTTGGCGAGCGCGTTGATACATGGCATCAGGAATATTGAGGGTGACTTGATGTTCCATTATTTGACCTTCCTGTTTGTGGTGATAGCATTACGTTACCAGACTGAGAACATTATACCACTTTCTGTGAAAATATGCCAACTCATTTTGATGCGTTTATAGCCCTCTAATCGGATCAACCAATCGTATAAAAATAATGAGACACACTTTGACAGACGGGCGAGGGAACCTCGCCCCTACGAACAGTCTTCTGTTAAAGGAAAAGTGTCTGATTAATTGTTGGTTTTACTGTATATAGGCCTTACGCATCCTTAAAAATCGGTCAGATCGCGAATTTGACATGCATTAGTCAGACATCGGCGGCACTTCAAACGGGTGTTCATAGTCGTTGATAATTAGGGTATAGGATCCGGCAGAGAATGTGCCAAGGTCTATGTCTATTTGATTTAGGTAATATCTATAATCCACTGCAAGACCTCCTGTTTTTGGAACCACTTGCCATGCTTCAATGTTGATAACATCTCGCACGCGTGCTATGGTCGTTTTAATGATAGGTTCACGATTGGACAACCCGGAAAAAACTGCAGAAACTGTAATATGGTAAGTGTCGCCTATGTGTTCTTCATCATCAAGAGGGACTGCCTTAATAAGGGGTATACCAAAGTCTACAAAGCTATAGGCTGTTTCCGGTTCAATACGCAACCTTCCGAATTCACGGTATTCACGGTCGCCGCTTTTAATTATGTATTCCCCGACTTCCAAGTTTTTTACGGTAAATTCGCCGTATACCTCGCGGCTCAGTTCATGGCAGATAGCACCCTTCCAGTCAGACACGTCTATCGTGATCTCGATGGTGTTGCCATCCCGTTGGGCAGCCCGACCCGTGGCATCCTCACAATCGATAACGTTCTCCATCCAGCCGATCCGCATTTCCGCGGGGCGATCCTCAGAGATGGATAGGATATAGACCGCATCCGGGGACACTCCCTCGTATACTACTTTTTCTTCGCCGTCATCCATATTTTCCACACCACAGCTGACCGTAAAAAGTAGCGTGGGAAATAAAATCAAAAGCAAAGTCATCTGGTCATCTGATAGAAATCGTGAACTCATAGTTGTTTTCCTCTCAAACGACCAACATGTAACATGTTGGTCGTTTTGAGTTAAAGATCAGTCATATTTCGTATTAAGATAGTTTTCCACCCATCGCATACGGTTGGGAGCACGTCTGCGGAGGCCTGCTAACATATCTTCGTCATGGAAGCGACTGCGTCCAGCAGCTATCCACCAATAGTCTGCACAAAGTTGAGCAGAGTTTTCATGAGCAATATCAAAGTGTCCGTGGTCGTCAATAAGAAACAGCCCGTGAAAGTCTGGTGGTACTTCTCGCAAGTCTTTGTCCCACGCTCGTTGGTAGGATTTTGCTTCAGGTGTTTTGCCTGTCCAGTAAGCAGTATGCACTTCATTGATACCATGCAAGATAGAGTCAGTGTGCTGTCGTGCATGTCCGAGTTCATGGAATATATAGCCGTAGGATATACGCCCTCGTTCCTCATGTGCAGGGTGAAGTCTTACGTGCATGCGTCGAGAGTATGCTGCAGACGACCATCCGGGTGATTTTGTTCCAAGCACCAATAGCAGATCATGTGGCAGGAGTTCATTCTCCAGGACAAAGCGTACCGCATCGGGCCATCGTAGTCCTACCAAGACAGTGCCAGGAGCATTGTCTGGAGTAGCACGGTTATGCTGTACCGACTCAAACACTCTGTTCGGTGGTATCTCTTGGAGTTCTGTTGGTCTATCTCGATAGACGATGACTTCTTTTGGCTCAAGGTAGGCTCGTTCTACACGGAGGGAGAGTCTGTTTTCTGGTGCATCCTTGAAGAGGAAGTAGCCACCTTCGTCAGTGAGCACCTGTTCTCCTGCTCGTGCACCATCGGTGATGGTAACAACAGCACCAGAGACAGGGGCGACATAGCCCTCATGCTTCCAAGCAGCAGCACCTACACCAGAAACAGGCATACACACACGTCCGACAAAATCACCAGAGCCACTCCTCGGTGGAGTGTGTCTCTTGTAGGGAATATGAAAGTCATGTACCCAAGCTGATGGTGGGAGGTAGTATCCTATTACCACAGTAGAGTTACCAGGAGGCGTATAGTACCGCACCGGCTCCTCCACAAGCATAGGGTGTAGGGGTGTTGGTTTTGCAACCTCCAACGGCACACCATGCCGATAGAAAGCAGAGAGAAGAGTGCCTTGAAGGTCTATACTCCATCTACCGACCATAACAGCGACACTGCTACCTGCATCTTCAGGGACAACAGTATATTTACAGAGATAGTCATCAGTACCACTCTGGTACGGTTTAGCATCACCAGAGACGAAGTCTTCTCCACCAGCACCATGAGCAGCCATCTTGAAACGTACGAGTTCTTCTCCTTTCCCAGCACGTTTGTAATAAAGTATGGGACGAGCTTCCTTACCATCTGAAACAACATGTTGCATAGGTTCAGAGAACGTAAGGTGTATGAACACCGTTTCCCCAACGGAAACAGGAGTAGTAACAGGTTTCGTGAGTTTCCAGTCATGATAAAAAGAAACCTCCTTGACAGAAGGTGTACCAGCTGGAAGAGAAGGTGCAGCAGCTACAGCATCAGGATACTTTGCATCAGCAAGCATACCAACAGCAGTATTTTCCGTCAGGTCTGTAGCGGTTTCAAGTGGGTCTTCGGTATCACCGCAACCCATAATACCCGCTGCCATGAGGATCAGCATCATCGCAACAATTGTGACATCAACACATTCTAATATCGGAGTCGCTCCGATTTTCATATTCAGTACCTCCATCCGGCAATTAGTTAATTGAGGTATCCCGCGGGGGGATTTTTTCTTAGGTGTCCTGTATACATATCCAGTTCTACGAAAAGAACTCCAGGGAGATTTCGAAGATCACTGAGTAACGGAGATGGATCAACATCTACGCCAAGGTATATCTTCTGCACCGAGTGTCCATTCTCTCGATACCATGTCCCTATCACCCGTGAGGTATATCCTTCTTGAAGAAGGAACTCATTTACAGCGTCTACAGGAATAGTGTCATCCTTGGGGACAATGACCTTTGAATCATACAAGACATATACAATACCTGAATCATTTCCGAACAGCCCCTCAGAACAACCACCGAAGACGATCAGAACGCAAAGCATCAGGTGTTTTAGCATTGAAAGCGTTTCCTTTATTTTTGAATCAACATTTGTAGGTTTGATCTCATTGTTCTGTCTCAACTATATAGGACTTACGCATCCTTAAAAATCGGTCAGATCGCGAATTTGACATACATTAGTTGGGCACCGGCGGCACCTCAAACGTGTGTTCCGAGTCGTTGATAACAGGACTTACGCAATTTTGACTATAGCGCGTTCTCTGAGATGGGAATTCTCGCAAAAACACACGTTACTTCCGACACAAACTATAAAGTTTGATGCTCAAAAAAGACACAAACTGGAAAGTTTGTGGTACAAAAAAGCAGACTGCGTAAGTCCTGTAATATATAAAGATACAATTTTTAGGCAAAACGTTACATCCTCCGAAAAAAATATTGTGCCGGACGGATTTTTAGCGTTTGCCAAAACACGCCGACTCCGATTCTACCCCGCGACTCCCACAATTTATGCTACAGATATATTGAAAAATCTACAACAATTTTGTTGACACGTCCGCACGAATAACGTATACTTTATGGAAATACTTATTCGGTAATTCTAAAATGGATCACATAGAAAGGTATAGAAAAACGATTCTACCCCTAAAGCTTTCATAGAGGAAATACCCGATGAAAACCCTTCTCGCTCTCTTGATACTGCCCTGCCTGTTTGCTTTACCGGGTTATAGCGAACTCTCTGATGCCGATCTTGATAAAATCCGGTTGATTGTCAATGAATCTGAAAAACGCATAAAATCTGAAATCAACTCAGAGATTGCCGAGTCCGAAAAACGGATGAAAGAATACGTTGATGTCAGGATCAATGCGCTTGATAAAATGGTTCAGTCATCCGAGTCTCAGCTAAAGGAGCATGTTAGCATCAAAATTGAGAGTGTCGAAAAACGCCTCACCCTGCTGTCTAACATCGTGATTGCGCTTGTCGCCTTGATTATCGTTGCTGTCGGGTTGCCTCAAGCACTTATGGCTTGGCGGAATAGAGAGACCCAGCAACAGATTAACGCCCTGAAGCGAGAAATTGAGATACTCAAACAACAGAAAGTATAAAAACCGTGACACCTGAAGGACTCTATGATTTCATGAAACAAAACTCTGATAATATCCAACACCAGTTTGAGGACATCAACAAACGACTTAGCCCGAGGACTTTAAGAGGAGCTGCGTAAGTCCTAATTCATTAATCATCTATACCCCCTTGGCGGCTTAGATATATTAGCGCAACACCTGTGCCGAGTAAGCACCCGCCAATATATCCCGCAGTTGCCTCTTTTACTTGAATCTCGCTTCTCTTAGATTTGTAGGTTGAGGTGTATACCTCTACATATTCCGCAGATTTTCCGATCAATCGAGAAGGCGGCGGATCCGGTTGGTGCGAATGAATACGGCGGAAACCCATCCACGGTACAAGATAAGTGCCTATGCCGAGAATAAGCACCTCAGCTCCGGCAGTATAGCGATCTCCTTGGGTCATGACGAGGCCGTTTGCGATCAGTCCGATACAGCACCCCGAATGTAGCAAGCACCCGGTTGCCAGCCATCTCCATCTATTGATATCGGCAAGGGCATCCCGTTTGGCATCGGCTTCGGCCTTGACGGTAGCAGGTAGAGCCGCAAGGACCTCTGCCCGCACACCGAGATTCAAAGAGATTATCAAACAAGTGGTCGCTATAAACACAAAAAACTTCCGATCCATAATCACGCGGATCATAAGAACTCCTTATGTAAAATGATGTCGGCTTGTTCAATCTAATAGCTGCTCTGTCACAGTGGAATCACGCGAGAGAACGATTGTCTGCTGCGGATTTGAAAGTGTCAGGTAACCGTTTTCTATCTCCCAAGTGTATTCGGTGTCATCTTTGAATAGAGGCACTATATTCAGTTGAAGTCCTTTTTTCAGTTCCGCAGCTAAATTCAATTTATAGGCTTCGAGTGTGATCCCTTCTATTATCTCTTGCCATGCCGCTTCAGGCTCAAGGCTGACCTCTACATTCCACTTTGTGCTTGCTTTCGTCAGTGTCAATATATTGCCTTGCGTCGTGTAATGCCCACGGATTGTGTAGAGAAAACGTGTTCTCACACCGGCTTCGGGGTCTCCCGCATATTCCTCGTAGTTTTCTCCCGCATAGTCGTATCTGAACAGACCTATAGGATTGAACAGACGTATAGGATTGAGAGTAAGCCTTTCCTTACCCCTCCTCGTTTTGCCATTGATGTATACAATTCTCCACCAATCCCCATTCGCCAATAACAGGTCCCCGTCTACGCTCGCGCTGGTGAACAACTCTTTCGGATCTTCACCACAGCCGAGAATGACCACAAAAAAGGCGATGATACAAAGCAGCCATCTTACTGTTTTCACGCTGTGTCCTCCTTCCGAAATGTTTTCCTGCCAAACCCATGGTGCTCCATCTCGTTAGCGTAAAAGCGTTTTACGTCTTTTAGGGATAGGGGATTTATAGAAATAGGGGCCAACAAACCCACTGCGGGGAATATACACCCTATGATAAACCACATCGGTCTATTCACATACGTATTAACGTCTTTATGTGCGTCTTGTCTCGCTTGATCTCTCACAGAGAGTTGTAGTGTTGTTTCAGTTTGGGGGTGCACCTGCCCTTCCTGTTTTTGAGACGCAGCTCTTCTCTGGAGTTCTTCCGGGCTCGCTCCACATTGCGCCAGCACCAGCAAAGGTGTACTGAAAATGAGGGATACTGTCAAAAAAGTAAGAACATTAAACTTTGAATTGAGTCTCATGAGATAGGGGTCTCCTTTATAATAATTTCAAACGTAGAAACAACAGCGATGTCAACTGTTATTCCGGCTGCCACCACCGGAAAAGCCGGATTTTCAAGTTGCGTAAACCCTGCACTATGTAAGATACAATTTTTAGGCAAAACGTTACATCCTCTGAAAAAAATATTGTGCCGGACGGATTTTAGCGTTTGCCAAAACACGCCGATTCCGATGCTACCCCACGATGCCTTCCGAAAATTGAAAAATCTACAACAATTCTGTTGACACGTCTGCGCGAATAACGTATACTTTATGAAAATACATATAGGGCGGGAGATCTTGGAGAAAAGGGACATGAGACGTTTTGGAACAGAAGGGCGTTTGTATCTTGAGGATAACTATGTTGTCCCACGCACAGAAGAAACAGCCGATTTCATTGACCGCGTCAAACAAGGCAAATACATCGTGCTTTTCGCACCGCGCCAAACCGGCAAAACAACCTTTTTTCGACTGGCACTTGAGGGGCTCACCTCCGAAGATTTAACCTACTTCCCAATCCAACTGAACTTTGAGGAGTCCGAAGACGATACGCCTGCTGATTTTTACCGAGGGCTCTCCGAGGATATTCGGGAAGCAATAGAAACTGTTTTTCAGCAGCGTGGGCACGTGCCTTCTGAGGCACTCATCGAATTTTTGGAGAAGACCGAGATAACGGATCATAGAGCGATGAGACGGTTCTTTGCCCAGTTGGCGCGCTTGCTTTCGTCACACTATGGAATTCAGCAGAAAGTTGTGCTGTTCATCGACGAATTTGATGCGATGCCACAGTCAGCCGTCAAGGGTTTCCTGCGGTCCCTGCGCTATATCTATCTCTCCGGTAAGACGCGATGTCCCCACAGCGTCGGCATCATAGGCGTTAAAAACATCGTCCAACTCGGCTACGACAGATCCATCTCTCCGTTCAATATTCAACAGGAATTTCATTTACCGAACTTCACACCTGAACAGGTCGCGGAACTCCTCTCACAGTATACAGAGGAAGTCGGTCAAGCGTTCGAGCCTGAAGTGGTGGCATCTATTCATAAACAGACCGCCGGGCAACCCGTGCTCGTCAATCGCTTGGCACAGATACTTACGGAGGAGATGGACATCCCGAAAACTGAGACGATTACGATGGAGCATTGGACGGCGGCACATACGCAACTTCTGCATAGTAGGAATACGAACATTGAACATCTGACGACCAATATCCGCAAGGACCCGCGTTTTGAAAAAATCCTGATGAGAATTACTGCCTCCGATGAGGGTGTCCCCTTCAATCTACACGATGAAACCATCGATGCACTTGCGACTTATGGGGTTATCTCCAAAGGGGCGGACGGTCTCTGTGATATAGCCAATCCCATTTATCTGTATGCTATCCTACAAGCGTTCAAGCCGACAATCAATGGATTAGAAGTCGAATACTTCCCTGAAGACGACCTCGCAGGATTCCGGACGTATCTCACAGACACAGGACACATCGCCATGGAGCCGTTGCTTGACAACTTCCGAGACTTCATCGCACGGGCAGGTTTCGGGATTCTGCAAGTGCCACAGACCCCACAAGAGTCGGTCGGTCGGCATCTCCTCCTGGCGTATCTCGACCAGTTCGTGCAAACGATAGGCGGGAGTCTGTATCTTGAAGTCCAAACCGGGCGGGGTCGGATTGATATTCTCATCACACATAACAACGAAAAATATATCATTGAAACAAAGATTTGGAGAGGTCCGGCACGCTATGAAGCCGGCAAACACCAACTCGCTGCGTATCTCACATCGGAAGGCACCGACACGGGCTACTACATCGTCTTCGATCACCGCCAAACCCCAGAACCTCGCGTGGAGGCTGAGACCCTAAACGGGTTAGCACTCCGAAGTTATGTGATACCTGTGGTGCAAGAACGCCCCTCAATCACTTCAGATTGAGCATCCGCCGGGTCGCTGTCAACTCGCCTGCCGTATCAGTGCCTCTACAAAGTGTTCACAAATCCTGTTGACCCAAACTGCCCAAAATATTAAAATTTTCCTATCACACTGGAAACCGACAGTTTCAGCACCACTGCCCATAAAACTTTTCGATCACATCACAATGAGCGCGCATTTTGTTGTTTTCCTCTCAAACGACCAAGGTAACGTTGGTCGTTTTGGTTATATAACCCAACTTGCTACTTAGGGAGACGTATAGAAAACTGAACTTCATCTCCATTGATGTGCACGCGATAATCGCCTGCTTCAAATAAGCCGAGGTCGATTTCAGCGTCGTAGTGGGGTAATCGGGTTAAATTTCTATCCTGCATGCAGTCGGCAAATCCGACTTCACCGGATATAGCTATACTAATATCTGCGCCTCCTCTGTACGTTATTTTCGGTGGCGTTATGTATGTTATTTTGGGTGGAGTTTCAAAGTGGGAACCGAAGGCAAAGAATCCTTCCACATGAATGGTAACCTGAACAGTTTCAGTTGTCTCTCTCAAAGGATCTGGGAAAGAATCAAAGCGTTGAATCCCCTCGGACGTTTTCATCTCAACCGTGTTAATTTCTATCCTCGGTCTGAGGAGAGCAGAGGCAGTTTCCTTTTCGATACGTAGCCGCAAGCCTTGGACACGGGTAAGCGTAATTTCGTATTCACCGACATCGAGATCCTTGAGAGTGACTTCTCCGTAAAAGTCGTCTATAGCGGAGCATGTTACTTCTCCCGATCTCAAATCACTGTCAATCGTCGTTGTTGGTCTGATGTTGATCGTATTTTCTACTCGATCAACATATATATTTTTGAAAGATCTGTTTCCACATCCTGTCCCACCGAGTCCATTAACACCGATGAGAACTTCAGCCGGTCTATCTTTGGAAATACAGATACTCTCAATCCATATTGGCCCATAGAAGTCAATTTCATCCTCTCCGCCAATTTTATCACACCCTATGCATGAAACAATAACAAATAAACAGAAAATATAAAGACAAACATTAGTCACGTATGAGTTCCTCCAAACGTCCCTCAGGGAGTATCTGGTAAGATTCTGGGTTTCCATGTCACGCTCTGCCAAAAAGCCCCCAGGAAGTTTTCGTATGCCATAGGGAAATCTATCGGTTTTAGGGACAAGTGCGCAAGTCCTGCTCTTTATTTCGGAAGAACGAATGCAAAACGACCCCGGAGGGCACGCCCATCAGGATCGGAGGCATTAAACAATCTGTCAGGGTGTTCCGCATCTCCAGCATTAAGGGTCCCATTTGCAATCAGCCAGAGACCGTTACCTGTGTCAGGGTGCGGGTATCTATCATCCGACACGACGCTGAAAATCTTCGGCAAGCCCTCACGCGTCAGAACAAACGGTTCACTCGCGACGAAAAACCCCGCCAGCCGCGTCTGGGTTGTCCAGTCTGGCTGGTCGAGAAATTGCAGACGTAGCTGCACGGCAGCCTCCAGCGGACATGTTTCAAACCCCATCTGTTGCGCGCGATCATAAATGGTTCTAAGGGTGGCGAGTTCGCCCGCAGCAAATCCTAACTCCCGCATAGAAACAACAACAATATCAACCGTTATTTCCGATGCCGCCACCGGGAAAGCCGGATTTTCAAGAGCCTGCGTCGACCAGAGACTGATCCTGCATTTTTTTTTACGCAGCGCCTCTAACAGATCCCGGCCACTCCTATGGGTGCCGAGTGTTATGCGAAAATCAGCAGTGAAATCCTCAGCACCCTTTGTATCTTCAGCCTCGCGCGCAACGTAGATACTGTAAAGTTTCTGAAAATGGGCACGGTATGAAGTGTTGACACTGAAAAGCAATACGGTTGCGACAACCAAAACAGTGCCAATAGCCACCCACGGCACGAACGGTGCCACCCTCGGAGAAGGTGTCGGTTTCATGTCAGCAACTCTTCGCATGATGTTCTGCTTGAGACGCGAGGGTATCTGCACGCCACCCAGAACTTCTCGAATCAAGAGTTCCTCTTCTTCGCGTAACCGTTCTCTGGCACGAGACAGCCGAGTCCTTACCGCTTCCACCGACACCCCCAATGCCTCGCTAATTTCCTGTGTTGTCATTTCACCGAAATAAAAAAGCACCATCACTGTCCGATGAGTCTCCGACAATTTTTTCAAAAGCTGCTTGACGATTTCAATACGATGTTCGGTTGTTTCTGTCTCGCGCTGCTCCGATACGTAACCCGTGTAAGTCGCTTCTGCTACTTCTTCCATAGGTGTGTCCTCCAAGGATTGCCATTGCTCCGCAGATTTCTGTTTGCTTAGCCACTTCAGACACAGATTATTCGCAATG
>JAJEDB010000032.1 GCA_022821725.1 Candidatus Poribacteria bacterium | reverse complement strand
GGGTCTGGGTGAGTTTGACGCGAGCCGCCCGGGCAGCCGGTCAAACGATTTATCAACTCAAAGAAAGTTTACTTGATGATTACATCCGACAACAACTTCAAAAACCTGCTATTTCTATCAATATTGCGTAAGTCCTATATATCTTTAAAATAGGTGTAATTCCCACTAACTGTGATTCTTGGCAAGAGTCCTGCGCGTGCGGCACGAACTTCTGCCTCGGCAGCCTTAAGGTTTTGCTCAACCGTCTGAAGGGTCAGATTGCTCTGTTTGGCAAGTTTAAGACTTTCCTCTAATGTCAAAACCTGTGGTTCTTGTGCTACAACGGAGAGATTAATGAAAAGGAAGAGAAAGGTTCCAACACACACGAAGTGGCAGAACCGTAATGTATTCATTGTGGGTATATCCTCCAAAATCGAGTAAAGGCAGACCTTTACGAAGGTACATCTCTACGAATGAAACTATAGATATAGGTGGGTAACAGGTCACATCGACTTTGTTACTACTATGGTTGCACAGTGTGTGCTATCCTTTACTATATTACACACCTAATTTGCTAAGAAGTTTCAATATAATAAGGGGAAACTTGAGTTGCCTCCCCTTATATTTTGCCTGTGAGGACACATACTTAGGTTATCGGTTAACTTTAAGGGTTGCCCAAGTTGAGGTTAATTTGCTTGCGGGTTCAACGTCTAACCCACCGAGTGCTTTTGCTAATCCATGTTCCACAATGGTTGTTAGATCGTCTTCACTGAGAACCGTATTGAAGATGGCGGCTTCATCAATAATGCCGACGAAGTATGAACCGCCACCCCATTTACCAATCTCAACGGGATTCGCTGTAACAGCCGTTTTTCCGGGACGTGTGCTCACCCCTGCTTTTTTACCATTTACGTAGACAACGAGTTGCTCATTTTTCTCGTTGATGTCGTAAGTCGCTGCGAAGTGGATCCATTTCTTTTCATCAGGAACGTGTGCGGAGGCTCTCGGCTCCCAACTCCCACCGGGCTTGACAAATGCCGACATTTTATTGCCTTCCTGTGGCGGATCGATACGCAAAAGGTATTCATTACTTTTCGCAATGAGTTGTCTCCACGTAGAAATATCTGTGGCAAAAAACCATGCCATCATGGTGAGTTCTTCACCGAGTTGCAGTTCCGGGGTCGAGTCGATGGATACCCACTGTGCGCCATCAAACTCAAGTCCTTTTCCGATTTTTCCATCTTTCCACTTGGCACCGTTGATTGTACCGTCGTGTCCGAGTCCTGAAGCGTCTTTGGTCGTTTTTCCTGCCCCCTCATCAAAGAGCCAGACCCCGACGGCTGTTTCGGGATCGATTTTGGCAACACAGATATGTGGTAGTATCCAAGCAATGGAACAGACAATTCCTAAAATTAAGGTCATTTTTCGCATCTATATCTCCTTCACCTACTTTTATCGTTGAAAGGTCGTTTGATTGCTAAATTTGGGTAGATTGTATTCTATCTTATAATTATAACATGTTATAAGAGGCGCGAACAAGTGAAGGAAGATTTTGGAGGTGTCCGCGTGTTTCTAATTGGACATGCAACCGAAATTATGGTAAACTAAGTACCATAGTAATTAGAAATTGCCCCATGGAAGGATATAGACTATGGACCAAAAAGAACAACTTATTGCTGATCTTACTACGCTCCTTGGGTCTAAAAATGTCTTAACGGATGCGACTGCCCTCTCGGTATACGAATGTGATGCGGCTCCTTCTTTTAAGGCGATGCCGGATGTGGTTGTCTTCGCGGATACGGCACAGCAGGTATCGGATATCGTAAAATTGGCGAATAAATACGATACTCCCTTTATCGCTCGTGGCGGCGGCACCGGCTTGAGTGGCGGGATGCTCTCCGTCCAAGGTGGGATTATCATTGCTCTCAACCGGATGGACCGCATCTTAGAGGTAGATCTCGAAAATGAACGCGCAGTGATTGAACCCGGTGTGGTGAATCTTTTATTGACACAGGCAGTGCAGAACAAAGGCTATCACTACGCCCCGGATCCGTCAAGCCAGAAGGCATGCACGATAGGCGGGAATATCGCCGAAAATTCGGGGGGACCCCATACCTTGAAATACGGTGTTACCTCCGACCATGTGCTCGGATTGGAAGTGGTTTTGCCGGATGGTGAAATTGTTGAATTGGGGGGTGCTGTTGAGGAAACACTCGGTTACGACCTGCGCGGTGTGATGATCGGCTCCGAAGGCACATTTGGCATCGTAACCAAAGCAATCGTCAGATTGACCCGGAATCCGCAGGCGTACCAAACGGCGCTCGCTGTCTTTGAGACAATGGACGATGCATCCAACGCTGTCTCAACGATTATCGGTGAAGGTATTATTCCGGCTGCGCTTGAAATGATGGACACGCTCGTCATTCGTGCTTTAGAAGAAGCCTTCCAGTTCGGGTTCCCCCTTGATGCTGAAGCAATTCTGATTGTGGAACTCGATGGTATTGAGGCAGGCATGCAGAACCAGACCGATCAGATCTTGGAAATCTTTAAAGAGCACAACGCCCGGGAAGTGGATTATGCGAAAGATGAAGAGGAGCGACAGCAACTCTGGAAGGCACGAAAAAGCGCGTTCGGTTCATTTGGAAGACTCGCACCGAACTACATTACGCAGGACGGGGTCGTGCCACGGACGACGCTCCCGAAGGTGCTACGGCGGATCTCCGAAATCTCTGAAAAGTATCAGATTCCCATCGCGAATGTGTTCCACGCAGGTGACGGCAATATTCACCCCATCGTCCTCTTTAACGAACGAGACGCTGACCAGTGTGAACGTGTAGAGCATGTCAACCAAGAGATCCTGACGGTATGCGCTGAAGTTGGTGGCACAATCACCGGAGAACACGGTATTGGCGTTGAAAAGATGGATTACATGCCCCTCATTTTCAGTGCTGCCGATATGCAAGTGATGGCGACGGTCAAAAAGGTCTTTAATCCGACGGGGCTCTGCAACCCCGGAAAGATTTTCCCCACAGCTGAATCTTATGCGAAGTTAGGTTTGCCATACGACGCAGCCGGGAGTTTTTAAATGAAAACCTATTCCAAATTAATGTGGAAGGATAGGCATAATCCCACTTATTCATAGTTTTTTGGACGTGGTTTTAAAGTGTTTCCACAGAAAATCATTTTACTGTAACGATAGAGAAAGAGAAGTATATGGAAAATTCACGTGCATTGCACGATGAACTTCAGCGTATTGTCGGCGAATCCGGAATCCTGCCGGAGGAACAGATCGCCGCCTACACTTTTGATGGATACGTGCCGAAGGTGGTCGTTTTACCGACCTCTGTTCAAGAGATACAAGAGATCCTCCAATTTGCGGTAAACCAAAATTTGTCGATTATACCTGCCGGTGCCGGCACGAAACTTGGTATCGGAAATCTGCCACAAAAAGTAGATATCGTCCTCGCAACAACACGCCTGAATAGCGTGGTGGAATATGAACCTGCGGATTTAACGGTAACCGTGGAATCGGGTATCCGCTTGAGAGACCTTCAGATTGAGTTGGCAAAGCATCGTCAGTATTTAGTATTGAATCCACCGTCCGCCGACCGATGCACTATCGGTGGAATCGTCGCAACAAACGCAAGTGGCTCTTTCCGTTTACGACACGGGACTGCGCGTAATCAGGTCTTGGGATTGCGGGTTGTTCAGGCAGACGGCACGGTTGTCAAAAGCGGCGGGAAAGTGGTGAAAAATGTTGCAGGTTACGATCTTAACAAACTCTATATTGGTGCGTTCGGGACACTCGGTATCATTACCGAGGTGACCCTCAAGTTGTCTCCCATACCTGTCCAGCAAGCGATACTTACTGCAGATTTTCAGAACGTTCAGGACGCAGCGAACACGGGTTTGGCTATTGTCGGTTCACAGACATTGCCGATGTTTGTAAACCTGTTCGTCAATTCGGATCCAACACGTGCGAAAACCGAGGCCCCCGCAGATGAAAATAAGCCGATGCTGGTGGTTGGCTTCGGTGGGGATCCCGAGACTGTGGCGTGGCAGTTGACGCAGTGCCAAGGAATTATGGAACAAAACGGTGCGATAGGTGTGACAATTGTAAAAGACGAATCGGTACAGCACCTTCAGGAGGCTGTTCAGGAATTCTCAGCAGATGACAAAAATACCGAAAGCGTCGTTGCCAAATTGAACCTGAAGCGCACCGATCTTGCAGAATTTGCCACGCAAATTGTGGAGGCGAATTGGACCCGTAATGTCCAGATAATGGCGTTGCTTGGGAGTGGTGTGGTGTCCGTCAATATTCCTGTTACATCCGACACGGATTATCAATCGCTTGCGGAGGCGCTGACGCAACTCCGTCAAACTGCAATGTCCAAGCAGGGAAATCTCATCATAGAAATCGCACCGCCCGAACTTAAACGGCATATTGACGTTTGGGGTTCCGTTGAAGGAACGCTCAGTTTAATGAAACAGATTAAAGCGAAATTCGATCCGACCGGTTTGTTGAACCCAGGACGGTTTATTTCGAGTATTTAGTTTTTTTGCTTTTTTGCTGGAGGATTCACGACTGCTCACCCCGAAGACCTCGGGCCCGTAAGAGGTTGCCCGTTTATTACGATGTAGGGTGCTTTGGCAAACCTACATTCCAAAAAGGGGGCATAATATGCAGGAAAAAAGATGGAGACTTCTGTGGATTGATAACCAAATATCTGATGTAGATCCCTCTGACACGCAACTTAAGAATCAACATCGGGATGAACAAACCCATATAACATCCAAGCCCTATATCCATTTTCTGGAATATCAAGGGTACGACATTTCTGTAACAAACACGATCACCGAAGGCATCACGTTACTCCAAGAGGAAGACTATCACGCTGTCCTACTGAATTATGACGAGGAGGCACGAGAAGGGAATCCGCTTGCACATATTCGGAGTGTAAATGCACATGTTCCTATTATTCTCCTAACACACGAGAAGGAACAAGAAGTGCTGCAGCAGGCGAGCCTTTACGATGTTGGGAATATTCTCATAAGCACGGCAGACGATCAAGATGAAACTTCGTCTCGGCAGTTAGAGACATCCCTCGCGCTTATACTCGAAAAACAGACGAACAGGGAAACATATACACCGCAGGCTTACGCGCAGCACTTTAACAGGGCACAAATCTCGGGTGGTACTACGCAGAGGCGCGGTTCCACCGACGATTGGCAGACATGGATCGATACTTATGTTCGCCTCGTTGAATGGGATTTGCGACTGGATACACTTCATAACGTTGATGAAATCAAATCCATCCATGAGATGGAGAAACGCGAGGCAAATGCTGCATTCGCTGACTATATTCAAGCCAACTATCACAATTGGCTTGCAGGCAAAGCATCGCCTACTTTATCTGTGGATGTCGTTTATCGATACGTCATTCCCGAAGTTCAGGCAGGGAAGCAGGTCCTATTTGTTGTTATGGATTGTATGCGGTTGGACCACTGGCTGAAAATTGAGCCTTTGCTGTATCCGTTGTTTCATATAACCACAGATTACTATTATTCCATCCTGCCAACTGCGACCCGTTATGCGCGGAACGCTATTTTTAGTGGGTTGTTTCCGCTTGAATTTGCTGAGAGGCATCCAGACCTATACGCAGAACCCGACACAACGCAGACGAGTATCAACCGCTATGAGAAAGAGTTGATGCGCTTACAACTTGAGCGGCACGGCATCCTTCTCAAGCCGCCTCTCCATTACTTCAAGATTTTTGACACACGCGGCGAAATTCAATATCTGCACTGGCTGAACGTTACCGATAGGGTTAGTTTGACGGCACTTGTTGTTGACTTCCTTGATATGCTGACACATACACGACACGAGATGGGTTTACTACAGCAGCTGGTCCCAGATGAAGCAGCGTTTCGTACGCTGGCGCACGCATGGTTTCAGCATTCACATCTTTATAGAATATTCAAAGTTGCGGCTGAACGTGGTATGACAGTCGTCTTAACGTCTGACCACGGTTCCCTCCTTTGCCAAAATGCAGCGAAGGTGTCAAGTCAAGCGGAACTCACAACGGGACTTCGGTTTAAAGAAGGAAAAAACATTTCATGTTCACCCGAAGCCGGGTGGGTCATAAAGGAACCAGGCGCGTATCGCTTACCCGGTGAAGAAGCCCGAAAGAGTTATGTCCTCGCAAAAGAGGACTACTACTTCGTTTATGAAAGACGCTTCGATGTCTATAAAGAGATATTTCAAGGCAGTTTTCAACACGGTGGGGTCTCACTTGAGGAGATGATTCTGCCTTGCGTTGTGCTGGAGCCGAGGTAATTTCGGAAGTCCCGCGATGGCGTGCTTCCGCTGAGGAGAATGAACCGATGTTAGAAACCATCAGACTTGATAAATATTTACGCTGTTGGCTGTTAGTGCTTGTCATCATGGCAACTTCTGTCCCTGTTCAAGCGCAGCTTGCGGATTTCGGATTTGGTGAAAGCCCCCCTGTTGAAAAACTCTCAGTCAAGGGGTACCTCTCACTTGACAAGGTCCAACCGGGCAGCCAATTCCAAATTGCTGTTGTCGTTGAGATTGCCGAAGGATGGCATGTTAACGCCAATCCAGCGGGTGAAGGATTGATCGCCACCGAGGTCATTTTCCCCGATACACCGCATCTTACTTTCGGTGAGGCCGTATATCCCAAGGGGAAGGTATTGGCACTCGGTTCAATAGGAGAAGCCCCGGTCTATCACGATACGATTACTATTGGTATCCAAGCCGATTTAAATCAGACCGCTCCAATTGCGCCTATTACGCTGGATATGGAACTCAGATATCAGGCGTGTAACGATGAACAGTGTCTATTACCCGAAGTTCTCACTTTTGCCGTCCCTATTGAAGTTGTTGGCATTGAGGACCCCATTCAGCGGATGAATGAGGCGATTTTCGCCACTGTCGAATTCGGTACCCCGCCGAGCGATGCGGCAGACCAAGGGGGTCTCGCCCGTGCCCTCTCCGGTGGGCAGGTCTGGCTTGCATTAATACTTGTATTTGCAGGCGGAATTTTGACCAGTTTGACCCCTTGTGTTTATCCACTCATACCGATCACTGTTTCCATCTTCGGTGCCAATGAGTCTGCGGGTCTATTCAAATCATTTCTGCTTTCTGTTGTGTATGTGCTCGGGATTGTTGTGACCTATTCAATTTTAGGCGTGGCGGTCGCATCGACAGGAGCGGTTTTCGGACAAATAATGGCAAATCCGTGGGTCGTCGGTTTCATTAGCGTCATTCTTGTAACCTTGGGCTTGTCTATGTTCGGTGTTTTTGAGATTCGGTTGCCATACACTGTGCAGAACCGCCTTAACACCGTCGGGGGTGCCGGGTTTGCAGGTGCGTTCGCTATGGGGACAGTCGCAGGGGTGATCGCTGCACCCTGCACAGGACCGGCGTTGGCAGTCGTGCTAACTTATATCGCAACCACGGGAAGTCTCTTCCTCGGATTCTGGCTCATGTTTACCTACGCCCTCGGCATGGGACTTCTCTTTATCGGTATCGGAACGTTCTCTGGATCGCTTTCCGCACTCCCACGTTCCGGTGGATGGATGTATGTTTTGGAAAACGTCTTCGGCATTGCCATTATTACGATGGCACTCTACTTTCTCAAAGATGTATTTCCACCATTGCAGGATTTTCTACAGAACTCGCTACCATTTTTCGCTATTGCTGGTGGTTTCGTGCTCATTGGCGTGTGGCTCGGTAAGTTAACCCAACGTTTCAGCGGTATCTCTCCGCGGATGCAATTCCAAAAGGCGTGTGGACTGTTGCTGGCGGTATTCGGTGCCTATATGTTTATTGGAGGCATCCAACAGCCTGCCGGACCCCACTTGGATTGGGTTTATGACGAAGCCGAGGGATTTGAAATCGCTACACGCGAAGACAAACTCGTAATGCTTGACTTTTATGCCTCTTGGTGTGCGGCGTGTAAAGAACTCGATCATAAGACTTATGCCGATCCCGCGGTCGCTGCGAAACTCGATGATTATGTAAATGTTAAACTCGATTTCACTCGAAGCTCCGAAACAACGCAGGCACTCACCGAGAAATATCAGATTCCCGGATTACCTGTCGTCATTTTCATGGATGCTAACGGGACCCTTCTCAAGCGATTCACCGGATTTGTTGGACCGGAGGAGATGCTTGACATTCTTGAGGACATTGAAAAACGCCCCCTGTAGCGCGTCGTTTTGAGCGTTTACCGAAGTAATCATCCTATTACCTTACGCGTCAGGGCGGGACAGAGGAGGAAATATGCCCTTTAATGCAAAATCCTTAGTCTCCTTGCGGAGTTGGCTTTTTTACGCAGAAGTGGTGGCAGTCATCGGTTTTGTTGGACTTGCGTTTTTTTATATTCGGCGAGGGACTGCGGAATCTGAATCGCCACCATTGTCACAGGTAGGCGCTTTTATTCAGCAAGCAGATACCCTTTATAAGAAACAGGATCTCGCCGATGCTGCCCTTTACTATTGGCAAGCCTTACAAGCCTTGGAAACACAGGATAACGTCCAAGAGATTCCGATAAACGGCATCTCACAGACAAGGGCGGAAGTGCGTTTGCACGCCAATCTCCGCATTGCGGAGATCTATTCACAGAGTAACTGGTTGAAAGATGCGAAGGCACGTTTGGAATATGCATCGCGCATTCAGCCTGAACACGCGGGTGTCCGTCTCTTACGCGGCAAACTGTTTCGTGATGAAGGCTTGCTTGCGGAAGCTACCCAAGAATTCCTTGCTGTGCTCGAGAGTGCGCCAAACAATGCTGAAGCCCACTATCTCCTCGGCGTTCTCTATCAGGGGAGTAAGCAGTTTGAACAAGCCGCTAAGTACTACACGAAAGCGATTGAAAACGATCCGGAACTTTTAAACATTCCCTCTGAAAAAGCACCTATCGGTATCCTCGCTCGTCTCCAGTTATCGAGAACGTATGCCAGAATGCTACAGAGCTATCAGTTCCTTGATAGGGAATTCACCGAAGAGGATTTGGCTGAGGTTACGCGCCTGGAATCGGCGTCGATTGCCCTTTTGGAGCAGGCGCATGAAAAGATGCCTGAAATGAACGAGGTTGTTGACGATCTCGTTCGCCTGCTCTTTTCCCGCGCATCTGCGCTTGAGCGAGAGGATATAGAGACGCGTCAGTATGTGGATGCACTGCAAGTCTATGAACGGATTGTCGAGCTTGATCCCGAGGAGGTTCGGGCGTGGGAACGGATGGGTGAAATTTATGCGAGTTTCCTTGGTGATAACGCGGCTGCTTTGGAAGTGTATCGCACCGTGTATAAAATCGAGCCGCACCCGACTGTCTTAGCAAATATCAAATCGCTTGAGGAAGATGTCGCCGCTGAGATTGCATCCGAGGAGTAAGACAAACAGGTGCTTACGGACGCCCCTGCAATATAATGGAGAAGGGTTTCTTTTCGTTCTGCTACTGCAGGATCATTGAGTTGTTCCGTAGGAGGAAACTCCGATTCCCGACTTCCTTTTGTGGGAACTAGTGTTTTATTTGGGGTTTTTGCTTGGGTATTTCTGTAGATTTTCCCTATCTCGCTATACCCTACAGGAAATGCGTGAAAAACCTAAAACTAAACGTAATAAGTCGTTTTGGACTTGAAAAATATTTGATATTTGATGTCAAATTTGCTATACTATTCCTAAGCTCATGGGCAGGATTCTCACTGCAACGCATCACGCGTTGCATCCTATTCCTTGTGAGAAGGTGTATGCGAGCCTACGAGCAATACCTTGTCTAACATATCAAATATGATAGAGATTTTTAATGATACATCTACTGTGTCTTTTCGTCGTGTTTGCTTTTTATAAGATAAAGAAACACGTTGAAAACGATACCTTTTATCGTGCATATCTGTTTCGCTCTAGTAAGCGTGATGGGAGCAAGAAATATGGACTTGTCGCGTTGTATAACAAGCAATAGATATCCCATACTATCGGCATGGCTCATGGGCATAGGGTATTCACCAGTATATGAGGAACGGAAGTGATACTATGTAACCTAATTGGGCCCAACTGTGCGAGATTTCTGTCCCACCTAATCTACACCGAAAAAAGAAAACGCCAAAAACAAGGAATAATTGAAAGGGGTTATCAGTAAATGTCCGAAAAAACATTTGATGAAAAGTTGATTGAACTTCTCAAAACAGAGAGCGACTTTGTTGATGATACAGGTGAGCTGTTACGAGAACGCATCAAACGACGCGCCTACGATTTAGACAAAGACCTTATCACTTTATTGCTGCGCGATGATACCCTCGCGGAAGTGTTCTTTGAGGAAATCGCAGGACGCTGGATTTTCAACAATAATAAATTCGTTGCGTATCTCAAGGATGTAAACTTCCTTGACAAGTCGTATACGAAATTTAAAAACAAGGTTCGATTGAACATTGACGGCAAATACCTGCCGGAACGCGGAGAAGTCTCACTTGTCTGGCCCTACAAGGATTGTGTCCTTGAAGGCGGGCAAACAAAGGAACAGAAAGGACAAGATGAAATCTTTTTTAATGAAATTCTCGCACCGGACGAAATAAATCAGATGTTCGAACCGAAAGTGCTTACCAACTGGAAACGTCATACTCCTAATGGTGAACAAGACGTAACAGAAATCCAACGGGATGAAAACGGCACAATACGGGACAACCTTATCATCAAGGGCAACAACCTCATCGCACTCCACACCCTAAAAAAACAATTCTACGAAAAGATCAAAGTCATTTATATTGACCCACCCTATAATACCGGAAAAGATTCATTCGGATACAACGATAAATTTAACCATTCCAGTTGGCTTACATTCATGAGAAACCGATTGGAAGCGGCAAGGGAACTATTGACAGATGATGGGGTGATCTTTGCAAGTTGCGATGATAATGAACAGGCATATTTGAAAGTTATAATGGATGAAATTTTTGGAGATGAGAATTTTGTTTCCAATTTTGTAGTAATACGGGCAGAGGGCGGTGGGCTTGCTAAACAAGTTGTAAAAGGACACGATTATTTATTGACTTATGCAAAAAATATTAAAAATTTTGAACCCTTAAGAAAGCCTAAGGATATTAGAGGTGAAATCGTTGAAAAGGATGGCAAAGAATATTGGATTGAGGAAGATTGGTTAAGAGAAGAATTTGGAAAATATGGGACTTGTTACTATGAAGATATTGAGAGGATTAAAGGAAAAGCTAAAAAAGATGAAATTGATAACGGAATTGAAGATGGTCAATACATCCTTTTGGATAAAGGAAAAAATAAAAACATTGTTGGGAGATATAGAGCATTGGATGAAGATGGCTCAAAGTTTTATTCTGTCTTAAAGCACTTGAATGCAGATGGTAAGAACGAATTAAAGGATCTTATGGGTGAGGATACTTTTGCTTTTCCAAAACCGACTTCCTTACTAAAAGAAATCATACTCGGTGCTACTTTTTTTAAAAAAGATAAAGAGGCAATCGTTCTTGACTTTTTCGCCGGTTCAGGCACGACAGGACAAGCGGTCCTACAATTGAACAATCAGGATGGCGGTAACCGGCGATTTATCCTTGTTGAACAGTTAGAAGAACATATAGCAGTATGTAAAAGGCGGTTAGAAAAAGTTATTGTGCAAGAGGACATCACCGACGGACATTTCCTCTCTTGTGAACTCAAGGCATACAACGAAGATTACATGGAACGTATCCAGTCCGCAGAATCCACCGAACAACTCCTTAAAATCTGGCGAGAGATGCCGCGCAATTCTATTCTCAAATGGTATATCAACCCAAAAGCACCTGAAAAAGCAGAAGAAGAATTCATCAAAATAGGCGATCTCGATAAACAGAAGTGGGAGCTGGCGAAGCAACTCGACAAAAATCAACTCTATGTCAATCTCTCAGAAATAGCGGACGAAACGCATGAGGTCAGCGAATCCGATAAACAACTCAATATGGACTTCCACGCTAACAAAGGAGATGATGAATAATCAGATGCTTGATAAAACACTGGATATACTTTCTGATAATAATGTTATAGATAAACAAATACCGCAGAGCATTACGCAAAATCTGAACCCCGAATTTGAACTCCGCGACTATCAAATAGAAGCGTTTGCGAGGTTTATTCACTGCTTACATAAAGAGGTCTCCGGCAATCCTATACCTATGCCTTTACACCTATTTTTCAACATGGCGACAGGTAGCGGTAAGACGCTTATCATGGCAGGCTTGATACTCTATCTATATGAGCAAGGATACCGGAATTTTCTCTTTTTTGTCAATGCCGACAATATCATTGAAAAAACAAAGGACAACTTCCTAAATCAAGGATCAAAAAAATACCAATTCAATGAATACATCTATTTGAATGGCGAACAGATTACTATCGACAAGGTAGAGAATTTTGACGGTGTGAATCCCGACAACATCAATATCTGTTTTACCACTATACAGAAGTTGCACAGCGATTTAAATACTGAAAGAGAGAATGCCTTAACCTTTGACGATTTCGCAAAAAAGAAAATCGTGCTACTCTCCGATGAAGCACACCATACCAACGTCTCTACAAGAGAACAGATGGATTTACCACTGGATCAACAAAAGCCGTCTTGGGAAAATACCGTTGAAAGGATATTTAACGCGAACAAGAAAAACCTGTTATTGGAATTTAGCGCAACATTTGAGGAAAACAATGAGGCAATTGTAGAGAAATATACAGATAAAATTCTATACCAATACGATTTAGTAAAATTCCGAAATGACAAATACTCAAAAGACATATCGATTGTCCGGTCTGATTTTAAAGGCACAGATCGGATGTTACAGGCGATAATACTCCATTATTACAAGCAGGCTGTTGCGACAAACAACGGGATACCACTTAAACCCGTTATTCTGTTTAAAAGTAGAACGATACCGGAATCCAAACAGAACAAAGATGATTTCCACAGGCTTATAGAGCACCTCACCAGCACCCAAATCGACACAATACGCCAGTCTGAGGTTTCCATCATCAAACGTGCTTTTCGCTACTTTGACAAACAGAAAATTAACTCTGAGAATCTCGCGCGTTACCTAAAAGAAGACTTCCAAGAAAAATATTGCCTTGCTGTCGATTCTAAAGAGGAGAGAATAGATTATCAGTTAGAAGTGAACAGACTTGAACACAACGCGATACGCGCAATCTTTGCTGTCCAGATGCTCAGTGAGGGATGGGACGTGCTTAATCTGTTTGACATCGTTCGTTGTTATGATACAAGCAGTACTAATTCCACAACAACGGCGGAGGCACAACTCATTGGGCGTGGGGCGCGCTATTTCCCGTTTACGCCACAAGGATACGAGGACAAATATAAACGCAAATTTGACAATGACATGGAGCACGATCTACGGGTGATTGAAGAACTGCATTATCACAGCATGAACGATTCACCCTATATTACCGAAATAAGAGAAGCATTAGTCAAACGAGGGCTAATGGACGAAAAAGTTGTGACAAAAAATGTGAAACGTAAAAAGTCCTTTAAGCAATCAAAACTCTATAACCAAGGTTTCATCTGGTTGAATAAAAAAGTAGAAAAAGACAGGCAACAGGTCAACTCTTTTGACGATTTCACCACATTAAGTGTCAAACAGAAATATCATGAGCATACACTCTCTGCCGGTAGCGGTGCAGCAACAAGTATACTTGACAACAGCAACACAACTGAAATAACTGAACTTTACACTGAAAATATAGCACTTACGGCTATTGAACACAATATCCTTCAAGCTGCCATCGCACGCAATCCTTTTTTCAGATTTAACAAACTTACACGATTTTTCCCAAACTTACGCAGTATGGAAGTGTTTAGGACATCACAAGACTATTTAGGCGGGTTAACTATTAAATTCAAAGGACAGACGCAACAACTACAGCAACTACACGCCTATCCTCATGATAAACTCAAAGCATGTTGTGATTTGCTACAGAAAATTGAAACCGAAATGCAAGATAAATTTACGGAATATGAAGGCACCACAAATTTTCAGATGAAACCCATTCAAGAAATTTTTGATGACAAAGTGCTCAAATTCAAGAAAGGTAACTCTCGCATCGATCGGAAAAGCCGCTCATTTAATAAGCAATTCGTAAAAAAGAAAAAATGGATTGCATATAATGGACTTTATGGCACCTGTGAAGAGCGAGATCTCGTAAAACTTATTGATGAATGGATAAAAAATTTATCACATTCATATGATGAGATCTATCTCGTTCGGAACGAAAGACATTTCAAAATCTATAACTTTGAGGATGGGCGTGCTTTTGAACCTGACTTCGTGCTGTTTCTACTTCAGAAAAACGGGGAAACAATCACATACCAACTGTTCATTGAACCCAAAGGCGAATACCTCAAAGAACGCGATGAATGGAAAGAGGCATTTCTAAAAACGATACAAGAACAAGGTGTCACCCATATACTCGTTGATAACCAAAAATACCGAATTCTCGCTGTTGGGCAATTCTATAGTGAACAGGTAAGAGATGAATTCAAGGAGAAACTCAACACCATACTGCAATCCGCAACAGAAAACGAAGATGTATAGCAATTGTACTGCCTACGGTTTTTTAGACCACTCCCTAAAGGAAGATTGTGATATAATACAATCTCACTGAAAGGAGTATCCGATGGCGAAACGCAGAAAATTCACCGCTGAGTTTAAAGCGGAACTTGTTCTCAAAGTCCTCAGCGGTGCGACTTCCCAAGCAAAAGTCTGTCGGCGTCATAATCTCAACGAAAATCAACTCTCACAGTGGAAACAACAGTTGCTTGAAAATGCGCCCTCGCTGTTTGAGTCTACGGATAAGCAGTCCAGCGATGCTGAGAAGCGTATCGCTCACCTTGGGCAGCTCGTTGGGAGAATGGCGGTCGCCTTAAACATCCCAAAAAAACTATTGACAGAGTTGGACTAACGTTATCTGAAAAGCGATGCTTCATTTCCGCATTGCAGCAGGAGTATTCCGTGCGAGATATTTGTGGCCTCCTCGGTGTCAACCGCAGCAGTTTCTATTATCAACCCAAAGAAGATCCGTCCGAAGCCGTCCTGTGCGCTGAAATAGAGAAGCTTGCCAGGACGGTATCCGAGATACGGATATAGGCGTATCACACAGCTACTGGTGCGTCAGGGATACACCGTTGGCACCCGACGCGTTGCTCGGTTGATAAAAGAAATGAATCTCTTGGTCTCCGTCAAACGTGTGGGTCAAACAACAAAATCGCTCCAGAGGGATAAACCATGGACCAATCTACTCGAAACCCTTGATGTCTCTCATCAGGATCAGGTCTGGGTTGGCGATGTCACCTATGTCCGAGTCAAAGGACGTTTCGTTTATGTCGCTGTACTCATGGATGTCTTCAGTCGCATGATAAAAGGGTGGAAACTCAGTCAGCATTTGACGTAATCTCTGACCCTGCAACCGCTCGAAGAAGCGTTGTGCCAAAGCGTTCCGGAAATCCACCATTCCGATCAAGGCGGGCAGTATCTTTCAAGTGCTTATATTTCCACCCTCACCCGTCATGGGATTGAGATTTCATTAGCACATAGGGGCTGCCCTTGGGAGCACGGATATGCCGAAAGACTCATCCGCACGCTCAAGGAGGAAGAAGTCCACCTCAATGACTATCAAAGCATCACCGAGGCGAAAGATCGCATCGGACATTTTATCACACAGATCTATAATCAGAAACGCCCACATTCGGCGTTAGGGTATTTGACTCCTATGGAATTTCAACGACAAACCTTATCTTAACTTTGCGAAAAAGTGGTCTAAATAAGCGTATGCCCTTCATGAAAATCCCTTTATATTCAAGCCATATGACCCATATATTCAATCCTTCAAAGATCATTAAAATAAACGCCAAACTCGAAACAACTGGAAATAATACCAGAAACGACAGCAAGGCTGGTTGAGAAGTCCTTAGTGAGGGATACCCATAATGCTAATAGATATTACTGGTTATGTTACAGAAGAGCTCTCAAGTTATAGCTTTGCGATTAAGGTCACAAGCGATAAGGTTGAATCTCTATCACTTAGTGATATTCAAGTTTCAAAAAAAGTAAGGATTGCCATACCACCTCAACTTTATCCGCTTGGCAACAACAGCAAAATTATAGAACTAACAGCAGGGGACAATCCTCGCATAGATCAGATAAACAAGTGCTTGTCTTTTGCCAAGGCATTAAGAATGGGTGACCAAATAGAATGCTCTGTAGTTATAGCTGACTGGAAAACCCGTGCCATTATCCGCAACCGCAGAGAGATTGAAACCTACGCAGATTTCGACCTATGGTTATATCCGAAAAATGGCAAATTTAGACGATCAGAGTCGGATTCCCGGGAGTCTCTGAAGTTCCGAAAACAATGGCGTTATGCGTGTATAAACAGGGAAAAATGTGGAAAAATAACTGGTTATGGATATAAATATCGTAGCCGTCGGTGGATAAACAAAAACCCTACAATAATACTGCCAATAATATGGTGGATACAGGTTAAAACCGCAGTCTCTAAGTTATGGGAAAGATTTATAGGGCAGGAAAACCCACACCAAAAAAACACCCATAAACTTGCTCTAATCGGTATCGTTCTCAGTATAATGGGTCTTGTTGCAACTGTAATCTTCGGTATAATCAGTATTATTGCTTAGATAACCATAATCCAAGCCCAAAGTTACTTCACTTTTCTAACGAAGGAGAGAAACACGAGTGGTAAATTATCAGAAATATATGCGTTCAAAAGAGTGGAAGGCGAAACGGCAAGAGAAATTAGAGGCATGTAATCATAAGTGCGAGTGTGAGGGTGGGTGCTACAGAAAAGCAACCCAAGTCCACCATTTACACTACGACACACTGGGTGAAGAAAGTATGGACGACTTGCAGGCACTCTGCCCTAAATGTCACATGCAAAAGTCTGGTGTAAGAGGATTTTATGGGGACGTGCCGCGGTCCTGTTGCCAAACCGAACCGATAGACGAAAGTGAAAAGCCAGAGAAAATCCTACCCTATTCTGTTTGGCACGAGGCGAACTTCCATTATCAAATGAATTCTGATAAGTATGAGAGTATCGCAAGTGAGTTAGGAACAGACCCCGTAATTGCCTCACTGCTTGATAACCTTGGAATTATGTTTGCTTGTGGTGATATAGCAGTTGAACCTAAAATTACGAAGGCGATAGAGGATTACGCAGACGTAGTACCTGCTTCAGAGGCGGGTTTGGAAGGCTATTGTGAAACTGCCTATCGGATGAAACCAGAATTTCAAAAGCATTTTCCAAGTGACGATTATGACACGTTTGACGAGTAATGGGCAACGTAGTGAGTAGTTCACTGGAAAACCCCAAAAGCAGAAAGCACTATAAGGAGATATTATGGCAGATAACACAACTTCCAAATTACGCGTGAGTAGAGCAGAAGCCTCCGAAAAAATATGTGATCGGATTAATATAGGCAAAGGACTGCTTGAGAGGCAACCAACTACCGGACAAGAATTGACCGTCCTTGAACGTGAAACACGTAAATGGACTGATTACAACAGAACACTGTTTGACACTTTATTTGACGAATCTCCGCTATCATTTACACATGGATCAATAATGATTGCCGTGACGGGTCGGAGTTTAATCCGAGAAATAACCAGTCATAAGGATAATATATCTCGTTGGATTAATGATTTGGAAAGCGTTTATGAGCAGTTGGAAATATACGAGGAATTACCAAGTAGCACCCAACAGGCTACAAGTAACGACTCTGTGACCAACGAAAGTAAGAAAATCTTTATCGGACATGGGCGTTCACATGTATGGCGAGAACTTAAGGATTTTATAGAAAGTATATTAAAACACCCCACCGAAGAATTCAATCGTATATCGCCGGCGGGTCATTCTACGAAAGAGCGTCTTGAAAAAATGTTAGAAGAATCGTGTATGGCATTCCTTATTATGACAGGTGAGGACGAACAAACCGACGGATCATTTAGTGCTCGTGATAATGTAATTCATGAGGTGGGCTTGTTCCAAGGTAAAATTGGTTTTGAAAAGGCGATTATCTTGCTTGAAAAAGGTTGTGAGGAATTCAGCAATATTGAAGGGCTTGGACAGATTAGATTTTCAAAAGGAAATATAAAGGAAACTTTTGGGGAAGTTGTTGAGGTCTTGCAACGAGAATCCATAATATAAAAGGGGAGCCGGTATGAAAGAAGTGGAGGAAAACGCTATCGTTCCTACTACCGGAACAACTGCGGAAATAATACCAGAGCCGACAACGAAGTTGGTTGAGAACTGCTTAGTGAGGGATACCCCATAATGATAGAAATTACTGGTTATATTACAGAGGAGATTGGAAAAGACGGTTTTATGATTAAGATCACAAGCGACGCAGTTCCACGCTTATCGTTAAGGAACATTCAAGTTTCAAAAGAAGTAGTGGTTTTCATAAATGAATACCATTATCCTGCTGACTTCGAGAATATATTTGAAGGAGTAACAACTGGCGAAAATCGCAGGCGAAAAATCGAAGAGTCCCGCTCTCTTAGTGACGCGTTAAGACCGGGCGATCGAGTAGAATGTGTTGTGTATATAGTTGAGGAAGAAACCCACAATGGTGTTGGAATCCATCGTATTAATAGCAACCGCAGAGACCTTCAAGACTACGCAGATTTTCACCTATGGCTATATCCTAATACCGATCATTTTTGAAGTGCCAACGCTAATTAGGGCCGCAATTTGGGTAAAGTTAAGACAAGTTTTGCCTCTCAAATTCCATGGGTGTTAGATATCCCAACGCCGAATGAGGACGTTTAGAGTTATAGACGTGTTCGAGAAAATGACCG
>JAJEDB010000031.1 GCA_022821725.1 Candidatus Poribacteria bacterium | reverse complement strand
GAAGCAAACCGGTGAGAGTTCAGGAACGATCCACTCTGCGAATCTCAGCGGCAACGGTGTGAACGAACTCGGACACATCCGTGCCGTGCCGATGGGCATTGCCGTCGATACTGCGCGCAGTAAACTTTACTGGAGCAACTCCCGGGGCAGAATCCAGTCTGCAGCCCTCAACGGTAGCAAAATCCAGAACGTTGTTGATGGGTTAGGCATGCCGGGGGATATGGTGTTGAGCAATAGCCTCAAGGCACCCACGGCGGCGACACCCACAGAGAAGGCGTCCACGTCAACCGCCTCTACATCGAAATACGATGTCAATGGCGACGGCACTGTGGATAGCAAGGATTCTGATGCGCTGATCGTGGCAGTCGCTGCGGGCATCACCGATACGAAGTATGATGTCAACGGTGATGGGAAGGTCGATGTCAATGACATTGTCGCCGTCACCAACAATCGTAACGGCGGCGCACCCGGCGCGCCAACCCTCCTCGGTATGAAGCTGAATGCGCTTGAGGTCGAGCGCCTCCAAGAACAGATCGATCTGCTAATCGCAACCAACGACCGCTCACCCGCAGCGATGCGGACGCTGATCTACTTGCAGCAGCTCATCGTTATGGCGCGTCCAGAGCAGACACAGTTGCTTGCGAACTATCCGAACCCGTTCAACCCTGAGACGTGGATTCCTTATGAGTTAGCGACGGATACAAACGTCAAACTCACGATCTACAACGCCCAAGGCGTGGTGGTTCGGGTCTTGCACCTCGGTCAGCAGTCTGCTGGGTATTACACGGATCGGGAACGTGCAGCGTATTGGGACGGTCGGAATGCGTTGGGTGAGCAGGTGGCGAGTGGAATTTATTTCTACCAATTAGAAACGGACGACATGTCGTCCCTACGCAAGATGGTTATCCTCAAATAGTATCAAATCGTAGGGGTTTTTGCTTGGGTATTTCCCCAAGGTCTCCCCGCCCGTTCTTCCGTTCGTAGTAGTGCGATTCATCGCACATTCTTCGGTTCGTAGGAGGTTTTTGCTTGGGGTTTTGATAGGGGATTTCTGCGTATTTCCCCAGGGTCTCCCCGCCCGCACCTTCCTAAAAAACCAAGGGCGCGGTTTTCACACCGCGCCTTTTTCGCGTGTCCGCTTCGTTAGAGGTTTCGAGTGTCGATAGGCAGCCGGTTATGCCTCTAACGCTTCTCGGAAGGCACGAAAACTTCTAACTTTCAAGGCATTTCGGTTCAACTCCCGAAGCCGGTTGAGGTCCGCAATGGCTTCAAGGCGTGGCTCAATCGCAGGGACATCCGCGTCGGGGAATCGTTCTGTGAGTATCAGCAAGGTGCTTTCAATACTCATTTGCCGCGCACCTTGTTCGATACCTTGTTGTCTACCTTGCTCGATACCTTGTTGTCTACCTTGCTCAATGCCTTGTTGATGTCCGCGTTGTTCACTGAGTTGAATAATGGATTCTGCCATGTCTACAATCTCCCTGTTGTGTGTATGCTCTTCTGCGAGGATACGGAGTAAATCTTGGTGGTCTTTTGCGTCTCTGCGGTGTAGGATGAACAGAAAAAGATACATGACCGCCCGGGTATACTGATCCGAGGGGGCCTGCTGCCAGTCGGAAAGTCCTTGTAAAACGTCAAGGAGTGCCTGCCGCATCACGGGGGTCTCGGATTTCTCATGTCGCAAGATCGTCAATAACCACCCTAACGGATCTCCATTCTGTGTGAGTTGCTCCGGGTCGGTTGCGTTGACATCGAGCAGCAGCGTGTCAAAGGTCGGGACGAACCGTTTGAGGACTTCGGGGAGGTCCATGAGGACGGTCAGAGAAATTGGTGCCTTCCATTCTCCTGTCCCGGTGTAAAACACGATTGGCACAATCGGAGTCAACCGCCACTCTCCCTGGGGACGTTTCGCTTCCTGCCACTCCCGCCGCTCCTCCATCCAGATATGCGTCATGTAAGAGAGCAACCGCAACCCCATAGACCTATCCATAGTGGACTGGTGCTCTATGAGAAGATAGACGATCACTTCCTCACACGTCCCCGTTGGGTCCCGAAACGGGATACGGAAGATCATATCCGATTCTTGCGTCCGAAGTTCTTCGGAGATGAAACTCCTATTGACTTGCGTCACACGCGCAAAGTCAAGCGCATCGGCGAGCTGACCGGCAACCATTTTCAGTAACGCCTCAAGGTTTTCGCGCTGACGGATCAACCATTTCGCACTCCTATCGGGAAACTGATGGCTCGAAACCTTTGACAGTTCCTGAAGCTCGCGTTTTATCAACATTTGTCCTCCTTGGACACCCTGGTTTCACGCGTGCCGCACGCATCCAACTTATACGAAAGAGTCTAACACACTACCGCTCCCTTTGTCAACGAAAAAAGCCCTACCGCCCCAGCGTCATCCAATTGTAACGAATTGCTCTTGTGGGAGGGGTTTGTAACCCCGATTCTTGCAAAGATAGGCGAGCTGATAGCAAAATCGCATTTCTATTTGACAAATAGGGGTTAGGTATGTATAATATAAACAAGAATCGTCCTTTTTATGACACAGTTTATATGCCTATACGAAGAATCTTAACAGGATACAATGAGGAGACTTTATACAAAAATGGCTGATTACGCAAATCCTGATGTTTTAGTAACGACAGAATGGGTCGCTGCGCACGGTGGTGATGCTGGCATCCGACTCCTTGAGGTTGATGTTGATACTTCAGCTTATGCTGAGGGACATATCGCGGGGGCAGTAGGACTCAATTGGGAAACACAATTGTGCGATCAAGTTCGACGTGATATCCTCACAAAAGAACAGTTCGAGGCACTCTGCAATGACAGCGGCATCGCCAACGATACGACTGTTATTTTCTACGGCGATAACAATAACTGGTTCGCAACCTATGCCTTGTGGCAATTCCGCTATTACGGACACGACGAAAGTCTGTTGAAAGTGATGAACGGGGGTCGTCAAAAATGGATTGATGAAGGCAGAGGGCTGGTCACTGATGTGCCAGGTCATTCCAGCACAGGATATCAGGCGAAATTCCCCGACGACAATGTCCGTGCTACAGCGGGGACGGTTCGCGACACACTCGGCCAAGGTGTTGTTAACCTTGTTGATGTCCGTTCACCTGCTGAATTCACTGGCGAAGTTATCGCGCCTCCCGGTATGAGCGAAACAGCGCAACGCGGTGGACACATCCCCGGCGCAGCGAATATCCCATGGGCGACAGCAGTGGCTGAAGACGGCACCTTTAAGTCTCACGACGAACTCCAAGCCATCTACGGCGGTGCAGGTGTTGATGAGGGTCAGGAAACAATTGCTTATTGCCGTATCGGTGAACGCTCATCGCATACTTGGTTTGTGCTGAAGTATCTACTCGGTTATGAGAAGGTCCGCAATTACGATGGGAGTTGGACAGAGTGGGGCAATCTGGTCGGAGCACCTATTGCACGCGACTAAGGAAATAGCTGCCAGCGTTCTAACACGACCTGTTTTATCGAACCGCAAGGAATACTAATTAGCAGTCGGTTATCGGTTGTCAGTTATCAGTAAGTGGGTTTTCGCTAATACCAAAGCGATAGCCTGCAACAACGGCGCAGGCGGATATACGGAGAGGCATGCTATTTTTCAAACCCGCTTGACCGAACCGCAAGGAAAATTAAAAAGTGCCTAAATTTGTTTCCGCGCATGTTATTGCTTGTATGACACGCCAAGACGTTTCACGGTTGCTAAAGCGTTTCAGAGAAGAAGAAAACGCCGATGTAATCAATATCCGAGTCTTGTGCGATACATTGTCAGGGCGGATGGTCTGCGAATGGGAAGCACGCGACAGTGTCACCTTAATCGAATGGTTGAAAAAGTGCAATGTCCAGATACGCGGAACAGGCGAATGGCTCATGACCGTCCAGTATGAATCAATCGACGACGAACTCGTCGTCCCACCGCGGCACGATACTTAGGTCCTGGGGAGACGACGTAACACCCCGAAATCGATGTACTACTTAACCCGGCAAACGGCGTTTGAAGCATCACATTATAATCGTATCCCTGAATTGAGCGATACGGAGAACTTGGAGGTGTTTGGTGCTGCTGCAAACCCAAATGGCCACGGGCATAACTATGTGCTTGAAGTCATGGTGAAAGGCAGTGTGGATGTAGATGACGGGATGGTCATCAATTTGGTGACCTTGGACGCGCTGTTGAAGAACAACGTGCTCGCCAATTACGATCACAAACATCTAAACCAGCAACATCCCGTTTTCGCAAAGAACCCGCATCTCCAACCGACGTGTGAGAACATCACTATAGAGATTTGGCAACGGCTTATCCCTTCCTTACCGGACGGAATGTTGCACAGGATACGCCTCTACGAAAGCGCAGCAAATTTTGCAGACTATTATGGGGAAGGACCTATGGTTTATCTTACAAAAGTCTACGAATTTAGCGCAGCCCACCGTTTGCACAGCCATGCACTCAGTGATGAAGAGAATCAGGATATTTTCGGAAAGTGCAATAATCCGGCTGGACATGGACATAACTATGTACTCGAGGTTACCGTAAAGGGAAACGTAGATGCAAGAACCGGGTTGGTCGCGGGTTTGAATGTGCTGGACGAAGTCGTTCAAAAACAGGTGTATGCGCGTTTTGACTACAAACATCTGAATCTTGACACGCCCGAGTTTGAGACGCTCAACCCGACTTCGGAGAACTTCGTCAAAGTGCTTTGGGAGGCGTTAGCACCGAATTTGCACCCAGTGGTTCTACACCGCCTTCGCTTGCGAGAGACCCTCAAAAACCATTTCGACTACTACGGTGAGTAATCCATCTGTTTACCACTTAGCATAAAAACACAGTCCATTGGAGGCACATTTTAACATAATGGAGATTAATCAGACTAACGTTACCCCTGAGTTGGAAGGACTTTACACAAAGATCCTTGAAAACTTAGGTGAAGATCCGAGTCGTCAAGGTTTGGTGAAGACACCACACCGTGCCGCGAAAGCGATGGAATTCTTGACGAGCGGCTATCATCAAAGTGTTGATGAGATTCTGAATAGAGCCATCTTTGATGAGGATTATGACGAAATGGTGATTGTGAAAGAGATTGAATTTTACAGTCTCTGTGAACACCATATCCTCCCCTTTTGGGGTAAATGTCACGTTGGGTATCTCCCGCGGAAACGAATTGTGGGTTTAAGTAAAATCCCACGCATTGTAGACATGTTTTCTCGTCGGTTGCAAGTTCAAGAACGTCTCACGCGTGAAATTGCCGAATCCCTCGAAAACGCTCTTGACCCGCGAGGAGTCGCTGTCGTGATGGAGGGACGGCACCTGTGCATGATGGCACGCGGCGTTGAAAAGCAAGCACCGGTGATGACAACGAATGTCATGCGCGGGACGTTCCGTGAGGATAGTGCAACGCGCGCAGAGTTTCTACGGTGCATCCAAGTATCCTAAACGAAACCTGTAATGAACAGGACTTACGCAGAGATGCGATAAATCGCATCACTACAAACAGATATACCTCGCAAATATATGTTTTCCAAAGGAAGCGTAGGTTCGTAGTAGCGCAATAGCGCAAGTCGCGTGTGGACTTGCGGGACAATGCGCCTTGCGTAAGTCCTAATGAAATTAGGTTTCCTTAAACGGAAACCTAATTTGTCTTTGCTTTACATTTGGAGGGCGGATATACGGAGAGGTGCTTGAAAGTCTCCAACCCACCTCACCGAACCGCAAGGAAAAATTAAAAATAAGGTTGTGGTGATTACCGGAGCGTCGAAAGGGATTGGTAAAGCAACCGCTTTCGCTTTCGCAGCAGCAGGCGCGAAAGTTGTGCTCGCCGCGCGAACACCTGAGACACTTGAACAGGTCGCGGTGACGTTAAAAGAAGGTGGTGCCGAAGCACTCGCTGTTCCAACAGACGTTACCGATGTCGATGCTGTGAAGCAACTCATCCAACGGACATTAGAGGTCTACCAACACGTGGATATTCTAATCAACAATGCCGGGATCGGCCATTTCGGACCCATTGTTGATTTCGAGCCTGACGACTGGGATGCGGTCCTTAATTCCAACTTAAAGGCTGTTTATCTCTGTGCAAAGTATGCGCTTCCCTCCATGTTGGAACGAGGCAGTGGACAGATTATTAATGTGCTTTCAGTCGCAGCGAAAATTGCTTTTCAAGCTTCAAGTGCGTATTGTGCCGCGAAGGCAGGTGCGTTAGCACTGACAAAGGTTTTAGCGAGTGAAGTCCGCCAGCAAAATATTCGAGTTACCGCTGTCTTACCCGGATCAGTGCATACCCCATTTTGGGACGACGTTCCAGAACACCCAGACTTTGAACAGATGCTAACACCGGAACATGTTGCTGATACGATCGTCTCCATTTGTCAGCAGCCTCCCGGTATGGTGACTGAGGAAATTGCTGTGATGCCGCCACTCGGAATTCTCTGATTTCTAACGATGGGAATTAATAGTTTGAAAAACGTCCGAGGCGCCGCCGAATGCGAATCTTGCGAATAGCACGTGTGTCAGCATCTATAACTGTGATGATAGAATCGTCCAAGTCAAGTTCAGTGCCAATTTCTGGGATGGTGCCAGTTCGATCCAGAATATAACCAGCAACCGTCTCATAATCACCTTCGGGGATGGCGAGTCCGTAGTGTTCTTCGAGCAGATCTACTTCAGTTCTTGCATCACATTCGAGGATCTGGGGCGTAATCAGGCGGATAAATTCGGGCACATCACGTTCATCGGCAAATTCACCGACAATTTCTTCAACAAGATCTTCAACGGTGACGAGACCCACCGTGCCGCCATATTCATCAACAGCAAACACCATTGTATGTTGGGTATGTTGGATCTCTTTGAGAAGATCATTAATGTTTTTAGATTCGGGGACGTGCAACACTGTTCGGATGAAAGATTCAATCGTGTTAGGCAGGAGGTCTGATTTTTCGTCGGAATTTGAATTCGTTTCTGATTCAACGTCATTGTAAATAACATCCAGAAGGTTAACAATTCCAACGATATTATAGATGTGTTCTTCGTAGACTGGAATCCTTGAAAAGCCGGAGTCAGCCGCGACTTGCAAAAAATCTTCACATTTTGTATGTTTCTCAATGGCAACGATATCGACAAGCGGCACCATGACCTGTGCGACCGTCCGGTTTTGTAGATTGAGCAAACTATGAATCATACGCCGTTGGTCGGTGTGTAGATTACCGGAGCGTTCCCCCATCGTGGCGAGAAGCCGTAGTTCTTCACGCTGCGCATCGGGACTCGGTGTACTGGCACCCCTATCTATGATTTTGACGATGAACTGCGTCAGAGTTTGCACAAGGTAGATGAGCGGTGCTAAAACCATTTCAGAAAGGCGTAGGAGATAGGCATAGCGCAGTGCCAAGGTATCTGCCTTGACACGAAAGATAGTTTTCGGTAAAATTTCTCCAAAGATGAGGAGGAGCGTCGTTATACCAACCGTTGCAATGAGTCCCTGTAGACTTACTGTAAGGTTCGGGAGTCCTCGGACAACAAGACCTTCACCCAGTTGTGCGATAAGCACATTTGCGAGATTCGTTCCGACCAATGTCAACGCGAGCATTCTCTGGGGTGATTCTATCAAACGATGAACGATGCTCGCTCTGGTATTCTCCGATTCAACAAGTTGGTTAATTCGGAATTTGTTCACCGAGACAAGGGCTGTTTCCGAGCCAGAGTAAAAAGCTGACAGGACAAGGCAGACAAGAACTGCCAGCGCAAGTGAACTTAACACCGCTATCTGTCCTGTGCTACTCGCACCGATTAAAAAGATTGATAATAGAAGAATTTTCAATTGCTTTGTATTTGGTATCCGTTGTTGTTACGTAGGACTTACGCACTGCCGCGGTAGGTGCGGTTTCTAACCGCACCGATTACGTCATACACACCTAATTCTCTGATTTTGCGTAAGTCCTGTTACACTTCAGTTTGGCTGTCAGTAACCGGCATTTTGATGAATAAACTTGTGATAGCATTGCCTTCTGTGGTAGCAATTTCAAATTCGATACCGTTTTCGTCGGTGTAGGATTCGCCAACAGACGGAATGCGACCAAAGAGTCCGAGAACATAACCGCCAATGGTGTCTACGTCGGCTTCGCTGAGTTTTAGTTCAAATTGCTGATTGAGTTCGCGGATGCTCATACGCCCAGAAGTTTCAAGTAACAGCGGTGCTTCAGAGTGTTTGACGAGATCAGGGATCGCATTAACTCTATCGTGTTCATCAACGATGTCTCCGACGACCTGTTCGACGATGTCTTCGCTCGTAACAATTCCTGAAACACCGCCATACTCATCTCGGAGGATCGCCATTTTGGTTTTTTCGCGTGTCAGTTGTAGTAGCAACGCCCCGATCTTACGCGTCTCAAGGACAAAGATGGGTTCCCGAATAAGGGAGGCATTAGACGGAGTTTCAGAAATCTGATCCCGTTTTTCGAGGAAAGCATCAAGCGTCAGTGAATTCACGGCGGCGGGCCGCCAGAGTGCTAAATCTTTCACATAGAAGATGCCACAAATATTATCGATTTGCTCTTGATAGACCGGAATGCGTGAAAACCCATATTCCTTTGCTTGCTTTAAGGTTTCTTGAATAGTGTTTGATGTTGGGACCGCGACGACTTCAGTCCGTGGCACCATAATCTCTTTTGCCTCAATGTCACGTAATTGGAGAATGTTGCTCACAATTTTCCGTTCATCGGGGGGTAGGGCTTCTTCGTGATAAGTATCGACGATATCTCTAAAATCTGTCGCCGTGAGGTGTTCTGTAGGGGACGGGTGTCCCCCAAATACTGGAAGAAGGAAGTCGATAATTCTGCGTAGCAAGCCACGTAAAGGCGAGATGATAATGGAAAATATCCATAGCGGGGGCGCAGCGACTTTCGAAAACAATTCCGCATGCTTAATCGCGTAACTTTTCGGAGTCATCTCACCGAAAATAAGCATGAGGATGACGCTGGCGGCTGTGGCTGTGGCAAACTGGATCACTTCTGTGTATTGCGGAAGTACGCGTTTAACAAGCCATAGCATCAGAATCGCGAAGGAGACATTGACAAGATTATTACCAAGTAAAACGGTGATAAACAGTCTGCGTGGGTTGTCAACAAAACTGACGATTGCAGAAGCACTGCCTTTTTCAAGGCGGAGTCTTTCGATTTGGACGCGGGTAAGTGCGCATAGAGCCGTCTCGGAGCCGGAGAAAAAGCCTGAGAGGACGAGTAACCCTGCTAAACCGATCAGATAGGGGAGTAGTGGAACAGCTTCCATTCTTTTTTAAGAAACAATGTTTCGACGAAATCACATGTCGAAAATTGCTATTAAGTACACTGAATCAGCGGTGATTTGTAATCTGAACATTTCCTTAATGATAACATATTGACAAAAAAATCGCAACAAAAATATCACCTTATTACAGTATTAACGAGGCAATATTATAAAATACCTTTAATCTCAAACGAATAGGACTAATTTTGAGGATGTCTATGACAAAGTTAGAACAGATGCAACAGCTCGAAGCGTGTGGTATTGTCGCTATTATTCGTGCCAATAGCGCAGATGAATTGATTGAAGCAGCGGCTGCGATTCATGCCGGGGGTGTTAACGTAATTGAAGTGACGATGACAACACCGAACGCGTTACAGGTAATTAACGACGTTTCATCCACGTATGGGGATACCGTCCTCGTTGGTGCCGGATCGGTATTAGACGCAGAAACAGCACGCGCTGTGATGTTAGCAGGCGCTGATTTTGTTGTCAGTCCAGTTACGAAACCGGATGTAATCGAGATTTGTAACCGCTACGGTAAAGTTGTTATTCCCGGAGCATTTACCCCAACCGAAATCTTGATGGCATGGGAAACAGGGGCAGACTATGTAAAGGTATTCCCATCAAGCGGTGTTGGTGCCGACTATATAAAAGATGTGAAGGCGCCGCTGCCACAAATCCCGTTGGTTCCAACAGGGGGCATCAACGCGGAAAACGCGGCTGATTTTATCAGAGCCGGTGCAACCGCTTTGGGCGTCGGAAGTGCGCTCGTTAACAACCAACTCATTGCGACTGGTGAATTCGCAACCCTCACAGAAAGAGCTGAGAACCTGGTTAAGGAGGTACAACGCGCCCGTTCAAGTTCTAATTCAGTTTAGATTTGTTCAAAATGTATTCGCTCATGTCAAGAGTAAGTGCTTTTTACGAGTTTTGATATAAAGTTGACCGAAACAGATTTCAGATTCATGGCGAACTCACAGATTGCGATGTATCCTGCGAGAAACTTTTTATGAACACCGCGAAACGGGCGCAGAA
>JAJEDB010000144.1 GCA_022821725.1 Candidatus Poribacteria bacterium | reverse complement strand
TATCGGTCATTTTCTCGAACACGTCTATAACTCTAAACGTCCTCATTCGGCGTTGGGATATCTAACACCCATGGAATTTGAGAGGCAAAACTTGTCTTAACTTTACCCAAATTGCGGCCCTAATTAGCGTTGGCACTTCACAGTGTAGGCATTCTCAAAAGCGGGATGTGAAAAATAAATTGGAATGTGCTATACTATCAGTAGGCTATACCAAATTACGAGTTTGATAGGAGACAACCTGTGGAAACCAACGCACAAGGCAATACTCAAGACACCCAACCAGACATTAATCCGTATTTCTTGCGCTATTTGCGCGAAAAGGTGGCAAAAGCCACACAAGAAGAACTCGCGAGTGAAATCGGTGTTGATATCGAGACAGTCAAACATTAGGAAACAGGTAGAAGACAACCGAGTCAGAAACACCTGTTAGCATTGGAAAGATTTTTCGGTATCAAGACAGGCTCCCTTGCTTTGGAAATGCAACAGATCTTGGTTCAAGACTTCAGTGCTGCATACTTTGGAGATGCTGATGCAAGAGAGAGGCTTGAATGGGTGGATAAGAATCGCAAATTAGGACAAGCACTTCGCATTATACCCGTTCCGCCGAGAACCCGAACGGCGGAGATCCTCGCTGCATTGTTAGAAGATATTTCATATTGTTGAAAAAACTTGTGGACCAAAGGAGGTGACACAAATGGCTAAAAAACAACAGTCAACTCAACAACCCAGTAGAAAAGTCGGGGGACAAGAAGAAAAACGATCATGGGATACGCCCTCTCGTCCTATAACCCCAACACCTGCTGATACACCGGTACAGCCTCCAGCACAGCCGGTACCCACACAACAACCAACACAACCGGTACAGCCTCCAGCACAGCCGGTATCCGATTCTCAATCAAGCACGAAAACAGAGTGAGGATTGTTTGCATATTTATAACCCAAGTTGCTACCTAACATGTACTGCCATCGGAAATTAGGGCCACCGTCTAAAATTGGCTTGAAAAATGATTAAGCAAACCACATAGACCTTTATTTAAAAATTCACTAACAGCGTACCCTGCTGACGGGTCTCCTGCCTGATAAGCAGCACCTGCTCCAGTAATCGTGCTCGTTACTTGAATCGCAATATCTGGTATTTTAGGCATTGTCTCACCTTAAAGTTTTTCTTTCAATTCTTCGACCTTAATAACTGGCGTTTGTCTGATATCGCTGTACGGCAGGGCCCTGACTATATATGGAGTGGATTTTTCGTTTGCTATGAATTTGTCACAGAAACTTAAGTACTTGAAGTATTGAAAATCGGGATAAAAACTAGAATCCAAGTGCTTTGCTTTTTGTTGTCTACCATAGAGCATATAACGGATTAGGTAATAAATGTAGATGGGGTATGATAAGTGAGGATAATTCTCTACGGTCAGATTTTTGTTGCCTCGAATTTGGTCATGCAGTTTTTTCGTTTCCTTATCATTGAGACCAAAATGGACTCTAAAGCCTTCTACAATTTCGTGCTTTGATTCTGCCTCAATTTCCATTAAAGCATGTTGCGAAACGTTTGATAGTTCTTGGGTCAAATGGGTCGATGGATGACTTCTGAGATCGCGCTTTATTTCTGACATAGATCGTATTTCCCCGTATAAGCGTTCATGTCTTCTCTGAACATGTGATCTATACCGGTTCGGGGTAAGAGACAAGTCAGGGTCATCTGCTATTTCGGTCACTCTCCGTCTTTCGTATTTTGAAAATACGACTCTCGGCTCACATCTTGACACAAGCACTTTAGGGCAAACACGTTTCATTGTCACTGGTGAATTTGTAATACAATTTTTGGCGATTCGCCATGCTTCAAGTATCTCGGTGTATTCAAATTCAACATTAGGAGGTATTACAATTCTATATGTAACATTGGTACTACCAACCAAAACTATGGGGTTCTCTATTAATTCCAATTTTTCGAGAAGTGACTTTTTATCCCTCTCAAACTCTTCTTCTGGTTTATTATCGGTATTGTTAGGAGCGATACACTCAATTACAAAGATAGGTGGGCAAAGAATGTTATACTTTTCGTTAACTTTGAGGATTTCCTCTTTGCTAAGAGATTGGAAGGCATTTCTGTCGAACAAGAGGATCTCCCGATCATGCGGGTAATTGTCTCTCTTTTCGTATTTAACGGGTCTCATGCTTTGACTTTGTTCTCCTTTCTTGATGTTGACTATAGTACTATTAGTGATGCCAAATTCCGTTGGGATAAAGTCACTCTCAAAACGAAAATAATCTGAGTTTATTGGACATATATCTACCTTCACATGTTACGATCCTTCAGCCTTCATATCCTAATTCATCAAAGGTACACGGGTGTAACTGCTTGTATTTTGTTTTTTGAAGCCTTCACTATCAGTTTCGCATGGGCACAGCAGGAGGACGTGAATCTGCTATATCTTCGCTCTGGTGTGCCGGAGCCAGTGGAATTCTACCTCGTTTTCGTGAATACACAAAAACGCCTATTTCATCAACGTTTGAAAGCGTGTGTCCGATAAGAATGAGAATGCATTCCGGACAGGCTGTGTTTGTGTCTTTTGCTATCGCCAACTGGTTTTTGTCATCGGTTTGACTTGGAAAGGAAGGGGCACCTGGATGGCTGTGCCATTCACCGACATAATAACGTTTACCGCTAGAAGTCTGTCGGAGTTTCGTAAAGAAATTTCTCAAACCGGCAATACCTCTATAAAACGAAGTCCGAGAACCTTTCGAGTCGAGACTTAAAGGGGCCAGATCGATAACAGAAGCTTCAAAGCCGTTATCGGAATAACATCCGACCAAGGATGTTCCGACTTCGTTTGGAGAATGTGCCTGCGCCATTTCCAGAATCTTCAGAAAGCAGGTGTTTGAGAGTCGTATGGTATATTTCTGGCAGTCCGACTGCCACATGAGTGTAGTGCCATCTGTCAATATTCTTTTCCCCATACTTTTTCGACACATACGGTGGGTTGGTCCCCCTTTTGTGTGATGAAGTCGTTCCTTTTGAGAATTGCTGCAATCCCAGTTTCTTGTTTGATGGCTATAGAATGACTGATAATATCTACAGCGTGTCCAGCGAGAATTTGAACATGTGCATTGAGTGCGGGGAAACTCGGGTGCCAACACCCCGCACCTTCTATAATTTGTTCCTCCTTTGAGGGATGATAGAAATACACATCACGGTCAAGCGGCGTATATTTCTCTTGAACAGCGTAATTGAGATCCTTAAAGATGTCGCTGCATGAGATGCCTTTACCGGATATACATAAGGTAAGCAATTCTGCATGGAAATTGAAGAACAAGGAAATCAACCGTTTTCCGTTTTCAACTGCGTATTGATTCAACCACTGAAAAGCAGCTTCACTCGTGGTACAATCAATAAATACTTTGGCATCTGTAAGGACTTGGCGAATTGCCTTATCCGAGCGTGAATGTAGAGGTATCTTGCCGGAATACCCTTTTATCTTTGACAGGGGATTCGCTCGCGACAATCTTTCGGCGAGGGCTTTTGCTTTATTCAGACCGACAGAAGAACCGTCAAGGGTATGGCGACAGAGATTGCCAAACTTTATCGTGTCGTGGTCAACGAGGTTCATTTGGTGGACACCGCCGCGTGCGAGTAATTCTGCGACAGAACTCCCCAACGCCCCGCAGCCGAAAACGACAATAGGTGTTTCTTGAACCTTTGACGGATACGCGCCTCTTGCATAGATTCGCTCGCGTGCGACGTTCTCAACTGTTCCCCACGGCAACTGTTGAGGTGGAGAAAAACATCCATTTTCTTTCAATTTTTGCCAGATTTGTCTGGGTTTACGAGCAGGTCCTTTTAAGCGAGGCTTTTGTTTTTGTTTTCTGAATCCATTGAGATTCTCAAAAAGAAGAGGTTGCCAATGGATTTCGGTGAACGGTGTTCCGACTTTTTCTGGAATCGGAAAACCGATGAGGAGAATTCCGAACTTATACGAATTTTTAAGATTCCAAGTTTCTTTGAGAAGTGTATAGAAGTCCAAACCATTCCTTGAACACAACGTATCCATCTCCTCATAAGTTTGAGGTGGGCGATGCCTTTCATAACGGATGTCAGGGACAAGAAGCCAGTTTCCCTTGATCTCGCCATCCTGTAGCAGGACGTTTGAGGTGAATTCTGATTCCCTTATCAGCAAACCGTCTTTGTCAGAAAATCGGACAGCGAATATCGCCGGAATTCCGTTCCCCCAACAGCATTCAACACCACCGTCCGTGCCCAATCGAGATTCCCATTTTCCATAGGAAGTTAGCGATTCCTCAAAGATAAAAGGAACATTTGTTGGCAATGGTGTCTTGAGAAGTTTCCGGCTAAAGTCTGGCAATTCATACGGTTCGCCGGATTGTAGAAGTCCACCGTTTGCTGCGTCCTTGAGCCATTCGAGTGTCCACTTGACGTAGTAAACAAGCCGAGATGCATCGAGAGGTGCGAGTGCTTCTTCGGGTAAGCACAATTTTCCAGATTCAGCATCTTGGTGTGGGAACGCGTTGACATTTTCAGGATAGAAATTCACGGGTGCCCTTGGGAATGTTTCAGGTATCACGACGCGTAAAGTGACTTCTCCAGGCAGCTGCTCAGCATTCGGACAAGGGACCTTAGCAACGCACTTAAACTCCCATCCCGTTTCCCCTTCTGTTAGATTCTCCCGAATCGGCAGGACAATTTCAACGAGACGTTGTTGACGCAAAAGGTTATAGGCTTCTATCACAATATCAGTGAATTCACACGTTGATCTATCCATATCTGCGAGGTGTTAGATCACCTGTCTGGTTTTTTGGCGGCGGGACAAAAGGACCTTTCGAACTATTTCCTCTATTCCCATTGTCATCGGAATCCTCAGAATCTGGGAACTTGCTACCGAACAATTCTTTCCATTTTTCAATAGACTTTTCTTTCGTATCAGCATCAAGAGCTTCACGTGCTATCTGAGCAGCTTTCTCGGCGTGTTCGTAGAATTCAGCAAACTTTTCGCCTTCCACCCGACCGAAAACATCACGATCTACACCATGATCGCAAAGATAGGGTGTTTTCCTCTTGTCCGCCTCATCGCTATAATTCTCGACAATAGCTTCCAATGTCAACGTAACCCCCTTTGCCACAGACGTTATATCATCAGGACAACAGACTCCAATGAGATGTTCAAGCGGATAGCCTTTGGGTCTGTCGTCAGGATGATGGACTCTCTGCCACCATTTTATGGCTTTGACGACGTTAACATAATGTTTATTGCATCTGGCGTTCTTCCCCCATGTCCACTTGATTTGCTCTAAGGGATGGGTCTTTTCCCAGTCACCAGCTTCTCGATTTGGTATCCATAATGGTTCGGTTTTCCATTCTTGTTCTTGACTGGCAGTTTGAAAAATAGAGTTTTGACGGATCCTGTTCTCCGGCGGAACCCAAGATTTTACTAAGAGCCAATCATCAATATCCTCCGGAGTTAGGATGGTTCGGACAGCTTGGCTTTTGTAAGCTTCCTCTTCTGCTTCAGACGGTGCCGAGGTGATGACAAGGTCGAGATTCACGTACGACAATTCAATTCCAAATGAACGTCCTTGTTTTTGATATTTACCCTCGTAGTATTCATCCAAAAAGTGAACGAAGATATCCATAGCATCATCTGGGTTTGGATAGTCCTCTTGCTTCAGGCGGGTGACGGTGATAATATCAACATCTAATTTTGCCTCACCTTTTGGACGAACAGCAGTCGCGCGCCGGTAACTCCCTTGTAGGAAAGTACTGACAAGAATCTGTTTTAGCGCCTCGTAGCCCTCAAGTCGCTTGCGTAACGTTTGATGTCCTGTTTTGCAGTCATCTCTTTGATTCTCTGTAGGGCGGATGCCTTGGAGAAATTTTATAAAATAGGTTGATAATTCCATGATGTTGTTCTCCTAATTGTTAAGGTTGATAAGGTATACGTAGACTCGGATAATATGTCCGAGCGTCACGCTGTCCTTCAAAATCGTATTCATACAGTTGAATGTTTGGGGTGATATGACGCAGTGTATGTCCAAGTATATAAGCCAATGCAACGGGACCCGCAAAAAAGAGGTGTACCGTCTGACACGTATCCGGAAACTTCTCACGTAGTTGTTCAGCTAACTGATATCCGAGCTGCCATGCATGAGGACCTCCAGATACGGCGTGAAATCCGACACCACCTATAGGAGCAACCTGAATGTGCGGTAATTCACTGTATCCTTGAGTCAATAGATAGGATTGCAACTGTTTCTGGATGTCATGCGTCACGGAAATTTCCAAGATAACTTCCTCATCAATTTTTCCAATGGTTTGGAACATCCACAGGGCAGTGTCAGTATCCGGAGTACTCTGTTCCCAAAGCGTGTAGTCGCTTCCGTTCTTTTGTGTCGGTATGATTTGAATTCTATGTTTCGGACTCACCAAATGCCCCGCAAAGAATGCAATGCTGAGATGACAATCAAAGAAGAGATGGATGGGTTGCGGTACATCCATCAATTTTTCGTCCAATATGAACGCCGAAATTTCTTCAGGTATTTCTTGTTTCCAATCCGCATCCGTGATAGGAAAACGTCTGTCAAACAACGGGAGTAAATCCAGATGAGCGACTTGAAGGTCGGTAGGCCGCCGCGCAAATTGCGCGAAACTTTGGATGGAAATTTCACTATGTTCTGTAGCGGACGGGGCAATTAACTTTTCTTCATGGATCAGTTGATAAAAATCTGCTTTGTCAAACGAATTACGTCCCTGTGCAAAAAGTTCCCAAGGGAGACTATCATAAGGGATGTGAGTTACTGTTGGGTCTATTGGTTTGAGTCCTGCCAACTTCAGGCGTGGTTCCATATCTCTTGCGAGATCCACAAGGTTCTTTCCGAGCGTAAACCGAACAGTATTCAAGAAAGCGTGGAGTTTTTCTTCGGATATAGAGAGATGCGCTGCAAGTCTTGACCGCACTTGCCCGACCACAGATCTCGGGCCATTTTCATAAAAGGTCGGACGAATCGTTTCCTCATGCAAATGTTTGGCGAGTGCATCGTGATCCGCCCAATGCCAGTTGGAGAAGATGTACAACCTGTACGCGTCAGGATGAAGTTCTTCTGACAGTTCCACATACGCGTCGTACAGGCGTTTCAGCATTGAATTCTGATTGTTGATAAACTTTGGATCTATGAGATTTTCATGTGTGAATGCGCCATGCTGGGTCATGTGATACTTACATTGAAAGAAATCACAAACAACTTCTCGTTTCCCCGTCACTTGATCTTTTATCGGTTCCCTGTAGGAAACGACAACATCATCAACAAAAGAGACGCGGTCGCTTTCCAAGGTGACAGATTTAACATAATCGCTCGTTCTGAGTTCAAGCAACTTCAGCCAGAAGACTCTGGCTTGGTATTCATCCCCATTTCTGCGCGCTGCGATCTTTTTCGCCATTATGAAAAGAGCTCCTTGTGTTGGTTGAGATTTCGTAAAAGACCTTTTGTCCGATTCATCGAAAAAGTAGTGTATGAACGTTATAACAACAATCCGTTTGTTTATCCTAACGAACAATATTATACCCTATAGCAAACCTTTTGTCAAGAAAAAAGTTTGTAGTAACGAACAAATTCGTGTAAAATAGTTAGATAATTACCAAAATCAGGAGGCATTTCGCATGAAACTGGGAAAAAAAATCAGGCTACTTCGGGAAGAAAAGGGACTTTCACTTAACGGGCTGGCTGAAGAAGCAACTATCTCTAAAGCTTATTTATCACAACTCGAAAATGATGTAAGCAAGCAACCTTCAGCTGAGATTTTACTCAAAATTGCTGCAGCACTTGGGACAACCATTGCGGATCTTCTTGATAGACCTGTGCGCGTCCGCTCGGATGACTTCCGAGAAGTCCCTGAAGGTTTACGCAAATTGATTGATGAGCGCGGGAAAGCACTTGATATTCGAGAAGAAGATGTGAAAATGTTAATGAATATCCGTTATCGTGGTAACCAACCGGAGACTCCCGAAGATTGGGAGCACATTCTCAGAACTATCCGAATCGTGATGAGGTAATTAATGGAACAAAGATATCTCAAAGTTGGCAGGCGGACTTACTCTGATCCTTCGGTTGTTCGCCTTGTAGAGCTTCATTCAAAGATTTCTCAAGATCCAGAAGAAATTATCCGATATTTAATCCGTAACGAGCTTACTGATGCTAGAAATTATGGGTGGAGTGGTCCGCCTTTCGACCCGAAAGATTTTGCATCTACAATAGGAATTCCATGTGAGAAATCTGATAAATTATTTCATAGTGAGGACGCGGAATTACAACCCAATCCTACAAAGGAGGGAAGGTCTATAATCAAATATAACCCCAATAAACCCAAAACACGACAAAACTTCTCAATAGCTCATGAAATCGCTCATACTTTTTTTCCTGATTACCAGCACCAGTACAAGGCTCGTCATAAGATAGGTAAGTTTGATCCTAATTATGAAGTGGAATTTTTGTGTGATCTCGGAGCTAGTGAAATTATCATGCCTACGCCTGATTTTGATTTGGATGTCGAAAATATGGGGATCTCGCTAAAATCTCTGCGAGTACTTTCAAAACGTTATGAAGCCTCTCGAGAAGCAACAGCGATTCGCCTGATTGGAACGGATTTCTATCCGTGTGCCCTTATAGTGTTGGATTACAGTCACAAACCTACTGAAAAAGACAAGATTGAAGAATCGAAGTGTCAGCTAAACTTGTTCGGTGATTATCCTTGGGAACCACCACCAATGAAATTACGAGTGCAATATTCCGTTCGGGGAACGCATTTTTCTGTTTACATACCGAAGCATAAATCAATTGAGGAATCTTCGCCTCTCTATGAAGTGTCGGTAACTGGAAAACCCTTTCAAGGCGATACTGTCCTTAATTTAACAAAAACTCCCCTTAATACGTATGTTGAAGCAATGGCTTTACCTAAAACTCATAATACCGATCTGGATTCTCGGGTCATAGCCATTTTATCTCAGACGCGTAAAAACTCATAAATTATGAATCAAGAAAGGAGGTGAAGCCGGTGGCAGATATACAGATGATGTTGAAGAAAAAAACGATGTGCTCTGAACGCCTGGCATCTCGGCGTTTCTCGAAGTCCTTTTTTATTTAATCTTGACGATTTCTGCGGTTGTCTCGTCAATTTCGTCGACATTAGGGAGGTCGTATCCGCGGCGTGCAAACTCGAGGAGGAGTATTTCGTCGGTGATATCTTTGACTGAACGTGACAAAACGGGGTTACGTTCAGTTCACCTTCTCTCCCATGTAGATTGGGTTGACGACAGAGGCATATTGTCGAGAGGGCATACAGGTCAAATATGAAAGCCTTTTTTATCAGAAAGATCTATTTTTCTTGTTCTCGAAGTTTTGTGACTTCCGCCATCTTTTCAATGTTCTTAAGAATCCTTTTGAGATACTCATCAAAAGTGATCTGTACATGCCTTCTATAGTCTACCCATCCATTAACCAAATACGTCGCCATGTCCTCAAGCAGTCTGGTATCATAGAAAACCGCGACGTGAAGTGGGGAATAGATGATTTCATTCGGTATAACCGAGATGATAATATCACCTGTTTTGAAAATATTATGTGCTTCTTTCAAAAACACTTGTAAATCGTTCTGTGGCATCTTGGGTATCCGTCCTCGTAAGTGTCAATCAAAAAACGACAGTTTCCGCAATTCTGGTCTGCTGGTTGTGGCATATACTGCCTACGGTTTTTTGGACCACTCCCTAAAGGAAGATTGTGATATAATGACAATCTCATTGAAAGGAGCATCCGATGACAAAACGAAGAAACTTCACCCCAGAGTTTAAAGCGGCGGTCGTTTTGGAGGCCCTCCGCGGTGAAAGTTCCCAAGTAGAACTGTGTCAAGGACACAACATCAGCGAAGAACAGATCTCAACCTGGAAGTGTCAACTCCTTGAAAACGCGGCCTCTCTCTTTGAACCGAGGGATACCAAGGACGCTACGAAGCAGATCGCGCAACTGGAACGACACGTTGGGAAATTGAGCGTGGCACTGGATATCCAAAAGAAAGTCTTGGCGTTGTTGAGCGAACAGGATCAGAAAAACGACAAATAATTGAGGCGTTGCGGACGGATTTTTCGGTGCGACAGATTTGTGAGATACTCGGTTTTGACCGGAGCAGTTTGAGATTTCATGAGTTCAGGGGGTTTGGAAAGACGTAACCTATCTGAATTCTCAAGGAAGAAGAGATGCCTCTCAATGACTGTGAGGATATAATCGGCAAGCGAGCGTCGGACATTTTATCACAAGGATATTTGACACCTATGGAATGTGAACGACACCCCTTGTCTTAACTTTGCTGATTTCTGCTCTAACGTAACATTGGTATTTCAGCACATACCTTGATTTGAAATTACACACCATAAAGTAGGGGGAAACTCCGAGAAAGGCATGGTTTTCGAACCGCGCCTCTTTTTGACTTTTTTCGGATTTTCGTGTATACTATTTTAAGCATTGTTTGGGTAAGGATTGTCATCTGCCTCGCTTGAGGCTGTCCCTACGGAACCACATGACAACGGGCAATCAATGCGTAGGTAAACAATGCTACCTCAATGACTCAACAATGAAGCGAGGTTCCATCATTGTCGAATTCGACAATGAGTTACTGGGGCTTGGGATGCCACCACTGTTGACTCGTTGTCCCAGAGATGGGAAGATGTAAAAAATGTTTACGATGCGGGAAACGACCTTGTTATGACTTTACTCACGCATTCAGAAATGCGCGTGCCGGGATTACAGGGAGTAACGATTTTATATTCAAATGAAATCCACCAGAAAAATCCAGAGGCCATCCATGGCGTACGGCAACAGATAGAAGAAAAACTGGCTTTAGATGTGGATATAAAATGGGAACCTACAGATGATATCCGGTGGAAACAATAGTTCAAGGAGTCATAAAAGGCGTGATTTAAGGAGATCGGCACAGGATTTGGAAGGGGCGGGTAGTGGAAAGAGTTAGGCATTAGTCCTCTATATTTTTCGGATCTTCGCCCCTCTGGAAATGCATCGCTCGCGGAATCGGAGCGGATGAAAGCACGTGGGACAAGACCTCCGGGAGGGCGGGGTAGAAAATAAAAGTATCTTGAGAGCGAGATTGAAACCTTCCTTTATGTTTTTTTTCTCACTTTTACGCGTTTTTTATGATATTTTTTCGTTTTTTGTGGTATAGTTAAAAATAACTAAGGTTTGGACAATTTTAAGAATTAAGGTGTAGGAAAGCAGAAAAGCAGGTATCCTTTCATAAACATATCCGTGTTTTGAAAGGAAGGCAAAAATGCCCCTGCTTCTCCACTTAGAAAGTATTGTATCGGATTTTC
>JAJEDB010000109.1 GCA_022821725.1 Candidatus Poribacteria bacterium | reverse complement strand
TAGGGTTGACACCCCTTGCCAGTAGTGTTATACTTCAAGCAAATGTGCTTTCAAGCACATCATTACACTCATTAGGGATAGCTGGGAAGCTAATAAACATCAGCATCCCAGCACTCCTATGGTCATATGATACTATTTCCTGATGAACATTTTCCGTGTCGCTGTAAAATCCCCTGCCGACAGTGTATAGAAATAGACACCGCTCGCCACGCGTTCTCCGTGTTCATTTCTGCCATCCCAATACGCCGCACGGCTTTTGCTGTGATACGTTCCCGCAGCTTGGTGTCCCAACGCTAACGTCCGCACCAGGGTCCCATCCACAGAGGAGATGTCCAACGTCACTTCCGCAGGATCAGATAACTGATAGGGTATCCACGTCTCCGGGTTAAACGGGTTCGGGTAGTTTGCAAAGATACGGGTTTCTGTTGGAATCGCTAAGGTTGCGAGAAGTTGTTCAGGCGCGGCAATTCCATCTCTGTTGGCATCTACGTGGTTTTGAGGAAGTAGAGCCGCATTTGCCTTGAGTGTGTAGTCCTGACGTGTAATATTTCCATACACATCGATCACCTGGAGGACAACGTTGTTGATTTGGCGTGCCGTTAAGGTCGGCACCCTGAATTCGAGGGTACTCCTGTGGGTGTGTAAGTCTTTACAACTGTGTAACTTGACACCGGGGGCTGGGTCCAGCGGGGTCACCGGTACCAGTAACTGTGCCTGATGGATACCATCTGCATCGCTTACCTCAAATTGGAGCGTGAAGTTTCTCGCGTTTCGAAGGTAAGCCGAGGGGGTCAGCATCTGAATCGATGTCGGTTCATTGAAGGCGGTTTGGTCGGTGTTGAAAAAGCGATGTGTGTCCAACCAGCTGGCGGCACATTTAGACAATCGATCGGGTGCGACACCATAGGACATGACATAAGCATCGTTGCGAAAGTCGTGCTCTAAGCCGAAAGCGTGTCCGAGTTCATGTGCTGCCACAACGACACCATACGCGCCATCAAAACACGGACCGGATGCAGGAATGACAGCATATCCGCCTTTCCCTCTTATCAAGTTTTCGTTTTTATACCAGTCCCCACCGCCGATCCCGCATTTATTCTTCCCTCCAATGGATTGACTACTGATGTCCGCAACGATAAGATACACATGCCTGCCCATGTCGAACTGAGAAGATATTTCCGTGTGGATTTTGTACGCAGTGTTTGTGTGGTAATACCGGTCCCTGAACTGTCCATCAATGCGATAGACAAGCATTTCCCCACCTTCATCGGTTTCAAACGTGAAGGTTTTCCGACCAAATCCGTTAATTTCCATCTGATTTGCATAAAAGCGTTGGACATTCCCAAGGAGTGTGTTTAACTTTGTCCAGATGCCGGGTTGGAGGCTGCGGTCGCGCGGAAGGAAATAGAGAATCCGCACCATATCTGGAGTTATGGAGCGGTAGGGCGTGACATCCCAGAGTCGGAGCGTATCGTCCTCACCCCCACTCATAACAGTCCTTCCATCTGGGGAAAAAACGACGGCTTTCACCCATCCTCTGTGTCCTGTGAGCGTCGCACTTTTCTCACCACTGTCAACCTTCCAGAGGTTCACAGATTCATATCCGGTGCCCGTGAGCATGCTGTTGTCAGGTGAAAAACTAATATCGGAGATTGTGCTATTAGATGTCAGGGTGCCGTACGATTTCCAATTCGGTACTGTCCATAATTTGACTTTCCCTTCGTATCCTGCCCCAGCAAGGATTTGGTCGTTTGGGGAAAACTGGACGGTATAGACGGAATTGGAACCAACATGGAGTTGCGTAACAGCATGTTGGTTTTGAAGGTCCCAGACGTTAATCTGTCCCCTGTTATCTCCCGTGGCGAGTAGCGTGCCATCGCTGGAAAAAGCAACCGCCCAGAGCCACTCGTCGTGCCGGAGTGTGGTGATCTCAGACCAACCGAGAGTGTCCCAAAGTTTGACATGTACACCTGCTGTGGCGAGGTGTCGCCCATCCGGTGAAAACGCCACAGCTTTGATTTGTGAGCGTGTCCAGTCGCTGATGTGTTGAAGACTCCTGATTTCTATCCGCTGCGAAACATCCCACACTTTGCATGTATAGTCATCGCTGCCACTGACAAGCCACCGTCCATTCGGGGAAAATGTCAGTGCATTGACCGGATTCGCATGCCCGCTGAACGTTGTGACCCTATCGTTTTGCAAATCCCACAATTTTATTTCGCCATTGGTCCCCGCACTCGCAAACAGCGAAGGATTTCCGGGAGAATATGCCACCGTTTGAATGCTACCACCGTGCCTAAATATGGTGTGTTCTTGGGCGACAGCAGTGAATGCCAGCGTTAGGAACACAACTATCACCAAAAACAGAGATGTGAATCGCATTCAAAGCTTCCTTGTTTGAAATAGCAGGCACTTTACCAGTTTTCGGGTCTGCTTAACCCAACCTACGCGCTAAATCACAGGGTTTGTGCCATGGGAACATTCCATTTTTCGGCGCATTCGCAGAGTTGCTGATAGATGGTATCGGGTATATCAATCCCGTTTGCGAGGCGGTGTGCCCGGGTATTCGCTTCAAAGTCCCCCGGGGCGAATACCTCGTCGAAACCGGATGCAGGCGGCGTCGCCTTGATTGTGTCTAAAAACGCACGCACCCCTTTTTGGTATTCTTCAAGCGGTGTAAACGCGTTAACATCAATCACCTGCATGTAAAGACCCCCCATCTGTCCGGCTTCAGTATTGAACACGCCTCCCAATCCGCCGAGCAGTGCCACAAAAAGAGAAAGGGCATACCCTTTATGCCTCCCAAAAGCGAGGAGGTGCCCGCCATCGTTATACGCAGCGGTTTTGACGGTAGGATTTCCGTCTTTATCGACGACACATCCTTCCGGGAGATCCCGGTTTTCGCTGTCAGCAACGTAGGTTTTACCGTTTGCGATCATGCTGGTTGCGAAGTCGATCAGGAAGGGGACATCATCACCGGTAGGGACCCCGATGGCGATCGGGTTCGTGCCGAGCGCGCCAACCGCGCCACCGAAAGGGAGAATGCGTCCGCCACCTTTTGAACCGCCGCCGACGGTGACGATGCCAATATATCCCGCTTCAGCGGCTTCTTGGGCGTATTCCCCGACTCTACCGATATGTCCCGTCCGGGTGAGCGTCGCAAAACAGGTCCGACCGATTTTCGCTTTTTCGATTGCGCGTCGGATCGCAGAACGGGCGGTATAGTGCCCGAAGCCGTTCCCACCATCAATATGGAGTGTGTTATCGGTTTCCTGTAACACATCTGGCTCAGCATCGGGACGGATCCCGCCGCCCTCAATTCCGTCGAGATAGGAGGGAATCCGAAGCACGCCGTGTGAATCGTGTCCAGCGAGGTTCGCTTTTATGATAATCTCGGCAACGTTATCGGCGATGTGCTGTGGTGTGCCTGCCGCTACAAATAGGTCGCTTGTGAATGCCTGAAGATGTGCGGCTTCAAATATGTGCCTCTTCATTTTTTAAATTTTCCTTGCGGTTCGGTACTGGGCAAATTTACGAGATCGGACCGTAGTGTGCCCTGTCATCATCTTCAATTGTGTCCTCGCCGATGGAAACGCCGAGTTTGTCTGCACACTCTTGAAGTTGGTTGTAGATGGTATCGGGTATTTCAACCCCTTCTACTAACCGCTGGGTGCGGAATCTGTGTTCAAAATCACCCGGGACGAGTACTTCATCGAAGCCTTGTGCTGGCGGTGTAGCCTTAATGCCATCTAAGAAGGCGCGCACGCCGTTCTGATATTCCGCAACCGGTGTGAAGGCGTTGACATCTATAGCTTGCATGAAAATGCCGCCCATCCTGCCGCTTTCTGTGTCATAAGTCCCCGCCAATCCCCCGAGGAGGCAGGTGAACATCGCGAGGGCGTAGCCTTTGTGTTTTCCGAATGCCAGAAGTGCGCCACCATCGTAGAAGTCAGCAGGTTTGACACTCGGCATCCCGTTTTTATCGAGAATACACCCCTCCGGTAAGTCGATGCCTTTGCTCCGGGCGACCTGTATCTTTCCCTCGGCAATCACGCTTGTTGCGTAGTCAACGATGAAGGGACCGTCATCGCCGGTTGGCACTCCTAAAGCGATAGGATTTGTGCTGAAAGTGCCTTCTGCACCGCCGTAAGGGACTGTCGGGCCTCCGCCTTTACCGCCTGAGCCAACGCTGATGAGTCCGATGCATCCGGCTTTTGCCGCCGCTTCCGCGTACTCACCCAAGCGTCCGATATGCCCGGTGTTGCTGATGCTGACAGAGCAGGAGACAGCGGTTTTTGCCTTCTCTATCGCTTTGCTAATTGACCAGCGTGAGACGTAGTGTCCGAAGGTGCGTTGTCCATCAACACGTAAGGTATTCGGCGTCTCTGCGAGGACTTCGGGTTCCGCAGTGGGGTCCAATTGTCCGGCATCAATGCCACGTAGATACGCCGGAACGCGTAGCACGCCGTGTGAGTCGTGCCCCGCGAGGTTGGCGTTGACAAGGATTTCGGAGACATCCTCGGCAATGTGTCGCGATGCACCGGCGGCGACGAAGATGTTGCGTGCGATTGCATGCAGGTGTGGTGCCTGAAGTAGATGCGTTTTTTCCATATTTTTAATTTTCCTTGCGGTTAAACAACATGAATTGGGCGTTGACGTTCTTTTCTCAAGGGTCGCCTGCGCCGTTGTTGCAGGCTTGGTTTTTGTTTCAACGGAGTGAGATGAAAGTCGCAAAAAACATGCATCCTATTTTATGGGATCTGCTTTTTTTGTCAATTCTTTTAACCCATTTTAACGAGGGTGCCCAATCCTTTGGCTTCGGCTTCTGCGAGGACCACGGCTCCTGCGACTGCATCTTGCACCGCCACACCGACCGATTTGAAAAACGTGATTTCGGCGTCTGATTGGCGTCCCTGTTTATCACCGTTGACGATTTCACCGATTTCGGCGTCAATTGTAGCGTTCGGAATAATCAGGTCTCCCGCCTCTTCCAAACAAGCTTCCCGCGAATCGACGACGATTCGGTTTGACCTCCTTAGGGTCGTTGTATCAACCTCCCGTTTTTCTGGCACAAACGTGCCAACGGCTGTGATGTGTGTCCCCGGTCGCAGGGCAGTGCCGTCAAAAAGTGGGGTTGCCGATGTCGTCGCACAGATAACAATGTCAGCGTCCTCTACAACCTGTTCAGGATTTGATACGAGATTGACTTCCGGGGCGTCCGTCCACGCTGCGATCTCAGTGGCGAGTTGTTGCGCGGAGGCTTCTGTCCGACTGATGAGATTGACACTCGCGATGTCTCTGACCGCCATCACTGCCTGCAATTGCGCCCGCGCTTGGACACCTGCTCCGAATAAGCCAACCGTTTTCGCGTCCTGTCGAGCAAGTAGGTCTGCCGCTACACCACCCCCGGCTCCCGTTCGGATAGCGGTGAGACTGCTACCGTCCATGAATGCTTTTGGGAGCCCTGTCGCTGGGTCAAGTACTAAGACTGTCGCCGTGATACGGGGCAAGTCGAGGTTCGGATTGTCGTCATAGACCGAGACGACTTTAATGCCGAACTCGTTGCGCTCCGGCAGGTGGGCAGGCATTAAGAGGGTAACGCCTTTGTGGGTGGAGATGTGCTGTCGTGGCGGCGCGTTTGCCTTGCCTGCCGAAAGTTGACCGTAGGCGTGCCGTATTGCATCAATTGCTTTAGACATCGGCAAGGCTATTCGGACATCTGCGGCGGATAAAATTCTAATTTTCATACAATTATTTATTCCACGCGAACCACCGCTTCGCCTAACACATCCATATCAGGGGTGATGCCTAAGCCGGGTTGTGTTGAGGCTGCCATCCTGCCGTTAGTGCGTTGCGGTGCGCCTTCCGCCGTGCTGACGGTGACGTAACTGTTGAAATCTGTCGCCGTGAAAAGAAACGCTGTCGGTGTACTGTGCGCGAGATGTGCAATGGCGGCGGTTGTAATGTCGCCACCCCAGCTATCTTCAATTGTCATTGCAATACCGAGTTCAACGCATAGGTCTCTGGCGAGTTTCGCTTTGGTCAGTCCGCCGAATTTGCTAATCTTAATGTTGACGACATCCATCCCACGATCGGCATGACCGCGTAACAGGGCGTGAATACTGTCTATCGTCTCGTCAAGCACAAAGGGGTGACCTGTCCGCTGACGGATAGCAAGGCATTCTTCGTAGGAGAGACAGGGTTGTTCGATATAGACATCTACATCGCGCACACCTTGGACGACACGGGCGGCTTCGTGCATCAGCCAACCCGTATTCGCATCCGCGATGAGTACATCTCCGGGTTGCATCAATTCGGCGACCGCTCGGATACGTTCAATATCGGTGTTTGGATCGCTGCCTACTTTCAACTGGAATTTGCGGTATCCTTCCGCACGATAGGTGGCGACCTTTGCCGCCATCTCGTCGGGAGACTGTTGCGAAATCGCGCGATAGAGCATGAAATCTGCTCCATACCGTCCGCCGAGAAGCGTGCAGACGGATTGGTTTGAAACCTTACCGAGAATATCCCAGCACGCCATGTCGATGGCTGATTTCACGTAGGGGTGTCCCTTGAGAGCGGTGTCCATGCGTTGGTTGAGTGGGAGCAGTTGTGTCGGGTCCTCGCCGATAAGGTGCGGTGCGAGTTCGGTGATCCCAGTGCGGGTCCCTGACGCGTAGGCAGGGAGATAAAAGGGACCGAGTGGACACACCTCACCGTAGCCGGTGATGCCTTCGTCCGTCTCGATTGAGACGATGGTGCTGTCAAATACGGATACAGATTTCCCACCAGACCAATTGTAACTGCCTTCATAGAGCGGGAGATCAACTTGATAGGCATTAATACATCGAATTTTCATTTTTTTAACTATGCGCCAGGCGCGAAATAACGCGGTTGATGACTTAACGGTTATTGCTTAAGGTCCGCAAGCGCCGTTGTTGCTTGCTCACGGCATCTCACCTTTTTTAATTGTGCACCAAGCGTGAAACAACGTGATTGATAATTGGGATAGGCGTGAGCAGAAGGAGTATCAAAATCTCTCGCTGCCCTGCAATCTATTGTGAGGATACTAACACGATTGACAAAAACCGTCAAGGGAAGAGACTACTCGAAACCACCAACCTTTGCAGCGGCAGGGGGACGCGTCGGAAGTTCTTTTTCGATTAGCGCGGACTCAGGCACATAACCGGAGTAGTCAGAAATTGAGCCGTGTGTCAGCGCATACATCACAACGTTCGTCATGAAACGATAGACCCCTGGGGAATAGTGGACACTCCGCGTCGGGTAGCTGACGGTTTCCATCGCGCACATGTAATCACGACGGACAACGATAACCGACAATTTCTCACCAACAGAGATTCCTTCAAGATAGTTCCGTTTCGGTGGACGTGTGCCCCACCAGAAGATGTCGTATCCGACAGGGGGACCGCCCATTACGTAAAAGTTATTATAGACGTCGTGGTTGTTGGAGATCCGCTCGACATGGTATTCAGGCATGACGTAGCGCATCTGTGAGAGGAAGAGACGAACCATCGCCTGGGCAGGCGCGTTCACACCACAATCATCAAAGACGAGGAATCCACCTTTCTCGACGAGATAGCGACGCATGCCAACGGCTTCAGACTCGCTGAGACGACCATCTATTCTACCGGTTCCGTGTTTCCATCCAAATATTTCCCGAGAACGGACAAGTCCTGGGTCGTGTCCTGTCATAAACGCTAACGGTGTTTTGAAAAGGTTGGCATCGTTAAGTTTCACCGCGCCTCCCTCAACGCTCATATCAGTTTTGATTTTCGTCCGCTCGTTGAGCCATTGGGTCAATGCGTTGAGCGCCGAGGCATCCGCCCACCAGTCAGAAAGATCGTGCCGGACGCGTGCAAAACGGAGGATACCTCGGATGTCCTTGCCTTTACCGATGACGCGCCCACCCGGTTCACCTTTCGGAAGGGGCGGGACGACGTAACTGGAAAGCGTGATGTTTTCGACGACATCGCTGAGGGCATCGCGTGCCGCACCGACGTTTTCAACCATTGAAAGTCCCGGTGAGCGTTCAGGCGTAACTTTCAACCGCCCTACGCTACCGCGACTGACGTTTCTCACTTGAGCGGACGGAACTTTTACGACAGGGGCAGAGAATGCCAGAGCATCGGGGGCATCTGATACCAACAAATCACCCTGTATCATATCTGTCTGCACTATTGGATTTAGGACGATCACTTTGGGGACGTTCGGATCTGTTGGCGGTTGGACTTTAATGGCTTGGATTGAAAATTCGAGGACTGTCTGCGGTTGGAAATTTGACTCACGAGGAAATATAGTCGTTACACGGGGTTGCAATTGAATCTGGCCGACGACAGTGTTTTGTCTTGGAACCGTTGGCTTAACGATAGATTTCACGACGAATTTTCTTTCCACTTTAGGCTTCGGGGGTTCTTTGGGATAGAGAATTTCGATGCCCATCAAATCTTTAAACTGCTCGGTTTGTGCGATCAGATAGAGTCCAGCAACAATCGCGATGACGATGTGAAGCACCAATGAACTCATAAGAGCGGACGATGTTATTTTTCGGCGCATGCGTCCTTACCTCCAAACAACTAAAATTACTCATATGAAGGTAGGAGCAATTCCCGTGCCAATACAAAGCAGTGCTGAATTCGCTGTAAATCGTGTCGTTATACGAGGTAAGCTGCACGAAAAAGGACAGTTGTCATTTTCAGTTGCACAAAAAGGGGCTGTTTTCAGAGTTTCTGCAGATATACTATCATTATGGATGTACCGAAGGGCGAAGATATTGGTAGATGGGATTCGGTGCGGTTGGAAACCACACCTACCTCGGTTGGGTGAACATGGAGAGTCTATCCCCGATACAGAGTCCGCATTTGCTGGATGACTTTCGGTAATTTGGCAATGACTTCATCAATCTCGGTTTCGGTTGTGTTCCTACCCAAGGAAAAGCGGACGGTGCCTTGTGCCAAACGCGGGGGTAAACCGAGCGCGGCGAGGACGTGCGACGGCTCCATAGAACCGGAGGTACACGCGGAACCCGTCGAGACACAGATACCCTCCATATCCAAGCGTAAGATGAGACTTTCACCCTCTACCGATTCAAACGAGACGTTAAGCGTGCCAGGCGCACAGTGGTCGGGATGTCCGTTGTAGTGCAGGCGGTCGATGTGTGCATCCAGACCTTCGCGGAGTCTTTGGGTTAAAGCATTGAGATGCTGTGCATAGGTGTGCTGCTCCTGTTTCGCAAGGTCAGCAGCAGTCCCTAAGCCGACAATGGCAGGGACGTTTTCAGAACCGGCGCGCCGGTTACGTTCATGTGATCCTCCGTGAACGAGGGTTGCCAGTCGTGTGCCGCGGCGGATGTAGAGGACACCAATCCCTTTGGGAGCGTAAATCTTGTGTCCAGAAAACGCCAGAAGGTTCACACCGAGGTCTTGGACGTTCATTTCCAGTTTACCGACCGATTGCACGGCATCGGTATGGAGCGGTATCTCGTATTCTTGTGCGATCTCGCATATCCCTTCAAGTGGTTGGACGGTGCCGTTCTCGTTGTTGACGTGCATGATAGAGATCAGGACTGTTGTGTCGCGGACTGCCTCGCGAAGTTGCTCAATACGAATCCGTCCGTATCTGTCTACGGGGAGATAGGTTACCTCAAAACCGCGTTGCTCCAGATATTGACAGGTATGCAAAACGGCGTGATGCTCCACAGAGGAGGTGATGATATGGTTTCCCTTACCGCGGCTCTTTTGTAATTCGGTCAGCCCTTTAATCGCGTGGTTATCTGCTTCAGTGCCGCTTCCGGTAAAAACGATCTCACTCGGACTTTTGGCACCGATGAGATCGGCGACCTGCTCACGGGCGGTGTCGATAGCAGTGCGTGCCTCGCGTCCATACGCGTGAATGCTGGAACCGTTACCGAATGCCTCAATGAGGTAAGGCATCATCGCGTCCCGAACTTCGGGACGGAGTGGCGTTGTAGCGTTGTAATCTAAATAAATTCGTTGCATTTTTTTATTTATCAGCCTCTGGCTACACAGATGAGGTTTCCTCACTGAGGAGATCCTATCTGTGCCGGTTCTCGATCATTCTGTAGATTCTTCTGAAATCGGACCTGTAGCTCGTAATGAAATGGAGAGCGGATGCTCAAGAAAACACGTCCCTGGCTCAAACGGACGTTGTTCTCCCGCAAGGTAAAATTAAAAATATGTTCGGTGATTCCAAAAGGTTATCCGGTTCGGGTTAATCTTAATATCTGGTGCTGAATCGCGTCCTCGGACTTGCCCGTTCTCACCTAAGAAGGAGAGATTGAGTGTATGCGTGCCTGCGGGGAGCGGCATTCGCACCATAAAAATCTGGTTCGGAAGTGTTTGCCAAGAACGTGTATCCGCCTGTTCCGTCACAGCACCCGCAAGGTTTACAAGCAGCCCTAAGGCTTCATTTTCCTTGTTTGCCTTTCGATACGCCAAGTATTTCAGCAAGGTGCGTCCTAACGTCCGGAAGAGAATGATAGGGCGTTGTGTATTAAAAGTTTCTATGGCGATGTTCTCTACATCTTCTACAAGCACACCACTCGCTTTCGCCGCTCCAACGGCGACTTTGATGCCTGAGAGGACCGGACGATGGGAGTCAATTGTCGGGATAGCGACGCGTAGGATATATTCCAGTTCGATATCCTTATACACCCTTCCCTGGCGTCCCATAAGCGTCGGCACGAACTTTTCATCGTCCACATCGTCTGTTTTGAGGATCGGGAATGTCAAAGCGTCTTCACCTTTCGGTGGAACATAGCCGCTTTCATAAAAAAGAATCAGTTCGCCGGTGTTTTCAGGACGCGGCGAAAACTTCCCATACTGTTCCTGATAACGCGCCAGTTCGTCAACGAAACCGAGCTTACGCGCCAACCCGACCAGTGAACGACCGATGTCCGCTGGTATTTTTACACCGGTTTTTTCCGCTGCGTTTCTATAGTATTCTGCCGCCTGTTTGTAAGAGATGTAGGCATCATTCCATTCACCAGCGGCTTCAAAGAGAACGCCGGAAAGGTGTGCGAGAAACCCTGCTCCGAAGAAGTCGTAATCCTCGTCTTCACCTTTGAAATAGTTAATGAGTGCCGTGGCACGACGGCATTCTACCAGTGCCCCGTCTAACTGATTCAGATAGACATAGTTAAGTGCTCGGTAATAGTGGCTCAAAAGCCGTTCATAGCGAGTACCCGAATATGAACGCAATTTGTCGGAGGTGACCAGTGAGCCTGCTTCTTTTGTAAGACTTTTGGTATAACGGTCCTCAGCGATATCCCCTGCCTGATCCAACGCCGCGTTGCTTTCTTGGAAGTGGTTGGCGTAATGGGCAACCAATCCTAATTCAAAGAGAAAAGGGATATCCGGCTTTTTCGGTGCATTTTTCTGAAGGTTGGTATAGGCTTTTTCTGTTTCTCCCGCCTCCAATGCGATTTGAAGGTCTTGCATCTTATAGCCGCTACATCCGATTATCAGACAGGTAATGAACAGAAAGGGGAGTGTTTTAATCATCGGTTTCTGTAAATAAATTTTAAAAGATCAGGGTGAACGGGCACGGGGACCTGCCCAAGCAGACAACACACGCAGCCCACATTACATTTTAAACTTGTCGCGCCCGACAAACTTTTTGATTTTCTTGTTGCCGATCCAAACCTTTTCGTTCGTTTCAATGTTCGTCAATGTCAGGTCTGTTTGATAGAAGATGACTTGGTCTCCCCCTTCACGGTCTTCGATGGTATTGATTTCACCAGTCATCATGTAATCAGCACCGAGTTCGCGTCCCATCCTTTTAACGGTTTCGATTGCAGAGAATTCGCCTTGGTCAGCGCGCTCTTCGCGAATTTCACCGCGTTCACTTGCACTTGAGACAGTCCGCACTTTTCCGGAGTTGATGAAAGCCCGCTCAATATCGGTTATAAACGTAGCGACAGGGATATGTTCCATGCTCTTATTGCGGATGCCCCCAACAATTACAACCGGTTTCGCACCGCTGTTTATACCGTGATCATTAATCCAAGGGTGTGTTAAGCAGTCCTGAATGATGTCATCGGCGACCATACGCGAATCGGTATCGTTCCAGCGTCCAGAGAGATCAATTGTGGTATCGGCATCGACACGAGTGACCTGTTTGGATGCGCTACAACCGCTGAAAATTGTGATCCCAACGAAAAGCGTAAAAATTATAAGGCTATATCTGAAAGACTTGACTGTCAAAATTTTATGCATTTGATTTGCTCCTATTTTAATTTTTCGCGAGGCGTTAAATGAAGCGGTTGGTTTATTGAGAGATTTCTCTCAAATCCGCCTGCGTGTCTTTGCGAATCAACGCTGAATGCGCGTGTGGCATTCAGCGGGGTATTTCTGCGTATTGTTGCAGGCTACGGTTCTGCTCTAATTTTTTCACGTAGCCGTAGCCCGTAACGTAGTGGAGGGCGGATTTAAGAATGGCACTTCATCAACCGTTCTCACATTATTCCTCCGCAAGGTATAATTAAAAGTCAAGGTCGGCTTCTTGAACCATTTTATCGACGAAAGTATCGAGTGCCATTGCACCGATGTTGCCTTCCTCTCGACTGCGGACGCTGACCGTGCGGCTTTCCTGTTCACGTCCACCGATAATTAACATGTAAGGCACGCGTTGCAAGCGGGCTTGACGGATCTTCGCGCCAATCTTACCATCGCTATTGTCCAATACGACACGACAGCCTTTTTGTGCCAGAAGTTGTTCGACCTCTGTGCCGTAATCAACGAAGCGTTGACTGATTGTCATCACAACACACTGGACGGGAGAGAGCCATGTCGGAAATGCCCCGGCGTAATGCTCAATCAGCATCGCGATAAAGCGTTCAAAACTCCCGCAAATTGCGCGATGGATGACCACAGGACGCTTTTCAGACCCATCTGATGCGACATAGGTGAGGTCAAATCGTTCAGGCAGTTGGAAATCGAGTTGCACAGTAGCGCACTGGACATCTCGGTTGAGTGAATCTCGGACCTGAAAATCGAGTTTAGGACCATAGAATGCCGCTTCCCCAGGATCGAGACTATACTCGATCTGGTTGTTTTTCAACACATCTTCAAGTAGGGTTTCGGCGCGATTCCAGACCTCTATATCGCCCATAAATTTCTCAGGGTTACGTGTACTAAAATCGCATCGGAACGGCAGATCGAAAGTGCCGTAGATACGTTGGAAGAGCCCGAGGATCCGCTCGTATTCATTGGCGATGTCCTTCTCCTCAACGAAGATGTGTCCGTCATCTTGACAGAGTTGACGAACCCGCGACAAGCCAGTCAACGTCCCTGTCGCTTCGTTGCGATGCAGCACGCCTTGGTCGTAGATGCGATACGGGAGATCGCGATAACTGTGGCGCACACTTTTATAGATTAACATGTGTGCCGGACAATTCATAGGTTTCAGAGCACTCGTCGCTTCACCCTCTTCGTTTTCAACGAGGAACATATCGTCTTTGAAGTGTTCCCAATGCCCGGAAGTCTCCCAGAGACTGCTATCGTAGATGAGGGGTGTCCGCACCTCCTGATAGCCTTCAGTGAGATAGAGTTTCCGCACCTTTTCCGAGAGGATATTATAAATGAGCGCGCCTTTCGGAAGCCAAAACGCACTGCCGGGCGATTCGGGATGCATCTGGAAGAGTTCCAGTTCGCGTCCGAGTTTACGGTGGTCGCGTTTGGCGGCTTCTTCGCGTTGTGTCAAGTATGCCTGAAGGTCGGCTTTGGTCTCCCATGCGGTGCCGTAAATTCGTTGCAACTGCTCACGGTTGCTATCACCGCGCCAATAGGCTCCTGAAACACGGAGCAGTTTGAAATACCGGCATTCGCTTGTTTTTTCAACATGTGGACCCTTGCAAAGGTCTGTGAAATCACCGTTGTGGTAAATGGAAACGCCTTCTTCATCAACACCCTCATCGGTAGCACTCACTTCACGATCCGAAATCCCGTCGATTAATTCGAGTTTGAATTTCTGATCGCGTTCGCCGAACCACTGGCGGGCATCGTCATAAGCCCACGTCTCTTGCTCGAAAGGCGCATTGGATCTAATCATCGCCTTCATGTGCTTTTCGATTTCGGGGAAATCTTCGGGGGTGATGGGGCGCGGCACCTCCATATCGTAATAGAACTCGTTCTCTATCGGGGGTCCGATTGCGAGTTTAACGGTCCGTTCGCCATCTGGGAATAGTTGTTGGACGGCATACGCCATGATGTGCGCGGTCGAATGACGTAAGCGTTGTAAATAATCTTCTGGTTGATTGGGTTCAGGCATTGCGGTTCACTCTCAATATGTGGATTTGTGTAGATTTCAAAATTGTTCTCAATAGACTTAACGTCTTTTTTCATAACCTGTTTACCAAATAACAATTTTACACGATTTAAACCGGGAATGCCAACAAAAAACGTAAGGATGGAAGGGTTTCGTTTTAGGAGGATATGATTTAGGGAAAATATTGTCCAGATTCAGATGCGTTGGCGTAAAAATTTTGGAAGGATGGGCGATGCTGGACTTGAACCAGCGACCTCTTGCATGTCAAGCAAACGCTCTAGCCACCTGAGCTAATCGCCCATTTAAAAAAAAGAATGGAGGTGGCGGTCGGAATCGAACCGACGAATAAGAGTTTTGCAGACTCTGGCCTTACCACTTGGCTACGCCACCATAGAAGATGGAGCGGGAGACGAGATTTGAACTCGCGACCTCCACCTTGGCAAGGTGGAGCTCTACCACTGAGCTACTCCCGCATCGTTTTGACAATTCGCACAGAAAAATCGACGAATTTCAAAAACGTATATAGTTTAACATACCTGCAAGTGAATGTCAAATTATTTTTCTACAAAAATAGCAGAAATCTGAATTTTTGTCAAAAAATCTTAATGAATCTTCAGAGTTGTTCTTCGATCCAATCATCCCCATGTGCGGGATTGTAGATGAGACCCCTTTTCATATCAACGCAAAGATCAAGTTCTTCCAATACCATGTGTCCAATAAGGACGGGTGAGCCTTCGGGTAGGTCAGTCACCCGGATAGTGCTACTGCGTTCTAAAAGGGTATATTCGACTTCGGAATAGATGGTGCGTTCCACAATGCCAGCAGCGGTTCGCGCGGTCCTCTTGTCGATGGCCCTCAGACCGAGGTGTTCAATGAGCGATGTCGGTAAGCAGAGACGAGTTGCGCCGGTATCCACAAGGGCATCCGCAACGGTAATTCTTCGCACGTCTTCGGCAGGTATAAAACCCGCTTCTGCGAAACGTAGATCATTCAGATTTACGAGTTGGATTTCAGTTGTATGTCTCACTAGTTTTTGTTCCTTCCTATAAACGCTACGTGCGATAATCGGCATTAATTCGGATATAATCGTAGGAATAATCGCACGTCCACATCGTTATCCCTGTATCACCAGCACGGAGATCAATCGTGATAAGCACGGGGTCTTGTGCGAACAGAGCCGTGGCCTCGTCTTCATCGTAACCAGCGTCCATCCCGTTTTTGACGAGTCGATAATCCGCAAGATAGACATCCACCTGATACGGGTCGAATTCCGCTCCCGATTTCCCGATCGCCATCATAATCCGTCCCCAATTGGCATCATTGGCGAAAACCGCGGTCTTGACAAGCGGTGATTCTGCAACGGCACGCGCCGCTTTTTCAGCGTCGTCCCGATTTTTGGCGTGTTTGACGATCACCTCAACAAGTTTCGTCGCACCTTCACCATCGCGGGCAAGCATCTTCACCAATTCAGTGCAGACGCACAGGAGTCCTTCACAAAACGCTTCGTAATCTTTCCCCTCTGCTGTAACAATCTCTGCGTTATCGGCATGGCCAGTCGCCAGGATCAGGACTGTATCGTTTGTGCTACGATCAGTGTCAACGGTTAAGAGATTATAGGTGTCGTCTACGACACGATTGAGGGCGGCTTGAAGCACTTCGGCGTTGATGCGTGCATCTGTTGTCAGATAAGAGAGCATCGTCGCCATATTCGGTGCGATCATCCCGGAGCCTTTCGCGATCCCGCCGATTCTCACGGGTGTATCGCCGACTTCGATCTCTACGGCGACAGACTTCGGATGTGTATCCGTGGTCATAATCGCTTCAGCGGCATCGGCACCGCCTTCATTGCTAAGCGCACTCGCGGCGGCTTGAATCCCGCTTTCGATTGTGTCCATCGGCAATTGCTGTCCGATAACACCTGTAGAGGAGACGAGAACGAGGTTCGCATCTATACCGAGCTGTTCGGCGGTTGCCGTAGCCATCCGTCGTGCGTTTGCCATGCCGATTTCGCCGGTGCAGGCGTTGGCGTTGCCGCTATTGACAATAACGGCTTGTGCGCGTCCGTCGCTGATATGCTCGCGGCAGACAATCACGGGGGCTGCGGTGACGCTATTTTTTGTGAAGACTCCGGCTGCTGCTGCTGGGGCATCGGTAACGATGAGTGCTACGTCCTTCGCGTCTGCGGCTTTAATGCCTGCGTGAAGACCTGCTGCGCGTATACCAGTGACCGCGGTAATTCCGCCATCTATCTGTTTCATGAAACGCTCCTTGAGGGATACTAAACTTTGGACCATACTGACACAAGCATAATTTTTCCAAACGTTAGCATACTGTAATTTTTTGTGTTTATTTGAATGTATTATGGTTTCTTTTTAAAAATTATCGTTTCTTCAGGAGAAGTAAGTATCAATTTGTCTCCTTCCAATTTCCATTTATAATCTGAAGAATCCTTAAATACGGCATCTTCTTCAGAGCCTTCGGAAAAGTCATTATGCAGATCCTCTATAGATTGCGACCGAGCATCTTCAAGTTGAACACCGAATTCCTCAAGTTTTTTCTCCCATGCATCTACAGGATTAAATACTATATCCACTTCCACCTCGCCCACTTCACGCAGCGTAATTGACAAGTTCTCATGGGTGTTAGTATAATCACATATTATTGTAGATGCTATTATAACTATCATGGAAAGCTGTGGTTCATCATGATATATCGTTTCGACTTCATAACCTACACTTCCAGTCAACACATTCATATCGTCAAACACCCATTCGTTTTGCGTTATATGAACAATAATTTCTTCGGATTCGGATTCTGCTAACAATTCTTCCGCCTTGATAACACTAACAAGTGGTTCGCCATTGACAGAAGACATTGCCCAAGTGTTGCCCACTCCAGGAAACCCATCTATATTCATAGGGTCTAACTCGGGGGCTGACTCGTCTCCACCGCAACCCATGAGCGCGATAATAGCCAGTGCTGTGCATATTGTAATGTATGCGATAATTCTTAGTTTCATAATAATCTTTCAGTTTTAGTATTATGCAGTCAATACCTTCACCAAAGTAGTTGATAGTAAATTATCAGGGGCATTCAATGTTCCCATGGTTTTGATGTTTCGCGCGAAGGGCTTCCGTGTAGGAGCGACCTTCCAGTCGCAAGACTTTCTCTAAACTCTCTAAAAAAACCGAAAATTGAATGGTTCTGAAAGTTATCCAAACTTTAGTTGAGAAGTAGTATGGCGTAAAGTATAATACATCTCGCGGGAATTGTCAAACTGAAAACGGAGCCATGAAAACGAAAATTCGTTTCGCAAATAAAATGGAAATGTGGTATAATTCCGTCCAAAATCTATATCTTACTAAAGTTTGGACAATTCCTATCCGATTGAGGCAGCTCTTTCAAGGGACCGCAGATTTTTCTCGCAGTTACACATGCTGACAGAACTGAGAAAAAACGCTGCGCACACCGTAGGTTGGGTTGAACGAGTGACTCCGAAGAATCTGACGCAGACACTCCACTTTAAAGTCTAGGGAATCCCTGAGTGCCCTAAGGTCGGAGTGAAACCCAACGATGTTTTTCTCAAAGCGATGGGTTTGTTGGGTTTCGCTCTATCTGTTTACAAGAAACGAGTATGTGTGCACTGCTGTTTTGGTAGCAACAAGAGAAGACTGAGTTTTACCGCTCAACCCAACCTACGGGAGGCCTGATGATTGGTTGCTACCGGAAATTGTCCAAAGCTTAGATATCTTAAGTTACGAGGCGAAAAAGATGCACACTATTTTAGAACGCTACCAAAAAACTTTTGCAAAAGACCGGGAAATGTCAGATGCCGCAAATCATCTGTTCCCGGACGGTGTAACGCACGACGGACGGTATATGTCGCCCTTTCCGGTTTATATCACGCGTGCCGATGGCTCGAAAAAATGGGGACTCGAAGACAAACAGTTTATTGATTATTGGGCGGGACACGGTGCGCTACTCCTCGGACATAATCCACCTGAGGTCGTGGAAGCAGTGACGACACAGATGCAACGTGGGACGCACTACGGCGCATGCCATCCGCTGGAGATGGAATGGGGTTCGCTCGTCACACAACTGATACCTTCAGCGGAACGCGTGCGATTCGTCAGTTCCGGGACGGAGGCGACGTTGATGGCGATCCGGCTTGCACGCACGTATACCGGTAAAAATAAGGTGCTGAAATTTGCCGGACATTTCCACGGTTGGCACGACAGTGTCATTTTAGGCGCGTATCCGCCTTTTGATATGAACGTCCCTGGTATCCCAGAAGAGGTGTGTAATACAACGCTATTATGTCCACCGAACGACATTGATGCCGTTGAGACGCTGTTAAAAACGGACAAAGACATCGCCTGTATCATCCTTGAACCGACAGGGGCATCCTTCGGTATTGTCCCTACGAACGGCACATTTCTGAAGCAACTTCGTGAAGTGACAGAGGCACACGGTGTGCTGCTGATTTTCGACGAGGTTATCACAGGATTTCGGGTCGCACCCGGTGGCGCACAAGCACATTACAACGTCACACCGGATATGACAACACTCGCAAAGATTTTGGCGGGTGGACTCCCCGGTGGCGCGCTTGCCGGCAAAGCGGAGGTGCTTGAACTCATTTCGATGAAGTCGGAACGCGACGGCTTGAAGATGCCCCATCCTGGCACCTTTAATGCGAATCCGCTCTCCGCCGCCGCGGGTATCGCGATGCTCAACATCGTCAAAACAGGCGAACCTCACAAGCAGGCACATCGGGCTGCAGACCGACTTCGCACGGAATTGAACAGCATTATTGACGATTACAAACTTGACTGGGTGGTTTACGGCGAATTTTCAGGGATTAGATTGCTGATAGGACACGGCGAACAGGATGTTCGCGCCTCCGATTTCGATCCATACACCTGGGATTATCGAAAACTGAAAGGCAACAGCGACCCAGATATGCAGGAACGTCTCCGATGCGGTCTCCTGCTCAATGGGATTGATCTCGCCAGTAATGGCGGGATGACAACCGCAGCGCACACAGAGGAAGACGTTACAGAAACGGTTGCGGCGTTTGCACAGACGCTTGAATGGCTGAAGGCGGAGAAAGCGTTGTAATTTCTGAACGTGCGATAAATCGCACTACTACGAGCAGTCTCGTTTGTAGTAGGGCAATTCATTGCCCGTTGATTACTACATTTTACATAGGGAGAATGAATGAAAACGATTACGTATCGCGACGCGCTCAAGGAAGCACTTGTAGAGGAGATGGAACGCGATGATGCTGTCTTTCTGATGGGCGAAGATATCGCTGAATACGGCGGTGCCTACAAAGTGACGGACGGACTGTTCCAAGAATTCGGGAAAGACCGAATCCGAAACACACCGATCTCGGAAGCCGCCATCATCGGAACCGCACTCGGCGCCGCGGTTACAGGGATGCGTCCCGTTGCGGAGTTGATGTATATCGACTTCACAGCGGTAGGTATGGACCAGATCGTGAACCAAGTCGCCAAGATCCGTTATATGGTGGGCGGTCAGTTAGATGTGCCGCTCGTGATTCGGACGCAGGGGGGTGCGGGTCGATCCTCCGCAGCGCAACACGCCCAGAGTCTTGAAGCGTGGTTCGTGCATATCCCAGGACTGCTCGTCGTCATGCCCTCTACACCCTACGATGCGAAAGGTTTACTGAAAACAGCCATCCGAGACGATAACCCGATTATGTTTATTGAGCACAAACTCCTCTACACAGAGGAAGGGGAGATCCCTGACGAGGAATACACAATTCCGTTGGGTGTGGCGGATGTCAAGCGTGAGGGGGAAGACATTACAATTCTTGCGACATCACGGATGGTCTTGAACGCCCTCATCGCCGCCGATACACTTGCTGCTGAAGGTATCTCTGCTGAAGTCATTGATCCGAGAACGTTGATGCCACTTGACAAAGACAGTATTCTGGACTCTGTGAAGAAAACGAATCGGTTGCTCATTGCGCACGAGGCGGTCGGTAGAGCAGGATTCGGAGCAGAGATCGCCGCGCTTGTCGTGCGGGAGGCGTTTGACTATCTCGATGCGCCGATTGAGCGGGTCGCAGCTGCACCTGTGCCTGTTCCGTTCGCACCGGTGATGGAGAATTTTGTTATTCCCAACGCTGAGCAGATTGCGGATGCCGCACGGAAACTTGTGCGTTATGAGATTTAAACAATTTCAACTGAGGGATTTCGTAGGTTGGGTTGAGCGGTAAAAGACAAACATCTATCCAACCTACAGCAAACTACAGCGTTTCGGACGTTGTGTCTCCTGATTTTTCAACCTTCTCCAACTTCTGATACATCCGCACCAAGCCGAATGCGATCGGTGCCCACAACGCTGCGACCACCATAGCCGTGATGGAATATGCAACACCCGCAATCGTTCCTACACCCAGCCTCACCAATTCAAGTACACCTGCACTCCCACCCTTTGAGAAGCGGTACCCAAACGAATCGATAACCTGTTTCGCACGATAGCGTGAATCGTAAGAGAGCGGCATGTAGAACAATTCCTTGCCTGCTCGGAAAAGCGAGTAATCTAAGGCTTTAAACGTCACATACGCCGCTGTTCCGGTTCGGAGTGAAGGAGAAACCGTCAATATGAGACTACTGACGAAGTGGACTATCGGAATCGTGAAATGAATATAACGCAGTGCGATGAATCTGAGGGCGAGTGGCACAGCCACCAGTTGCAAAATACCCGCCGCCAAGCCGAGGTTGCCATAGACCGACCCGAAAAAGGCAGTCCGCATATCCGTATCAGGTCTCTCTATTTCCGCTAACGCATTGAACCGCAGATCCAACACGGTGGACACTATCTGTGTGCTTATAATCAACACCCCGATAAAAATCAGGTATCTGGAACGGAGAAGTGTTCTTATGCCGATGTGTCCGAGTTTGCCACCAGTCTCTTCTGCACTGGGTTTGGGTTCACCGCCAAATTTGTAGGCAAGCACCCCGAGAGCCGCCGTGGGGACAAGGGAACCTGCTGTGAACAGCAATAACGCTTTAGTGCCTAACACAGTTGCCAATTTGCTTACAAGTGTGCCACCGAGAAACGAGCCAACGGAGGCAACGGCACAGAAGGGCCCATTAATGCGCTTCGCCTGTTCAGTTGTCAGCACACTGTTCACAAACGACCAGAACTGTTCGATGACTATCACGATATACGCTTCACGGAACACGTAGATGATCGCCGCAGCGAAACTCATACCGCGGGAAAGCGCAGCGTAACATCCAAGGATTAAAATCGCAGAAAAGAGTGAAGTTATTGCCAAAGCACGGGTCGCTCCTAACCACGAGAGCAGACGACCGTAGCAGTATAGCATCACGATCATACTCGGCGGGACCGCCACCATACCCCGCGGAAGGTTCTCAGCACCGTATGCCTCGATAAACAGAGACGAGGACACGGAACGGATAAATTCATAACCGAATAACACAAAACAGGCGGCACCGCTGATTGAAATCGCAGCGTAGATAAGTCGTCGTGGAAACATTATGTAGGGGTGTCCTTCAAAAATTTTTTACCGCTCGGGGATGCTATCCTCAGCTGGACGTGGATTATGGACCCAATGCCCGCTCGGATCGCTGCCTCTGGCGACAATCGCCCGTTGATTCCAATCGTTCGCTGCGCGGACTTCAGGCGGCACGAACCGCATCGTCAGCCCACAACGCCGTCGGTCTGAGGTGTTCGGTTCGGAACCGTGCAATAGCAGATCCGAATGCAGTGACATCTGTCCGGCTTTCATCTCGAATGGGAAGGGTGTCGCTCCGTATTGCGTTGCCCCATGCACCGTCTGACCCAGCACATTCTTTTCCTCAACAGTGCTCGGTTCAAATGCGATCTGCCCGTGCAGATGCGATTTCGGAATGACGGTCATCGCACCGTTCTCGACGGATGCATCGTCAATCGCGAGCCACACGGTGACGGTCTTACTCGGGGAGAGGGGCCAATAGGAAGCATCCTGATGCCAGCTCACCTGCTTAACATCACCCGGTAGCTTGCAGAAGTAGTGCGTTCCCCAACAGATGAGCGTCTCACCCAATAGGTCTTGCACGTAATTGAGAATTCTGTCTTCCGTAATCAGATCGTGGATACCGGGACAGGTGGTATGCCATCCGTTGATGGAGTAGCTATTCATCCCCGCAGCCAACGCCTTTTCCATGAGCTGATCGAAATAGGCGCGGTGTTCCGTCATCTCCGCTTCGGAAAAGACATCCAGAGGTGAGATAAACCCTTTCTCATTGAATTGTTCAATTTGGGCATGCGTTAGGGTCGATGGATTCTCGTTTTCAACCGGAAAAAACTGAAGTGTTCGATTGAGTTCCGGCATTGCATCCGTAATTGGCATCGAAGCGTCCTCTCTTCTCCAAATAGATTAGAAGTTTGTAGTGTGTGCTATATATCTGTCTTCAGCTGTCCCCAGCGAGTGGCAAGTTTGCCATTCGGCTCAACCGCGAAGGCGGGGATCTCCTCTCCGTCAATCATCAGATTGTCGTAATGGGCGTTTGCCTCGTATGTAATGAAGCCGATGCGTCCACTGTCCCGAAATTTCGCATCATCGTCTCCCTCGAACAAGAGTTCATCATCGACATAACATTTGTAATCCTGTCCTTCTGAAACAACCTTAAGACGATAGGTTTCGCCGACTTCTGGTTCAAGGGGTAGAGGGGTGGCAATGTGATCCCATTGATTCTCTCTCCATCGGGAAAATTGGCATTTGTGCTGATCGGTGCGAATCCAGAATCGCATGCCGTTATCGCCATCTGCATCCGCGCGGATTAACAAACCCGCGGCGTTCACCCCCACGTTTTTCACCAGCGTTACGTCCACCTCAACCGTGTAATCGGTCCAATCTTCATCACCGAACATCGTCTTGGCGTATTGTGCGCCAGAGGTCTCGGCATAGGCGTCCTTCACAATTTTCCATTCGCCACTGACCTCGTTCCAGCCATCGGGAAGTCCATTGTCGAAATTTTCCTGCCATACCCCTGCCGGAGCCGTAGCAGTTAATATGGTGACCATGAATATCACTAACACGATATATGAATAGCGCATCGGTTCCTCCAGTCTATCGGACCGTAATCCTGCAAATCCTGATTCAGACAACTATAGTGAATACTAAAAATAAATGGACACTTTCCGCTCCCGGTAGGTGCGGTTTCCTAACCGCACCGACTCCGAAGTGCTCACTTAATTGTAGGCTTTACTATAAACGCAACCACTCATAATTATATCTATGTTAACGAATAGGTCAAGTTAAACCTGTGGAAAATTGGAATCATTTAGTTTTTCTGTAGGAGGTCTCTCCGAATTCCGACGTTCCGTCCGCAAACCAAGGAAAACATCAAAAACTAAGTTCCCTGCCCAAGTTCCCTAAAAACTTGACATAAAAGGGAATTTATGATAGCATGCAACACTAAACTTCGTGATGTTATCCTATATTCACCTAAACTTTTAAGAAAAGAACAGACATATCTACAAAGACCTACCTATTAGAAAAACACGATGCAAATGGACGAAAAACGAGCGAGTGGACGCTACTACACGCGTGGGAATCCGTTTCAGTTGGAACCGTTCCAGACGTGGGCAATTGCCTCCAATTTAGAACGACAGTCAGTCTTAGAACCCTTTGCCGGCGCTAAAGACATTCCACGGTTGATTGACGCAGCGCATCTGCAGTGCCGAGATTGGACATTTTTTGACATCGAACCCGGAGCGAAAGGAATTGTGCAACGCGATACACTCGCCGACTTTCCTGAAGGGTTTGATATCTGCATCACCAATCCGCCGTGGTTGGCTCGCAACTCGGCAACAAGACGCGGCTTACCGTTCCCAGAGGCGACCCGTTACGATGACCTCTACAAATACGCCCTTGAGCAGTGCTTGACACATTGTGGGTGGGTCGCGGCGATTATTCCAGAGGCGTTTATTCGGAGCGGTCTGTTCCTGCAACGATTACACGATTTCATCTCTTTGGTCCCACAAAAGCAAAATAAAACAAATTACTCCCCTGATAAAGGGGACAGGGGGAAGTCGGTTATGTTCGAGGACACGGAGCATCCTGTCGGGCTCGCACTGTTTGCACCGGATACAACATCGGACGTTAGAATCTGGCGCAACAATCGGTTTCTCGGCACCATGCGCGAACTACGCAGACACCTTCCGCAACCCTCTTCCAATCGTGCTATTGTGTTTAACGACCCGAAGGGAAATCTCGGACTCATCGCGATAGACAATACTGTTTCCGCCTCGATCCGTTTCTGTCCACCAGAGGAACTCAAAGACTATCCGATTCGTGTCCATTGCCGTTCCATTACAAAAATTGGCGTGCCGTGGCGTGTAGATATTGATATGCTCAATGCCCGTCTGGCAACAATCCGAAAGAAAACCCACGATGTTTTTCTGACGGCGTTCAAGGGCATACGTCGCGATGGACACTACCGACGCCGGTTAGATTGGGCATTGACGCGGGCAATAGTTGACACACAGCGTCTACAGCCTGTAATAGACGTGGAGTAAAAAAATGAACACGCCAAAATTAATCTGCATACTTCTATTGGTAACACTTATCACCCTCGCGGGGTGCATACCCGGCGAGGGAAAACACACCGTCGAGAAGCCCGCAGGATTCTTCTGGGGGATCTGGCACGGGTGGATTGCCCCAATCTCACTCATCTGGGGATTGCTGTTTAATCCAGAAATCCGCCTTTATGAACCCAACAACACAGGATGGGCTTACGATTTCGGGTTTTACATTGCCATTATCAGCGGTTTCGGGGGTATCTCTTTCACACGCCGTAAACGTAAGAAAACTGTAGTCCAGACAAACGATAATTCTGGATAGCAAACAAACACCAGAGGAGACCTGAATGTTTAGGATAACACAGATTAACAACCGCAGAAATCGCCTTGATATAGAAAGGAAATAATCCATGAAAATCTTAGTCATCGGTGGGACAGGCAACATCAGTCGTGGGATTGTTGCAGCGTTGCAGAACCGAAACCATGAAGTCGTCCTGTTCAACCGCGGACAACACGCCGATTCACCGCCGTCAGAGGTTCGCGTAATTCACGGCGACCGAAAAAATCGTGAGGATTTCGAGGCGAAAGTCGGCGCTGAGGAATGGGATGCCGTCATTGATATGATTAGCTTCAACGCCGAAGATGCCGCCTCCGCACTTCGGGCATGTCAAGGACGCGTCGGACACTTCGTTCACTGTTCAACTGTGATGACCTACGGACCGCCGTTCAGCGGGATTAATCTCCCCGAGACGGCACCGTTGCAAGGCACATCCGGGTATGGACTCGGCAAAATCGAAGCGGATAACCTCCTGCTTGAGGCGCACGCACGTGATGGGTTTCCCGTAACCATCTTCAAGCCGTCCTATACACACGGACCCGGCATGAACCTCCATCGGCAAGTCGGTGGAGACGGTAGTTGGATAGACAGGTTGCGGAAGGGGAAACCGATCCTCTCCGCAGGCGACGGATTGAACTATTTTCAATTCCTGTCATCTCGCGACGCCGGAATTGCGTTTACAGATATATTAGGCAAATCCGGTGGCTTCGGCGAGATATACAACATCGTCCATCCACAGGCGCGAACGTGGGACGAATGGCACCGTGCCGCGGCGGAGGCACTCGGTGTTGAGATAGAGATCGTGCATGTATCCCAAGAGACACTCATCGCGATGGCACCGGAGCGGTTCAGCGGTTTGCGGGGCAACTTCGGGCACACCCAAATCTTCAGCCACGAGAAGTTGGCAGCAGTATTACCTGAATTTACGCCACAAGTTCCGATTACAGAGAGTGTGGCAGAAAACATCGCGTGGATGGACAAACACAATCTGGTTCCAGATAGCGATGCCGACAATCTGGAGGATCAGATTATTGAGACGGTTCGCAATCTACCCCGTATTCGGTAGTGCAAAGGTGCAAATATGCTACAAATACAGTCCAATAAAATTGGGACAGCGTTAGGTTCAGAGAGGCTTGACTGTGTTGAACATGATCTGCGCGAAGTCGGTTTCCATATCATCGAAAATGTGATTACCGATGAAGAGGCAGACGCAGCGCGCGAGGCAGTCTGGAAAATGGTGGAAGAGGATATCGCCAACGGACATGATCACAGTTATGGGGATGGTAAAATTCGACGCGTCTGGGCAATCGTAGGGAAATCCCCAATCTTCCGATATTTCATTCAGCACCCAACTGTGGTTGCAGTGTGGAAACGGATGCTCGGCGAAGATGTTATCGCTTCCACGTTTACGGCGAACATCGTTGGACCCGGCGCACCGGCAGGCGGTTGGCATATCGACTACCCCTACTGGGCGATGCAATCCCCGTTCCCGTCCGGTTCATTGACGGGACAGACGGTCTGGATGTTAGATGACTTTACTGAAGAGAACGGGGCAACGGCGTGTATTCCAGAGTCACACAAAACGCTCCGCCGCCCGGAGTTGGGAGAGGCAGAAGGGCTTGAGATGCGCATCGCTGTCGCACCGAAAGGTTCTATCATGTTCACAAACGGGGCGATCTGGCATCAGTCTCGGGCGAACCTGACGGATGCATCCCGCGTCGGATTGCTCGGTATGTATAACCGTTCGGTTATCTATCCACAGGAGGATATGCCGCGTCAGCTGACCGATGACGAGTTAGCAGGCGAAAGCGATGTGCTCAAACAGTTATTAGGCAGACATATACCGTTCCGTGATCCCGATCACGGACAGAATTGGCATCGCACAGATGACGGGTTTCGTCAGGTATAGCAAGAGTGTGGAATTCTGAATTGTTATTGCTTTAAATTTCACGGAGGGCATTTATGCCGATTGTAACTCATGATGTGTTAAGAAAGTTTGTGTATGACATATATCGCGGTGCGGGGGGCACAGAGGAGGACGCACGTATCGTCAGTGACCACGTCGTCGATTCTAACCTCGTCGGACACGATTCACACGGTGTTATCAACGCACCGAACTACATCGGTGGCATGGAAGGGGGTCCCGCCGCAGATAAGATGGAGATCGTCAGAGAAAGCGGAGCAGCGACCGTTATCAATGCCAACGGTGCGCTGGGGATGGTTGCCGCTCGTAAGGCGATGGAAATGGCTATTGGGAAAGCAGAAAGCTGCACCATCGGCGCGGTTGGTTTACATCGCTGTGGGCACGCAGGACGGATGGGTGAGTATCCACCGATTGCGGCACGTGCTGGCATGATCGGGATCGTTCTGCTCAACGGCGGTGGACGTTTCATGCACCCGCACGGTGGGACTTCTCGCAGATTGCCACCGAATCCGATTGCGATCTCAGTGCCGCGTCAGGGCGGCGAACCTCTGCTCCTTGATATGACGCTCAGTGTCGTCGCAGGCGGGAAATTGCTCGTTCAGACGGCGCGCGGTGAATCTATACCCGAAGGTTGGATGATAGATGCCGAAGGTAAACCGCTTACTGATCCGAATGCGTTTCGTGAACGTCCACAGGACACAGCCGTTATGCCACTCGGTGGTTTCCAGTTCGGACACAAAGGGTTTGGTCTCGGTGTGATGATAGATGCCATTGCAGGTGGGTTGTCTTGGGCAGGCTGTAGCCGTGAAGAACCGACCCGCGGCGCGAGCGGCATTGTGATGTTTGCGATTAAAATTGAAGATTTCATCGATTTAGCGGATTATGAACAAGAGATTGCGTATCTTGCAGAATGGGTAAAGTCTTCCGCTCGGTTACCCGGTATTGACGAAATCTATGTCCCTGGAGAATTCGAGGAACGGAGCCGTGAGAAACGTCTGCGTGAAGGCATACCCATAGAAGAGCCGACTTGGAATCGCCTCGTTGAAGCCGCAGAACGCTTCGATGTTGCGGTTCCCATATAGTGGTAGGCACACGCCGTGTGCCGTAAACATGCAACAGGAGGAGAAAATGAAGGTCTACGGCTTGTTTGTTTTACTTATCGGTATTGCGGGGTGTGCTGCCCTGAATCAGCCCATTGGTGAGATGACAGCGTCACGCCTCACCTGTGAATCTAACCCAGAGTTTGTAGATGGTAATCTGGAGACGGAGAGCGCATTCGCAGTGAGAGGATTTGTCCGAAAAGCGTATATCCTTCACGAAGGGCAGGGACGAGGGCTTGCCTATGCACAACGGCGTTACATAACACAGGTTGAAGGGCAACGCCGGACAGAGGCGATTATCAAACTGGATGCGCCGACCTATGTTTCCCATGTGGAGGTCTATCCGGCATCGCGACTGATTCCGAATTTCGCGATGATGACAACAACCGATGATCCCCCCCGCTTTGATATCGCCTTTGAACGGGTGTCCGACAAGCAGCATCAGGACATAGAAGGGCTGAACCCAGTACGTTATCGTATCGGACGCGAGGTGCTTTATCTACGAATGAGTGCAGATGGGATAGAGGACAGACAGAATTCCGAACGAACTGCGAATTCAGGCGTTGAGATTCCACTGAAAGGGGCTTCCATCCGGGAAGTCAAATTTTACATCCATCAGACCCCCTAACGGGGAAGGAGCAAGAAAATGAAGAAATGGGCGTTTAGCATTTTATTGTTGCTGTCGTTCAGCATCGCGGGTTGTGCAGGACTTCAAGGGAAATCGGGAACGGAAATTCTACCGTCGCGTTTAACTTGGCTTCAGGACACGCCTATTGAGGAAATCGCATCTTCTCGACTGACCTGCGACACCCATCCCGAAATAGTAGATGGTAACTTGGAAACAGTCGGGACTTTTGAAGTGCGAGGGGCTGTGGAAAAAAAATATGATATCGTGGAGGGCGAGTCGGGTTTCTACGGCAAAAACCAGTATGTAACAGAGCTTGACGGAACAATCCGATGTGAGATTTTGATTAAACTGGAAAAACCGATGTATGTGAGTTCTGTGGAAGTTTATCCGGCGTCGCCTATTCCCACTTTGGCACTCAGCACCGCCTTGGATGAATCGGAACGTCACTTCGGGGAATCCGGTACAGGTTTCAAGCCTGTGCATGACAAACAGTATGAAGATGTAGAAGGCACAAAACCGGTGAAATTCCAAGTGGAAAGGGAATTGCTTTACCTACGCGTGACGGCAGATGCAGTAGAGGATCGACAGGATGCCACGCGGTTTGATGACAGAGTAAGTAACGAAGGAATTGACATTCCATTGAAAGGGGCTTCTATCCGCGAGGTTAAACTCTACGGACGACAGCCGTTGTATAGTAAAACAGAAAAATAAGTGGACATGCTGGGTGGATGATGGAAACGCAAAAGCGGCATCTTCGCTGGCGAGGTGTCCTAACCTCGCCAATTATTCGAGGTCTACTGAATCGCTGACTTTGCCATAAGAAGAGTTTTCTATCTGATGAAGAGGGCCGAAAAATGAAATTGCGAATGTTCGGCGTTCTATTGTTGTTGGTGTTCGGTGTTATAGGCTGCGCATTGTTGCAAGAAGCACGCCCTATCGAAATACCAGCTTCGCGGCTTTCTTGTGCACAAAATCCTGAGATGGTGGATGGCGACCTATCAACGATAGGCACCTTTGCGTCAAAAGGGTCCATTAAAAAGGAGTTTGTGCGAAACTTGCGATACGCCCCGCGCCAGTACCAGCGTCGAGTGATAGGCAGTCTAAAAACGGAGACGTTGATTAAGCTGGACGCGCCGACCTATATCAAGTATATCGAAGTCTACCCCGCATCGACCATCCCGAATTTCGCTTTGGATACCACTCCTGAAGAAAAATCGTCAAAATGGACGCTGTCATTTAGGGCTGTCGAGGATAAACGCGCCCAGAGAGTGGAAGGTTCACTACCCGTGAGATTCCAAATTGAACGAAGGGTGCTGTATTTGCGATTGACGGCGAATGCGTTGGAAGATTCAGATAATGTATCCCACGGCAACGAAATAGGTGAATTGCGAATCCCGCTTAAAGGGTCCTCAATCCGTGAGATTAAATTTTATGGAAGGCAATAAAATCCGCTTGACTTTTGTTTGGAAATCTTGTAAAATATAAAGTGAATGACGAAGTTTATCTATTGTTGTTCCCCCGCAAGGTAAATTAGAAAATTGTGTATAACTCCTGAAATTTGACATTTTTTGGCAGTTGCGTTAAGGTTTAGACAGAACACACGCGGCGAAACCTATAGGTTTTCCGTTCAAATAGCCGGAGGATTAGAATTCGATTGCAAAAACAAGAATCAAAGGGTGTTCCCATACAGAGCAACGCTGAAGTGCAAGCCCTCTTCGGACAAAGTGATGCCTTCTTGAAAATCATCGAAGATGGGTTTGATGTGCGCGTTGTTTTGAAAAGCGACAGCGTCGCTGTCATTGGTGAAGATATTACAGAAGTTAACCGGGTGACAACGGTTCTCGAATCCCTACTTCACCGTATCCGGAAAGGAGAACGCATTCAGACAGCCGATGTCAACTATGTAATTCGAGCGTCGAGTGCGGGTGAACGAGATATTTTAGCGGAAACTGGAGCCGAGTCTATTCCAGTATTCTCGAAACGCGGTGTGATTCGTCCGAAAACTGCTGGGCAGAAACGATATGTTGAGGCAATTAAGCACAACGATTTGGTCTTCGGCATCGGACCGGCGGGAACAGGAAAGACGTATCTCGCGATGGCGATGGCGGTTTCCGCACTCAAAAGCGGACAGGTGAGTCGTATTATCTTGACGCGTCCCGCAGTTGAAGCCGGTGAACGTCTCGGTTTCCTGCCCGGTGACATTGCAGACAAAGTCCATCCCTATCTACGCCCGTTATACGATGCCCTCTACGATATGATGCCCGCAGATACACTCGACAAATACATTGAACGCAATGTAATTGAAGTTGCACCTATCGCGTTCATGCGAGGGAGGACCCTCAATAACTCGTTTGTCGTCTTGGATGAAGCACAAAATGCTACGATTGAGCAGATGAAGATGTTTTTGACCCGACTCGGTTTCGATTCAAAAGCGGTAGTTACGGGCGATATTACGCAGACCGATCTTCCGAACCATAAGGTCTCAGGACTCGCAGACGCACAAGAGGTGCTTTCGGATATCAAAGGTATCCAGTTCGTCTATTTTTCTAAAGTTGATGTCGTCCGACATGAATTGGTCCAACGGATTGTTGAGGCGTATGAGCAGGCATCGCCGCACAATACGAGACGCAACGGGGTGAATCCATCGGATGCCTCCAGTGAAGAAGGATAACTGTTTTGATTCGGGTTACCAATACCAGTCGCGATACCTCTTTTGATGTAGAAGTGGTTTACAACGCCGTGCGTGCAACGCTAAAGGCGCATGACGCAGAACCGTGTGAGGTCAGCGTCCTCTTGACAGATGATGGTGACATTAGACAACTCAACCGCGAGTATCGTGGTACTGATGCACCGACGGATGTGTTAGCGTTTTCAATGCGTGAAGGTGAAGATGGTGATGTAAATCCAAGTTTGCTGGGGGATCTTGTTGTCTCCCTTGAAACCGCTGCGCGGCAAGCATTGGCGAGAGATGGTCTGAGTGGAGATTGCGGTAATCTTGAAACCGAAACCGCGTTGCTCACCGTCCACGGCATGCTACATCTACTCGGTTATGACCATCAAACGAAAGAAGAAGCCAAGATTATGTTTGAAAAACAGGAGCGTATCTTCCGTACTCTTGATTTGCAAGCGGATATGGGACAGTGTGCTGGTGCTTGGTGATACCCAAACCCGTAGCCTGCAACAACGGCGCAGGCGACTCTTACGGAAGGCGCGTCAAAGTCTTAACCTACGTCGTTTAACCGCAAGGTAAAATTAAAAATTGGACGACCTAGACTTAGTCATCAAACTTGTTAGCTTAGGCATACTTTTAATTCTCAACGTGCTGTTTTCAGCTGCCGAAGCGTTACTTGCTCGGTTAACGCGAGATGATATTCTCAAGTTTGCCGAGGAGGGCGGCAAACGCTACGAACTACTAACCTCCCTATTGCGCAACCCGCGCCGCTACTCGTTGACCATTATCACCGCTAAAACGATTCTGATAGTGGTGAGCGTTATGGTATTTATGACGTTTTGGGAATACCAATATCCAGTAGCGAATGCGGCACTGGCAGTCGCCTGTTTCGTTGTCTTTACTGAATTGTTCCCCAAAAATTATGTGCAGGGTAGCACAGGGGAAGCCACGATTCGAGCCCTCAGTGTGCTCCGCGCCATCTATTGGGGTGGGTTCTTAGTCTTAATCCCGTTAAATTTCCTCGCAAACCTTATCGTCCGCGTCTTTGGCGGTAAGGGTGCTACAGCACAAGACAGCCTCGTATCTCCAGAGGTTTTAGAGACCCTCGATAACGTCGCCGATAGCCAAGAAATTTTAGAACCAGACGACCGAGAAATGATCTCTCGGATTTTAGACTTGCCAGATAAAGTCGTTCGAGAAATTATGGTCGCACGGACCGATATGATCTGTCTTGAAGTTACCACCCCTGGAGACGAGGTTTTACAGACAACAATCGCTTGCCGACATACCCGTATCCCAATCTATGAGGAAACCATCGACCGGATCATCGGAATTTTGCACGTTAAAGATATGTTGGATTGCTGGGAGGAAGGCAAATCGATCAATCTGAGGGAGTTGATCGTCGATCGGAGTCCTTTTTTCACACCAGAGAGTAAGAATATTTCGGAACTCTTCCGAGAACTACGGGCGCATAAACAGCATATCGCAATCGTTGTTGATGAATACGGCGGCACTGCCGGGATCGTAACCTTAGAAAACATCATCGAAGAAATTGTCGGCGAGATCCACGATGAAGACGAGATGGACGAACAGGATGACTACGTCCAGATGGATGCCAACACCTATTCGATTGATGCGAGACTGAATCTTATTGAGTTGAACGAAAGACTCGGGACAGAACTTGACGCGGAAAACATTGATACGATCGGTGGGTTCGTTGTAGACCATCTCGGACGTGTGCCTGAACGGGGAACACAATTTACCTACCGCGGTATCCGTTTTACCATATTTGAGGCGGATGAACGACGCGTCCGTAGGATTCATCTTCAGATGCCGGATATCCACACCGGTGATACCTCTTAAAAATAGATTTTCGCTGCATCGGACGTTCCATTTTAAGAGCGGACCTGAAGATGGCAGCCTGCAACAATACGCAGAAATACCGGATTTAGTCTGGGGAGAGACTAAATCCGTTCCTTGTATTACATTGCAAAAACACGCAGGCGACTCTTGAGAGGAAACCTTCAAAGTTCTAATTCAGGTCGTTTAACCGCAAGGAATAATTAAAATTTGACAACGCCCAGCAGACAAGGTATAATTATAAACATAAGAACGGGGCGTAGCGCAGCCCGGCTAGCGCGCCTGCTTCGGGAGCAGGAGGTCGGAGGTTCAAATCCTCTCGCCCCGACTTTAGTCCTTCAGCGAAAGTGCATCTACCACACCCGAAACCATGGCAGCTCAAAAAACCCAGGCGATTGTCATTCGCACCTTTCCCCTCCAAGAATTCCATAAGATCATTACCTTCTACACGCCTGATTTCGGGAGAGTTAAAGCAGTCGCTTACGGCGTAAAAAGTCCAAAAAGCCGTCTCAGTGGAAGTTTAGAACTTCTCAACCACGGAACCCTCCTCTTTCAACATCGCGAAAATCGGGAATTGCAAAACATCACCGACTTCAATCTGATTGACGGGTTTGACGCGATTCGTTCCGATTTCACACGCATCACCTACGGATGTTATTTCGCTGAACTCGTAGACAGCATCGCATCAGAAGGGATCGCCAGCCCTGAGATTTTCGATCTTCTCCATACCACCTACCACGCTTTAGTTCATGCGGATGATATTCCTTTGCTCGCCAGAGGGTTTGAGATTAAGTTTCTCGATTGTGCGGGGTATGGACCGGAACTTTCACGGTGTGTGCAGTGCGGTTCATCTGTGAGAGAGGGAACGACAGACAGATTCGGTATCGCTTTCAGCGTCCGATACGGCGGTGTGCTTTGTAGTGAGTGCAAAAATCGAGACGGTGCCGCCTTTACAATCGCACTCGGTAGTTGCGAATTGTTGAAAGTGCTTCGGAAATCTGAATGGGAGCGGTTCAACCGAATCCGCGCCTCTACCCGCAATCATCAAGAACTTAAGCGTCTGCTTGGCAATTTCATTGAATATCATACCGAACGCACCTTAAAAAGCCTCAGATTTATTGAGAATGTTTTGTAGACCCTAAACGATTTATACGCTGGGTTTCTCACTCAAAATTTTATATATTGCGTCTGGAAACATTTAGAACAGATAAGGAGTTATCAAATTGAAGAAAAATAGTATCTTAAAAACGTTTAGCGGCGAGTTACGGAAACTTGCAAGTTGCACAGGTTTCACGAAAGTGACGCTTTTCTTACTTGTTGCGGGATATGTGGCGGTAGGCGTGAACTTTAATGCTTCTGCTGCAATCACTGGAAAAATTGCGGGTGTCATCACCGCTGAAGCGACGAATGAACCGCTGGCGAATGTCACAGTAACACTCGTCGGAACGAGCACCACCGCGACGACCAACACCGCTGGTTACTATGTTATGACCAACATCCCACCGGGGAGTTACGATGTAAGGGTCGAGCTCACGGATTATGCGGTGGAGACTGTGGCGGGGACAGGTGTGCTCGCCGGTCTCACGACGACGTTAGACTTCACGCTAAAGAGTGCCGCGGTGCAACTTGAGGGTATAACGGTGACGGCTGTCAAGCCACTCGTCAAGCGGGACGTTACGCAGACGACGAGGATCATTGAATCGGATGATATTGAAGCGATGCCCCGCGATACCGTGAATGGCATTTTACAGACTTTACCAGGGGTTGCCGTGCTAAACTCAACCGGTTCGACGCATGTTCGGGGTGGGAGGTCGATGGAGATTCGGTATCTCATTGACGGTATCCCAATTAATAATCCGATCAGCAGAAGTTTGGGGTTGAGTATCGGCACGAATTCCCTTGAGCAGATGGAAGTCATCACGGGCGGATTCAATGCGGAACACGGTGATGCACAATCCGGTATCGTTAATCTCATCACGAAGGTCGGAACAAATAAATTCTCGGGTAGAATCCGATATCGGGTTGGACAGTGGGGGACCCATCACGGTGATCCGTTATACGGTCCATGGCTCGATCCAGACAACGGATTTCGACCGGTTGCGATTGAACCCTTCAGAGGTATTTTCTTCGGTCAACCCTACGACTATCAAACGCCCTACCGCGGACAGGATGTCACCGTTGCGGAGTTAGCGGAACGGGAAGGTGATGCACAGGTTGTCTTTACGGAGATTTTCCCGGGCGTATATGCCGACAGGACGGAAAACCCACTCCAGCCCGTGATAGATCCGGAAACGGGGGAACCGCAAGTTAATGCCGATACGGGTGAAACAGTCATGACACGCCAACCTTACAAGGATGCCGATGGCACGGTTATCGACTATGAGAAGAGACAGGTCACTTTGTTGGACGGCTACGTCGTGGACCTGGAACAGTATAGCGGGTTGTTCAACGACACGAAGAGGTATGATCTATCGCCGAGCCATATCGGTGAATTTGCGCTCAGCGGACCGATATGGGGAAATCGGTTGACGTTCGCTGCCTCCAGCCAACTTTCACGAAATCACAGTTATTTTCCGAATAGCAACGGGACATCCTATATCTTCCAAGGGAAACTGAAGTTTGAAGTAACGCCGAGTCTCAAACTCACCGCAAGTGGACTTTTCAATCGCGGCGAAAGTCATTCCTATGGGGGTTCGCTCCGCTTTTGGCCCAGTGCCGCTCCAGTGTCAAATTCAAGCGCGCGGAATACGTCTGTGCGGCTCTCACATAATATCAACTCTGGGACTTTCTATACGTTGACAGTTGGGCAATTTCATCGTTCCGGTGAGTCGCATCAACCCGGAAAGGTGTGGGATCCGTTGGAAAAGGCGTTTGATGAAAACGCATGGGATCCCGATAAATCCTTTGCGCAGAATCAGGAAGAAGGTAGGATCAGAAACCCGCCTCAACAAGCGTATAACGATACAACCTATTTCGTCGCCGGTGACAGCAATTCTTGGGGATCCAGCAGGGCAACGACCTCAATCGTAAGAGCGGATTTTGCTAGCCAAGTCACGGCGAATCACCTTATCCAGACAGGCGTTGAGTTCTTGGGATACGATCTCTATAATCTCAGCACAACAAATTACGGCAGCTCCAACCTCTATATGGAGTATTATGATGTCCAACCGCAATCCTTGAGTATGTATCTCCAAGACAAGATGGAATATGAAGGCATGATCGTCAACGCCGGCTTACGCTATGATCTGTATAATCCATCTGGAGTCTCACCCGCGGATCCGTTTGATCCGCTCGAATTGAACGACGATGGCACTATCAAACTGGATAAAAGCACCTATAAAGTTGGGCTCCCGATCATCAAAAATCCTGTTGAGGCTTCCACGAAACACATGATCGCCCCACGCCTCGGCATCTCTTTCCCGGTTACCGACCGATCGAAGTTGCACTTTACCTACGGGCATTACTATCAGATTCCACGAGGTGATGATCTCTACGAAAATCTCAATTTTGATATGCGGGGCGCGATCCGAAGGAGGGGCAACCCGAACTTGAATCCAGAGCGGACGATCGCTTATGAAGTCGGTATCATCCGGCAATTCACCGATGACTTGACGATTGACATCACGGGGTTCACCAAGGATATTGATAAACTTGTCAATAGTGTGCATGTTGACATCACCAACGATTACAGTTATTTCCTCAACGGTGAATTCGAGGGGATGCTCCACGGTATCTATGGACGGGTGCAGGGATTTGAACTCACCATCCGCAAGTGGCGCACGGGCGGAGGTCGGGTCTCTGGTATGCTCAGTTATACCTATTCCGTCGCGAAGGGGAAAGGTTCCAGTCGAAATCTGGGTTACCTCACCTACTACCGACAACAGCCTGACGTAACGGAGAGCCATCCGTTGGCATGGGATCAACGTCATATCTTTTCTGGACTCTTGGACATCCAATTGCCCTTCGATTCTTCTGTGAATCTTATCGGCAGATACGGCAGCGGTTTGCCCTACACACCGAATCCGAGAGCCCCCATCAAACCCGACATCAACTCGAAGCGGTATCCGCCGACCTATAACGTTGACGCGCTGATTAGCAAACGGAGTCGGATTGGTGGGTTGACCTACACCTTCTTTGCGGACATTCGGAACATCTTCAACACGAAAAATCTGGACGATCTCTTAGATGCGGTGACTTATGACCGATACGGTATCCCGCTCGACAGTCAGAAGCATTCGCATCCGCTGTCATGGAGTTCCCCACGTCTTATTATGATGGGTGTGAGTTTGGATTTTTAGTTGTGTGATAACAAGTACATCGGTTCGTAGTAGTGCGATTCATCGCACGTCGCGTAGCCACAATTACCCAATTTATAGTAAAGTTTAGAATTAATGATACATGTTTATGACATCGTCTATGGATATATCGGTGTTGTATTCACGGAGACGTTTGATATTTGCAAAGTCGTGTTCAATCGGATTGTAGTCGGGTGAATAAGGCGGTAAAA
>JAJEDB010000099.1 GCA_022821725.1 Candidatus Poribacteria bacterium | reverse complement strand
AGTCTGCCTTTTCCGTATTGGGTATTTGCATTTTCGCGGATGTAATTGAGTGCGTCGTAGAATCCGTTATCTGTTTCTTCGCTTTCGGTGCCAAGGGTAAGATAGGTTTGTGTTTCTTCTGTCATATCGGTTTCCTTACTATGGTAGATCCGGTAATTACTTGGACACTCGTATCATAGGATAAATTGTGAGGTTGCGTCTCGCGCTGGCACAGGCTAACAGCCTATGCTACAAAGATGCCCATTTATTTTTAGGATCCACCATAAAATGGAGCAGTAGACGCGGGGTTTGTCGAACTTTAGGATGGCTGCCTACTTGACGGACTATGGTATCTGACAGTGCGGAAAAAGTCAAGTTTTTTGTTTTTCTGCCCCCAAATGCACTTGACAAAATCTCAAAAATTGGGTATGCTTAAAGTGTAGAGAGGTGGCATGTCCATGGAAAACAACAAAGACAAACAGGCACCAATGTTCACTGTCCGAGATACTGAAGGTGCCATGGTGGCTTTCGCGATTTTCGCGATGGCTTCTCTCGCAACAGTATTCCTACATGAAATTTTATTGAAGAACAAAGGTTTTTTAGAGGCACTCTATACGATTGCTGACAATTTTCCGAAAATTATGTCAGCAGCGACAACATTGACATTTATTGAGGAGGGAATCGACGTTATGTTCCAACGTTTGAGAGACTCTCTTAAAAGAGAGAAAGAGATAAAAGCCGAAAGTGAAGCACGCGGTGAAGCACGCGGTGAAGCACGCGGTAAAGCAGCGGTTTATCAAGAAATCGCGGCGTGGAACGCTCGGAGAATGGAAGCTGAGGCACGTGGTGAGAAATTCACGGAGCCGCCTCCAGGCCCGCCACAAGGAACTTCAAAATAGTATTAACCCATATCGTAAGGAGAAAAATATAGAATGCCAAAGTTTGGTGTAAATTTATTACTCTGGGCAGATAAGTTTGATAGAGAAACCGCAGACCTCATCCCTAAAGTTGCTGAAATGGGGTTCGATGGTGTCGAAATGCCTATCTTTGATCCGGATACTGTGGATATCCCGTATACGCAGGGATTGCTGAAGGATACTGGTTTAGATCCCATCGGGTGTAATATCATGGCAGGCGACAGGAATCCGATCGACGAAGACCCGACGATTCGTGAAAACGGAAGAGCCTATCTGAAGCGGTGTTGTGAAATTGTTGCCGAATTGGGGGCAGATACGCTCGTTGGACCGATGTATAGTGCTGTCGGCACACTCGTCGGACGCGGTAGAAACGAACAGGAGTGGGAATGGTGTGTTGAAGGTTTGCAAGATGTTTGCGAATTCGCTGGAAAATGTGGTGTTACGCTCGCCAGTGAACCGCTCAACCGGTTTGAAACCTATTTCATCAATATCGCTGCAGATGCTGTTAAACTGTGTGAAGCCGTGGATAGTCCATATTTCAAGGTGCATCTGGATACCTTCCATATGAATATTGAGGAAAAAAATCAGGCGGATGCGATTATTGCGACGGGCGATTTTTTACATCACGTTCATTGCTGTGAAAACGATCGTGGGACACCAGGCACGGGACTTGTAGATTGGGACGGGGTCTTCGGGGCACTCGCTGCGGTGAACTACGACAAATGGCTCGTGATTGAATCGTTTACGCCGGCGGTGAAGGAAATTGCTGCTGCGACGTGTATTTGGCGCGATATCGCACCGAGTGCGGAGAGTCTCGCGATAGATGGACTGGCGTTTCTGAAAGAGAAGGCAGCGCAATATCTATAGAAAATTACACCGAAAGTGGGAGGATTTGAGATGTGTTACATCAAAGCGATGGGGTTTCTGTGGGCAATATTCTTTGCTGTTTTTCTAACGGGTGATGTCGTGGCTCAGCAGACTCCATCGGATAACACAGAGGACGAGTCCCAATTTCTCAGCAATGTCCGACAACTCACTTATGATGGAAAACGTGCCGGCGAGGGATATTTCTCCGAAGACGGCAACGCGCTCATCTTCCAGACTGAACGGGAATCGGATAATCCGTTCTATCAAATCTACCTTTTAGACTTGCTAACAGGCGATACGCATCGCGTCTCAACGGGTGTAGGGAAGACGACTTGTGCGTTTTTCCGTCCAGGGACGGATGAAGTGCTTTACGCGTCGACCCACCACGATGCTTTTGCAGAGGCGAAACAGGAAGAGGAACTGAAATTCCGGGCATCGGGGCAAGAACGCCGCTACAGTTGGGATTACGATGAGACGATGGACATCTTCTCGGCACACCGAGATGGCAGTAATCTCAAACAACTGACAGACGCACCCGGCTATGATGCTGAAGCCTCATATTCGCCTGATGGTAAATATATCGTTTTCTGCTCGCTGCGGAACGCATATCCGAGGAGTCAACTCTCGCCAAAGGACCTGAAGCAGCTGGAGGTGGATCCCGCCTATTTCGGCGAAATTTATATCATGAACGCCGATGGATCCAATCAAGTTCAATTGACGGATTCTCCCGGCTACGATGGGGGTCCCTTCTTCACACCCGATGGAGAGCATATCGTCTGGCGACACTTTACACCGGATGGCAGTCAAGCGGACATCTACACAATGCGGATAGATGGCTCAGGCGTGCGGCGACTCACCGATTTCGATAGCATGTCTTGGGCACCCTACTTTCATCCGAGTGGTGCTTATGTTATCTTTGCGTCCAATAAGCTTGGATTCTCCAATTTTGAACTATATCTCGTGGATGGGAGAGGTAGACATGAACCCGTCCGGGTAACCACAACCGATGGGTTTGACGGGTTACCTGTGTTTTCACCGGATGGCAGTCGTTTGTGTTGGACCTCGAATCGGAACAGTCAAGAGGTTTCGCAACTTTATCTTGCCGACTGGAACCACGCAGCTGCCCTGAATGCGGTTACGTCGGCACCGAGGCATCGCAATCCATTTGTGCCTTCCGTCCAAACGGTTTCCGATCCGAAACCTTCTAAAAAAACGGGTATCCGTCAACATATTGAATTTCTTGCCGACGATGCGCTTGAAGGTAGAATGACGGGTTCAGACGGCGCGAAACGTGCAGCCGAGCATATCGCTATCCACTTTGAAGAACTGGGTCTCACGCCTGTTGGTGATGAAACCAGCTCCTTACGAGGATTTGGGCAAACCTTTGAATTTACCGCGGGTAGGCGGATTATATCTGAGGAAAACCGGTTCTCTATCACACGTCAGGTGCATGGTGCCGAACAGGCATTAGCATTCAGCGTGGAACAGGACTTTCAGCCGCTCTCTTTCTCCCGTAACGGTGTCGTTGAAGGCGAAGTCGTGTTTGCTGGATACGGGTTAACCGTTCCCGGCGAGTTCGGTGAAGGGTATGACGCTTACGCGGGGTTAGACGTGAAGGACAAAATCGTCGTTGCGCTCCGCTATGTTCCCGAATCGGTTGACCCGGAACGCCGCCAGGAACTGAATCGGTATGCCGGACTCCGATACAAGGCGATGCAAGCCCGGGAACGCGGCGCGAAAGCATTTCTCGTTGTTGCGGGTCCGAATTCTCCAAATGCAGGCAAATTGATTCCGCTTGACTTCGATAGCAGTCTTGCTGATTCTGGGATCGTCGCTGCATCTATAAGTGATACTGTCGCAAACGCGCTCCTCACGCCTTCGGGTAAAAACCTAAAAGATGTTCAATCGGGACTCGATGTGGAGAATCCGCACTTCCTTGGACAATTTCCGTTGCCCGATGTCAAAGTCAAAATTGTCGTTTCTGTTGAGAAGGTTAAGAAAACGGACAAAAATGTGGTGGCTTTGCTCCCACCCACGCACCTAACAGACGACACCGAGTACGTCGTTGTCGGTGCGCACTATGATCATATCGGTTACGGTGAAATCGGCTCCCTTGCGGGAAAGGACGAAGCGGGACAGATTCACAACGGCGCAGATGACAACGCCTCCGGCACGGCTGTCGTTTTAGAATTGGCGGCGACCCTCAGTGAAGCCGCGCAAGCACATCCCGAAAAATTTAACAGAGGCGTTATCTTCGCACTCTGGTCGGGCGAGGAACTCGGACTCATCGGGTCCACCCACTTCGTCAACGATCCCGTTGTTCCTTTAGACAAAGTGGTGGCATACGTCAATTTCGATATGGTCGGACGACTCCGGGACAACAAACTCATCTTACAAGGTGTCGGATCGTCCTCTGTGTGGACGCAACTCATTGAAAAGCGGAATGTTCCGATCGGTTTCAATCTAACTTTACAAACCGATCCGTATCTGCCAACAGATGTAACTGCCTTCTACCCGAAGGAGGTGCCGGTGCTCAACTTCTTCACGGGTGGACACGAAGATTATAACCGTCCAACAGATGATATAGAGACCCTCAATTATGAGGGACTGGAACGGATCTCTCAATTAGCACACGGTATTGTTTTAGATGTCATTCATACCCCTGAACGTCCGGCATACGTTCAAGTGGAACGGAGCCAATCAGAAGGCGGGAGTCGGGATACGCTGCGGGCATACCTCGGCACGATTCCTGATTATACGACGGAAGGCACGGGGGTCAAACTCTCTGGGGTTCGCGCTGGGGGTCCCGCCGATAAAGCCGGGTTAAAGGGTGGCGATGTTATTATCGAATTTGGAGGGCAGCAGATCGCGAACATTTACGATTATACGTACGCCCTTGATGCTGTGAAAATTGGGGTGCCCGTTGAAGTTGTTGTTATTCGAGATGGAGAACAGGTAACACTGACAGTTACGCCTGAGGCACGGAATTGAGACCGTTCCTGTAAAGCGCGCTGCGATGGATTTATAAACCTCGCCACAGCGCGCTTTACTTTATTTAAGGAGCCAAATCCGTTTCCGCTACTCAAATGCAAGATGGGCAACCACTCCAGCATGGTCGGAGGGCCACAACCCGGAAGGCAGTCGTTCCGAGGCGGTATCTCCTATGGTGTGCGTCAGAATCTGAGTAGGCAATTCAAGATTCCGGACGAAAATCTGATCGATCCGGACAGAGTGGTCACTCACCTCGTTTAGGAGGGCGTCGTCTTGACAGCATGTATTGCCAGTTCCTTCAGCATCCATCTGCCAGAGGTCAACATATCCTGCTGATAGTAAAATTTGGTAAGCAGTGCCATCCGGTGCTCTCGTATTGAAATCGCCCAATAAGATAATGGGCAGGGTTTCATCGTTCAGAATATCTGCCAATTCTTGCATTTGTGCGATTCGGGTTTCTTGCGCGAATGCCTCTAAATGTGTGTTTACAAAGCGATAAGTAACACCTTCAACAGTAGCATCGACAGCAGCATAACCCCTTTGAATCTCAAGACCGAGCATTTCGATAGTGAGCGCATTTGTGTAGTTTGCGTTCATAGGACGTGATATCGCGACATCCCTACGAGAAAGGATCACATCATAATCGGTTAATCGGACATCAACAATCCCGGCATCCGTAAACATCGGCATTTCAACATCTATATTCTCAACCTTAGCAGCGACTTGATAATCTAAGCCTTCCGCTTGGAGGGCATCCATCAAAATTTGGAGATAATCTAAGACGACCTCTTCAGCATCCGGTGTTCTTTCTGTAATCGAATTCCCTGGGCTTTGTGTGCGAATGCGTGAAACCTCTTGCAAACCGATCAGATGCGGTTGATACAACTTTATAGATTTGGCAATTGCTGCGGCACGTCCGGGAAAATCAGAGGCGATAACACTGTTATACACATTGGCAACCTCCGTAGGGATTTGTAATACATTTTCTACAGACAAGACCCTGCTTACACTGCCGCCGACATACACATTGTAGGTCATCACGGTGAGGCGTTCCGCCTCTGAGGTCTCGACCTCTAGCAACACCGGTGGTGTTATTTTTTCACAGCCTGACAGGCTTAACAGGACTCCGAATAAGAGGAGAACCATTTTAGCGGCACTTACAGATTTTGAAAACTTCGCACAAAAATTCATTTTTTTAAACATATCTATCTCCAACATCTCTATTAGGACTTACGCATTTTTCCCATAAAACGCTACATATTGCGCTATTGGCGAGGTTAGGAGGGAAATCCGCAGAAATACCCTATCAAAAACCCCTATCAAAAACACCTCGCCAGCAAGAGAGCTGCGTAAGTCCTGTCTATTTTCAAATGAAGGCGACTTTGCTGGCAAAGCAAGCCTCCGATTGTAATTTATATTTACAAGAAAACCGGGCGAATACGAGAATAGCACAGATTCGCTTACACGTCAAACGAAATTCTCTTGACATTTGCCTACCTTTCCACTATACTACGCTAAAAAATGCATGGAGGTATGCACCATCGTGAAATTCTACTATCAACCCTATTCATACTGTTGGAAATTAGGGTTCGTAACGCTTTTGACAACCCTATCACTGCTTGTCGGATGTAGTCAAAAAGCGAGTGTCCCAGAGACTGGAGAAATGACATCGCTCACCGGGACAATTGTTGAAATCGACGACCACGGCAACGCTGTCACCGACCTCAACATCGCTCCGTTTACCGAACGGGGTTGGAAACTTGAGGACACGCTTGAAGCGACGTTTGCGACAGGTCAAAAAATTCAGATCAAATTCGTTGAAAACTATGGAGATGTGCCTGAAGGGGACTATCTGGGACGGTTTTCGACCTCTACGCATCAGTTCAAGATTGCGATTAACATGGGAAATATCGCTGAATCCTTGAAGTTGGAGAGCAACAGCAAAGTGGTTCTTCAGAAAGTTGCGTCGCCGTCAACCAATTAAACGGAAACATACGAAATATGCTTCTTACACTTAAACAGGCAAGTCAATGGGCTTCAAAACATCTGAACAAAAACGTCACCCCTGCGAACATCACCTATCTAATCCAGTATGGACAGATTGAATCTGTTGTGGATAACGGTGTAACGTTAGTTCCGCAAAAAAGTCTTGAGGGTTACTACAGTCTCAACCGTCGCGAAACACGGTGGAAAGACAAACTCGGTGATGACTTGAACTGGACGCTCTCCTTTGAAAAATTCAAAGAGGCGGAAACAACAAAGCACGTCCACCGGCTGCATCCGTATAAAGGCAAATTCATCCCGCAACTCGTAGCCTATTTCTTGGATTCGCATACCGACGCTTTTAAACGGGATGTCTATTTTAGACCCGGCGATATCGTGCTTGATCCGTTCTGTGGGAGTGGGACGACTTTGGTTCAAGCCAATGAACTTGGGATGCACGCAATTGGTATTGATGTTTCGGCGTTTAATGCTTTTATTGGCAACGCCAAGGTGACGGCATATAATTTGACGCGTTTGTATGAGGAAAGTCAGAAAATCACGGCAGCCCTCAAAAATTCTGTCGCCACATCTGGAATCGCCGAATTTGAGGCTAAACTCGCAGAAAAACTTACGGACTTCAATAATCAATACTTTCCAATTTCTTTTAAACGCCGAGTCAGAGCAGGTGAAATCAATCAGAAGCAGTATGGCGCCGAGAAGGAAGCGGCTTTTTTAGAAACGTATCATAAACTTGTTGCCGAGTACCAAATCGACACACAGCTGCCGACCCACTCCGCTCGCTTTATGAAGCAGTGGTATCTTCCGGGAGTTAGAGCCGAGATTGATCTCGTCTATAGTTTGATCAGAAGAGTAGAAGACCCTTCAATACAGAACGCCTTGATGTTAATATTAAGCCGGACGATTCGCTCGTGCCGAGCGACGACACACGCAGATTTAGGCACACTACGAAAGCCTGTAACGACAACCTACTATTGTCGAAAACACGGCAAAGTCTGCAAACCGCTCTTTTCAATCCTCAGTTGGTGGGAACGCTACTGCAAGGATAGTGTGCAACGGTGGGTTGCGTTTGGGAAATTAAAAACGGACACCTTTCAACACTGCCTAACGGGTGATTCACGAACAATTGACATCTTCACGATGTTGAGACGGACAAATTCACAATTCGCAGAGATTGCCCAAAAACAACGAATTAAGGGTATCTTTACAAGTCCTCCCTATGTTGGACTTATCAATTACCATGAGCAACACGCCTACGCTTATGATCTCTTCGGTTTTAAGAGGTTAGATGAATTGGAGATTGGTCCCCTATTTAGAGGAAAAGGACGCGAGGCGAGAGACTCTTACATTCACGGGGTAGCAGAGGTTTTCAAAAACTGTAAGCGATTTTTGGCTGATGATTACGATGTTTTCATTGTTGCGAACGATAAGTTCAATATGTATCCAACTATCGCAGAAATCGCGGGAATGTGCATCGTCAATCAACACAAGCGACCTGTGTTAAACCGCACGGAAAAGAATCGAGAATCAGCGTATTCCGAGACGATATTCCATTTGAAGGAAAAAAGGAATTGATGAATGTCCTCACAACGACAGACGATGATTAAAGAGAAAATTAAGGACTGTATGCGCGCTAAATTCCAATCCTATAGTCCAGAGACGCGCTATATGCCATTTCACCATCGTTTGCTTGGTAAAGATAGGATGGCTTTATATTCCTTCATCCAGTCCTTAAATACAACATTTGGGGTCTCAATTTATGAGCCAGTAGCTGTAGCCTTAGCACAGGAGAGATTTAGGATTGCAAAAACCCAAGTTAAACCAGCGAACAGAATTAGTACTGAAGCACATCAGCAAATCCAGACAATAATGGATGATCTGACAGTTTCTGATAGGGAACCCAATAAATCTGCTGAAATAGCGGAGATTCGAGAAGTTTGCCTAACAGGAACTTTAAACCAAGTGAAACTGACGCAGGTGGACATCTGGTTAGAAGACCATGAAGGTAAGTTGTTTTTGATTGATTTGAAAACCGTAAAGCCTAATAAAGGTGATTTTCAGAAATTTAAGAGAACTCTTTTAGAATGGGCTGCCGCCGAATTAGCAAAAGATCCAGAGGTAGTTGTAAATACAATGATCGGTATCCCTTACAATCCTTATGAACCTAAACCTTATGAACGGTGGACAATGAGAGGAATGTTAGATCTACAGGATGACATTTTGATAGCAGAAGAACTCTGGAATTTTATCGGTGGCGAAGGAACTTACGCAGTTCTATTAGATGCCTTTGAAATGGCAGGTATTGAGTTAAGGGAGGAAATTGACAGTTATTTCGAGAGATTCAGATATGAAAGTTGACAACGCTTTTGATAAATCGGAATTACTGCAACACCTCAGAAGTGCCTACGCGCTGCCTCTGCAGTCCATAACCTTTTTGCCGGAAGGCGAGGACAGTTACGGTTACATCGTGGTGTCCGAAACAGGCGAAAAGTATTTTGCCAAAGCGTCTACTTCTGTGCCGGATGCTTGCTTGCAGTTGGCGTCGCTTCTACGGCACCGATGCAATATATCCGGTGTTGTCGCTCCCTTGGAAACATCGGACGGCATACTGAGTATCCCATGGCACGGTTTTCGCGTTTCACTGTTCCCCTTTATTGAAGGCAAAAGTCGATGGGATTTGTGGAAAGTCGGACAAGATTTTACCGATGCGGAACTCAGTCAGACGGCAGTTCTGTTAGCGACACTCCACCGTTCTACGGATGCAATCAATCCGAGTTGCCTTCCAGTAGCAACGTATGACTTGCCGCTACGGAATGAACTTTACACGGCACTTGAGGCTCCTACGAAAAAGCTCCCCTCTCAGAATCAATACCAAAAACAACTACTTGCGGCACTCGCAACCCACCGATCTTCGATTTTAGAAACAATTGATAGATACGACAAATTAGGACGCTCCGCAGCGGCAGCGCAAACATCTTTTGTGGTTACACACGGCGACCCGACGCCGGGCAATCTCATTTTGGATACCGAAAACCGACTGCATTTAATCGATTGGGATGGTGTTTGTCTCGGTCCACCCGAAAAAGACTTGGTTTCTTTCACGGGTGAGCGGTTTGAAGTGGTTTTGGAGCGGTATATCAGAGAGAGACACACTGAGGTCTCTCTGCATGCGGACATTTTCGGTTTCTATATCTATGAATGGACGCTCAATGAAATCCGAGATTACAGCACTAAAATTCTGTTTAAAAACAAGGACACGCAACAGAACGAATATGATTGGGAGAGCCTGCAAGACTACCTACCACCAGACCGGAAGTCGATGGAAGATGGAATTGTGGCTATCCAGCGCACGCTCGAGATGTATGGATTCGGAAAAACCAAAAACGGAACCCGTAGCCCGTAATGAAATGGAGGGCGGATCTACGAAAGACGCACACGCGTTTTAACACACGCTGTCCCTCCGCAAGGTAAAATTAAAAAATGGAGGTTAGACTATGTCTGAAATCAAATCCGTGTTACTTTGGGAAAATCAGCGGCGATATGTCCGAGAAGCGATTGATGCTGGCACGCTCACGGGAGCGATTATTCCGACGGGCAGCACAGAGCAACATAACGAACATTTGGCGATGTATCACGATACGCAAAGTGCGGTGTATGTCTCCAAATTGGCGGCTGAGAAGTTGTTCCCGCGGGTTATCGTCACAACGCCTTTGGCAATCGGTGTGTCGGAGCACTGGATGGATCACAAAGGCACGCTCACGCTCCGCCCAGAGGTCTTTGGTGAGGTGCTTTATGACGTTGCGGATAGTATGCGGCGACACGGGATTGAGAACATCTTGATTGTCAATGGGCATGCGGGAAATTCCGGTCCGGTGCATGAGCGGTTAGATGGCTACCGAGAGAAACTCGGCATCAACATCGAATATCACTCGTATTGGGAAGCATACGATGATGAACTGATCAAAGCACAGATGGAATCTGGGATCTGCCCTGGGCACGCGGCGGAATTCGAGACGGCCTTCGCCCTCGCGGCTTTCGCAGAAAACGTTGATTGGAACGGTGTGGATTACGACAGTGCAAAACTCACTATCTCAGACGCAGGACAGGCGAAATCTGACCGGGAATATCACCATCAGGCAAAATTGGCGACAGTCGAAAAGGGGCAAGCGATGATTGATGTTGCTGTAGATTGGGTCGCGGCACGGATGGCATCGATGCTTTAATGGTTGTCGGTTGTCGGTTTTCAGTCTTCAGTTAAGAGATTTCTGTCAGCAGTCAGGCAGTTTGCGAGTCTATCTAAAGTTCCGAAGTGTACTAAAGTTGTTGAGCACTTGACAGACTTTAGCACACTTTACGGACTTTAAAACTTTCCGATACCTGATGCCTACTCTAATGTCCTTCAATGGCTTTCCGTAAGCCATCACCGTTTTCCCGCCACCAACTGTAGAGGACGGAAATATCGGTGCCGATGCAGAAATGCCGGACACCGATATCAAGATAGCGTTTCGCGTCGTCGGGACTTCCGATTTCAGCGCGCGGGGGTACCCCCATCTTTACGGCGGTCTTGAACACTTTATCGTGTGCTTCCTGTATTTCCGGGGCACCGCGTTGACCGACCTTGCCGATACTCATCGAATAATCCGAACCGCCCCACTGAATCATGTCAACGCCTTCGACAGATAACACCTCTTCCAGGTTGTCAACCGTCCCTTTTTTCTCAATCATGATAACGTTGACGACATCGCGAAGTGCTTGGACGTATTCTGGACCGCCGCCATACCCCATATAGGAGAATCGGCGGGTTGCTACGCCGTAACTCCCCCCATCTTCGGGGGTATCTGCGCGCGTAATCCTTACACATTCTTTGACATCTTCAACGTTCTGGCAGTCGGCGTAAAGCACACTCTGGAAGCCAGAACCGATCGCGCGTTGCGCGATGAAACCCCGGGGTTCTTGGTCAACCTTAATCATTGTGGAGATGTTGTGCAGTTCAGCCGCCCGACATAAGTTATCCAGATCGTGCAGATCAAACGGACCGTATTCCCCCACAAATTCCACATAATCATACAGGCCTGTGTGTCCGATCGCTTCAACGATGGAGGGCCAGGTGGTATGGATATGTGTGCCGACTGTCGGTTTGTCAGCGTTGAGTAGTTCTCGAAAGGTATTTGTTCTCATGAATCGCTCCTGTGTTTTTGAGTCTAAGGCTGATTTGAAAGCCCACAATTAAGCTTACACCTTCTAATGTGGCGAGGTTAGGAAACCTCGCCAGCGAGGTGGGATTTTGCGTTTCCTAAAGTGTTCAGATGTTTTCGGGCTTTACTATAAAAGCCCACATTAACGTTAGCAGAGATGTGCACTTTTTTCAACAACTTTTCACAGAGATATGTTTTGTCAGTGAAACCAAAATGCTTGCTTATCAACCTTATATCTGTTAGACTTGTAACTTGTTGTGAGCAATTATAGCGTTCACTCTCCCGATGCAGCATTGATTTAACCGAAAACCACCGTGAAACGAAGTGGAACGGTGCCCAGATTGGATAGTTTAAAAGATGAAAAACTTGATTACATTGCCGACAAATTTTGCGGATTACATGACGATTGAAAACGCTGATCTCCGTTTTGCAGAGGCGACTGCGGTCGCAGAACGGGTCATGGGAGCAGGTGTAGACATCTATCCGAATATGGATCATGCCGCTATTTTCTGTGATCCGCCTCATCTCGTTGCTGATGGTCTGAAACAACTCGGCTATGTCAACGGATGGGATGCGCGGTGTTATCCATCGCCTGTTGACGGTTGCGATTATATCAATGTCTCTGCGCAATTGCCGATAGAGAGTCCTGCACGCGATGACGGATGGTTCGACTATGTTGCTGTTGTGCATCCGGTTGATAGGGCGGCACTGCAACACATGCTCGGGCAGGGATATGGGAATCCGTTTATCCATCACTTGACCTGGGGACTGGTGCCACCAGAACGTACCGACGCCGATGATTTTGAATATGCCAGTTGTGTCGTCCCGTTTATGGTAGAAAGACGAAAGGTCATCGGCGACGCAATCGGTGATGCGCCAGGGACGCTGATTATTGCGTTGCCAGAACATGTGCTTGCACACCCGAATTTTGAAGCGGTGTTACCAGAGTGGCTTGGCGGGCTTGATGCAGAAGAATATCAGGTGGAATCGATGCAGGGGGGTGGCTTCCTGATCCAGTTCTTTGTGCTAACGGGTGGTAGGATTGAGGTTGCACTCCGTGCAGATACAACACAGACGTTTAATCCGAAAAGTGTTCATAAGATTTCGGAAGACGAAATTAGTGCCATTCAGGACGAATAGCGTGCTTCTTAGTTTCTGTGAATTCTGGTGTTAATAGTGGTATAATATTAATTGGAAGTCAATGGGGAAATCGATGAATCGTACAAACATCGCACAAACCGATTCAATTCAAGAACTCGCTGATTTTTGGGATACACACGACTTAACCGATTTTGAAGACGAACTTGAGGAAGTGGAGGAACCTGTTTTTGACACTTTAGTTTCTGTTCAGTTGGCACCCGAAGAGTTTGAGGTTATTGAAACACTTGCCAAGTCGCGTGGAATATCTCCTGGGAACCTGATTCGGGAGTGGGTTCTCGAACATATTGAGTCAAGATAGTCATTAAAAGAAGTTTTTAGTGGCTATTCCGGTGAGGGACCTAAATGAATTGCTGTCTGAATCCGGATTGGAACATTCACACGCTGGCAGATAGAATTAAACACACACGAGCGCGATGTCTGTTATACTCACTCTTTTTTGGAAGGAGATTCTAAAAAATGGCGTATAGCAATTTTACTTTAGATATGGTACGCAGAGCGTTTCAACTGGAAATCGTTGAATCCGCTGGCATTTTTTCTGAAGCGTCAACGGTAGTGCCCCAGGACCGCTTCATGGTAGAGTTAGCCGAAAAAGTAGAGTTAGCCATTTCCAGTGGAACAGAGAAAGCACGCTCGGAACTGATTGTCACTGATGTGCTGTTTGAGCTCCGAAAACATTTCAATCGCCGTATCAGTTTCTTTTCGGGTATTGAGTTCAGCGTTGATGCCGAGCAGGGATTAACGGGTGTATGCGATTTTTTAGTGAGTCTGTCGCCGATCCTCTCTTTTTTAGAAGCACCTGTGATTATTCTTGTTGAGGCAAAACGGGAAAATTTGACGACCGGCCTCGGTCAATGTGCCGCAGAGATGCTCGCCGCACAACGTTTTAACACTGAAAAAGGGAATGCTATCCCTTGCATTTATGGGGCTACGACTTCGGGAACAGAATGGCGATTCCTCAAATTGGAAGGGGCGAGACTTCATATTGATAGAGCCGTTTACCCAATCGCACAGTGCGACAAAATTCTTGGTATCCTCTCAAGCATGGTGGAGCAAAAAGCGTAAACTGTTTTCGATGCAGGAGGTTCTTGCATAATGTCATATAGTAACTTTACTTTAGATAGCGTGAAAACTGAATTTCAACTTGAAATCGCTATCCCCACGAACCTCTTTTGTGATATAGATCCTGTGACACCGAGCGCACACCTGACAACAGAATTGGAACGCAATGTGCCAGTCGCCCTTGCCATCGGGACAGAAAAAGCGAAATCAGAGATGATTGTCGCTGATGTGCTTCTGGAGCTGCGGGAGCACTTCGATCGGCGTATCAGTCTCTTTTCGGGGATTGACTTTAGCGTTGATGCTGAGAGAGGATTGACTGGCGTGTGTGATTTTTTGATTAGCCTGTCGCCAGTGTCATTTGTCCTGGAGGCTCCCATCATCGTCCTTGTTGAAGCAAAGAAGGATGACTTATTGGAGGGCATCGGTCAGTGTGTCGCTGAGATGCTTGCGGCACAGCAATTTAATGCGGAAAGAGCGAACAGTATCCCTTACATCTATGGGGTGAGCACGACAGGCGCAGATTGGCGTTTTCTCAAATTAGAGGGGCAGAAACTCCATATTGATACAGAATTCTACTCGATTCACGGGTGCGACAAAATCCTCGGTATCCTCTCAAGTATGGTAGAACAAAAGGCATGAGAAAAAAGTTTGCAATTAACACGCAAATGTAGTATAATATAGTAAGAGGTAGAGCGTTGATGTCAAGACCCCTTTTTAATCCAATCCAGAGAGGTTGAAAAAAGGATGCAAAAGCACAATTTGAATTGGAATCATACTGTAGACTGTCCATTGGAATCGGTTGGATGATGCCTTTCTCGTCACGTCAGACGGGAGAGGCTTTTTTTATTAGCAGAACACACGCGACAAACGGGAAAAAATGCAAATGCGTGAAAAAGCACAAGTCATGAACACCGAAGAAATTCGCCGTGCCTTGCTCAGGATCGCCCACGAGATCTTGGAGCACAATCATAAACACATTGATGATCTGGTACTTGTCGGTATCAAAAGTCGGGGGGATATTCTTGCGCACCGTATTGCTGAAAACCTTGAGCGGATTGAGAATATTGACGTCGATGTAGGTGCGATTGATGTCACGCTCTACCGTGATGATATCAACCTCTATGAGACGCAAATTCAAGTCAATAGCACCGAACTTCCGTTTGATATTACTGGGAAATGGGTCATTTTGGTGGATGAAGTGCTTTACACGGGACGCACCGTTCGGGCGGCAATGGACGCGCTGATGGATTTCGGTCGTCCGGCTGCAATTCAATTGGCGACGCTGATTGATAGGGGGCATCGCGAATTGCCAATCGCCTCCGATTATGTCGGTAAAAATGTCCCGACCTCCCGAAAAGAGTTCGTCAGGGTGCAACTCGCCGAAGAGAGTGACGTGGATTCGGCAGTGATTTATGAGAAGGACGAGGAATGAGCGACGCATTTATCACGAACGGACGTATTATTGATCCTGCTAACAACATTGATGAAGTTGGCAATCTTTCTATCGTCAACGGCAAGGTTAAGGCGGTCGGTGGTGGAGAAAAACATGTTTCCGAATCTCCATCCGCCACTGTCTATGACGCAACAGGGCTGATCGTTACACCGGGATTCATCGATATGCACGTCCATCTGCGTGAGCCCGGTTTCGAACATAAAGAGACGATTGCGACTGGGACGGCTGCAGCTGCAGCGGGTGGATTCACATCGGTTGCGTGCATAGCGAACACGTCTCCTGTTATAGACACACCCGAAAAGATTGAACAGATTTATGACATCGCGAGCGAGACGGCGGCGACACATGTATTCCCGCTTGGAAGTATTACCAAAAATCTCGCAGGTGATGAACTCACGGATATGCGTGGGATGCGTGCTGCTGGCGCAGTTGGCTTCAGTGATGACGGTGTCACGGTCATGAACGCTGCCCTTATGCGCGACGCACTCGCCTTGAGCGCGGAACTCGGTTTTCCAATCATGGTTCACTGCGAAGAGCACAACCTCAACGCGGGTGCTGTCATGAATTTAGGAGAAACCTCTCGAAAATTGGGACTGCTCGGCAGTCCAAATGCAGCGGAGGACATCATTGTGGCGCGTGACATCATGTTAGCAGAGATGACAGGCGGCCACCTCCATGTCCTCCATGTTAGCACTGCAGGGGCAGTTGAGTTGGTGCGCCAAGGAAAACGCCGAGGGGTCCATGTGACCGCCGAGGCATGTCCACATCATTGGATCCTCACGGATGCGGAAATAGAGAAGCAGGGAACGAATGCCAAGATGCATCCACCCTTGCGGACCCAGACCGATATCGACGCTGTTATTGAAGGTTTACGCGATGGCACGATTGACGCAATCGCGACTGATCACGCCCCGCACGCCCCAGAAGAAAAGGCACAAGGCATGCTTGAGGCACCGAACGGAATCATCGGTTTGGAGACCTGTGTACCGCTTGTATGGACGTTTCTTGTCGAGCCGGGACACCTGACAGTCGCTGAGGCGATTGCGAAAATGACTTCGATTCCAGCAAATATACTCGGTATCAATCGTGGAACACTTTCTACGGGTGTCGTCGGGGATGTGACAACAATTAATCCGGATTTAGTGAATCGGGTTGACGTAAGAAAATCTCGCTCAAAAAGTCAAAACACGCCTTTCGGGGGTTGGGAACTTAAGGGGTGGCCGGCAATGACATTCAAGGCGGGCAAAGGAAAATTAAAAACATGAAAGCGATTCTCGCATTAGCCGACGGGACAGTCTTTGAAGGCGATCAGTTCGGCGCGACGGGTGAAACCGTCGGCGAAGTCGTCTTTAATACGAGTATGACGGGTTATCAGGAAGTCTTGACCGATCCGTCCTACAAAGGGCAGATCGTGACAATGACATACCCGCTGATAGGGAATTACGGTTGTAACGAAGCAGACGTAGAATCTATCGGTCCACAGGTGGAAGGGTTTGTCGTTCGTGAATACAGCGCCTACTATAGCAACTGGCGCTCAAAATGGAGTTTGGATTCTTACCTTGCTGAACACGACATTATTGGCATCCAAGGCATTGATACTCGCGCACTCACCCGCCGTCTGCGTGTCCATGGGGTGATGAACGGGTGTCTCTCGACGCAGGATATGAATCCTGAAGCTCTTGTTGCGAAAGCGAAAGCGTGGCACGGTTTGGTAGGTTGGGACTTGGTGCAACGGGTGACGTGTCCGAGTCCGTATGCGTGGCAACACATTTCGGAAAACGATTCCGGTCCCAAATATCGTGTCATTGCCCTCGATTTCGGCATTAAATATAACATTTTGCGCCAATTGACTGAACACGGCTGTGAGGTACAGGTCGTACCGGCGAGCACATCTGCCGAAGAGATTCTGGCCGCGGAACCAGATGGTGTATTTCTCTCAAACGGTCCGGGAGATCCGATGCCGGTTGATTATGCGATCCAAACGATTCAAACGCTCATAGGCAAAAAACCGCTTTTCGGGATTTGCTTAGGACATCAACTCCTGGGACTCGCACTGGGTGGGAAGACCTTTAAACTGAAATTTGGACACCGCGGTGCGAACCAACCCGTCAAATACCTTGAGACCGACCGCGTCGAAATTACCTCACAAAATCATGGATTCTGCGTTGATATCGATTCACTCCCGAACAGTGTTGCGGTTACACACATCAATCTGAATGATGACACCCTTGAAGGGATAGAACATCGGGAGTATCCCATTTTTTCTGTCCAGTATCATCCGGAAGCATCGCCGGGTCCACACGATGCGAGTTATCTTTTCTCGCGCTTTACAGAAATGATGGATTCTTAACGATGTACCCTGGACTGCCCGCCACTTCGTTTCGGGCAGGGATCTGGCTGAAGTTTTTCAGAACCCAGGGGCAGTTGGACTTCACCGAAAACCATCGCGAAACATTGTCCTGCAAGCCTATAGAGGCTTGCACAGGGAGCGATGAACAGATTTGATAGTTTAAAAAATGCCAAAACGAACAGACATAAAGAAAATCTTAATTATCGGATCCGGTGCGATTATCATCGGACAGGCGTGTGAGTTTGATTACTCCGGAACGCAGGCGTGTAAGGCACTGAAAGAGGAAGGTTACGAAATCACGCTTGTTAATAGCAATCCTGCTACCATCATGACAGATCCGGATTTCGCCGATCGGACCTACATTGAGCCGATTACAGCGGACACAGTGGCGCTTATAATTGCCAAGGAGCGTCCGCAAGCGTTGCTGCCCACACTCGGTGGGCAAACGGCTTTGAACGTGTCTGTTGAACTCGCAGAATCTGGTGTGTTAGACGAATATGAGGTTGAACTCATTGGTGCGAAGTTGCCTGCTATCCAAAAGGCAGAGGATCGGGGGCTTTTCAAAGAGGCGATGACAAAAATCGGATTGGCAGTCCCGAAGAGCGGTATCGCCCACTCGGTACAAGAGGCACTTGCGCTCGTCGAAAAGATCGGATTTCCAGCGATTATCCGTCCTGCGTTTACGCTTGGTGGGACAGGGGGCGGTATCGCTTACAACATCGAAGAATACGAGAAAATGGTCGCGTCAGGGCTTGCCCTGAGTCCAATCAATGAGCTGCTGATTGAAGAGTCTGTCATCGGGTGGAAGGAATTCGAGTTAGAAGTTATGCGCGATGGTGCGGACAACGTCGTCATCATATGCTCGATTGAAAATGTCGATGCTATGGGCGTCCACACGGGTGATAGTATCACTGTGGCACCCATCCAAACGTTGACGGATAAAGAATACCAACTGATGCGGGACTCAGCGATTAAGATTATTCGTGAGATCGGCGTGGACACAGGCGGTTCCAATATCCAATTTGCTGTTGATCCAAAGACTGGCAAACAGGTCGTGATTGAGATGAACCCCCGCGTTTCTCGGAGTTCTGCGCTTGCCTCAAAAGCGACTGGGTTTCCAATTGCGAAAATCGCAGCGAAACTCGCTGTCGGTTACAATTTAGATGAGATTCCGAACGACATCACCGCCGAGACCCCTGCCTGCTTTGAACCGACTATTGATTACGTGGTGGTCAAGATTCCGAGATGGGCTTTTGAAAAGTTCCAAGGGACGGATGAGACACTCACAACACAGATGAAATCTGTCGGCGAAGCGATGGCTATCGGAAGAACCTTTAAAGAGGCGTTACAAAAAGGGCTGCGATCGTTGGAGACGGGATGGCACGGTTTAGATAACCATCCACTGGAGGAACTCCCGTTTTCTGAGTTACCGAGCAAGTTGAGCGTTCCGAACGTCAAACGGATTTTTTATATTAAAGCCGCCCTTGCCCGTGGGATGAGTATTGAGGAAATTTACGCTTACACACACATTGATCCATTTTTCCTCTACAACATGAAGGAAATCGTTGATTTTGAAAACGCCTTGTCGGCACCGGATGCCCGCCACTCTATAGATCAACATTTAGAAAAGCCTGAAACAGATGGGGAGTTCACGAAAAAACTTCTCCAGCAGGCAAAACAGTTTGGATTTTCGGATCGGCAGTTGGGGGATATCTACGACCTTCCTGAAGAAACGATTCGCGAATGTCGGAAGGGGCTCGGGGTTAACGCAACCTTCAAAACTGTTGACACTTGTGCTGCGGAGTTTGAAGCAGAAACGCCTTATTATTATTCGACCTGTTCGAGTGAAGATGAAGTGCGTCCGTCGGATAAATCCAAAATCATGATACTTGGGGGCGGTCCGAACCGTATTGGTCAGGGGATCGAATTCGACTACTGTTGTGTTCATGCCGCCCTTGCGCTGAAAGCCGATGGTTATGAAACCATCATGGTAAACAGCAATCCAGAGACCGTTAGTACCGACTATGACACCTCCGATCGGCTCTATTTTGAACCCTTAACGTGTGAAGACGTTCTCAACATTTATCACAAAGAGAAACCATTCGGTGTTATTGTTCAGTTTGGTGGGCAGACGCCGTTGAACTTGGCGATTGCGCTCAAAAAAGCTGGCGTGCCGATAATCGGCACGAGTCCTGAGGACATAGCCCGTTCTGAGGACCGGCGTCTTTTCAAAGCGGTTTTAGACGACATCGGGTTAATGCAACCGCCCAACGGAACTGCGACCTCAAGTGAGGAAGCTGCCCCTATTGCTGCGGCACTCGGCTATCCGGTTATCGTGCGTCCGTCGTATGTTTTAGGCGGCCGCGCCATGCAGATCGTCTACGATGAAGAACTCCTGCACGAATACATGCACTCCGCTGTTCAAGCGTCCCCTGAACACCCGATCCTCATTGATAAATATCTTGAAGAAGCGATTGAAGTGGATGTTGATGCGATATCCGATGGAAACCTGACGGTTATCGGTGGTATTATGGAGCACATTGAGGAGGCTGGCATCCATTCAGGGGACAGTGATTGCGTGTTGCCGCCCTATACACTCGTAGATGAACAGATTGAAAATCTCAAAACCTTCACTTACGCCTTGGCGAAAGCCTTAAATGTGCGTGGTTTAATGAACGTTCAATACGCGATAAAGAACGATGAGATTTATGTGCTTGAGGTGAACCCCCGGGCCTCCAGAACCATTCCATTTGTGAGTAAAGCCATTGGTGTGCCGTTAGCGAAACTCGCGGCACGTGTGATGGCTGGCAAGACGCTCGCTGAGCTTGAATTTACGAAGGAAATTGAACCTGCGTATTTCAGCGTCAAGGCGCCGGTATTTCCGTTTAACCGCTTCCCGGGTTCAAACACACGCTTGGGTCCTGAGATGAAATCGACCGGGGAGGTCATGGGAATTGATACAGATGTTTCCCGCGCCTTTGCGAAGGCACAGAAGGCGTGTGGTTATACATTACCGCTCGGTGGTAAGGTCTTTATCAGTGTGAGAAACAAAGACAAGCGTGCCATTATCTTCATCGCCAAGAAACTGACGGATATGGGTTTTGAGCTTATCGCTACGCACGGCACCGCAAAGGTTCTCCTTCGCAATGGAATGGAGTCAGAGCTGGTCTTCAGTATCGGTAAAGGGAGACCGACGATTCATGATTACATCAAAAATCATGCGGTGGATCTCATTATCAACACACCGACGGGCGATTTACATCGCCCGAATGAGCTTCTCATTCGTGAAATGGCGATAGCACATGACATCCCGATCTTCTCAACCATACCCGGTGCAGCTGCGGCTGTTAACGCCATTGACGCGTTGCAGCGAGGAGATATTACCGTCACGCCACTCCAAGATTATTTTCAGTTGCTTTAATAGTTTTCAGTTACTTATCCGCAAGGAACAATTAAAAAATGGCGAATGATTCTATACAGAGAAACACCCGATGGGTTCAAACCTTTGACCGAATACTTGAGTCGCTAAACCTTGATGAGGAACGTCCTGTGAGTGTTCTGCAGATTGAAGATGGCAGGGAGGTCGTCATTGTGCAACCCAATGCCTTCACTATCTCGCGCATTTATGCGACCGGTCGTCCCGATGGTATGCGTCCGCACGGTGTAGATTCCTATTACGATTACTTCTTCGCAAGGTTGCGAACGTATGAAGAAGCACATGGAACCCGTGAAGGGTTTGAATTGACGTCGGAGGAATGGGAAACCCTTTTTGAGGAATCCTTTCATCGTTATACCCGTTATCTCCTATTCGCGGGCATTAAACGGTGGAAAGATGTCCAGCACGATACGGCTATGAATCTTGCAGTAACCAATTTGGCACGCGAATGTGCGCCATCGGAAATCGCGTGGCGGAGTTATCAGTATAAGGGTTACATGCTCATGATGCACAGCATCGCCAAAGCAGAATTGCGTTTGCAAGAGGACGATACAGCGACAGCATTGCAAGAGATTGACACTGGCATTCAACAGATTGGGGAGTTCTGTGGCGAATGTTTACGTGAGGAACACGGTGAGGCAGAAAATATTACGCGTGAACGTTATCTCAGTAACCTTATAGAATTTCGATCCGATTTGGAAACACTGGAGGCAGACACCACGGAAGCAGAAAGCGACGAAGAAGATATCCTGGCAGAGCTGGAGAGATTGCTAAACGAGGATGAGGAATAGGGTAAGGTTTTATTAAAATCTTACTGGACCCTGGCGGTTGCTTTTATTCTGTTGTCCACTATATCTCGTCTTCATGTGGTGCTTGTATCAAAACGCCTCCAAAGAATAGGAATGCAATGCCTCGGACAAGCACATGGAGTTGTATCCCCTGTCCTAAAAGAATACCCACTGGAAAGGCGATCATTGACGCAAAGAACAGATACCCTGCAACCGGATTTCCCCAGGAATGGAGTGCGGACCCGTAACAAATTGCAAGCAGTGCACAGAGGAACGCCCCTGTCATAAAGAGGGCTTCGCCCCATTCTGCCCACAATGCGTAGAGTGACGTGCTAATTGCAGCGGTCGCTGATTCGCTGGCAAGTTCGGATAGGGAGTTTAGTGGAGCCGTTTGTGAACAGTGGGCTATCAATTCTATGGCAAGCCAAGGGATAGCGAAGCTTGCTCCGAGCGTACTTCGTGAACCAGCGTCTGAAGAAAGTAAACCATACCCCGCTAAGAGCGTTGGCACCAGTAAAACGATTGAAACGACCCCGATTCCGTGATAAACCCCGATTCCTCCTATGCGTTCAAACTGTTCCGTTGATGGGAGTGAAGAAATAGTTGATAAACCGAAAATAAACCAAATACTTGATGCGAGCATGAGAAAGCCGCTCAAGCCGCCAGTAAGCCCACCGAGTCTATACAGTGAGCTGAGCTTTTTGTCCATTCATTCCTCCGGAGAAGTAGAAATAAAATTCTTCGTATCAAATCGTATAATTCCATCGTATACTATGATTTTAACAGTTTACCTGAATTCAAAATTTTAAACAAATATTTTTTTAATGAAAATACCTTGAGTGGAAAATTGGGAATATTTTCTATGAACACGCAAAAAACAGTACTTATTGTCGATGCCGACAGGACGGAACGCGAACTTGTTTGTGAAACACTTGCGGGTCAAGGGTTGCGTCTTGTGGTCACAGGGAATATGTATCAAGCGTTTCATCATATTGAGCACCTCACCGTAGATATTCTCATCGCCCAATTGAGAGCGGAACGGATTGATGGGTTGACGCTGCTCGAGGCTGCGGCACAGCATCAACCTGATGTCGGCGTAATTTTTATTACGGAGCCTAACATCCTGGAAACCGATATTGGTATCAAAGCGATGCTGGCATATAAAGACACCTTTTTTTTACCGAAGCCGGTTAATCCTGTCCATCTGGCGGCACTGCTGCAGCGGACGCTGGAAAACCAACGCCTCGCTTTTGAAAATCGGCAATTACAATCGCAAATAGATGAGAAAGAAGGCTTACGCCGCCTGACAGGCAAGTCGCCTCAGATCACGAAAATTCGCGACATGATTACGCAGATCGCCCCAACAAAAGCCACTGTAATGATATACGGTGCGCGAGGGACAGGCAAAGAATTGGTTGCCCGTGCGATCCATCATCGAAGTTTACGACGGGGTTCTCTTATTGCCTTCAATTGTGCAACGTTAAACGAAAACCTCGCAGAATCTGAACTCTTCGGTCACGAACGTGGGGCATTTAGTGGGGCGTATCATCAACGCCTCGGACGCTTTGAACTTGCACATGGTGGCACGCTATTCCTTGACGAGGTCTCACAACTGAGTCTATCCAATCAAGCACGCCTCTTGCGTGTTCTCGAAGAACGTGAATTTGAACGGGTCGGTGGTGACAAGACGATTCAGGTTGATGTCCGTGTTGTGTGTGCCACGAACCACGATTTAGAAACCGCCTCCAGCAAACGAGAATTCCTCCCGGATCTCTACGATCGGCTTAATGTCGTGCCTATCTACCTTCCAACACTTCAGGAACGCATTGAAGATGTGCCGTTGCTCGTTAAAGATTTCCTTGAAGAGTTTAGCCAACAGAACGGCAAGTCTCCAATAACGATAGCACCGGAGGCAGTCAGAACGTTGCTGAAATACGATTGGCCGGGAAATGTGCGCGAATTGAAAAACTGTATTGAAGGTATGGTTGTTATGTCCAATGAACCGACAATCCAGCAGATTCACCTGCCCGAACGCATTCTCAAAGCCACGGGAACAGCGTTTTCAAATCACGGGCTGGGTGCCCCAGCGCCTACGGTTCCTGATGTCTGGCAAGTTGGTGTGAACAACGGCGGGCAAGGGTTAAATGTAGAAGTCGGTATGTCGCTTGATGAGATTAACCGAGAAGTCCTGCGCGCGACTCTCGAATCCGTAGACAATAACAAGGCAAAAGCGGCTGAAATTCTCAAAGTCAGCCGACGAACAATCCAACGGAAAGCAAAAGAGTACGGTCTTGCTGACGAATAAGAATTGTTCCAGTGCCTATTTTACGTCCTCTTATCTGGCGTATCCAAACGCATCAATTTAACGCAGCGGAAATTTATGGTAGAGCCCGTAATTACTTGGACACTCGTATCAGAGGGTAAATTGTGAGGGTACGTCTCACGCTGGCACAGGAGACCAACAGCCTATGCTACAAAGATGTCTATTTATTTTTAGGATTTATCATAGTATCCGCCGGACAAGAGTTTCTGCTTGTTGGCATACACCTGTTTATAATACGCGACGCGCTTCAATTGGGAAGCGGCTTCTTCGTCAATGATGACCACCGTTCGGGGATGCATCTGTAACACCGATGCTGGCACTTCCGCTGTGATAGGTCCCTCCACGGCGTGAGCAATCGCCTCGGCTTTCGATTCGCCGTTTGCCAGTAGGAGACACTGTTTTGCCTCCATGATTGTGCCGACCCCCATCGTAATCGCCATTTTGGGGACTGCGTCCACGGTGCCTCCGAAATGCGGGGCGTTTGCCTCGAGCGTCCCCTGCGTCAAAGTCTTAATGCGAGTCCGGGATCCGAGAGATGAACTCGGTTCATTGAAACCGATATGCCCATCCTTTCCGATACCGAGGACTTGGATGTCGATGCCACCGGCGTTGACAATTGCGGCTTCATACAGCTCACAAAATTCCTCGTGTTCTACAGCGGTGCTCTGCGGGATATGGCGATTCTCGGCGGGAATATTAACGGCATTAAAAAAGTGGGTCTCCATGAAGGTGTGGTAACTATACGGATGACTCCGTGGAATCCCGACGTACTCATCCAAGTTAAAAGTCGTCACGGCTGAGAAATCGAGTCCCTCCGTTTTGTGCATCCGTGCCAAGGCTTCATAAAGCCCAATGGGTGTGCTGCCGGTAGCCAGTCCCAAAACGAGGTTCGGCTTTTTTAGGAGCGCGCCGCGGATAATTTCCGCTGAAACCGCCACAAGCTGCGCATAAGTCGGTTGAATAATAACTTCCATTTATTTGGTAGAATACTTTCCAATTATGTTAACGCAAATTGCTACCTACTATAAACATAGCACTCCGCTGGAGTGCGGTTGCTTAGATACGATATTTCTATAGACATATCACCCCTGAATCAACGGTATGAATGCCTTATGGCATTCCCCGGGGGTGAGGAAAGAGACTAAGAAACCCTTTTTTGAGTGCGAAAAATCTGTTAGTAGTAACTTGGGTTATGTTAGCGTTTTTGGGATTCGGGTTAAACGTTTCCAGCGATAATCCTGTCCATATCATCGCTGATACTATGCACCCTGCCTTCTGGATTGTCTCTGTCAACGGGGAGTTCTGCGGTCATGTAGTCGTCATATCCGATATCTTCGAGTGCTGCCATGACGGCATTCCAATCGATTGTGCAGTCTTCAATCAGATAGGTGAACCGGGTCTCATTTGCATTGAACCCCTTGATATGTACCTTAGAAATACGATTCCCAAGAGATCGGATCCAGTGCTGTGGATACCCGTACAACACGATGTTCCCCACGTCAAAATAGGCTGTTACGGTTTCATCCTCAAATTCGTCGAGATACCGCGAAAATTCCATCGGACTGAGTAGAAATTTATTCCAAACATTTTCAATGGCGATTGTGATGCCTTTTTCCGATGCCTCTGGCATCAATTTGTGAATTTCTGCCTGTGAACGTTCATACGCCGCTTCATAGGGGGTCGCTTCATTGACGACAGCTGGAACGAGTAGCACCGTGTCTGCCCCGACAGCGGTTGCGGTGGCTATGGAGTCAAGCATTCCTTCTCGCGATTCAGCCCGAACCGCGTCGTCGGCATCGGAAAGTGGACACGCCCAGTGTTTGCTATTCATTACACTGAACACTTCCAATTGATGGTGTATTGCGATCGCTTTTGTCTCGTGCCGTTCGGCATCATTTACGAGGGTATTAATTTCAACACCGTCAAAACCGGCTTCCTTCGCGAGTTTAAACCGTGCTTCCGTTGTGTTACCGGGTAATGAGCCGATACATATTCCCTTTTTCATCTATTTTTCCTTTTGTGCCGCTTGAATTTTTAATAGGAGTTTGTTGTATGCGTCTACATCTGGTGCCAGCGCGAGGGCACGATGAATCGCTTCCGAAGCTTCCGCATATTGTGTGTTGCGGTAGTAGGCGTATGCGAGTGTATCGTAGTATCTTGCGGTCGGTTCCAAGGAGACAGCGTGCTTTGCTAAGTCAATTGCCTGCTGTATGTCTTTACCGAGTCCGGCATACAGACGCGCCAAGTTGTTATATGCTTCCGCTGCTGTGTTATCTACAACGATTGCCTGCTTGAACGCTGCAATCGCTGATTCAAACTGCTGTTGGTTGACATAGATGACCCCTAACTTCAACCATGTCTGGGGGTCGTCCGGTGCGATTTCCGTAGATTTCTGATACGCCGCCGCTGCTTTTTCAAAGACTCGCTGTTTGATAAAGAGTTCGCCGAGATGCGTATACGCTGGCACATAAGATGGATGCGCCTGTGTAGCCATCTCGTAAATCTGGACAGCTGCCGTTAAATTGTTATACGTCTCGTGAAGTTCTCCCAATTTGATGTAGAGCACCGGCAGATTCGGATTGAGATAGAGCGCCTCGCGATACACATGGACGGCGTCCTCGTAAGTTTTTAGGTGTCGAAACTGTGCCATGGCAGCCGCGGCTTGTTCACTGTTCCCGAGCCGTCGATAGGTGAGGGCGCGCCGATACTGTGCTTGCGATAGATACTGATTTCGCAGGAGCGCGGCATCGTAATACGCCATTGCCTGTTGCAGACGATTCTGGAGTTCTGACACCCTTCCCAATCCGTAATAGGACTCCGTATGGTCCGGATTTAAGCGGATGCCTTCACGATAAGCGTTTTCAGCGACATTCAACCGGTGTTGCAGCACATACACATCACCGAGATGGATGTGTCCTTCCGCGGTTTCAGGGAGCAGGGCGAGTGCTTGTTTGAGATGGTTTTCGGCATGCGTCAATTTGCCTTGGGTCTTGTAAACGATGCCTAAATGAAGATGTGCGGTTCCATGCACATCCTGCGGTGCTTTTCGTGCCAAAGCGCTCTGATATGCCGCCACTGCCTCGCTTAAGCTGTTGAGTTCCTGATAAACAATACCGATATAGCATTCGGCGAGACTCCCAATGCCCTCTGATGTCGCAAATTCTTTTCGGATGCTTTGAAATTCGGCGAGTGCCAGGTCGTACCGTTCCGCGTCAAGGTGGCGCACCCCACGTTCAAGTCTGTCGTTGAGTTCCTGTTCAGCATCACACCATCCTTGTATGGATGAAAGCGAAATGAGTAGAGCGAAGAGGGTGATTAAGGTTTTCATTGCGGGGAGTAGACGGCATTGATGTGTAAACGGACGCCGATGAGAGAGTAGGTATGGGACGGCACGGGAGCCGTCCCAACATTTCAGGGTGTGAAATTAGTCACGACGCTTCTTCAGTTGTCCCCACGTCGCGGCAAGTTTGTCCGCAGGTTCAACAGGAAGTAGTTTACCGTCCATAATTTCTGTAACCTCTTTAGCACTAACGGCTCTGTCGTAAACGTAGAGATCGTCGATCCAGAACTTCGCGGCGTTATATCCGGTTCTACCGATGTAAAGTTTCTCTGCGCCTTGGGCGTGATCCTTCGGAACAGCGATTTTCACAACTTCTTCTCCATTGACATAGAACTTCAACTCGGCCTTCTCTTTGACACCTGCGATGTGATACCATTCGTTCTCCTCAAATGTATCGTTTTCTCCATCGGGTCCGGCGCAGTGCGTGCCTGCGTTACCGGGATTAAACCGGTAATGAATGTGCAGCGGTACACGGTTACAGGTCCATATCCCGGGAGAACGGTCAGAGCCTGGAGCCTTTTTCGCAATAATTTGATCCCAGCCACCGGAGTTCGGATCCGTAAAGTTGAGCCAGAAGAGATAGGAATTGTCCGTATAATCTTCTAATTCTTTGAAGGAATCGACTGTCACACTGTCCACGCCTTTTTCAAATAACATCGCGCCTTTGTACTTTCCTTTACCTTTGTCAATCTTCCCCCCATCAACGATTTCACCATCATTTCCGCCCCCGGTTCCATCTACAAGTTTCCCACCTTTTGCTTCATCGAAACTGAAGTAAAGGATTAAACCTTTATCTTGGACGTTTGCGGCCTCTGTGGTGAGTGCGCTGCCTATTATTAATAAGGCAACGGCGAGTACATACATAACTAAACGCATGAGTAACCTCCTCATGTCTAAGCGAAATTAACGTGCCGTGCGAGTTGCTTATAGCGCATGGCTTTAAGCCTACTCTGAAAGAATAAGAAACCCGCGTTTTAACCCAGTAGGTATTATGATAAAGAAAATAGTTAAAGATGTCAAGAAAATTCTGCGGTTGGAGCATTCTGCTGTAGCGATGGAAGGGCAGGCTTCGGTCTGGGAAATAGGCAAGACTTTGCGGACAAAGGGGCACAGATGGAAAAATAAATGTGGGACGCCATGAGAGCCATCCCACATTTTATGATGTGAAATTAATCACGACGTGTCTTCAGGTGTCCCCACGTGGTAGCGAGTTTGTTTTGGGGTTCCACAGGCGTGAGAAGACCACCGTCCATGACAATTGCTACCTCATCGGCACTGACGGCTCTATCGTAGACATAAAGGTCATCAATATAAAAGAGTGCCGAGGCATACCCTGTTTTACCGATATAGAGTTTTTCTGCACCCTGTGCGTGGCTCGCCGGAACAGTCTGTTCCACGACTTCTTCTCCATCGACATAGAACCTCAACTTGTCGCCCTCTTTGATGCCTGCGATGTGATGCCAGTCGCCGACTGCGAATTCGTCATCTTCGCCATCGGGTCCTGCACAGAGGGTGCCTTGGTTGCCGGGATTGAATCGGTAGTGGATATGCAAACTGGCGCGGTTACAGGTCCATATCCCGGGAGAACGATCAGAACCGGGTGCTTTTTTTGCAATAATTTGATTCCATGCGCCGGAATTCACATCGGTGAAATTGAGCCAGAAGAGATAGGAATTGTCTGTATATTCCTCTAATGCTGGAAAAGAATCGACCGATACACCGTCATTACCGTCATCGCATAACAACGATCCGTTGCCGTAGACGACTTGATCGGTGGCAATCTCTGCTCCATCAATTGCCCCATCATTTCCGCCGCCTGTTTCATCCATAACTGTTCCATTTTTGGCATCATCGAAACTGAAGTAAAGGATTAAGCCATCGTCTTGGACTACGGCGTGTGTAGTGAGCGCGCTGCCTACCATTAGGACGGCAACGGCAAATAGATACAAGATTAAACGCACAGGTAAACCTCCTCAGGTCTAAAACAAAATTAACATACCGTGCGAACCTCAAAAAGAGACCCGCGTTTTAAGTCATGAGAATATGATACACCAAAAAACTTAAATAGGTCAAGGAAAACCCACCTGGGCGTAATTTCCGATGGAAATCGATAAAAACCCTTTGACATACCCTGATTTCTGTGGTATGCTAAGATGTGTAAAAAAAACGCTTTAGTCCTGTAGGGTTTATTTGCTTGGGTGTTTCTTCAATGTGTTTATAGAAGCCGAATTCACGAGGATTGCCCCACTTTATTTTTTTTGAAAGGGATGCCGAAATGAAGAGTACCGATGATCGATCTATCTATGTTGTTGCCATCTGTGGGAGTCTGCGACAGGGCAGCTCGACGCACGCTGCGCTCCAAATTGCACTCTCCGCAGCGAAAGCCGCGGGTGCCGAGGTCGAGTTGCTTGAACTCGGGGAATACGACCTCGTCTTCCAAGGTTCTGTGGCGAGCGAAAGTGATTACCCGCCTGGGGTTTTCAAGTTACGGGAAAAGGTGAAACGCGCACATGGTATACTTCTCGGATCGCCCGAATATCACGGGAGCTTCAGCGGTGTCCTTAAAAGTGCCCTCGATTTGATGGGATTCGATGAATTTGAGAATAAGGTCATCGGACTCGTCGGTGTATCCGGGGGTCGCATGGGTGCGGTGAACGCGCTTTCTATGTTGCGGACGGTAGGCACTGCCCTTCACGCATGGGTTGTCCCGAACGATGTATCAATCCCGAACTCGTCTGAGGCGTTTGATGCGGACGGTAATTTATATGATACTGAATTGACGGCGCGCGTTAAAGCCGTAGGCAAACAGGTTACTGAATTCGCTGCACTTCGGAATTCAGTATAAGAACAGGACCGAGACAGAAACACAATGAACGAAATACACAATTGGGACGCATGGCTCGGGACGGATGAAGCAGGAAAGGGTGATTATTTCGGTCCGCTCGTCGTTGCAGCGGTTTATGTGGATGCGGACTGTCGAGAAACCCTCTCCGATTTGGGAATTGCTGATGGGAAAACGCTGTCGAATCGTCGTATTCGGGAGCTTGCTGAATTGATGCGCGATCGCTATGAAAGGCATATCGTTGTCGTGGAAAGGATGCCCGAGGCGTATAATTCCCTTTATACCGATTTCCGTAGGCGAGGACAAAACTTAAATCACCTTCTGGCATCGCTCCATGCAGAAGCCATTCATACTTTAGCGGCTCGGGTGGGTGCGAAGCACGCGCTTGTTGATAGATTTTCTAAAGACGACCTCATCAGGCCGGAACTCCACCAACGTACGCGCGGAAAACCCCGTTTTCAAGGAGATGCGTCTGTTCGATTTCAAGGTGGAATTTCCGGTGGTAGCCCCTCAGGAATTGAGATAATAGAGGTTCCGAAAGCGGAACGGGATATTGCGGTTGCTGCCGCCTCTATCATCGCTCGAGATGTTTTTCTGAAGGCGATGGACACCTTATCTGAAACATACGGGATTTGTTTGCCGAGAGGCTCGTATCAAGTTGTGGAAGCGGGTAAAGAATTTGTCGCGATGCATGGGAGCCGTGCGTTGGGGAACGTTGCAAAACTTCACTTTAGTCTAACAGATGCTGTTTTAACTATTCCTTGCGGTTAATTTTTAATTATTCCTTGCGGTTAAATGAGGTGGGTTTGTGCGCTAATGTCAAGTTTCAACTGATAGGTCTATCCGTTTATAGTATGGGGATGATCCATTGCCCATTTGGAACGTGCGATAAATCGCACTACTACGAACCTGTCCTTAACTCAAGGTTGACCAAGTATTAGACCCGGAGCCTGCGCGTAAGAGAAGCACAGCATAGGAGCAATTAATTAAAAAGATGGAAGACTTATTTAGTGTTCATTATGCCGAAGTTGGACTCAAAGGCAAAAACAGAGTGTTTTTTGAGAAACGCCTTGTGAATAACATCAAACTTGCCTTGCGGGGCACGGGATATGCCGAGGTAGAGCGACTTCACGATAGAATTCTTGTGCATCTCGGACAAAGTGCTGACATCACGGAAGTTAAGAGACGGCTGCAGGGGGTTATGGGTATCGCTTATTTTCAACTCGCCTGTCGGACCGAAAGAGACATCACGGCTATTAAAGCGGCTGCCCTTCGGCACATCCAAAATGATGCTTATGAATCCCTTAAAGTCGAGACACGACGGACAGATAAGACGTTTCCGTTGACCTCTCCGCAGGTGAGTGCAGAGGTTGGTGGTTATCTCGTCCAAGAAACAGGGACGCGAGCGGATATGCATACTCCGGATTTAGTTTGCTGGGTGAAAATAACCCATAATGCGGCGTATATTTCCACCGAGAAGATTCCAGGGATTGGGGGGTTGCCGGTCGGTGTGAGTGGCAAAGTGCTCGTTATGCTGTCTGGCGGCATTGATTCCCCTGTTGCGGCGTGGCAGATGATAAAACGTGGTGCGAAAGCCGTTTTTATTCACTTTTACAGTTATCCGTATACCGATAAAGCCTCTTTGGAGAAGGTGATTGAACTCGTTGAGATTTTAGGGGTATCAAACTATCGGAGCACACTTTATCTGGTTCCATTCGCTGAACTCCAGCAGGTTATCGTCGCTGAGACACCGGCTCCCTTCCGAGTGGTGCTGTATCGGCGCATGATGACCCGAATTGCGCAGCGCATTGCGACTCTGGCGAACGCAGAGGCACTCGTCACTGGCGAAAGTCTCGCACAAGTCGCCTCCCAAACTTTAACAAACCTCAGAACGATCGAAGCGATTGCCGAGCTCCCCATTTTGCGTCCACTTATTGGTGAGGACAAGGCTGAAATTATCGAAAAAGCACAGCGGATCGGTACTTTTGACGTATCCACACGTCCACATCAGGATTGTTGCTCTCTTTTTGTCCCCAAGCATCCGGCTACGCGGGCATCGCTCACGGAATTAGCGGACGCAGAATCGAGTTTGGATATAGACGGGTTGGTTGAAGCGGCGTTAAATAATCTTGAAAAACAGGTCGTTGGTTGAAAAGATGGTTTCTGAAAAAATACTGCTCATTCGTCTCAGTTCCCTTGGCGATATCGTGCTTACAACACCGGCTATTCGAGCGGTGCGTGCCCATTTCGCGGATGCCTATATCGCTATGCTCGTCGGAAAACAGTCGGCGGATGTCCTCCGAGAAAATCCACACCTTGATGAGATAATTACGTTTGATCGGGGCGCGAAGCACAAGGATACAGGCGAGATGTTGCGGACCCTCCGTGTCCTCCGTGAACGCAAATTCACGCTGGCTATCGATCTACAGCGGAAGTTCCGGACGGAGCTGCTGATGTATTGCAGCGGTGCCGCCGAGCGTGTTGGTAAAGGTGCGCTGTGTACTGTTCGGGTCCCTGAGCAGGGGAACAAACACGCCACAACACACTACCTTGATCTGTTGCAGGCAGTCGGCATCCCAGCAGTAGATCAAAGGCTTGAAATGTTTCTTGATGCATCCGAACGCAGAGATGCATCACAGCGATTTGATGCCATGGGTGTCCCAGAGAAGGGTTTAAAGGTCGGGATTTTTCCGGGGGCAGGGTGGCGGTTGCGCGAATGGATGCCCGATCGCTTCGCAGCTATTGGGGACAGACTGGTTCGGCACTTCAATGCTGAAGTCCTGATTTTTGGAGGACAACAGGAGGCGGACCTCGTGCACACTGTTGCGAATTTGATGGATGCGCGTGCCGTCCCGTTCGCTGGCAATCTTCAGATTCGGGAGTTAGCCGCCTGTATTGAAAAGTGCGATCTCTTTCTCACAAATGACACGGGTCCGATGCACATCGCCGCGGCGGTCGGAACGCCCACTGTATCGTTGTTCGGTCCCGGCAATCATATCCGCTTTCAACCCTTGGGTGGGTTGCATCAAACTATCCGCCACGATGTGCCCTGCAGTCCTTGTAAGCAATTCACGGATAAATGTAAAGATAACATCTGTATGAAAAAAATTACTGTAGATGAGGTGTGGCAGTCTATCTCCGACACCCTTACCTCATCCGCAGGCAGCCTCAAAAACGCGTAGGTGATTTTCGCCCAACACTTTTCGGATATCTTCGTCAGAATACCCACGATCGCTTAAACCTTCAGCAATCTTGATGAACTCACTGGCATCCTTGAGTAGATCGCCACCCCCGTCGAAATCTGATCCGATGCCAACATGATCGATGCCAGCGATGTCAATTGCGTAGGCGAAATGATTGAGGAGTTGCGCCAAGGGGGGCATCTTCGTCCACCCATCGGTGGTGATAAATCCCGGAACAAAAGTAATCCCGACAACGCCGCCGTTAGCGGCTAAAGCCTTTAATTGTTCATTGCTGAGGTTTCGCGGGTGCCGACACAACGTCTTGCAGTTGCTATGGGATGCGATGACAGGGTGTTCCGAGATCTCCAGAACGTCCCAAAATCCACGCTCACTAATATGGGAAACATCCACAAGCATTCCAAGACGATTCATCTCTTTGACCAATGCCATACCGAATCGCGTCAAGCCACCGCCGAGATCCTCTTCATCGTTTCCTGTGGATGCCCACGTATTCAGATTATGGGTTAATCCAATTGAGCGAACCCCAAGCGTATATAGGGATCGGAGAATGTTGAGACTTCTTTCAACGGCTTCGCTATTTTCAATCACAAGAACCGCAGCGAGCTTGCCAGAGGCTTTCGCTTCTCGGATGTCGCTTGCCTTCCGTGCGATACAGATGTCATCGGTATTTGCCGTCACTTCTGTCTCGAACCACCCGAATGCATCCAACGCATAGGCGAGATGATTTTTCCATGCGCGCGTCACGTCGACAGCGAAAAAGGCAGCATCAATACCGCCCTGTTGCATTTTCGGTATGTTGAGTTGGATGCCTATGGCTTCCTCTTCCGGGGGAACGGGTCCGCGAAGGTAAGCGATAGTCCCAACGGGATCTGTGGCGTTTTGGGTATTTTCGTCGCAGGGGTTGGGTGCCCCAACCCCTACCCCTCGCCGGATGTGCGCCACGATGGCATCGTTATGCGAATCTATCACGAGTGCCTGCTTGTGCAGTTCGGAAATTTGCGTGTTTAATGTCATATTTTCGTTTTTTTCTCCATGTCCTCAGGCTTAATCTAATATGGTTTGTATCGTCCGTTCGGCAATATCAGGGGTGATCCGTAAAGATGTCGCCACGGTATATGGAAGTTGGTGTTGCGCGACGTAGTCGGATAGGTGAATAAGCGTTTCGGCAATTGCATCACGGGCAACAGCCGATGGAAAATAGTTAATCTGCAAACACTCCAAAGCGTGACGGTACTGTGTCCACGGTTGCGATTGCAACACAGCCATCAGGAGAATGCCAAGCCCAACCAATTCACCGTGTAAAAGGGGTTCCGCATTTAGCGTCTCGTTCTCGGGGTCTCCCTCTTCGGAGGGTGTCAAATGGTTCTCAATGGCATAGACAAAGTAATGTTCACTTCCCTCTTCAACGCGGCTATGTCCGCATTGATAGCAGAGTTGGACCTCCATACAGAGCAGATCGAGTAGGAGTTTCAAACCGGTTGGCGTCCCGCGCCCGATTTCCCGTGCGTTATCGAGAAGCGTTTGGAGCAGCGTACTTGCTATGCCAATCGCTTGTGGTGTGAGTTGTTGATTTGATGGGTTCGCCCCCATCTTCTCAGCCTCCTGCCAATCCCAGAGTGCTGTGGCGATTGAGAGGACATCCGCAGCGCCACTTGCTCGCATTGCGGGAGGGGCATTGCACAAGACATCCATATCTATAATCACAGTATCCGGTGCCTTTGAGGGCAGATAACGGACACACTCATTTTCTCTAACGCCTGTCGCATCCGTCAGAAAAGCATCCGTTGATAGAATGGTAGGGATCGCTACGAGTGGGATTCCTTTTGCAGCAGCAACATATTTGGCGGTATCAATTGCCAAGCCTCCACCGATACCGTAGACCACTTCACCCGTACATGCGTCGGCGAGCGCAGCCATATCTGCCTGCGTATTCCCCTGAACGTAGCGCGGATGTTGCGTGTTAATGTCAATATCACCAACAGCTTTCCACGCCGGATCGGTTGTTAGAACGATAGCCTTGCGATGCTCCCTAACATTTGCAATGGGGCATCTTACAATACTTGGCAATCGTCCAATTTTTTCATGAGAACAATCATCTCGCAACATTTTTTAATTATACCTTGCGGTTAAATGACGTAGGTTTGAACTTTAACGTGCCTTTCTCTAATCTGAAGAAATACGCAAAAACACCCCAAGCAAAAACCCCTCCAAATGTAAAGCTAAGACAAATTATGCCATTTGAGGCATAATTTCATTACGGGCTACGGTTTATGAGAGTGAAGGACTTCCTCCATTGTCCCACAGGTTTCCTTTACAGGTTTGCGTGTGGTATCTCCACGAGATATATCTGTCGGGAGCCTTCATGAACTGAGTCGAAGGTAATCGTTCTTCCATCGGGTGCCCAGCGCGGATGTAGATCGCATCGGATATCTCCAACAAACTGTTCTTCGTGATGGAATTCGCCCAAAAGAATTTTTCGGTTTTCAGCGATATTGTAAATCATAAGTTGTGCCAAACGCTCTGTCCCGCGCGGGTAAGTATCACAAAGTAACCACTCGCGATCTGGTGAGAACGAAGCGTGCCCATCGCTCGGCAGGACATGGCGTCCAATCGGCGTGAAGTCTCTGACCCCATCTGTGAATTCAACAAATCCCATCTCACCGGATATGTCTGAAGAGACAAGAATCCGCGTAGGCGTCCGCCAGTCGAAATGGGATACCCGATAGTCGAATGGGATTTGCATTTCCAAATCAGAGCCATCAGGATTAACTGTCCAGAGCGAGGTGGCGTGTCCTGTTTCCCGACGCACCCGACAGAAGAATAGCAGTCGTGTTCCATCTGTATTAAAGAGAACATGATTGAACCAAGCGCGTTTGCCGACCATCCGTTCGTCCCCGCTCGCTCGGATGACCTCTGCGATAGAGAGGACAAGCTGCGAACTCCCATCTTGGAGGTTGAGTTGATATAAGCCATCGTCCTCGGGTTGTGCTATGACCTCACTGGATTCCGTGTGCGTCGCGTAGCCGACAACAGCCCGGCAGTGTGCCATCCGTCCGTAATTTAGCCCAATGGCGAGTGGGGCAGTTGGAGACACGGCTGCGATGGCGCCCTGAATTGTTCGGATGGTCCCCGTCCTCGGATTTAAAGCACGCGATACGAGCGTGCCATCTTCCCAATCGTTAAACGTGAATTCGGCGCGGGTCGCGTCGTGTTCGCCGTTCTCGCTGCCGTTTATCCAGTGGAGCATACTTCCCTGTTGGAGGTTAAAAGCGGCGGTCTTGGCGTGTGGGATAAATTCGTGCGTTTCGCGATGAATGAGTCCAACTGTTGCTATATCTTCGGGTAGCGGACGGTGTGTATGAAAATCTGTCTCTAACGCGAGGTGGTACTGGGTTGTGGTGTCCCACGGATTAATACCGTAATATCCGAAGAAATGGTGCTTTGGATTGGTGGATAACCTCTTTATGTGCATGTTTACCTTATTAATAGCAGATGCTCAAATTCCGAAGAAAGGATTACAGTGATTTGGGTTCTATTGCCACTTGAAAAATCAGAAATTTTTTAATTTGTAGCGTGCCTCAGTTTAGGTGATTTATTAATTTGACGTGTCAGTGTAATTTTGGCATAATTAATATTTAGGAGATCCATATTAATATACCATACATAGTAGATTCCGTAATTACTTAGACCCTCGTATTATAGGGTAAATTGTGAGGGTACGTTTCACGTTGGCACAGGCTAACAGCCTATGCTACAAAGATGTCCATTTATTTTTAGGATATGATATAATTGGAATGACCGACCCAATATATTTTTTTCACTTTCGCTGTGAATTTTGAAACCGTATTTTACTTTCATCGTTTTTCTATGCAGTCGACACTCCAAACAAGATATGTGGTTTTCGTGAATGCATCTGGTCCCTTCCTGAATCAGCACTCATAAGCATTTTATAGTGACCTTTAGAATTAAAGAGACATTTTTTCGGTTTTATGATAGGCTGCGTCTATTATGGCATATTCAACAGATTTACGCAAACGCGTCTTAGATTTTATTCAAACTGGGGGTAAAAAATCTCAAGCCGCCCGGCG
>JAJEDB010000013.1 GCA_022821725.1 Candidatus Poribacteria bacterium | reverse complement strand
CGGTTAGATGAAGATTAATTTATTAATTCGGTAATTTATTGGCGAAGTCCGGTGCGGTTAGGAAACCGCACCTACCGGGCCTGGGAGAACATAGCATTACCGAATTATTTTCTGAAACTTCATGAAACCGCACCTACCGGGGGAGTGCGTAAGTCTTAAAAACAATTACATCCAGCGAGGTGCCCCCATGTATAACAGACCTCCAACAATCGGTGAATACCTACTCAGAAAATTAGAGGGCTACGACATTGAACACATCTTCGGTATTCCTGGGGATTACGTGCTGCGGTTCTATGAACTTATCGAGCAGAGTTCAATTCAGCATATCGGTATGACCCGTGAGGACGCAGCAGGCTACGCCGCTGATGCTTATGCCCGGATCAAAGGCATGGGTGCCGCCTGTGTTACCTATTGTGTCGGTGGGTTATCCATGGTGAACGCTGTCGCGGGTGCCTACGCAGAGAAATCACCCGTTGTTGTTATCAGTGGTGCACCCGGCATCAGAGAACACGGAAAAGATGAACTCCTCCACCATAAAGTTAGGGATTTCCATACACAGCAACGCATCTATGACGAGATAACCGTCGCAACGGCACTCCTTGATGAACCCTTTACCGCCTTCAACGAAATCGATAGGGTGCTCGATGCCGTTTATCGTTACAAACGTCCCGGATACATTGAACTCCCACGCGACATGGTGGATGTGCGCGGCACGCTTTACCAACGTCCCTCAACGGGTGGACATCTCAGCGATCCGGAAACATTGGAGGTCGCCATTGAAGAGGCTATTGATTTCATCAACCACAGTAAAAGACCTGTCATTCTCGCGGGTGTAGAACTACACAGATTTGGTTACCAAAATAAATTACTCCGACTCATAGATGAAAAACGGATTCCAGTCGTGGCAACGCTCCTTGGAAAGTCGGTAGTGCCGGAATCCCATCCGCTTTACTTGGGGATATACGAGGGTGCGATGGGGAGACAAGAGGTCCGACAATTTGTTGAAGACTCGGATTGTGTGATCATCCTCGGGGCATTCATGACAGATGTGAACCTTGGGATTTACACCGCAAATCTCGATCGGGCACACTCAATCTACGCCACCTCGGAAAAAATCGCAATCCGTTATCACAATTACGAAGAGGTGATGTTCGACGATTTTATTGACGGTCTCAATTCGCCGAAACTCCGAAGGCGACGGAAACCGAATTTGGGCTGGGCATTCCCAGATACGGACCCCTTTAAAGTCGAACCCGATAAACCTTTAACAACCTGCCGGTTGTTCCAACACCTGAATGAATTCATAAACGACGAACTGACGGTTATCGCTGATGTCGGGGACAGCCTCTTCGGGGCTGCCGAGTTGCGCATCCATCAACATACCAACTTCATCAGTCCCGCCTACTACACCTCAATGGGGTTCGCAGTGCCGGCATCCGTTGGGGCGCAGCTGAGTATGCCGCAGGCGCGGTGTCTCGTTATCGTCGGAGATGGTGCCTTCCAAATGACAGGCACTGAACTCTCAACGACCGTCCGTTACGGACTCAATCCGATTGTGCTTGTCCTCAACAACCACGGGTACGGGACCGAACGGCATCTCCTCGACGGTCCCTTTAACGACATAGGCGGTTGGAACTATAGCGCCATGCCGACACTCTTTGGAACAGGACGCGGCTACTATGTCCGAACCGAAGGTGAGTTCGATGAAGCCATCAAAACCGCACTCGCTGCGACGGAACACTTTACCCTGATCGAAGCGGAACTCGAAAAATTGGACACTTCCCCCGCACTCGCTCGGTTGGCAGAACGGATGTCCGGGAAAATCTAAAAATGGCAGTCGGCGGTCAGGGCGTTCCGCTATCGCTCCACTCTCGGTAGTCGGTTAAGAGGTTCTCGTTTAACAAGGGAAAACCGCAGAAACACTCCCTTGTGACTGACAACCGATAACCGATAACTGATAACCTCTACAACGCAGCGATCTTTTCCCGCAAAAACCCTGTACAGAAAGGCACCTGTTCTTCCGACAGCCCGTGTAGCACGACCGCTCCATCATAGCCGCTCTCCTTTAGCAGACCGAGATACTGATCATAGTCCAGCAGCCCTGTCCCAGCGGCGAGATGTCCTGCCTCACCATCGCGGTCCAAGTCCTTTGCGTGTGCTAAGGCAATATCGTCCTTAAGCAGTGCGAACGCCTCATCAAGAATCTCACGCATTTTCGGGAGTTCACCCTTGTGGAAGATGTTCGCGCCGTCCATACAAACTTTCAGATAGGGCGATTGCATCTCATCGAGCAGCCGTCGTGCTTTCTGGGCAGAATCGACCACGTTCGCGACTTCAGGTTCAAGCGCAAGCACCACCTCGTATTCCTCGGCGACCGCCAGTGCCTGCTTCATAGATTCAACGAGATCGTGCCACGCTTCTGGTGTATTGTTATCAGGGTGTGCGCGCCACATACTGTCGGGGTTCCGAGAGCCGGTACAGATCGTAATCACGGATGTCCCCATCGGCGCGCACTGCTCCGCAACAGAACGCAACATCTGCAATCCTGCGTGCCGTTTCTCAACATCCGGATCGATCATGTTGTAGGTGCCCCCAAGTCCCGAGATCGTGATCTGTCGATCGTCTATCTCCTTGCGAACCTCTGCAAGCGATAGTCCTGCAGGCACATGATATTGTAAATGACGGACATCGTGCTCCACAATAGCGTCCAGCGTCTCGCCGAGCGTTTCGCGTCGAATTGTCCCTCCCATAAGTCCAACGTGCATAAGTGTCTCCTGTTAAATAATAGTTTGTCGTCCGTTCAGTCCAAAGAATAGGAATGTCTAAACAGTGATGATTATACAAGACAAGGGAGCGGATGGCAAGAAAAAAGAGGTGGCGCCCAAAGACATTCAGTATTTGATTATTTAACGCGTTCATGATACGATATTCCTCATTCAGCAGATGGGAGCGGCGTATCTGATTCACGGCTTGGCACGCGTCGCATTGCTGGCACTCTCTCGGACCTGTCCACTCGCGCCGAATTACACAGCACGATAACAAATACGTGAGTCCAATAATGAAAATATAGATGTGACCGTAGGTTGGGTTGAGCAGTGAAAAACAAAAACCGTCCGGTTTATACGGAGAATGTCGATTTTCGATGAATTGTCCGTGCAGATAGAGATAGCGAAACCCAACACTCCAAACGCTATAGTGAAAACGTGTTGGGTTTCACTTGTCCTTCGGTGATTTTAGGTTTCTTGATGAACTTGAAAGTTATCTTCTCTATGCGATTTTCAGTAAGATTCCGTTCAACCCAACCTACGACACTCAATTGACCCTATAAAGCAATGGTTATTCCACCTTATTTTGTGAGTTAACAAATTTTATCAACAGAGGTCCCCGTGCCTCAATCAAAAGAGATGAAAGGGAAATCATGTCAAGAGTACCAATTGGTTTAGAACTGTTTTCCGTCCGAAACGAATTAGCAGAAGATGTCCGCGGCACGATAAAAGCGGTCGCCGAGATGGGATACGAAGGTGTCGAATTCGCGGGTCCACCGCGACATTCCGCAGAAGAATTGAAAGGCTTGCTCGATGAGTTCGGTTTGATCTGCTGCGGTTGGCACACCCCCTTCACCCTCGTCCAAGAGGACACCCTCGACGCAACGATTGAATTCAATAAGGTCTTGGAAAACCCGTATGTCATCGTTCCGGGTATTCCGGGGGAGCTCCGTCAATCGCGGGCGGACTGGTTGAAATTAGCGGGGATTTTCAACGGCATCGCCGATAAGCTCGCCGCACACGGTATGGTGACGGGTTATCATAACCATCACGTGGAATTCACGCCGCTGGATGGCGAACTGCCGTGGGACACCTTCTTCGGCAACACGAACGAAGGCGTTGTGATGCAGCTGGATATGGGCAACGCCCTCTCTGGTGGTGCGGATCTCGTCGGGATTCTGGAGAGATACCCCGGGCGCGCTGGCACCGTTCATCTCAAACCCTACACAGAATCACTGGGTGAGGTAGACAGACACGCCGGTTTCCGTCCCGTCATCGGCGAAGACAGTGTACCGTGGGATGAGATTTTCCGAGTTTGTGAAGCCACCGGCGGCACGAAATGGTATATCGTTGAGTATGAAAGCGATGCCTTCCCGCCGCTTGAGGCTGTCGAACGCTGCCTGAAGGCACTCAAGGAGATGGGTAAATGAGAGCCTATTGTGCAAGCACTCTCCCGTTTTCGGCTTTCCAGTTGACGGAATTTGTAGGCGGATTATCCCAAAATGGCGTGTCTGCGATTGAACTCGCCCAATCCCATTTCTCGGAGGCGGACCCCGAAACCATCGCTGCCCTCCGAGAAAAAACAGGGCTCCGTTTTAAATCTATGTTGAGCACTGTGGCGGTTGACGCGCCAGACGGACTTGAGGCGTTAATTGAAATTCTCGACACTGCCCAACGGCTTTCCATTCCGATGGTCAGCATTGCGAGTGGTGGAAAGGAAGATGTCACTGCTGGCGAGATTGAAACGATCATTGACCTTCTCAAAAGGGTCACCGAAGCAGCACAGGCGCGCAACCTAACCCTCATGCTCTACGCCCACGAAGGGAGTCTGGCTTACAATCTGGAACGCACGCAACACATCCTCACTGCGATCTCCGCTGAAAACTTCGGTTTTTACTACAGTCCCTACCATTTCCATCGCGCCGGGGACGATCCGGTTGTCGCCTTACGCACCCTATCGGAGCGGTTGTTCAGTGTCTATTTTAACTGCGGTGTGGATTCAAGCACAGGCAGCGAGCCGTTCTGGGCACCAGAGATGGATTTTCGTGCTATCTGTCAGGAGATAGATCGTGTCGGCTACACTGATGAGATTATGCTTATCTATTTAGGGTTGCAGGCGAAAACGCCACGACCGATTCTTGAGGGGGTCGCAAACGCACGCGCCACGTTAGAAACCTACTTTTAATAGTGAAACTTAGAATTAAGTGGGCACTTGTTTCTTATACAGGACTTACGCCCTCCCCTGGTAGGTGCGGTTTCATGAAGTTTCAGAAAATAAATCGGTAATTTGGCGAGGTTAGGAAACCTCGCAAGCAGGGGGAACACCCATCTCCATAATCATATCAGGTGCGGTTAGGAAACCGCACCTACCTATTTTTAATAGGATGGACGCGAATTGCGTGAACTTGAAAACACATCAAATCTGACAGACCCATAAGGGGCATCCTGGTAACCCCGCCTGTCTCCCAAAAAATCCCGATTCAATTTATTTTTTTCAAATTATGCGAATTTCCCCTCCAAAGTCTCGTCTTTAATAATAGAGGGTATACCCCTGATCATTCTGCGTAATTTTACAAGATTTGGCATCCGATTAAGCCTTTTGGCGGATACGGACACGACCCAACTGTTTATTAGCCTCACTGTTTATTAGGAGAACGCCTCGTGGAAAAAGACAGCGATGTTCAACTCATTCAAAGAATATTATCAGGCGATGAAGCGGCGTTTGATGTCTTGGTTCACAGGCATCAGAAAAGTGTCCACGCCCTCGCGTGGCGGAAGATCGGCGATTTCCACGATGCCGAGGAGATTACACAAGATACGTTCCTTCAGGTATACAAAAAACTCCCGACCCTCAAGGACCCTTATAAATTTGCTGGATGGCTGTATGTGATCGCAAATCGGCTCTGTATTGATCGGATGCGTCAGAAAAAATTGACGATACAATCGTTGGAGGACACACCCGTGGAAGACGTTGAGAAATCCTCTTATACCCATCACGTATCGGAACAACGGCAGACAGAAATCAGCGAACATCGCCGTGCCCTCGTCAAAACACTTCTCGAAAAACTTCCAGAGAGTGAACGGACAGTCATGACGCTTTTCTATCTTGGCGAAATGACGGTGAAAGAAATTAGCAAATTCTTGGGCGTTTCCGCAAGCGCGATTCATAATCGGCTGTATCGGGCACGAAAGCGGTTACAGGAGGAAGAAGCACGCCTCGTTCAAGAAATCCTCGGTGGTGTGCAGATACCGGCGAGTGTCAGCCAAAACATTATGCAGCGGGTCGCTGACGTGAAACTGACCCCAGCCTCGGCTCCGAAACCGTTGCTCCCATGGGTGGCTTTGGGGGCGGCTGTGGCGTTAGCAACCCTATTGATGCTCAGCGCTAGCAACCAATACCTGGCGCGTTTTCAGAAACCTTACAGCTTCCAGGCAACATCCGAACCGACCGTTGAAATTATTGACGTGCCTATCGTCCGTGAGACTGACGCAAAACCCGCCGTGCGAAATCAAATTGGACAAACGACTCCCATTCGTAAACACAATAGTGTCGGTTTCCACGATACTGATCGGAATTTAACGCCCAACGCCTCAGCAGAGTCACTGCGGCTCTCCGAGCCGCAGTGGATACCGGACACTGCGCTCAGACAGGCTGTCCGAGAGACACTTGAACTTCCGACACACCATCTATTGACACCGATGGATCTTCAACCCTTAACAGACCTGGATGCACGAAGCAAAGGGATTGTTAATCTTGCGGGTTTAGAGTATGCGACGAATTTGCGGGTGCTTATTCTAATAGAGAACAAGATTCGCGATATATCGCCTTTATCAGGGCTAACGAAACTGATCTTTCTTGATTTGGGCGGTAACGAGATCGTAGACCTACGTCCGCTCGCAGCACTCCCTCTTTTAGAGACGTTAAAAATTTGGAGAAACCGAATAGAAGATATCACACCCCTTGCAGGCTTAGGCACTCTTAAAGAATTGTTGATAGAAAATAATGATATTCGGGATTTTTCGCCTATCTATGAATTGACGCACTTAGAGGTGTTACACAAACACGGCAATTTCCTGGACTGTGAGGATATACCGAGGGTTGCGATAAAATCTCGTATCGAGGGTAGAGATTACCCCTCGGTCTTTTCAGCTGGGCATTCGGAGGCTTTCAGCTTCTCGAATGTATCTGCTGATGAGAAACTCGGACATTACGATCTGTCTTGGGGTGGACCGGGGTTTCACCTTCAATCGCATCCGACATCTCAGGGGCTCTGGCTTTTTGGGAGCGTAGACGATCCACATTGGGAAAGAGAGTATCTGATCTCAGAAAATCCTAACTTTATAAGACTTGTGAGCCTCGACTACACCGGCATCCCTCTCAACGACTACACTAAGGAGTGGCCGTATTGGATAAGAGATGAGAACGGGAACCGGGTTCAATCAGACACCGGACGTTTAACCTTCCTGATAGATTTCACACACCCTGCTGTCCAGGACATCCTCATTCAGAAAGCACTCGCCGTTGCTACATGTGGTCTCTATGACGGTATTTTCTTGGATGGGTGGCATGAGGATAGGGTTCCGCTTGACAATGACAAAGAAGGCTCTTTGCGAAGTGTTGAAGCTGCGCGGGCGGCAAGAATATCTATGGTGCGCCGTATGCGTGAAGTTATTGATGATGATTTTCTGATTATCGTCAACACGGACCTGCATAAAGCTCGACTTTCGGCACCTTATGTGAATGGAGCGTTCATAGCGGCAGTGCTGGATGAAGGGGATACGGCCTACACGTATGATCATCTCCGAGAGATTGAACGCATGTTGTTATGGTCCGAGCAGAACTTTCGCGAACCGCAAATAAATGCGCTTGAAGGTCGCGGGATTCCGTTTGAGCGTCCGGACTCTCCGCAGAACCAGCAAAGGATGCGTCTTATGACGACTTTGAGCCTCACACATTCTGATGGTTACGTTTGCTACGTTGCCGAGGCAACGGGGACCAATCATAAGCATGAATACGAGACCGCGTCTGTCTCTACAATAGACCCTATAGCAGGTGAGCGGCATAATCACACCTCCCAACGCTATTGGTATCCATTCTGGGATGCCGACCTCGGTCATCCTGTAGGCGAAAAAGCGCGCCTTTATCGTGATAGTAAAGGACATCCGGTTGAGGGTCTGTTTATCCGTGAGTTCACTAACGGTTGGGCAGCCTATAACCGTAGCGGAAAGCCACAAAACATACAACTCTCCATGCAAGTTACCGGTGTCGCAAGCGGTATCACCACTACACAGCACACCCTCTCTGATTTAGATGGCGAAATTTATCTGAAATAGAAAGCAGTTCCTCTCTGAAGGAGAAAATACATGCAAAACTGGAAAATTTTTATTACATTCGTTTCCCTATTGACCCTCATTCTGGGCAATTTTTACACTGCTACCGCACAACAGCCCCTCGCGCAACAGGCGTATGCGATTTTTGAGCAAAGCTGCCTGAACTGCCACGGAGAACACGGTCAGTTCACTGAGGCGATCGTCATTGACCACACTGCGCTCCTGGACACCGGGGCAGTCGTCCCAGGGCAGCCCAATGCATCCGAACTCTATCGGCGGCTCCTTGAAAAGAATCCTGCCAAACGGATGCCGCTCGGGCAACCGCAACTTCCCGCCTCTGCGATCCGCACCATCGGCAATTGGATCCAAGCAGGTGCCCCGGATTGGGAAACACCCGCTGCGGCTGGAGATGCGTTCATTACACACAAAAAGATGTTGGAGACGATTGAGAAGCATATCAACGCATTGGCACCCCGGCACCGCCCCTTCGCCCGTTATTTTGCGACCACGCATCTCTACAACGCCGGTGAGACGACTGAGGCACTCCACGCCTATCAACGCGCCCTCTCGAAACTCGTCAATAGCCTCTCGTGGGGCCGCGAGATCGTCAGACCGGAACCCATCGATCCAGAAGAGACGATTTTTTATATCGATCTCCGAGACTATGAATGGGAACAAAAGACGAATCGTCCGAACCTATGGACGCTGATTGAGCAGAAATACCCGTATAAGGCTAGGTTCAATGTGCTGACGCAAACGGCACTCGGTGAGAGATTGTCAAAGGTGCGTGAGGCCTTGGACTGTGAGGTGCCGTTCGTTGATGTGGATTGGTTTCTCGCGACTGCTTCACTGCCCCCGCTTTATCACGACATCTTAGGGCTCCCTGCAACCGATCGGGAGTTAGAGGCGGAACTGGATATAGATGTCGTTAGCAATCTCCGAAACGCGGCGGGGAAGCGCGTCTGGCGTGCGGGTTTCACGGATTCGGGTGTTTCCAACCATAACCGCGTTGTGGAGCGACACACGTCTCGGTATGGCGCGTATTGGAAGAGTTACGACTTTGCGGGGAGCGCGGAAACACAGAACATCTTTACGCACCCGTTGTCTTTTGAACACGATGGGGGTGAGATCATTTTCAACCTTCCGAACGGTTTACAGGCGTATTATCTGGCGGATGCCGCCGGGAGACGGCTGGATTCGGCACCGATACAGATCGTTCGGAACCTCGCGGCGAGCGATCCGACTGTCCGGAACGGTCTCTCCTGTATCGGTTGCCATACGGAGGGGATGAAGGATTTTGAAGATGAGGTGCGCGGTGTTGTCAAACAGAACGCGAATCCGCCATTCAATAAAGACCGCGCCCTGAGCCTCTACGTGGATCAATTAACGATGGAAGGACTTGTCGCCGAGGATACCGATCGGTATCGGCAAGCACTTGAGAAGACGGGCGATATTTTTGGTGGGATTGAACCCGTTCAGCGTTTCCACGAAGCATTTCAGAGACCTCTGGATGCGGCGCACGCTGCCGCTGCCGTGGGTTTACAAACCGAGGCGTTCCTGAAGAATATTCGTGAGAATCAGAGTCTGAAAAACTTAGGGTTAGCGGTGCTGACCGGTGTGGGTGGACAAGTGAAAAGGGATACCTGGACGCGAGACTTCAGTAGAGTGGTTGCCGTGCTGTATTCTCAACAAAAAATAGATCCGGGCACACAAGAAGAAGTGATCCGCGGGGAGTTTGTTTACATTCCGGATGCGAACCTCCGTGCAGCGATTGCAGAGGAGCTCGGTAAAACCCGAAATGCCCCGATTACATACGAGGAGATGGCAGAACTGGGTAGACTTGAGGCGGATGATAAAGGTATCAGCGATTTGACGGGACTTGAATTTGCAACGGATCTGCATCAGTTGAATGTTGGGCACAACCAGAACATTTCGGATCTGTCACCGATTGCTGGACTGCTGAACTTAACGGGCTTAAGTATTAATGATAACTCCATTTCAGATCTTTCACCTTTGTCAGAATTGACCAACCTAAGTTACATCAATATAAGTCATAACCAAATATCCGATCTCTCACGGCTGGAAAGCCTCAAAAATTTAGATACGTTTCATTCTTGGGGCAATTTCCTATCGGACCTATCGCCATTGGTGAAACTCACGGAGATGAACTTACGGAAAATAGATATCTGTGGTGGGAATCCAGATATATCGACGCTGAAAAGGGCAAAGAATTTGAAAGAACTCTATCTACGTGACACCAAGGTGTCGGACCAAGACATATCAGCCTTAGGAGACTTGACGAATTTGACACGTCTCAGTGTTGCAGAGAATAGAAACCTCTCAAATCTGGCACCCTTAGCGGGGTTAACGAATCTCGAATGGTTAAAACTCGACACGTGCAATATATCCGATATATCCGCCTTAGCAGGGTTAACGAATCTGAAATGGGTCAGTCTTGAGCACAACAATATATCCGATTTTTCGCCGTTAGACGGACTTCCTGAGACGACAACTATCATTGATTTACGAAATCCGGGTGCGTCGATACAGCCGGGGCCCCCGATAGCGGGTCCATGGTTATGGGTGATTACACCGATAGACACACCCAAGGATTGGGCGGATTGGTCTGGAATAGATTTTCTCTCAGAAATGAGTGACGGCGAGGCAACAGAGGTGAAGATTGCTATGAACGGTGCGGTGAAGGACAAACCCATTGGGAATAGTGTATGGACGGCTCACGAAATATCTCCGGAACGCAATAATATAAATGAGATGGCCAACCTTACTGGGCTCGGAGAAGGCGATATAGATTTCCATATTGCTTATGGCTCGACCAGTTTGATTTCACCTCAGGATCAGGAGACACACATATTTTTTCGAGCGGGTTATGGTGGCAAGGTCTATCTCAACGGAGAATTGGTTGCTAAAACTTTCAGATGGTTTACGGCTCCAGATGGATACGGGACGGTTGTCCCTGTGACGCTGAAACAAGGGACAAACTTCTTATTCATTATTATCTACGGGGACGAAAATGCATGGACAGGATCTGTTGCCTTTAAAGCGGGCACGGCGTATTTGGTGTCAGTAAACCCGCGTATTGAATACAGTGTTTCCAAGCCTGTCATCCATACCGGTGATACGTTCATGCTTGACCTCAGCGTAGAGAATATCCATGGATTAGCAGGTTGGCAATTTGATATTGCGTTTGATCCGAAAGTCTTCAAAGCGATTGAAGTCAACGAAGGCGACTTTCTGAAAACAGGCGGAGCAACGACCTTCTTTCAAAAAGGGAGAATTAACAACACGACTGGAAGAATCAGAGGGCTCCGCTCGGCAAGTCTCAGCAAAGACGGGGGCAGCGGCACAGGTGTGCTCCTCTCGGTAACGTTCTCAGCGAAAACAGAGGGTGACACCCGAATCGCACTGCAAAACGTTGAATTCGGTTCTACCACCGGCGAGGCTATCGCTGCGGGACCCCATGAAACTGCCATCGTTGTGGAAGGGGGACGGGTGCCGGGAGATATTAACCGGGATGGCAAGGTGAGTATTCTGGATATAATCCTTGTTGCCCAACGGTTCGGAGAAAACGTCCCCGCGAACACAGATGTCGATATGAACGGGGATGGCAAAGTCAGCATTTTAGACCTTATCATTGTGGCAGGACACGTGGGAGAAGCGACCACTGCGGCTGCACCTTCTCTACTTGCCCTGTATGGTATAGAGAAATTGAATCCTGAGACAATACAGGCATGGATAGAACGTGCGAGGATCGAAGACGACGGCTCTATTGTTTTCCGACAGGGAATCGCTTACCTTGAAAGCCTCCTGGGGCTGTCAGTTCCGGAAGAAACACTGTTGCTTGCGAACTATCCGAATCCGTTCAATCCAGAGACGTGGATACCCTATCAACTCTCGGAACCTGCAGAGGTCACGTTGCGTATCTATGCTGTGAATGGTATCTTGGTTCGGACCTTGGCGTTGGGACAAACGCCTGCCGGTATCTATCAGAGCCGCAGCCGTGCGGCGTATTGGGATGGCAAAAATGACGTGGGTGAGTCCGTAGCGAGTGGCATCTATTTCTACACCCTCACCGCAGGTGATTTCACAGCTACCCGAAAAATGCTGATAAAGAAATAGTATCATAAGACCTTATGATAGCTGGGAGGAAACCGATGTTTATTAGCTTCCCAGCGATCATTACTAAGTGGCAGTGGATATAAGTAGTTTTGGGACCGGAAATAGACTTGGCTTATTGTAGCGTAGCCTGTTAGGCTGCGTGCTAAAGATACACAAACGAAAAATTTATCCAACGCTAAAGAATTGGGAGTCTTAAGAAAGTCCCTTCACATCCGCCAACAGATTCGTTATCTCCTCATGAATCTGTTCTTCAACCGCTGGCACCAACGCTAACCGATACGGACCGCTGAGGGCATGGTTCCGAGGCCCCGCTTCATACCCCGCCTTCAGTCCCAACTCGTAAGCCGCTCTGGTCGCAATATAGACCTCACTGCCGTTTGTGTAGCCAAAGACGAAGGTGTGTGAGAAGGGTGAGGTCTCGTCGGCAAAGAGTTGATACTCCGAAAAAAGTTCATGCGATACAGATAGGAAACAGAGCGCATCGCCGACAGCAAACGCGCTTATGGGGAAGGGCAGGGTCCGCTTTTCACCGCTTTTCGCGACTTCTAACAGGGCGACATAGCGTTCATCGTCAGGGAATTCTTCGATTAACTGCTCGCATTCCGCAACCGATGGCGGATCTCGGAACGGCAAATCGACGAGTTTAGAACAGGCTTTAAGGGGTGCTGCGGGGATCTCCTTCGCAGTCTTTAAAGCCTGGTGCGTCGCAAACGCGAGTGTGAATCCGGCGACATCGCACGCCTCGAACCCGCCTCGCAACGGATACCCGTTGATGTCTGCAGCGCAGCCTTGCGCGAAGAGTAAAATGCTTTTCGGCTTCAATTCCAAGAAATTGCGGAGATGTTCAACGGCATAACCGGGGAAATCCGCCCCCATCGCCTCGCTCGACCAGTGGACAATCACCGGATGCGCCGCATGCAAGAACAGTACTGCGATGATGTCTCCATTTGCATCGTAAGCCCCTAACACGTCAACCCACGGCACAACGGGACCCTCCGGGTTGGGTGCCATGGTAATATACCCCTCGTCGTTCATGATGCGACGGTTGTATCCGACTTGGACGGGCGCGCGTCCGACGCGTAAGGTCGCCGGTTCAAGCTTCCCCACCGCATTTTTCACCAATTCGGCAAGACAGGTCGCCAACCACGCCTCAGAGGCTTCACTCATCTCGCGTCCGTCAACCCCCGGGGCGTTATGCGTATGGCTACAGTTAATGACGACATGTGCTGGCGGTATGCCTGTAGCCTCCTGGATCGCTTCAAGTAGCACTGTGTTGTATTGCAGTGAAAACTGCCCGTAGTCGGCTGTTACGATAGCGAGTTGTTTCTCACCATCGGTGAGCACCAAGACGCGCGCATACAACTCGGCATAAACATCGGGTCTGTCCTTAATGGAGGTAATGACAGTTTCTGCGGCACCTGCCATAAGGGTCGTCATAACAAGTCTCCTGGTTTCGTTCGCGACACGTCGTAAAAGGCAACGGCACGCGGCGCGTGCCTGCTACTATGTCAGATCCGCGAGTTGCGGCATCACTTCATTCTTGAGGAGCGTCATTGAGTTCAACCACTGTTCCCTCGGCTCCCACTCGTGTCCCATGGCGAGTAAGACCCCAAAACCACCGACTTCCTCATAGAGTTCACGTAAACGGTTTGCAACGTGATCCGGACTCCCAACAATCCATAAGGTATCTAACAAATGTTCGAGGGTCATGTCGGCATCGTCCATATCCGGATCCGGTTTGAAGTTACCCGGGCTAAATAAGTTGAACCAATACTCCCTAAAATCGCGTCCAAGTGTGCCTTCAAGTGCCTCTTTCCGGGCCTGTTCGGTGGTATCCGCAACGTAGACCTCGCGGGCGATACGCCATGTCGAACGAGACGGCGATAAACCAGCCTTTTCCGCGCCCTCTTCGACCGCGTCCCAGTGGGTCTTGATAATAGGCACATGTGCGAGATTAATACTCATCGGAATCCAACCCCGTTCACCCGCAAGAACGAGTGTGTCAGATCTCGCGGACGATCCCGCCATTGCGATCGGGGGATGCGGTTTCTGGTAAGGCTTCATGTGGACACTGACGATATTCGGACGGTCTTGGGGAATTTTAAATTCCCAGAAATCGCTTTTGTAATGTCCGGGCTCTGGATCTGTCCAAATCTTGAGGACGGCTTCAATCCCTTCCCGGGTTGACTGGCGTCTGTCCCCGTCCGCCAAGAACATCTCCGCGTCGCTTGGCGTGGAACTCGACCCAACACCCCACAGAAAGCGTCCATGCGTTTGATGGTCAAGTTGCGCGATGCGATGTGCGACGACGGCAGGATTGTGTATCGGCATACAGGTGATCCCGGTGCCGAAGACGATGTTTTCTGTCATCGCAGCCGCTTTTGCAATGAAGAGGTCGGGGGACGGAATATTCTCCCACGTAAACGTGAAATGCTCACCGACATACGCTTCTTTATACCCCAACTCGTCCAGTATTACCATCTGCTCAATATCGTGATCGAGCGTTTGGGTGGTGTCGCTACCGGGTGGATGCAAAGGCATTGTAAAAAAACCGAGTTCCATATTTTAATTTTTCCTTGCGGAGGCATAACGGCTTTTTGGACTTTGATGGTTTTCGCGTTAGAGCCGCCTGCGCCGTTGTTGCAGGCTGCGCGCTTCTTTTACGCTCTCAAAACGAATCTTTTAATTTCTCCTCAATAGATATGTTTCTAAACTTGACAGAATCGGTAGTGTCTGTTATTGTTTTTATTGGGTAAGAGATTACCACAGACCCAAATATTTTTCAAACATTTTCTATTTTTCGTCAAAAGGAGAAACACTACGGTATGCGTGTGAGAATTTTTGCTTTAACCTCGGTGATTCTATCCGCTCTTCTAAGTATCTATCTATCCGGATGCGAACGTATCAGCCAAGTCGTTCAACCCGATGCGACAACAACTGCGACCGAAACGACATTAAAAATAGGCGTAATTCAGCCATCAAACACTTTTACGACTTTCAGCCAAGGTGCCGAAACTGCCCGTGTTCAGATCAATGAAATGGGTGGTGTGCTCGGTATGCCCGTAGAATTCATCAGTCGAAATAACCAACCTGTCGCAACTGAACCGCCAACACCGGAAGCGAGCGTCACTGCTGCGAATGAACTGATTGAGATGGAGAATGTTTTCGCACTCCTCGGTCCCATTTATTCCACGAATTCTGTCGAAGTCGGTCCGATCGCGCAACACGCACAACGACTCATGCTTCCCGGCTCCAGTGGTGCGAATGTGCCAGCAGCAGGAGATTACGTCTTTTTAATCACTGTTCCCAACCCGTTCCAAGGGAAAGTGATGGCGAGTTTCGCGATGAATCCCGACGAACTCGGTGCCAAAACAGCAGCGACAATTATTGAGGAAGGCGATGTCTACACCACCGATCTCGTCGCGGCGTTTGAGGCAGCTTTTCAGGAAATCGGCGGGGAGATCGTCTACAGCGGTGCTTATATCGTAGGGGACACCACCTTTGCTGCGCTGCTCACAGATATCCACAACGTTCAACCCGATGTCATCTTCTGTCCAGGCTTTCAGCCAGAAGTGCCCTCGTTGATAAGCGAAGCACGCGAAATCGGTATCACAGGCACCTTTCTCGGTGGCAGCGCATGGGATGATCGGGAACGTTTTCTCAGCATCTTAGCGGATAACACCGTGTTAGACGGCAGTTATTATCCGACGAATTTCTCTGTAGCCACACAGGACACAGACGTTCAAGCGTTTGTGGGAAGTTACACGGCACTGTTTGAGCGTCCACCCGATGGCATCGCAGCCTCAGGTTACGATGCGATGCGACTCTTGGCACGCGCCATAGAAACAGCCGGCTCCCTTGACCGTGTCGCGGTTCGCGATGCGTTCGCGGCAGTCAGCGGTTACAAAGGTGCTACAACCATTTCGCATTACGATGAAAACCGACTCCCTGTCAAAAGCCTCACGATCCAAACAATCACCGGTGGACAGGTGGAACACTATAAGGTTATAGAACCGTAACGCATGACAAATACAACACAGCAATTGAACGCAACGCCTCCGAAGGCTTTTTTGATTGACCTGGATGGAACGCTCTATTTTAAGGGCAAACCGTGTCCCGGCGCAATTGAAGCCGTTAACGACTTGCGTCAGGAAAAGTATCAACTCCGATTTCTGACGAACACGACTGCCAAAACCCCAAAGATGCTCCACGCGCAGATGCGAGATTTGGGGTTCAACATCTACGAAGATGAGATTTTTAATGCGACTTACGCCTGTCTCCTCCACTTACGCGCACAGTCCGAGGCACGTTGCCACTTTATGGTCGATGATGCCGTCAAAGCATATTTCAAGGAGATACCTGTAGACGATCATGCCCCCGATTTTGTCGTTGTTGGAGACTACGGTGAAGGCTTTGACTTTCACGCTTTAAATCACGCTTTTCGCCTGTTGATGGACGGCGCGGAACTCATCGCGTTACAGAAGGGACTCTACTGGTTCTCTCCTGAAGGGATACGTTTGGACTGCGGTGCGTTCGTGACGCTTTTGGAGGCTGCCGCGGGTAAAACAGCGACGATCATGGGCAAGCCGAGCGAGACGTTCTTCAAAACCGTGCTTAGCAATCTTCAACTCACGCCAAAGGATGTAGTCGTGGTAGGCGATGATATTACCACTGACATTGTCGGGGCGGAAAGCATGAAGATGCGGAGTGTCCTTGTGAAGACTGGGAAGTTTAAACCCGATCAATTGGAAAACCCTGTCGCGAAACCGACCTGGGTGCTTGAGAGTATCTCAGAGTTACCGCGTCTATTTTAGAAGTTGATATAAGAAGCACCGGAGGCAACACTACCTATGACAAACCAATTTACTCAAATGGGACTTGTTGGGTGCGGATGGGCAGGCTGCCGAGCTATCGAAGCCGCCAATGCGACCTCTCGTCTTAACGTTATCGCTATCGCGGAACACGATCCAATCCTTCGCGAACAAGCAGGCGATGACAACGCCGTGCCACACCGCTATGCCGACTATCGCGAACTCCTTGATAACCGGGACGTTGAAGCCGTCTATCTCGCGACTTCTCCCGATGGCAGACTGCAGCAAGTGCTTGATACGCTCAGTGCGGGTAAGCACGTCTTAGTGCAAAAACCGCACGCGATCCGGGCACCCGAAATCTTGGAGATGGAGACAGCCGCACAACGCGCAGGGAAAACACTCCAATTCTGCTACTTTATGCGTCACTTCCCGAACAACCGTAAGATTCGGCGCGCTGTGCTGAACGGAGCGATCGGGGACCTGTACCACGCTCGCGTCTTCGGGAAATACAACTTTATCCCTGACCTTGATGCCAACAGTCGCTGGCTACACGTTTACGGACAGAAGGGGGGTTCGTTAGGGCAACACTATTCGCACGAACTCAACCTCACGTGGTGGTGGATGGGATGCCCGAAACCGGAGTGGGCATTTGCTGCGAAGCACGTGCTGTATCCGCAATACGACGGACCGGAGGGAGCGGCAGAGGATTATTTCACCGGTATTCTCGGCTGCGAAGGCGGAAAAACCATCCAGATCGATTGTTCTCGGATGAGCCACTCCGATTCTGCAAGCGTCGTTGAACTCTACGGCACCACTGGTGCAATCACGAACGGCGGCATCGCGCGATTTAAAGATGGCGAATTCGTCCGAGAAACCGTTGATGCGCCCCTCGACATCGATCACGGTGAACTCCCTGAAGAGGTCCATGTTTTCTATTACGAACTCAACCACTTCGCCATGGCAATCGCAGGTGAGGTCGCGCCAGATGTCTCTGCACCCGATGCCTATACCTTCATGCAAATCTTGGACGCGTTCTATGACAGCGCGAAGAGTGGTGAAAAAGTGGATATCGCCGCAGCGTCGTAATCCCTGAAATAACGTTTGACAAAAACCGCCTCTATTGTTAATCTGATACAATCTATTATTTTCTATAGTCTACGGCTTCGACCTTTCCGGTCATGGACACCTATGGAGACACCCCATGTATAAAACAGCGATGTTAGGGTGCGGGGGTCGCGCCCGTGGACACGCAGACGCTTACCGCTTCGTCAAGCGCGGGAAACTTGCCGCAATCTGCGATATGGACGCAGAACGACTCAATAGTTTTGGAGACGACTTCGGTATCCCTTCGCGATACACCGACTTGGACGAGATGCTTGAAAAAGAGAGACCCGATGTCCTACACATCGTCACAAGTCCCGTGGTTCCGAATAGCAACGAACGGATCCGCTATCCGTTGATGAAACAGGTGTCTGACCACGGTGTTCCCGCGGCGATTGTTGAGAAACCGATTGCTGTTGAAGGCAGGGATTGGAATCAGATTTCACGGTTAGCAGAAGAGACAAAAACGAAATTTGTCGTCAATACACAGCTCGACTTCCATCCGAAAAATCTGGAACTCAAAAGAGATGTCGCGGAAGGACGTATCGGTGAGATTCGGTTTATTGATGCGAGTGCGCGGAGTAGATCCGCCGAACAGGGAGGACATGTGCTACAGTTGGTGTCCTCCTACATCGATAACGCGCGTCCCGTTCGGATTCTTGGACAAATCGCTGGAAGTGAGAATTTAAATTTTGCGCCTGGCGGGCATCCGTCTCCGACGCATACCGTCGGGCATGCTTTGTATGAGAACGACCTCCACGTCTCTCTCGCATTTGGAACAGTGTTCGGACAAAAGGTATCCGATGACCCGGGTATCTACGGACACAAACGCGTTTTTGTTGCCGGAACGAAAGGCTTTGTGCATTGGCGGTTCAGCAGTTGGGAACGTTCAACAGTGGAGGGCGGTTATGAAAGCGGTCCGCTGAACTATGGAGACCAAGATGTCATCGCGCAGGGCAACTTCACCGAAGCCGTTTTTGATTGGTTAGAGAATGAGAACAACGTGCATCCGACGCATCTGAAGCAATCGCTCGTTGAGAATAACCTCATCTTAGGGATGTATTACAGCGGAATAACAAACGAGATTATTGAACTCCCATTTGAACCCCCGGACGGATTAATGGACGCACTCCGGGAAAAATTGTAAACCCACTCCGAATTCAGACGGAATCCTTAGAGGAGACCTTTCCATGTATAAAACTGCAATGTTAGGCTGCGGTGGACGTGCGCGTGCACATGCAGACGCCTATCGCTTCGTCAAAAACGGCAAACTCGCCGCAATCTGTGATATGAATGAAGAATTACTCACCAGTTTCGGTGAGGATTTCGGTATCTCTTCACGATACACCGATCTCGATGAGATGCTCGAAAAAGAGAAACCCGATGTCCTTCATATTGTCACGGCACCCGTGCTGCGCGGCACCAATCAACGGATTCGGTACTCGTTGATGAAACACGCCTCGGATGCTGGGGTCCCAGCAGCGATTGTCGAAAAACCGATTGCCGTCGAAAGCGAGGACTGGAAACAACTCGCAGGCTTAGCAGAGGAGACACAAACGAAGTTCGTTGTGAATACACAGCTGAACTTCCATCCGAAAAACTTGGAATTGAAACGGGATGTCGCAGAAGGTCGCATCGGAGACATCAAATTCATTGATGCGAGTGCGCGGAGTACCCCCGTCGACCAAGCACCCCATGTGTTGCAGCTCGTCTCTTCCTATATCGACAACTCGCGTCCTGTGCGCGTGCTCGGACAGGTCTCTGGGGCTCAGGATTTAGACTCCACGCAGCCCTCCCCTATGCATGCCGCCGCTCAGGCGCTCTATGCAAATGGACTTCACGTCTCTCTCGCATTCGGGACGGGTGTAGGGCAGAAAGTGCCGAAAGAGCCGGATGCGGGTAACCACACCCACAAACGCGTCTTTGTCGTCGGCACGAAAGGCTTCGTGCATTGGCGGTTCAGCAGTTGGGAACGCGCAACACCAGCGGGTGGCTACGAGAGCGGTCCCCTCGACTACGGGGAACAGGATGTCGTCGCACAGGGCAACCTCACTGAAGCCGTTTTCGATTGGCTTGACGATGAGAACAAACAACATCCGACGCACCTCAAGCAGTCCCTTGCGGAGTTCAATCTCCTTCTCGGCATTTACTACAGCGGCGTAACGAATCAGATTATTGATCTCCCGTTTGAACCGCCCGATGGGTTAATTGATGTCCTTCGGGAGAAACTGTAAAAAGTTGGCTTGATATTAGAAATATTATTAAAGGAGATATTTTTGTGTATAAAACCGCAATGTTAGGGTGTGGGGGCCGTGCACGTGCCCACGCAGATGCCTATCGCTTCGTCAAAAATGGGAAACTCGCCGCAATCTGTGATATGAACACAGAGTTGCTCAACAAATTCGGAGATGACTTCGGTATTTCTTCACGATACACCGATCTCGATGAGATGCTTGAAAAAGAGAAACCCGATGTCCTCCACATCGTCACAGCTCCCGTGCTACGGGGTAGCAATGAGCGTATCCGCTATCCCCTGATGAAACAAGCCTCGGACGCAGGCGTGCCAGCGGCGATCATCGAAAAACCGATTGCCGTCGAAAGCGAGGACTGGAAGCAAATTTCAGGGCTTTCCAAGGAAACGAAAACGAAATTCGTCGTCAACACGCAACTCAACTTCCACCCACAGAATCTGGAATTGAAGCGGGATGTCGCAGAGGGTCGCATCGGGGATATCAAGTTCATTGATGCCAGCGCACGCAGCACACCCGTCGATCAGGGTCCGCATGTATTGCAACTCGTTTCTTCCTACATTGACAATTCACGTCCCGTGCGAGTCCTCGGACAAATCTCTGGTGCCGAACATTTGGACTCAGCACAACCCTCTCCGCAATATGCAAGTGCGCGTGTTCAATACGAGAACGGGTTGCATGTCTCTGTTGCGTTCGGCACAGCCATCGCACCGACGGCTTCCGACGATCCGGTCGTCTTCTTCCACAAACGCGTCTTTGTTATTGGAACAAAAGGCTTCGTGCATTGGCGGTTTAGTAGTTGGGAACGCTCAACCCTCGAAAACGGTTATGAGGGGGGTCCACTTAGTTACGGAGAGCAGGATGTCATTGCACAGGGCAATCTCACCGAGGCAGTCTTCGATTGGCTCGACGACGAAAGCAAAGTCCATCCCACCCATCTTGAGCAATCGCTTGCCGAGTTCAACCTACTTTTGGGAATTTACTATAGCGGCATCACGAACGAAGTGATCGATCTTCCCTTTGATCCACCCGATGGTCTCATGGACAAACTGAGAGCGAAACTGTAGTCCTCTGTCAGGTCTCAAATGACGGATGGAAATCGCGAGTAAAACTCACTCCTACAGTGGGAATAGCGAGTAAAACTCGCTCCTACAGTAAGAGGTTGCGTTTCTTGTGGAATCTATCCGTCAATTACGGAGGCATAACCGTGACTTGGGGATCAATCAAAACCCTACGCTAAAAACGATGGAAACGAACTCTGAAAAATTTGCGGAACACGGCTACCTTGTTGTCCAATCGGCACTATCTGAATCAGATCTTGCCCCGTTAATCGCTGTTGTCTCTGAAGTTGTCGATGCCCGTGCCACCGAACTCTATAAAGAAGGGGTCATCCCGGATACTTACAAAGAGATGTCTTTTGAGCACCGTTGGCATGCGGTTCTAAAGGCGTGTGGTCGAGAAAACGAGGTCTTTGGCTGGCACACGCTTGTCTTCAGCGAGGCACTTTTTAATTTGATAACCCATCAGAAAGTGCTGGATGTCTTGGAACACCTTATCGGCAGTGATATTCAATTCAACGGCGATTTTTGGGTGCGTCCGAAACTCCCGAATGAAAAACTGACGACGCTCCCTTGGCATCAAGACAGCGCATATATGCCAGACACGGAAAACGATACGCATCTGACCGTTTGGCTTCCGCTCGTGGATGTTAAATTGAAGAATGGTCCGCTACAATTCCTACCGGGAAGTCATAAGTCAGGCTTACAAACCTATCACCGCGTGCCGGACGAGGCATTTGCTGTCCCGGTCCTTCCGCCTACCTCATCTGACACCGACATCGACACCTTAGAGATGAAGAAGGGTGACCTACTTGTCTTTAACAATCTGGTCTTCCACCGATCGTTAGTCAATCACAGCGACAGCATCCGCTGGTCGACAGATTTTCGGTTCAGCCGCACTGGGACCGCGCTCAACGGACTCTGGCACGAAGCGATTGCCTGTCCAGTTCGCGAGCATGAAAGCGAGCAATGTCCTACGTCATGGCAAACGTGGCGCGCCCAATGGGAAACCAGTCCACACAAAGACAGATTTGTTTAATCCTCCCGCTAAGATTTCCAGTCTTAAAAATGTCACTTACCCCCATTTTTTTTCGAGGGTAGATTGTAGTTGATTTTGTCAGGTTTGTATGTGAGAAAGTCAGTTTCCGAGGGGTTTCCAAAGCGGATCCCCTCTGGGGTGTCTCTCCGCGAAAAAGGAGAGAAGAAAGTGT
>JAJEDB010000040.1 GCA_022821725.1 Candidatus Poribacteria bacterium | reverse complement strand
CGGTTAGATGAAGATTAATTTATTAATTCGGTAATTTCCTAACGAATCCGGTGCGGTTAGGAAACCGCACCTACCGGGCCTGGGAGAACATAGCATTACCGAATTATTTTCTGAAACTTCATGAAACCGCACCTACCGGGGAAGTGCGTAAGTTCTACAAAAAACAGGAGACGCATCCCTAACGTCTTGTCAATGGCAACTGGGGTTAAGTTAGTAGGTGATTTTCCCACCATGCGACGTAATCCGTATCGCTTATATCGTGTGAGAGCCCTCGTTTTTCCATGTCCTGCTGGAATCTTTCCGCCATATTCTCGTCCCAATACGTGGTGACCTCTGAGGATTCGGGAATATCTCCCATATCGCCTGTTTCTACCATCCACGTGTCGAGCTGCGCGGCGAGTTCATTTCGGACAGCGTCATAATCTGGAGCCGCGGCGAGGTTATTAATTTCATAGGGATCCGCTTCGAGATCATACAACTCTTCAGGGGGACGCGTCTGTTTCATGAAATGCTGCTGCGCGTCGGATAACTCACCTTTCGCTGATAACAACGGCATCAATGCCCAGAGTGGATACTGCTGTTTCTTGTAGCCGTTGAATTGCATATAGGGACGCTCAGGGTGATAATTGCGAATGAGTTTATAGCGGTGTGTCCGTATGCACCGGATTCTGTCATCCGTTCCGTCACATCGATCTCTCGCTGCGAAGATTGCGTCGCGCGATGTTGCATCGGTTCCGAGGAAAACTTGCCCTTGCATGAAATCAGGAATGTCAATCCCAGCGAGGGATAACGTTGTTGGTGCGAAATCAACGCCGCTGATGAGTTTATCATCAACAGTCCCAGGTTCAACGCCTCCAGGCAATCGAACGATGAGTGGAATATGGATACCACCATCATAGAGGAACTGCTTACAACGGATATGCGCCCGCCCGTGATCACTCATGAAGAAGATGATCGTGTTGTCCGAGAGTCCTTCATCATCCAGCCGTTTGAGGATGTGTCCGACCTTCTTATCTAAAATTTGAATGCTCTCAAGGTAGCGTGCCCAATCCTTTCGGACAAGCGGATGGTCGGGATAGTAAGGTGGCAATTCGACAGTCTCAGGGGAGATAGGACGTTCTCGGTCGGGCTTGAAGACACGATGTGTATCAGGGATGTTAATCTGTGCGTAAAAGGGTTGCCCTTCAGGACGTTCGCGCCAGTCGATGCCATCAAAGGGGTGTTCGCGCTGAAAGTTGAAATCGGTTTTTCCGGGGCGGTCATAAGGGGGACCTGGACTGTTGCAAGTAAAATAGCCTGCTTCCCGGAAGCAATCGGTGATCAGTTTCATATCCGTCCGCAAAGGCTTATCACGATTGCTGCGATGGTTGTGTGCGTCAAAGTGTGTCTGATAAGTGCCTGTAATCAGGGCGGAACGGCTTGGGGAACAGACGGGACAGGTGACGAAAGCGTTCGTATAACGAACACCCCCGGCGGCGAGCCGATCAACGTTTGGTGTTGCAACGGCAGGGGTGCCGTAACAGCCGAGGTCTGGCGAGAGGTCTTCACCATAAATCCAGAGGACGTTTGGTTGTTCTGTGGACATAATGACTCCATTTCAGAAATTTCTGCTAAAAAGTAAGGATCAAAACATCTTTAAGACGGCAATGAGAACACCCAGAGCGGTTAACCCAATGCCAAGCATCCATTTGAACGTTCCTACCTCGCTTTCGAGCCGGACCAGTCGACTTTCGACCTTGTCGAGTCGTTGTGTCAGGACTTTGACATCTTCCTTATCGGATTTCTCATCGACCTTAGCATCCAAGCGATCCAAGCGAATGTGGATCTGTTTTAGGGTATGGATGAGGAGTTCATTAAAATTGGTATCAGTCATTGGTTTTCCTTTGTGTTGCTACGGCGTGCCATTAGCGTTGTCCACCACGTAGCGATTACGGAACAGGGTTCTCCGTAGCGGGGGCATTTCAGCGAGGAGTTTCGGATTCGGCTTGTATACCTTCGCGAACCCGCTGTCAACAGGACTATACAGGTTAAAAACGGCGATTCTATCGTTTTCAGTATTCGTCCACTCCGTGGCACTGTGGGTGAGTGCTTCTGTGAAAAAGAGGAGTGAACCGCCCGGACAGCCGTAAGTCGTCCAAATATCGGAATTAGGATTTTGGATATCAGCCGGTGCGGTGTAAACCGATTTGTGGCTACCGGTTACTAAAAGCGTGCCGCCCTGTCCTTTCTTTACTTCGTTCAATTCCCATACAATACGGGTGTGCGGGCTGTAGCCTTTGCCGGGGAAGGCGTTATAGTAGTGAACATCCCCGGGAAAACGGAGTAAACCGTTGCCGTTGTGCGGTCCAAAGCGCCCCATGCCGGGCGCGCGATAAAAAAGGCTCGCACTTTCAACAGCAAAACCGTAGCACTCTGGACTGGTTACAGCCGGATGCGCCGTGAATTCGTTGAGGAGTGAAACAACAAGCGGATGGTCGATGAGTTTCTGCAAGGGACCTCCGACGGGACTCCGCTCATGCTCTGGAAGAGATTCCGGGTCGTGGTGTAGGCGGTAGCCGAAATCACGCATCTCCTTGAGTTCCGATCCCGTAAATACCTCTGGGACCAGAAACCAACCGTGCGTATCAAACGCATAGCGTTGTTCAGGGGTCAACTCAGGAATCGCGAAACCGTCGGCGTTTCGGGTCGGGAATTCGCAGGTATCCGGTGGCAACAACGCACCGAGCCAAGGTTGCTGATTTTTGTCTATCTGTTTTTCCATTTTTTAATTTTTCCTTGCGGTTCGGTCAGGGCGGTATAGGTATTAACGTTCCTTTAAACTTCGGCGGGATAGGCAGATGTCCGCTGATTAAAATCTCCATTCACGACGTTGCCGCCTGCATACGCCTCTCGGAAGAGTGTCTGTCGTTTGACCGGCATCGCTTCGATAAGCTGCGGATGGGGTAACCAATTCGACCAACGACTCGCCACCGTATTATACAAATTCGAGATAGTGACCCGCTCAGCAGCACTGACGTGAACCTGCGTCTGCGTCATAGACTCTGTGAAAAGAAAGAGGGAACCGGGCGGGCATTCATACGTCTCCCACAACGGCGAATCTGGATTCTGCGAGGCTTCTGGTATCGGATATGCGGCTTTATGGCTCCCCGTAATAAACCGAATGCTGTTTGTGTCGGCAGTGACTTCGGTGAGTTCCCATACAGCACGTGTCAACCCACTCCAGCCGCGTCCCGGCACGCACCGATAGAGATGAGAATCCCCGGGTAAACGAAATAGTCCATTTCCTTTGTGAAGTCCTGACTGGATATCAGGCGGCGTTGCGATATTTCCTACGGATGCCGCTGTTTCTTCCAGTCGAAACCCGTAGCAATCCTCACTCGCTGCGGGTGGATATGCCAAGAATTCATTCAGAAACCCAACGACAACCGGATGATCAGCAAGTTTTTGAAGTGGACCCCCGAGGGCGCACCGTTCCGGTTCTGGAATGCGTTCCGGTGCCTCGGACAGACGTTGGCAGAATTCACGCATCTCCGCGATGTCGGTATCCGACAAAACACTCGGCACTAAGAGCCAGCCATTGCGGTCAAAATCGTATTTTTGCTTCTGTGTTGGAACAATAACGGGCACACCATCTGCGGTGGTTTGTGTTAGTTCCTCGGGTTCGACCTCAACGGCACTGCCTAAGTTCTTGTTAACAATAAAAGGTTTTCTCGTTGCGAGTTCTTTGTAAGCCATCACGGTATTTCCTTTTATAGTAGATTTGGCTCATGTGAAAAGTATGTGCTATTTTTTTTAGAGTTATGTTAGAGTGTTGTGTATGGATTTTCCAATACACACTCTCATAGATGAAGAACAAGCTCAAGCGTGGGTGTTGAATCATTTCCACCCTGAAGGTCTGTG
>JAJEDB010000047.1 GCA_022821725.1 Candidatus Poribacteria bacterium | reverse complement strand
TTTTTACCGCCTTATTCACCCGACTACAATCCGATTGAACACGACTTTGCAAATATCAAACGTCTCCGTGAATACAACACCGATATATCCATAGACGATGTCATAAACATGTATCATTAATTCTAAACTTTACTATAAATGACTCTATAGGAGGAAAAGGAACATGTTACGGGCATTTATTGCTGCTTTTTCGAGTGTTGTTATGTTGTTAGCGGCTTCTGCAAACGCGAGTTTGGAGGAAGACCTCGTTTTTTATCTAACGTTTGACAACGTTAAAGGTCAGACGATTATTGATGAATCTGGCAATGGTCTTGACGCAGAAATACTTGAGCGTGTTGATATTGTCAAGGGTAAATATGGAGATGCAATCCGTCTTAAAGGTCAAAGCGGGGATTGCGTCAATATCCCTGCTCAAGAGAAATTGAAAGTTATAGGTGAGATAACAATGATGGCATGGATTTATTCTCCAGAAACATGGAACAACAAGCGGATGCATTGGCTGGAAAAAGACTGCCATTTTGTTGTTCCAGTTGGTTGGGCACACTGTTACGGTATCGCGGGTGCTGATGCTGGTAATGGACCAGAAATCTTTTTGTTTTTGGGATCACAGGTAGGAGGGAAGTGGGATCGACAGGAGTTCAGAACTCCGCATAAAATGGACGAAAAAAAATGGCATCATGTCGTTGGAAGTTACGATGGCGAAACCATGAAAATCTATGTGGATGGTAAAGTCATCGCGGCAGAAAAGAGGAAATTCGATTTCTTTGGCGACAACGAAGCGGATGTTCGGATCGGATGTGCAAAAGATGTTCCCCATCTTACATTCACGAATGGTTCTATTGACGAAGCGGCAATTTGGCAACGAGCATTGAGTGATGATGAAATTAAACAAGCCATGACAGGGAACTTTCTCGCTGTTTCGCCGAGTGATAAAGTGGCGACGACTTGGGCGGATATGAAAAAGCGATCTTTTGCTCCTTAGAGCAGGTTTAGCAATTAGAATGCTTTTATCTTACTGTGTTCAGAACCCTGTGAGTGATGAGGAATGGCGATATTCAAGTATTGTTATCAAAGGCATGTGCCCCTATTGCAGAATTAGGCAACCGTTTTGTCCGTTACCCGCGTCACTATATATCAAAATGAAAATCTACGTGAGCAATAACTTTTTGTATAGGCATTGCTGATATAGAATATTTCCGTTAAGTTTATGTTACAAATCTCTTTATAGAACTCACGTTATTTTCGTATCGTGTAAAATCAAAGATTGCAATTCATCCATGATGGAGAACCCCGTATGAAACGCAAGCCTATTTCTCCCTGTTCAGGGGCTCGGGATTACATCAAATTTACCATATTAAGTTACGCTATCAGCACATTATTTGTCTTTAGTAGCAGCATTGCTGTGTGGGCAGAGGATCCAGAGACTGAGAAGATCGCTTTTGTGTCAAAGCGGGATGGTAATGCCGAAATCTATATCATGAATCCCGATGGGAGTGAACAGATCAATTTAACCCAGCATCCTGCTGAGGATTATGACCCGGCCTGGGCACCGGGTGGAAAGCAGATACTCTTTAGTTCTAACCGGGATGGCCCCTTCGATTTATACCTTATGGATGCAGATGGAAAAAATCTCCAGAAGGTATTCAAAAGCAGCAAATATAGAAGGGGTCCAACTTGGTCCCCTGATGGCAAACGGATTGCCTATGCACAAGCAAACCCACAAAAAGCAATTCTACTTTTCGGAGCTCGATTTGTCCCGTCAACTGAACTCACGCTTTATATCGCAACACCTACTGGGCACACAGCTGAGAAATTGACAGATGGGTTTGATCCCAGCTGGTCCCCCAATGGGCGAGAGATAGTCTATGTAATAGGTGGTCGCAAACAGACACCACTGGGCATTTTCGACCTGCAGACACGTACCCGAGATATCCTCCTCCCAAGAGATATACCTTGGATACTGGATCCAACCTGGTCCCCACAAGGAGATAAAATCATTTTTACAAAACTCAATGGGGCTGGGTTCAATGCACAAGGCTTCCTTACGTTTCAGAAGGGGACTCTCCATACGGTGAATCTTGATGACATGGGTCTTGAGCAAATAACCGATGAGCTTTCCTCCTATAATCCAACCTGGTCCCCACAAAGCAAAGAAATCATTTACAATGCTAGGAGCGGAACTCTGCAACTCTACAAGATGAAACTGGATGTTGGCACCTCAACACAGCTCACACACGACGGAAGTAATTCGAGTCCGGATTGGCTTAACCCGAATACCTTAAAAGTTTCGCCTTCAGTTCATTCTTTAACAACGATATGGGGAAAAATCAAAACGGACTAATCTAATAAGGAGATTCAAAAATGAAAATTCTAACCCTTGGTTTCCTGATACTGGTAATAATGAGCGGACAACTGCATGCCGATGATCAATTGGCAACTCATACCAAAATCACGCTTAACCTTGATGAGACAGCAGAAATATTAGTGACAGGCTTCATCGCGCCTATTGAGGAGAATTTGTCCGAATCCTCTTTTAAGGAGTGGGACACCTTAATGAATTTGCGCGTTGCTGAACCTGAGAAACGGTATCCTGCCTCGGTTTTCCACGCTTTTCTTCCAGACACACCGGTTTCAATTGGTGAATCTTGGAAGGTTGAGGGGGAAGGGGCACTGACCTTGCTTCGGCAATTACACCCCAATCCAAGCCTGGATATGCATATAAATGTAGGGGATTCCCGCGGGTTGTGGGCATGCTTACGCGCTTACAACGATACATTCGCCGACATCGTGTTTCGGATTCATGCAGAATTCAAGTTAGAAGACGGTTGGTTTACTCCATCCCAGTTTGCTGGACATCTTGTGATTGATCGGATCGAGGAGAAGGTTGCTTTCTTTGAGATGTCCGTCCCTGATGGTCCAATTAATTTTGATGTTAACTGGAAACGGAACAAATACGCAAACCATAGTATTGTCGCAGGCGGTTTTTGCCAAATGGAGCTTCGTGCCGGGACACAAGATCTTCTGGAAAACGTTGAATTCACAGCATCTATTCTCCAAGAAACTGCGGAACATGCCCTGATACAGCGTTTCTACAAATCACAACAGATTAATTGGGTGCCACCAGAGCAGGTATTGGAAATGGTAGAGACACAGCAGAAGCCTATCCACGCTATCTCTATAGACGGACCGTTGATGGATGAATCGTGCTGAGCGAGTGGCAAAACCCTGAGGGCAGTTGCCCTCTCTAACAACCGAGTCATTGCGTTCTTGAACGAAAATTTCATCAACACTTGGGTGTCGAATTTTGAATTGGAACGCACTCCCAATAAGAAAACATACATGGCAGTGCGCCGCGAGCGAGGATACAAACCGTTCGACAAAACGCACCCTTTAGCAGAGGCAATCATGGAAGGATGGAAGAAACACTCACCGTCAGATTCTTTGATTCTCTCGCCGGACCGTGAATTGATGGGCAGACAACCTGTCAATGACCTTCTCGGAACAAATATGGGGCAACGTTACCTAACGTTCCTCAAGGAAGCTTTAGACGGAAAACTCCCCGGATTCGGTGAAGATACTTCAGAACCGGAACCGTTCAATTCGGATACTGTCTTGAGTAACTTGAAAGTTGTACTCAACGATGTTCGGACTTCACAGGAGATACTGAATATTTTTCGGGCACCCGGACACGGATTTCAAGACTATACTGTCGTTGAAATTGACGCTACGGTGTTTGAAAACGGTGGAACGCTCACGATTGATATTTCTGTTGGGCATGCTGAAGCTGCCGGTTCGTTTGATCTATTTGCTGGCGATAGTAAATTGCCAACAGAAGGGGTACCTGAGAATGCCCTTGCTTCAGCGTGGGGTATTCCACCCAGTGGAACAGAGAGAATCACATATTCCTTTGATAGGGGGCAATTTTTTCGGTTCGGAGCCACTGGCGATTGGTTTAGCAAAAAAGGAAGCACCAATGCTTTTTTCGCTATAATTTCTGTGGAACCTGCGTCGGAACAGAATTAGGCAACCGTTTTGTCGGTTCCTCGCGTCACTATATATCAAAAGGAGAATCTACGCGAACAACTTGTTGTGTAAGCGTTGTTGGTGTAGAATGTTATTGTTACTTATGACAAGGAGATTAAAAATGAAAACCCTAACGATTGGACTTCTTATTCTGATTGCGATGAGCGGACACCTGAATGCGGATAATCACGCATCAACTGACAGCAAAATTACACTTAATCTTAATGACACATCGGAAGTGTTAGTAAAAGGTTTCATCGCACCGATTGAGTATACGCAATATGGCTTTCATGTAGCGTGGGATGAACTGGCAAATCTGCAAGTCGCTGAGCCAGAGAAGCGGTATCCGACCTCGGTTTTCCATGCGTTCCTCCCGCCTACAGCGGTTTCTGTTGGCGATCTCTGGAAGATCAAAGAAGAGGGTGTGCTGGAATTATTACGTCAACTCCACCCTAATCCGAATCTGGATATTATTATGAATGCAGGGGATTCCTACGGCTTGTGGGCATGCCTGCGCGCCTATAATGATAAATATGCTGAAATCGTGTTTCGTATCCATGCAGAATTCATCTTAGAAGATGGTCGATTTACGCCGTCTCAATTCGCAGGACATCTTGTCATTGATCGAATTAAGGAAAAGGTCGCCTCTTTCAAGATGGCCGTCCCTGAAGGTGTACTGAATTTTGATGTTGGGCGAAACAGTACCAGAACTATAGATGTCGGTTTCTGTCCGCAAATAGAACTCCGTGCTGAGATCGGAGAGATTGCTTCGGACATCAAGTTTGTGGAATCAATGACACAAGCAGCGGCTGAACGTCAGCTGATATTGCGTTTCTACAAATCGCAGCAAATCAAATGGGTTTCATTGGAGGACGCCTTGGAAATGGGACCTGCGCAGCAAAAACCGATTCACGTCATCTCAATAGATGGACCGCTTGCTGATGAGGCGTGCTGAGGGAGCGGTAAATCCTTGAGGGCAGGTGTCCTCTCCGACGATCAAATTATTGCGTTCTTGAATGAAAATTTCATCAATACATGGGTCCCCAATTCCGAATTAGGGCGTGTCCGCAGTTTGCAGGAACCTATTGCGACAAGACGCGAACGTGAATCCAAGACCTTTGATACAACCCACGCCTTGGCACAGGCAATCATGAAAGGCTGGAAGAAACGCTCACCCGCAGATTCTTTGGTGCTATCAACAGAATTTGAACTCATGGGTAGACTCCCCGTTAATGAACGTATATCACCTTACAACGGGGCTAACGGGTACCTTTTATTTCTCACAGAAGCCTTAGATGGAAAACTTCCTGGATTTCGGGAAGAGACCTCGACCCCTTCATTAGAATCGGATTCAGGGTCTTCTCCTGAATTAGATGCTGTGTCAAAGGATCTGAAAGTTAAACTGAACAGCGAAAGACCGAAACGGGAGGTTCTCAACATTTTTCGAGCACCAGGACAAGGTTCTCAAGACTATACTGTCATTGAAATTGATACGACAGCGTTTAAAAGCGGTGGTCTGCTTACTATTGATATTCTGGTAGGGAATGCTGAACCCAAGGGATCGTTCGATCTTTACGATGGCGACACCGAACTCCCAACACACGGTATGCCCCACGAAGCACTGACTTCTGCGTGGGATGTTCCGCCCGGTAAAAGAGGAACAATCAAATACCGTTTCGACGAGGGCAAAGTTTTTAAGTTGGGAGCTACTGGCAGTTGGTTCAGCCAAAAAGGGAGTACCAACGCTTTTTGGGCAAAAATCTCTGTCGAACCGAATCAGGCAGTAGAATCCAGAAAAGTGTCACCAACGCGTTCAGAACAATCTGCGGAAGATGTAATGAACGCTTTCGTAGAGGCGTTTAAGAATCTTGACTCAGAAGGAGTGCTCTCGATGGTTACAGAGAGTGCCAAAGGGGCATTTGAAAGCGATTTTGAGGGCATGCCGGAGGATGTACGGACTCAGATCAGTCAAGTGTTGAGCCAGATACAGATTTTGAGCAGCGAGTATGTGGGTGATGAATTCCACTTCCGATTGAGAATACCGATGGCGAATCCACCAGAGGTATCTGCTAAGATGCGAAAAGTGGAAGGTAGCTGGCTCATTTATGAAGTCGAGTGATTCAAAGATATAAGCAGGTCGGATGGAGGTCTACGGATTTACGTCCGACCTGTCAGCCTCGCCATCATTCTTAAAGGTTCTCCAAGTTTAGTTCTTTGGAGGTAACGGATGAAGAACGACGATGTCCAACTCATTCAACGCAGTCTCACAGGCGATGAAAACGCCTTTGCGCAATTGGTAAAAAAATATCAGAAGCAGGTTCATGCACTCGCGTGGCGGAAGGTAGGCGACTTTCACACTGCTGAAGAGATTACGCAGGATACCTTTCTGAGGGTCTATAAAAACCTATCGACGCTCAAGGATCCGAATCGTTTTACGGGATGGCTTTATAGAATCGCAGCACGTCAATGCCACGCGTGGCTTAGAAAAAAACGGATGCAGACGCAATCGTTAGAAGATACAGACCTCGAACTCATAGAAGGTGTGACGTATTCTCAATATGTTGCCGAAGAGCAGGCGAAAGCCGCGACTGAGGCACAGCGCGGTATCGTCCAAAGATTGCTTGCCCGACTCCAGGAGAGCGAACGCACTGTCGTCACACTCCATTACTTTGGAGAGATGACATGCGAAGAGATTAGCCGATTTTTAGGGGTGTCAGCGAGTACGGTAAAGAGTCGGCTCCGTCGTGCGCGGAACCGCTTGAAGAAGGCGGAACCCATGATCCGAGAGGCACTGGAAGGTTTCCAAATTAGGGCAAATCTCACCGAGAAAATCATGCAAGAGATTTCCCGTATCCAACCTACGCCACCGTCCAGTGGTAAACCGTTCGTGCCGTGGGCAATTGCTGCCTCAACCCTTGTCCTTGTTTTAATGGCGTTTGGCGCAAGCAGTCAGTACTTAACACGTTTCCAACAACCTTACAATTTCGATGCCCCGTCGGAGATGACGGTGGAACTCATCGACACACCTATTGCTCTGGATTTTGCATCAAAACCGGATGTGCGGACACAGGTTGGTAAATCTGCGACACCGAGTACAGGTGATGGATTTGCGCCGAATGCGGATCCATCGGAATACACACCCAGGTTTCTTCCCACACAAGCAAAGAAAGTTGTCCTCAGCGAGACAGAACCTTCACAACAGGTTTTGGGTATTTTCCGAACACCGACAGCCGGTTATCAAGACTACAGCGTTGTTGAAATTGATACGACAGCCTTTAAAGAGGGTGGGACGCTCACGATCGATCTCTGGATTGGGGGTGCCGAGGGGGCAGGTGCTTTCATTCTGTTCACGAACGATAATGAACTCTCAACAGACGGTATGCCTAAAATCGTTCTTACCGCAGCATCAGGGATTATACCGGGTAAGGGTGGGAGAATCACGCACCGTTTTGACGAAGGCACACGCTTTAAGTTGGGAGCTACCGGGAATTCGTTCAGTGGGGAAGGGAAAGTCAATTCTTTTCTTGCAACAATCTCTATAGACGCTGCGCTGTAATAAAATCGTTTCCGGTTCATGGACGCTATTAGAGTTCCGCACTGACCGTCATCTCCAAGCGGTGTTCGGGTTTCCGTTGCTTCGTGGAGAGTAAGCGGTAATTGAGTCGAAACAGGAGATCGGTAAATTTCCGCAATCTGTAGTCTGCGGTTGTGCGGACTTCATGGCTGATGCCTTCGTAGAATGTGTATTGCGCAAAGGGGATGCCACCGGTACTCTCACCATAACCCAGCTTATAGTTGACATCAAGACGTCCTCTGCCGATGAGACTATACGTGATCCGATTTTCATAAGAGAACGTCCGCGTTCTGGCTTCCGGCTCCTCATCGAGTTGCTCCTCGTCAGTTGTCCATTTATACCCTCCGATACCGCTCCATCGCACAGAATTGCTGAGTTCATATCGGAGACTGAATTCAGTCGTCTGCTCAAATTGGCGCAAGTCTGAGATAGGTGTTGAGGGAAGGTCTCCCCTGTTCGGTATCGTCTCGGTTTCCTGTGCAAGTTCTTCCAATTGAAATTGACTGTATTTTTCGGTTTCTCGGCGTTGTTCCCAATTCACACCAACGGACATACGTTGCGTTGGGTTCACGGAGAGACTCACATCATACGTCCGGTGTCGTCTGTGGCGTTCTTGGTTATTAATCCGCCGGTTGAGTGTTTCGCCGGCACGAAGATTGACCTCGAAACTAAACGCTGGAGATGGCGAGAATTCAAAGCGATGGTGCTGGTTCACTCGTCCGAAAAGCGTTTCTGAACCTTGTAGACTTTGGAGCAGATAGAGCGATACGACGTCCTCGACCTCCTGTTCTTCGGTTAACCACAACCGTGTTTGACCTCTCAGAGCCTTTAGGAACCATTCTAACCGGTTATCGGTTGTTAACTGTCGGTTGCCGATAGATTGTGTGGCAGTTGCAGATGTCTTGTCTGGCATGGGCGAGGCACCCTCGCCCCTACGATTATTTGGGCGTAAACTATCGCGTTGCGACATTAATTCGCGTTGCTGTTGTTGTCTTGCTCTGGCACGCCGTGCGAAAAACTGACGAGGTTGAAAACGGATTCGGAATTCTGCATCTACTGCGGTTGTCGGTTTATCCCCCACATTTTGATAGATTTTGACATAGGTGCCTTCCTCGGGATCCTCTACATAGTGCAGATCATCTAATTTCACGTAGTATCCCTCGCCCGGTTGCAGCAGAATACCGGTGTGTGGATGGATGTCGGTATAGACCTCGCGGCGTTGACTCGTCAGTTTTTTATCCAATTCATAAGCGATTTCTATATCAATCGCCCGACTGAGGGGTGTGAGTTGGAGATTGACATCGGCGAGTTGTGTCGTTGTATCTGCACCGAGATCGGTGTGTGCTTTTAGCATCCGTCGCGCAATGCTTGCTGTCAGATCCACGCCTCCGTTGAGAAAGGATTGTTGCTGTGAAAGGATACCGACTTTCCAAGTGCGTGCTGTGGTGTTCCGCTGCCAATCCGACACCCCGATAGGCTCGTCATCGACAGTAAGCAACGGTTCTTTCGCAAAAGCCTCCTCAAGCTCATAACTCGTGTTCAAAGATGCCCACTTGAAATCAGCGAGGTCGATACGTCCGGTTGCGCGGTTCCGCTTTCGGTTGAGCGCAGCATTACGCGCCTCGTTCGATTCCACCCTCCCGAGTGTTCCCAAAATTCTGAACGGACCGAGCGGATACGACAGATTTCCTTCTTGACGAGATTTCTGTAATGATTGTGCCCTTGTTGAATCTTCACCCTCTGTTCGGGAACTGCTACGGTAGTCGTCCCAGCGGAGATTCGGCAATTTCTTCAGTAGTTGTGCTCCGGCAGATGTGCTTTGTTGGGAATCGGAGTGTTTTTGCTTGGGTGTTTCTTCCCCTCCTGTCGGATTCTTCTCTTGTCCAACTATAGGCATGAGGGTTGGGCTTATCCGACCACTGCCTGAACGTCGATTGAAGTTGACTCCCCAGTTGAAATTATTGCGGATGGTTGAATAGTTATCAGTTATCAGTTGTCGGTTGTCTGATTGCGCGAGATCTCCTCCGTAAGGGCGGGGTAACCCGGTCTCTACAACTGATAGCTGACGACTCTCTGGGGCTCTCTCTTCGCTTCTACCAACCCCTGCGTCGACCTCTAACCAATCTATTGGCATCATTCGGATGTCGAAGTTCATGGTTCTCTCGTCTTGGGAACCGCGTGGGCTGCCTGCGGTGTCGAGGAGAAACGCATCATCAAAACTCTCTTTGGCGTATTGTGTTTCGTAACGCGAACGGGTCCGGTTGCTACTTGAAGCACCGACAGGCACAAAGTCGGCATCCATTGACCGTATGTCGAGGTTTGTGGTCAGTTGAGGGCGTAGTTGGTCGGTCCATGTCGCGAAGTCCCAGTCGGCATAACCGATCAATTTCCATGCCCGGCTGACCTCTTTCCGATCAACAGTAGAGTAGGTATTTTTATCAAGATTACTATAGGCGAGTTCGCCTTGAATCCATGCCTGCTCTGTAATATTCAGACGACCCTCCATCCCCCATACCGTATGCTTTTGTGGTGGTATGAGGGGTGACTCGTCTTCCTTTGGATTAAGGATATTTTGGCGAAGCGCCTCCAGTTCCACATCTTCAAAGTTGATCAGCGTCTGTTCGGGTTGATTCAGATCTGCTTCAACAGCATAGGACGCTCCGAGGGTTAAACGCTCACCGGGCAGTGTGAAGACGCTACTGAGTCCGTAAAGATTCTGTTGATACGCTCGATCTTCTGGGATGTATTCAAAATCGATCCGAATCACATCGTTGCTCGTTATGAGATGTTTGCTGTTAAACTCGACGATTGGATCCCCATATTCACGGATAATATAATCGTTGTTTTCGCCGCGCCGCATTCTCTCGCCATTCAACCAGACGATTTCACTGCCTGCTTTCACAATGACGTATTGCCCATCGACTGTGAGCCGATATTCGCTGCGTCCTTCCTCACCGCGAAGCACCAAACTTGTAGACTGCCCCTTCGGAATAGCAGTCGGAATGAAATGAAAGTCCACCCACTTGAAATCACCTTCAACCTGCACCCCTTCTAATGCCCGTGGAAAGAAAATAAATTCCGATGCACCGAGTGACCCCTCAAAGTCTCCCAAGGTTCCCCTCATGTTCGGATGCGTAATACGAATCAATTTCTGATCGATGTCCTGAATATTTTCAGTTGTGCCTTCAGGTTGGATAGGCAGATCCTGATCGGATAGGAGTGCCAAGACGGTGATACTTTCAGAGGCTTTACCTTCTACATTGACGCGGAGTTCTTGATTCGGCGACACGCCACGCCCACTCCCAACCGAAATACCGAATGTTTGACTCCCAGATACTTCTAATTGGTTGTCAGCGGGGGACACCCGGTTTTCATCAAAGAGGTTTTCCGATGAAGGGGCAGCGTCTTGCTGATTACCGACTGTTGATTGCTGACTTCTGACTTCTGTTCCGTAAAGGTCGCGTTTATAGACCTGTTTAATCGCGAAGGGCAGCGTCTGATAGGTTATCTTAAGCTGAGAAGCGTTTGGTTGTAAGCGTGGAAGGGTGAAAGACTGGGGGGCACCCTCTCCTTCTATTGTGTCATCCTTCCATTCTTCCGTTTTTCCGAAAGTAATTTTACCCAAATAGAAATCAATTTGATAGTCGATACCGCGCACGAGCATTTTTCCATCTGCATCTGTTATCCGTTCGCTGTTTGGAAGGATCGGTGGGTATCTCACCGTAAAGTCTTGCCCGGTTGCGTCCAGTTCAATGGACTCTGTTTTCTGGAGGACGGAAAAGGTAGGAAGTTCAAGAGATTTGGCGTCGTGGTTAGGGAGGTTTTGGGCTGTACCACTCGGATGTGGTAGTAGACACAAACAAGCAGTCAGAATCAGGATTTTTATGATTTGTTTGATTACCCTGATGACGAGACCTCCGATAATCATGACACATCTGCCCTCTTATATCGCTGGCTCATCAATCATGCCCAAGATTTCCCTGATTTATGTGACAAACCGTGATTACGAAAGCAGCCCATCAGATCCATCATATAAATCATAGTTCAGACTTTTTCCGAAAAACTTGGAACACCTTTATGTCATTCGCTTCGGCATCGGTAACAAAGACGCGTCCGGTTTTCGAGACGGCGATACCTGCTGGTTCCTGAAGCGCGGGGGCACTGAATTCTGTGATACTTCTGCCATCAGATGCAAACACTTGAATACGCCGGTTGCCGCTGTCGGTTACATAGAGATAATTCCATTCGTCTAAAGTGATACACTTCGGTTCCTGGAGTTGTCCAAGTGCGTCGCCTTCGCCACCCCACACATCAATAGGGTTACCACTGAAGTCGTATTTTTTTATGAGATGATTACCAGTATCAACGATGTAAACATTTCCGTGGGCATCAACATCCAGATCTGTTGGGTTCCAGAGTTGTTCGCTGCCGCTCCCGAAACTTCCTCGTGCGACAACTGGCACCCCTGCCACATTGAATTCAATCCAGCGGTGATTGCCTGTGTCAACGACATAAACTTCGCCATTCCGTCCGATACCGATACCTTCGGGACGGTCGAGCAGGACATCATCTGCGCTCTCACTGAGTGGATAAAAGATACGATCAACGAAATTGCAGTATTGCACCCGATTGTTCCCGGTGTCTGCTACATAGAGGCGGTACCTTCTTTGAAAACTTAACGCTATATCGGTGGGGTGATCGAACTCCCCTGTCTGCCATCCGCGACTTCCGAATTCTATGATATAATTTCCAGCATCGTCCACCACTTGCACCCGATTATTACCGGCATCGGCGATGTAGATTCTGCCCTCCTCATCTATTGCGATCCCTAAAGGGGTCCGAAATTCGCCCGCTCCCTGCCCGGTTCTACCGATCGTTTCGATGTAACGAATACCTACTATAGGGGGTGCGTGCCGTTCACGGTTCGAGGGGAGGATTTCGATTGGTATTTTTGCTTGGGTATTTCCCCGCGCAATTTCGCCTTCGGGTAGGGTGCAGCCCAAATAAAGCACGAGGAGGAGCAGGCAAAGGCACTCTGTAAAATGTTCTAAAGTCCGTAAAGGAAAGAAAGTCGGGTAAAGTGTATCTAAAGTCCGTAAAGTCTGTAAAGTTGAAAGAGGTATTTGGACATCCCAAGCGTCCCTTGCAACTTTAGAACACTTCGCAACTTTAGCCCACTTTGAAACTTTCTTAACTTTAGCCCACTTCGCAACTTTTTCTCGGAATTTCCGCTTCTCGTATGCGCGTTTAGCCGCGTTGCACTTTAAATTTGAAAACGAACGTCGTCTGTTGTTCATTGAAATCACTCGTGACTCTTGGCACAATGATTCGTAAGCTGCTATATTTAATACTTCGCTTACGGAAATAGAGGAAGAATCTCGCGTGTTGTCCGGGCATCACGGTTGTTTTCTCAATGTCTTCTCTGGGGAGTATTGCTGGATCGCCTTGTATTCTAATAGCCTTATCCCATCGGAACACTTCTGCGCCGAATTCAGGGGGCAGTTTCGGTCTAAAGTTCTTTTTTAGGTAAAAGGATTCCTGCGATTTATCGATCGGTTTCGTAACGTTTCCTGTGCCATCAAGCATCTGGCAGTCCTTTTTTTTGAAGGAGATCCAGTGGTCGGTTCCATTGAAGATAAAGATGCCAAAGGCATCAACCGCTTTCACATCATTTAGTGGGACCGCCATTGCTTTCACGCCGTTTTTGACATAACCAACAGTGCCTGTCTGGGGCATGATATGCGCATCTGGGTCGAACACAGGGACAATCATCTCTGGCTGGAAGGTATCTTTGACGAAATCTGGGACCTCTGGGATCTTCGTGCAGCTCAGCGGGATTAATGACAAACAGAGGATTACTAAAATAGCCCCCAGCTTGAACCATCGACTCGTGCTTTGCTGTCTGCGTCGATGGTTCAGGAAACCATCGGCAACCGTCAGAGCAGCGGTTTTCTGCTGACTGCGACGCAAGCCGCGTGTGGGCTTGCAGGACAATGTTATTTGTGGCAGATTTATCTTATTATTCATTTTTTGTCTCCAACAAATTTTTCGTGGTATGGTATAGGAAGGGTTTATACCCCCGAATTCCGTGCCTCACAATGTCGGTTCACTTTCAAGAGCAAGCATCGCAGCCCCCACAATGCCGGCGTCGTTTCCGAGGTACGCCTTTACGATCTTCATCCGCGCTGGAATATCCATAGCACGCTTGGCAAGTTCAGTGCGGATAGGCTCAAAGAGAAGCGTTTCACCAGCCTCCGCTATACCGCCTCCGATAATTGCAAGTTGTGGGTTGAGAATGTGCGCTATTGAAGTGAGGGCAATGCCTATATAGCGTCCTGTTTCAGCAAAAATCTCCCTTGCGACTTTGTCCCCTGCATGTGCCGCCTCTGCTATTTGCCGTGGGGTTAGTGTCTGTCCACTCTTTATGGCTTTCGCCAAAACCGTAGACCGTCCTGTCTGTACTTTTTCCTGCGTCCGTTCAACGATGTTCTTCGCGCCAGCATACGCCTCAAGACACCCTTGATTCCCACACCCACAGTAACGCCCGTCGGGTTCGACGACGGTATGTCCAAGTTCGCCTGCAGTATTCTGACTGCCATGGTAAACCCGTCCATCAATCACAACGCCTCCACCCACACCTGTGCCGAGTGTGAATGCGACGACGTTTTTATATCCAACGCCAGCGCCGTGGCGCAATTCACCCAGTGTCATCGCGTTCACATCGTTGTCCATACCTTTTAATATAAGTTTGTAATCCGTGTGCAAGCCTACAGAGGAAACCTGCGGGTCAATATTATGGGTTTGTGAGTTATCATTTGCGGTTGACTTTGGGAGGTGTAACTTCGCCAGTTCGGCGTTCACATAATCCACAAGCGGGATGTCGGTCCAACCGGGAAAATTAGGTGAGAAGTGGACAACGCCTGTTTCAGCGATGATAAGTCCGGGTGCTCCCAGCCCAATCCAAATCTCGTTTTTAATGGCGGTCGGCGGTCGGCGGTCGGCGGTTAGCCCTGACTGCTGATCCCTCTCTTTCTGATGACTGATGGCTTTTACAAGAACTTGACGAACGGCTTCCGCAATTCGAGCCGCCACTACTTTGGGACCTCCTACGTCAACATCTGTAGGGAGCACGACACGGCAAGAAATATCACCCATTGATGAGACTAATCCAGCCTTAATGTCCGTTCCGCCAAGATCGACCCCGATGCTATATTCCATATTTTTAATTCTGCGCCAAGCGTATCATCAGAATCCTTTGTTAGCATACCGGTATTTTATTAGCCCCGCACTGCGCCGTTGTTGCAGTGCTACATGCCTTGGCTAACCTTATTCTTAATTTTGCGCCAAGTGTGTTATAAATCCGAGTTCCAGAAGACGCGTGCGCCGTCACTGACATTGCAGAGATAAATTTCAGGTTCAATACCGGTGTGTTTGTGGTATTCCGTCATCACGAGCGTTTGAAATGTTTCTAAAACGTCTCTATGAACGATGTTAACTGTGCATCCACCGAATCCCGCACCTGTCATTCGGCTTCCGATGACCCCTGGGATGCTGCGGGCAATGTCGGTAAGCACATCTAACTCACTACAACTGACTTCGTAATCATCTCGGAGTCCGTTGTGTGAAGCGTTCATGAGTCTACCGAATTGTATGAGCGATTCGTCTGTTTCTTGGGTTTCCGTTTGGGGGTGTCGCGTCTTCAGCACAGCAACCGCATCCAATACACGGGTGTTCTCTTCAATCACATACCGACACCTCTTTTGTGTTAGCGCGGGAAGTTCTTCTTCATGTTTTTTGAAATCTGTTAGCGTAATGTCCCGGAGTGAAGAGAGGTCGGGGAACCATTTTTTAAGGATTGCAACGCCTCTTTCACACTCCGCGCGGCGTTTATTGTATTCAGAAGCGGCAAGTTCGCGTTTCACCTTCGTGTTACAAATAGCAATACAGTGCGTTGTCAAGTTGAGTGGGACATGTTCGTGCTCAAGCGAACGGCAGTCCAGAAACAGCGCCTGATTTTCCTGTCCGAGTAGCGAGATGGTCTGATCCATGATACCACAATTCACACCGACAAATTCGTGTTCTACTCGCTGGCACAACGCCGCGAGTTCTTTATTTTCAATCTCTGATTGTCGCGAGCGCAGCTCGCTCCTACCAGTCTCAGATGGAGAACTGGCGGTTAAGAAAGCCAGTGCGGTTGAAACTGAAAGTGCCGCTGAAGAACTCAAACCGGCACCAATCGGCACGTCGCCTGTGATAATGGCATCTATCCCAGAGACTTTTTTACCCGATGCTTGTAGGAGAGACGCAACCCCAACGAGATAATGGCACCATGCTGGTGCATCCTGCTGAACAGCAGCGAGTGTATCCAAACAGAATTCGTAGGAATCGTTGACATCTAAAGCATGTAACCTGACCCATCTATCAGATCGCTTCCGAGCGGCAATGTTGAGATACTTATCAATCGCCACTGGAAAGACATAACCGTCGTTGTAATCCGTATGTTCGCCGATGAGGTTCACCCTGCCGGGCGCGGATGCAACAAATGTGGAGGCCCTACCGAAGATTTCTTTAAATTTCTGGTTGGTGAAGGACACGCGTTCAGTCGTGTTCCGAGAGATACCTATATTATTCGAATCTTCGTGCAAAATGTTTCTTTTCATAATTATAGTAAAGTTTAGAATTAATTGGGCATTCCGCACCGGCGAGCTTAGAAACCGCCCCTACTTTCCCGACGATTGATTGCCAAGAAAGAATCTCAGAAATAACCCCAATGTCCTTGGCAGTTCCTCACGAGGGACATAACAATCAACACTTATGTCAGGTTCAACGTCTTTTTCGGATAGTGATGGCTGTGTCAGAAGTTGCTCTTCTGGGGCATGCAGTGCGGGTTGTAGATGTGGGGATGCCGATTTTTTCGTAGGGACCGTGCCTTCTGCGATAACGAGTTCGCCGACCGGGAGATACGTCGCCAGTGGATACACTTCCGTTTCCGTTAGAACAGTGATATGGGGAAGCGGTATATCTGCTAATCGCTCCATCTGCAGTGTTAAATAGGTGGTTTCCGCCAAAGCTGCTCGCGGTCCGGTCGGTTGGCAGGCGATAATCGTAATCAATGGAATCTGTTTTTGTAAGGCAGTTTCAATCGCTGTGAGAAAAAAGGATGCATTGAGCTCGGCGGGGATCACATCCATGTCTGCGATGAATAGACAGGTTGGGTATCCTGAAATCATTCCTTCAGCGATAAGCCCGGATTCCTTAGCGGATATGGTTTCTGTTGTTGGTAAGTTATCAAGTAAATACTCGAGCCGTTTTTCAGCGAGGAGCGGGAACAGTGCGCCACAATATGAACAAATATAACGGTTCCGTTCAAGTTCGTTTTTGAAAGCGAACTCTTGGCACCCGGTGCATTTGTGCCATAGACTGGTGTTTTCTTCAAGGTCTTTGGAGATACGTGTTTCCATCTTTTAATTTTACCTTGCGGAGGAACGCCGTGCGTTAGAACTTTAGTGTGTGTTTCTTAAATCTGAAGAAATACGCAGAAACAACCAAGCAATACGCAAAAACACCCAAGCAAAAACCCCTCCAAATGTAAAGCAAAGACAAATTATGCCATTTAAGGAGAACATAATTTCATTACGGGCTACGGTTTTTAATTTTACCCGAGACAGCAGCCTGCAACAATACGCAGGCGGAGGCACCCAAAAACCGTTATGAAACTAACCCTTTCATTTAACGTCTTGCGAACTATTAGAAAATATGATTCCGGCTATTGCTTCTGCTTCTGTATCATAGCAGTCAAAAATTGTCATTAATTTTGCCATGACAATAAGACTTCTGACGTTGCCGCCGAGACTTAAGAGGACTATGTTCCCTTCGTTACGTTGGATGGCGGTATGAGAAGCAACAAGTACCCCTAAACCGGAACTATCCATCATCTGGACCCGTTCCATGTTTAAAATTATGTTGATTTTTGCTCCAAGTTCCCCTTGGCTCTCAACCATCTGAATCTGCTCATTAATGATATCCTTGAGCGCTAAGGCATCTGCTCCAATAACTTTTCCCTCAATATCTAAAATTGTAATACTACCTTTGTGTCGAAGGTTGACTTGCATAGAAATTCCTTAGAAATAGTCGTCAGCCGTCGGAACCCATCAGTAGAACATCTGGCAGTTGCGAGCGTTCTTCCGTGCGACAAACGACTCTTTACTGATCGCTGATGGCTTCAATTATATTTGACCATTTTGATGATGGTTCCGTTATTTTCGTAAGTTACAGAGTCCATGCAAGCTTCCATCAAAAATAAACCTCTCCCACTGCTTTTGAGCAAGTTTTCTGGGTCGAGGGGATCAGCGACTTCCTTCCGTGTAAATCCATCGCCTTCATCTTCGATGCGGATTTCAAGTTTATCCTCGGCGAGCGTGAATTCAATGGTCGCTTTTTTAATTGGATTCTCTTTATTACCGTGTTTGATAGCGTTTGTACCCGCTTCAATGACAGCAAGGTTAATCTGTTCTTGGATGTCCTCTGTGAAATCTGTTTCTTTCAAAATCTCAGTGACAACAACGTCGAGTAGGTAAACATGTCGCATCGAACTTGGGAGTGAAAGTCTAACCACCCGTTCAGTTTCAGTCTCCTCGGGCGTAGCTTCCTCACTGTCATCCCCAATGGCAACATTGAATTGGTCTTCAGCAAAAATCAGCTGAAAAGTCGTTTGTTTTTCCGGTCCCTCTTTGTTGCTGTGTTTGGTCGCGTTTATACCCGCTTCAATGACAGCACGGTTAGCCTGCTCTTGGATGTCCTCTGTGAAATCTGTTTCTTTCAAAATCTCAGTGACAATAACTTTGAGTAGATCAACATGCCGCATTGAACTTGGGAGAGAAAGCGTAATAACCTGTTCAGTTCTCTCGCCCACGTTTGAAGCTCCTTCTTTTATAGTTATCAGTTGTCGGTTATTAGTTCCCCGTTTCAGTTAAGAGGTCTCTTTTTAACAATTCGCCTCTCTGGAATACGTCAAGTCTGGGTAGATTGTCCCCAAACCCGTTTTAGCCGGCGACTGATAACTGACAACTATTTTAAATATCGCGCTTAATAATAATTAATGCCCTGTCATCATGCGGATTTGTACTTCCACTAAACAGCGTTAGATCGTTAACAATCGCATCACATAATGCCGATGCTGACAATCCGACGTTTTTGGCAATACAGGTGGCAAGCCTATCTGTTCCATAGTGGCTCTCAGTAATCGGCAAGCCGTTTTCTGATGAATCTTCTTCCTCTTTCTGACTGGTGTTCCCCGCTGTAACCTCACTTTTTCGCGTTTCCGTTTCGGTAATACCATCGGTATAGAAAACGAGGATATCACCGGGAGATAGCTCACAGATGTCGCTTGAAAATGTCGCTTCCTCAAATGCGCCTATCAACATGCCTTCTGTCTTTAAGACCCCCATCTCGCCGGTATGCTTCCAGTGGAATGGGTAACAGTGCCCGCCATTTGAATATGTAAAGGTTGAATTTGCTATATCCAATATACCGTAAACCATTGTTGCGAACAGATCTGCCTCAGTGTCTCGGACCACCAAGTCATTCACCCGTTTGAGGATTGACGCGGGGGTGTCTTCCTCATGGCAGAGCAAGCGGAGTGCCGTCCGAATCATGACCATCAATAGTGCTGCAGGTATACCGTTGCCTTTTACATCCCCGAGAACGAGTCCGATCTGTGTCTCATTCAAGGGGATGAAGTCATAGAAATCACCAGAAACGGATGTTGAACTTTGGAGCAGGGTCTCGATATCAAATTCTTCAAGACTTGGTGCCTGTTCTGGTAACAATTTATTTTGAATAGCGGCAGCGGCTTGAAGATGTCCAGCGAGTTGCTGCAATCCTTCCTCGCTGAACTTATCTCCCATTGCGCGCATTAACGGATTAATGTATTTAATGGGTCGAGTTCTACCTAAGACGGCTTCGACCCGTGCGGTTACCTCACGGAGATCAAAAGGTTTCGTAATATAATCGTCTGCGCCTGTATCTAAACCGAGGACTTTATCTTCTGTCTGTCCACGAGCGGTTACTAAAATGATTGGCACATTTTTTGTATGTTCGATATTTTTTAGCTCTTCAATGACCTCAAAGCCGCTTTTCTGTGGCATCATGACATCAAGAAGAATGAGATCCGGAGGGTTCGCGCATGCGCTTTGGACCGCGCTCTCACCATTGTTCGCGGTTCGGACGTTATAGCCTTCCGGTTCAAGGTTCATTTTTAGCAATTCAAGGATGTCAAGATCGTCATCGACAATTAAAATCGTTTCAGTCATTTTCCCTTTTTTCCAACGGCATAAAAAACTGGAAGTTGCATCCGCAGCCGTTATCGCCGCTATCCACCCATAATTGTCCGCCGTGTGCTTCAACTATCCCAGCGGCAATTGAAAGTCCCAAACCAGTGCCGCCTTGTGGTTTCCGTGTGTGGACACTTCCGAGTTGTCGGAATTTGTCAAACACCTTCTCTCTATCTTCAGGCGGAATTCCTGGACCTGTATCAATGACTTCCACATGGAATCCATCGGTTACACTTCGATTCTGCTGAGATTTCGATATCCTTACTGTTACCTTCCCGCTCTCTGGTGTGAATTTGATGGCATTTCCGATGAGGTTAATAAAAACTTGCCCAATCCGATCTGCATCCCCAATCATAGGTGACAGATCAGACTGCCTTTCAAAAAGTAGAGAGATAGCTTTCTGGTCTGCTTGTGGACGGAGTTCCTCAATTCGCCGTTTGGCGATTCTGTCTATCTGTACCCGCTCCTGCTTCATCTCGATACGTCCGGCTTCAATTCGGGAGATGTCGAGCAGGTCATTAATAAGAGCGGCGAGCCGCTTCGATTGACGATGCGCTCGGCTCAAACTTTCGTGCTGTTTCCGATTAATTTTACCAGTTTTTCCCTCAAGTATTAGCGAAATAAATCCGATGATGGATGTTAGTGGGGTTCGCAGTTCATGTGATACAAGCGAAACGAACTCCGACTTCATTTTTTCTATTTCGTGTTCATCGGTAATATCATCAAAGACATAAACGGTGCCGACGATGTTATTATGTTCATCGGAAAAATGGCTTGCGATGATACGGAGTACTCGAGAATTTTGACTCTCAACTCGTGCCTTGTTAGATAGCGTCGAAGAGGCGTTGAGCGTTAAGCCGTTCTGTCCATTACCATCAATATTCACTTCGACGACCATTGTCTGGTGTTGTGTGCCTTCGCGCCGAGAGAAGGACAATATTTCCATATCAACAGTTCTTCTATCGATTTCTGTATTCCCTTCCCTCTCCACTGTTTTTGTCCAGCAGATTGTACCGTTTGCCGCATCAACAGCAATAAAATTTTCGTAGGCAGCAGTATCCTCTAAATTCAGCAGCCGTTCAGCTACAGGATTGACATAGAGCACACGCCCAGTCGGATCAACAACAATTAAACCTTCACCGAGATTGTCTACAATAGCTGTAAGTTTTTTCTCTTCCTGTGTTAATCGATCAACGGCATTTTTCAGATTCCGACGCATCTCATTGAATTCTTCAGCAAGTACACCCACTTCATTATCGGTATCAACCGTGATTTCGCTATCAAATTCACCTTGTCCGATGCTCCGTGCTGCTTGTGCGACTTTCAATATAGGTGTGGCTATGCGCTGTGCAGCCCACCACGCAATTAATATAACGATACAACTTGACCCGATGGTAACATAAAAAATATATCTGTTCAGTCTGCCAACGCCAGCGTAAGCCGATGAGATCGGACGCGACGTAAAGAGTATCCAGTTGCTAAAGTTTTGTTGAACCTTCCAAGGCTCCATACTTGAGAGTTGCGTTCGCGCCCACCCATAGATACGAGGTTCACCGAAAGTATCTGTCTCACCTTCGGATTCATAGGCGTAAGACTTTCCATGACTGCCTTTTTTTGCTTCAATAATTGCCTCCTCTGCGGCATTGCTCATCTCAATGTAACTCTCTATTCGATACTCGCTTTGGGGTGAAGCTGCAATAATTTTGCCAGATGAACTCGTTAGAATCGTATACGTTTCCGCCAATTCCGGTAGCGATTGAACTAAACCGGTAAGCTCCGGTAAAAACAGAAATGTTCTTAGCACACCGACTGCGTTATTTTTTTTCTGTGTAACGGAGCCTTGGGTCGCTGCACGTATTGGGAGTGCGATTGGAAGAAAATGTACACCTCGTCCTTCATCATAGACGATATCTTCCACAAATGGATAACCTATGCCGTTGTTATAGGCTTTTTGCCACCAGTCCTTGTCCTGCACTCGATGTGGGAACATTTTCGTGGTGTCATAATCCAACTGTTGGTTGTTTGAACGTAGAACATACCCGAAGGCATTCGTAATGGTTACTTCAGTTTTATAGCCTGCGTAAGTCTCAAGGAGACGAAGACTGTCCTCCAATTGCGCCCAAGCACTGAAAAATACGCTCTGTTCCTCGTTTGCCGTGTTTGAATACACAACCGCTCGTTGGATATTTGGCAGCTCGGCTTGAATTTTTTCGATCTTTTCGGAGATAGCAGTGTCTGCCCGGGCAAGTTTCTCTTGCGCCAATAGCACAAGATTTTCGCCAATAGACTCCTTCAGCGCGTTTTCGCCTAAAAATTTGATGGTCAAGGCAACGGCGAACAACGGCATCAGAGAAACTAAGAGAAACAGAACTACCTGCTGACCGCGTAGCCCCACGTTAAATTTTTTTAATTTACCTTGCGGTTTTTTAATTATTCCTTGCGGTTCGGCCAGCTGCGTTTCAGGGTTCATGTGCCTCTCCGTATATCCGCACTCCAAATGTAAAGCTAAGACAAATTATGCCATTTAAGGAGAACCTAATTTCATTACGTGCTACACGCTTTGGCTTAACTTTTAATTTTACCTCGCGGTTCGTTCAGCCCAGGGCTCCATACTTGAAGGAATATTAGAAAAAGGCATTGCATGCGTCTTCTTCCCTATCATAAATCTCAATGACAGTGCTGAGTTTCGTTACCTCCAAAACTTCTCTAACGGCTTTCTGAGGATTGAGTAACACTAACTTTCCACCCGATTGCTGACAGGACTTCAAAGTGATTACAATTGCCCCTAACGCGCTGCTATCAATTAACGGCACGTTCATTAAATCAACCACTAACTTATCGCGTCCAGTTTGAAGTTGTTCGCTCATTTCTTTACGGAACGCGTCAGATGCATTTCCCAGAATCTTTCCTTCTATATGAAGGATAGAGATATTTTTCTTCGCAATCGTTATCTCAACATTCATTTTTTAAACTATTGCTCCTGGCTATAGACATGGCACCCCGCTGGAGTGCTTAAAAGGAATTCCTATTTTATGCTTCGCACGTTTATAGAGACTTGCAGGACACTGCGAAGCCATGGGAACTCTCCACTGGAGAGATTCATTTGAAGTCGTTTAGAACGCAGATTATGGGGTGCCGCGGTGTATCACAACATAACTTCGATTGAACCTTGGATTCTTTAAGACAGTTTCGACGGTTCCTCCGAGTGCCTTGAGGCATGCCGAACTATTGTTAATTTCGTTCTCGATAGTTGCATCGCCGGACTTATAAGCCACCCACTTTCCCGTCGGCTTCAGCAGCGATAGGCAATACGGTGCCGAGTCTCGAATTGCTGCGACGTAACGGGTGAAAACCCAATCGTATGCGCCAATATGTTTCTGCTGTTGTGCACAAATTTCCGCACGTTCCGCGAATATTTCAACGTCTACCCTTTGCTGTGCGTTTACCGCCTGATGCCGATGCAATTGGGCGACTATAAATTTTAGGAAACTCACCTTTTTTTTTGATGATTCAACAAGTGTTAACCGTATATCAGGCATGCAGATTTTTAATGCGATTCCCGGGAATCCGGCACCCGTCCCAATATCAATCACAGCATCACCACTCCGCAACGAGATATATTCCAAGACACTTAGCGAATCCAGAAAATGTTTATGAACGATCTCATCATTATCCGTGATTGCAGTTAGATTCATGTGTTGATTCCACTGCAGTAATTGCGTGCGATACAGATTGAATTGTGACACCTGATGTTCAGTTAACGGAAATCCGTAATGATTGAACGTCTCTTTTAAGTCCTGCTCGTACCTCGCCAATTGCCATGCCTCTTAGTGGTTTTCGGTTCGGATGAATCAGAATCAACGGTATGAAGCCCGTGTGGGCTTCCCCGGGTATGAAGCCCTTATGGGCTTCCCCGTCTACGAAAATCCTTTCAGTTATCGGTTGTCAGTTACAAGAAATGTTCGGTAACAATTTACCCCAGTTTGGCATATTCCAAGACTTGCGAAGATCGTTACAAGAAACCCTCTTAACCGAAAACCGAAGACTGACAACTATTAACTCTGACCCCTATCCTGCCGACTGCTGTTTTGCGTTGTATTGATGAAGGATGACCGTCAAGATCGAAATATCCGCTGGCGAAACACCAGGCAAGCGTGATGCTTGCCCGATGGAGGCGGGCCGGATCCTTGCGAGTTTCTCACGCGCTTCCGTTTTTAACCCGTGAACGTTGGCATAGTCGAAGGCATCAGGGATTCGGAAATTTTCCAATTTTTTAAATTGATGAATCTGCCGCTGTTGTCGTTGAATATATCCGTCATATTTTATCTGGATTTCCACCTGCTCAGTCACAGCAGGAGCCAAGGATTCAACGGGCGGCACGATTTCGGTTATCTGCTCGTAATGCAGTTCGGGGCGTTTCAAAAGTTCTGCCAAGGATGTGGGTTGCTTCAATTCACCCGTCTCCAGAATACTCGCCAAACGCTCCAGCGTCGCAGGTGTCGGTTTGAGAAGGGTTTCCTGTAAACGTCCCAATTCCGTTTCGACAGCGGCAGCCTTCTTTTGGAACTGGTGATATCTGTCATCATCAACGAGTCCGATCTGCCTACCAATTTCGGTGAGTCGCAAATCTGCATTGTCCTCTCGCAGCGCTAACCTGTATTCGGCACGCGATGTGAACATACGGTAAGGTTCCCGGATGTCCAAGGTAACCAAATCATCAATAAGGACTGCTATGTAAGCTTGCGATCTGTCGAGGACCAGAGGATTCTGACCTTTCACCTTTAAAGCAGCGTTGATCCCTGCCATCAGCCCTTGCGCAGCGGCCTCCTCGTAGCCTGTGGTTCCATTGAGTTGTCCTGCGAAATAGAGCCCTGGCACCTGCTTTGTCTCAAGTGTCGGTTGCAGTTGCGTCGCGGGTGCGAAATCATACTCGACGGCGTACCCGAAGCGCATAATCTCAGCATTCTCTAACCCCTTGATGCTATGGACCATCTCCACCTGTACATCTTCAGGTAGACTCGCAGATATACCGTTGAGATAGATTTCGTCGGTATCTCGTCCCTCAGGTTCCACGAAGACTTGATGTTCCGTCTTCTCTGCGAAGCGGACAACCTTATCCTCAATTGAGGGGCAGTAACGGGGCCCGATGCCGACGATACGACCACTGTACATCGCGGATCGGTGGAGGTTTTCACGGATTACTTTGTGCGTTTGTTGATTCGTGTATGTCAGGTAACAGGGGAGTTGGGGCTGTGTAATCCGTTGGGTTAAAAACGAGAAGGGACGCGGATTTTCATCGCCCGGTTGAATTTCCATTTCGCTGAAATCAACGGTTTGGGCGTTGACGCGTGGCGGAGTGCCAGTTTTGAGCCGACCAATTTCAAACCCAAGATTTAAAAAACTTTCAGAAAGTTTCTCTGCGGAAGACTCGCCTGCTCTCCCGGCACTATACGACACATCGCCGATATGGATTATGCCTTTCAGGAAAGTGCCTGTCGTTAGAATCACAGTCTCTCCGAAATAAGCGGTTTTTGTCTGGCTCAGGATTCCGATGCATCGCCCTTTTTCGACGAGTAGTTCCTCAACTAATACTTGTTTGATGTCGAGCCGTTTCTGTGCCTCAAGGACGCGTTTCATCTCATCTTGGTACGCCTTTTTATCGGCTTGCGCGCGGCTTGATCGAACTGCGGGTCCTTTTTTGGTATTTAAACGCCGGAATTGGATTCCGGTCTTGTCAATATTTTTCGCCATCTCCCCGCCGAGGGCGTCTATTTCTTTAACGAGATGTCCCTTGGCAAGTCCACCAATAGCGGGGTTGCAAGACATCTTCGCGATCGTATCGAGATTGATAGTAACGATGAGCGTTTCGCAGCCCATTCGTGCGGCGGCAAGTGCGGCTTCACACCCTGCATGCCCGGCTCCGACTACGATAACGTCGTAATGTTTTTGATACGTATTCATTTTTTAATGGTTGTCAGTTGTCAGTTGTCAGTTGTCAGTTACAAGAGAGGAGTTTGAGTGGTAAGTTATAAGTTAAGAGGCTATTGGTAAAATTCCACTCTTAACCTACCACTTATAACCCTAAAAACGAAAACCTCTTACCTCTTAACTGAAAACCGATAGCTGATAGTTCATTAGAGTCCATCGTAAATGATGCTAATAACAAGTGTCGCGACAATTTCCAGGCTTTTTGGACTGCATTTATCGACTGTATCTTCCACTGTATGCCAATAGGGATAAGTAAAGTCGATAATATTTACCATCGGAATCCCCACCTCGATTAGCGGGATGTGATCGTCCAAAATGGCATCCCCTAAACGGCGTTGAAACGGTGCTAAACCGAGCGTTGCTGCGCGCTGCCAGATTGCCTCCGCGAAACCTCGATTGGCATTCCAAGAATAGCGTTCAATCGGGAGTGCCAAATCCTTGTCTCCGATCATGTCTAACAAGATTCCATAATCCGGTCTCCACTTCCCCAAATTTCGAGCGAAAAATCGAGAGCCGATAAACATATCCTCGACTGACCTACCGTAATCCTCGCCATCGAAAAGAACGATAACAACTCTACGTGGGGGTGGGTGTTCCTTAAGGACTCTCGCCATTTCAAGGAGGACAGCAACACCGGAGGCACCATCATTGGCACCAAGGATCGGTTTATCCTGATTTTCTCTCTTTGGGTCCCGGTCGGCGAAAGGACGGGTATCCCAATGTGCTGCGAGTAAAAGTGTCTCACCACCCGTTGATGGTCCAAATTCTGCCAAGATATTGTTTAGATGGAGCGTGGTTCCCGTTTTTGTTTTATACTGATGGGGTTGAAGGGCTACGCTGTTTGCATATTTCTGAAGTTCTGCGAATAGAAAATTCTGCGTTTCGCGATGTGCCACCGAACCGGGGGGACGCGGTCCGAAATTACACTGTTTTTCTAACATGTCAAAGGCGCGTTGTGCGTTAAAAGCAGCGTTCGCTTCGCGCGCGGTCTTGACGCTATCGCGAGTCGAGTTTCTGAGTCCACCATTTCGGAAACCCTCTGAATCCGGCTCTGCACACGCAATACTAAATATGCCGCACTGCAAACTGATTAAAAGTGCGACGAACCATATTTTAAGTATACCTTGCGGATAAGTCATAGTCTCTGTGAAATTAACAATTTTCGTGTTCGAGTTGAAGAAATCTACAGAAATACCCAAGCAAAAACACCCTGCAATACGCAGAAATACGCAGAAACACCCTGCGCCGGTGTTGCAGGCTTAGGCTTTTCGTCTACCTTCAAGTGCTTTTGCAAGCGTTACCTCATCAATGTACTCCAAATCGCCTCCGACGGGAATCCCGTAAGCAATTCGAGTGACAGCGACTTCAAAGGTTTCCAAGTGTTGTGTAAGGTAAAGTGCGGTCGCTTGTCCTTCTGTTGTCCAGTTTGTAGCAAGAATTACTTCGCGCACGGGTTCTCCATTTACAGTGGCATCCCGAATTCGTTGAAAGAGGGTATTGATTCCGAGTTCGTCGGGTCCTGTCCCGTCCAAGGGTGAAAGCACACCACCGAGTACATGGTAGAGCCCCTTATAACCGTTGGTTCTCTCAATTGCCCAAAGATCATCAGATTCTTCAACGACGCAAATTACCTGCCGATCGCGGCGCGGATTTGTACAGATATAGCAGGGATTTGTGTCTGTAATAGCACCACATACATCGCAATAAGATAGGTGTTGTTTTACCTGTGCGATGGCTTCAGCAATTTGGGCAGTCTCAGGGTCAGGTAACTTTAGCATAAAAAATGCCAAGCGTTGCGCTGTCTTCTGACCGATCGTTGGCAGCTTTTGGAGCTCGGTTATGAGCTTCGCCAGCGGTTTCGGGTATTCTTGCATTTTTCTAATTATGGGTCTCTATTCAATCGTCAAAAACTATGGGAGCCCCGGTATTTTAATGCCACCGGTCAATTTGCTCATTTCTGCCGACATCATTTCTTGCGACTGTTGCAATGCTTCATTGACTGCCGCGACGATGAGGTCTTCAAGCATTTCTGTATCTTCCGGGTCGACCACCTCTGGTGTAATTCGGAGCGATACGATTTCCTGCTGTCCATTGACAACAGCGGTTACCATACCCCCCCCGACAGTTGCTTCAACGGTGCGGTTTGCGAGTTCCTCTCGAATTTCAAGCATTCGCTTCTGCATTTGCTGTGCTTGTTTCATCAAGTCGTTCATTTTCATTTTTTTAACTATGGTCCTTCCGTTATGGCTCTGTAGGAGCGAGGTCCCTCGCCCCTACGCGTTCCGCAATGGTTTTTTCCAAGACTTGATCGGATGAAACGATCCGCTCGTTCTTGGCGAGACCTATGCGGAATACAATCGAGCATAGTCATTTTTCTAACTATGGTTACTGAGTGTCTACAACCTTTGCCTCGAAAAGGTCAAGAGCGGCTTTAAGTTGTGGATCATCTTGGGCTTCAACCGTGCGCATCATTCGTGTTTTCTGTTCTGTTTCTTTTGGTTCATCCTCGGACACCACCGATTCTGACACTGTATTTGAAGCAACCAATTCGATTTTTACGGGTTTGCCGACCTCCTGTTTTAGGATATCGGCTACAAGTTTTTGGTCTTCATCCGTTATCATAAAAAAGTTGGAGGGTGAACACGGAATTTCGACCGTGTTTGTGCCATTCACAGTGGGGACGGATCCCTCTGGTAATGCGTGCTTGAACATCACAGGGAGTTTTGATTTTATCTCATCCCAAAATGAAGGGAGATCTTTCAAGTCTCTGAGCCCGTGTGAAACATTAGGCTGGCTGTCAGCGGGAATGGTTCTCGGTTCTCGGTTCTCGGTTCTCGGTAGGCCCTTGTGTCGGTTGTTATCATAGGAGGGGTTTATATCCCCGAATTCCGGAACTGTTCCCCGGTTCTCTGGTTTCCGAGAATCGGCTGCCGATTGGTGACTGCCGATTACTGACGGTTGCGTACTGAGGGCTGAAAGCCCGGCTGCATCGAATTTTTGCTCTAATGCCGATAATTTACCGATGACTTCCTCAAGGGGCATGCCTTCTTCAAGCGAGTTAAGTTGGATGAGCGCTGTCTCTAATTGAAGTTGTGGATAACCATACTGTTTGATGTCTTGATTGGTGTGCATCAAAATTTTGATAATCCGGGACAACCTGTTTACCGACATCTGTTCTGCTTTCTGCTTGAGTCTGGGGATATCTGACTTGGGACTCTGAACCTGTTCACTGAGGCTGCTGTCGATTGCTAAAAGCCGTAAATCCCGGAAATAACCGATCAGTTGATCCAAGCATTGCGACAAGTCTGTGCCTTGCTTCGTCAGGTTACTGAGAGTTTTCAGCCCCTTTGCGAGACCTCTTTCCGTAATTGCTTCGGCAAGTTCCTGAAGGAGGGAGCTGGAACCGAGTCCGATGGTCTGTTCAACGGCTTCGATTGTTAAATCTTTTCCAGTGGCGGAAACGAGTTCCAATAGGTTTTCTGCATCGCGCAGACATCCCTCGGATTGACGCGTGATGAGGGTGAGTACATCCAGATCCGCTGAAATACCTTCCTCTTGGGCAATTAACTGCAAACGTTCGATTATCTTTTCATCTTCGAGGTATCGAAAATCGAAATCCTGACAACGAGAACTGATTGTCTTCGGGATCTTAGCATGCTCGGTTGTTGCCAAGATAAATATGACATGGGGCGGCGGCTCTTCAAGCGTTTTCAGTAAGGCGTTGAATGCCTCCGTGGAGAGCATGTGCGCTTCATCTATGATATAAATTTTGTAAGGGCAGGTCGCTGGCGAGAGTTTAACGTTTTCACGGAGGTCTCGGATTGTATCAATACCGCGATTGGAGGCGGCATCCATCTCAATTACGTCAAAGGATCTATCGTGCGAAATTTCGTGGCAAAATTCGCATTGATTGCAAGGTTCTGCTGTTTTAATAGCGTCAAATTGGGTTTCTTGAATGCGGTTGGGACAATTGACGGCTTTGGCAAGGATACGCGCGATTGTGGTTTTCCCGGTGCCGCGCGGTCCCCAAAAAAGGTAAGCATGCCCGATGCGTTCGGAAAGGATCTGATTTTTGAGCGTCGTGGTAATGTGTTCCTGTCCGACAACGTCGCTGAAGTTTTGGGGACGCCATTTTTGAGCGAGAACCTCGTAAGACATCAGGCAATCCTTCCTTGCATAACATGTACATCGGAATAAGGTGTGTCTACTCCAATGAATCCGCCGAAAAGATGACTATGCACCCAGGGTTGACAAGCGTCTCCAGGCGTTGCCCGCGTCGTTAGCTCAGGTCAGGCACCCTTGCGTCACACGAGCGACTCATTTACCGCTGCTTCCTTCCGGACCTGACGGGGTTCAACAAGCGTCCGTTGCTCAAGACCCAACCCTCAACACCACGTGCGTGGGACAGTCCCCACAGAAACAGGCCGCATCCTGGGGATTCAGTTCTGCTTTAGCGGATTGCAGATACAGGGCACCGCTACCTCCCCACCTAGCATAGCCAAGGCGTTTTTTTAACGATTCTGTCTGAGTGGGGTGTCCGTTGTCGACCCCGATTTAAAATTGTTAAAAAACGTGTTTGCGTTTATGAATGGTTCGTTAACAATTGAAACACTGCAAGGACACCGTCCGCAGCAGCCCAGAAGCAATCATTAAAAAGTGTGGCGGAGAGAGTGGGATTCGAACCCACGGTACTGCAAAACAGCACACATGATTTCCAGTCATGCCAGTTCAGCCAGCTCCTGCATCTCTCCATATTTTAATTTTACCTTGCGGTTCGGTCAGGTGGGCTTCATGTTTGACGCGCCTTTGCGTATACCCATGGGAAACACCCAAGCAATACGCAAAAATACCCAAGCAAAAACACCCCTCCATTTCATTACGGACTATGCGTTTTGTAAAATTAGCTTAAGACAGCAGCCTGCAACAACACGCAGAAATACCCAAGCAAAAACACACAGGCGGATTTGAGCAACGCATTCGATAGTGCCAACGCCCGAAGTTTAACCGCAAGGTAACAGTAAAAATGGAGCAGACGGGATTTGAGCCCGTGACCTCATCCGTGCGAGGGATGCACTCTCCCAACTGAGCTACTGCCCCGTAATGGTTATCGGTTATCAGTCATCGGTTGTCAGTTAAAGTAAAGAGCGACTTGCGGCATTCACGCAACTGTTACGATGCTTGAACCGCTTACGCTTTACAACTCGACTCCAAAAAAGATGAAAAACGGAGAGAGTGGGATTCGAACCCACGGTGACTTGCGCCACAACAGTTTTCGAGACTGTCCAGTTCAACCACTCCTGCATCTCTCCTTATTGGTTATCAGTCTTCACGATACACTGAAGCACCGCCTGCTATTTATTCGGATTTCTGGCGGCGTTTCTGAAAAAAGGACTTCAGAAGGGCACTGCTTTCTTCTGCGCATACTCCACTGACCAATTCAACCCGATGGTTCAGTCGTTCATCTTGAAGGATATTATAGAGCGTTCCGGCTGCCCCTGATTTCGGGTCTGTTGCTGCGTAAACAACTCTTGGGATACGCGCCAACACAATTGCGCCGGCACACATTGGACAGGGTTCCAACGTCACATAGAGCGTCGTATCCACAAATCGCCAGTTGCCAATTTTTTCGGATGCGGCTTGTAGGACCAGCATTTCGGCGTGTGCGATCGGGCTGCCGCGTGTTTCGCGTAAGTTAAATGCCTCAGCGATGAGGCGATCGCCGCTTACAAGGAGTGCCCCAACGGGTACTTCTCCTTTTTCGCCTGCCTGTTGGGCTAATTTGAGAGCGTGTCCCATCCAGTAGGAATCGTTATCCAAATTTGTCAGCAAATACCTTTGAAGCGCCTGAGAGGATTCGAACCCCCGGCCTTCTGATCCGTAGTCAGATGCTCTAATCCACTGAGCTACAGGCGCGTAGTGAACGGAGAGGGTGGGATTCGAACCCACGATGGCTTACGCCATAACTGCTTAGCAGGCAGTCCAGTTCAACCACTCCTGCACCTCTCCCTCTGGCGGTGGGAGTAGGATTCGAACCCACGGTGGCTTACGCCACAACGCCCTTTATCAAAAGACAAGACCGCCGCCTTCGTCCACTCCAACCCTTTTATCTTTATCCATAATGGCGGTGGGAGTAGGATTCGAACCCACGGTGGCTTACGCCACAACGGTTTTCAAGACCGCCGCCTTCGTCCACTCAGCCATCCCACCTAATTTCAAAATCTCTATTTTTTAATTATACCACATAAAAAATATGGTGTCAAGGAAATTGTTACGCCATCCTAAGTTTCTGAATGCCATTCCAACGGCTCATTGCGTAGGTAAGGGAGCAGCATACCTTGGAGACGCCGATGGGCGTGATGTAAATGTGTTTTAATTGTGCCTTCTGATCTGTTTAACAAAACTGCGATCTCTTTAATTGCCAATTCCCTTCGGTGCCGCAGATTGAAAACACGCCGCTGACCGGGTGGGAGTTTCCGCACCGCCTCTCGAATGATCTTACCAAGTTCCTTTTCTTCAAGAAGTTTCTCGGGGGACGGGTGCGCATCCGACATCCTCAGAACCTCGTCAGCATCAGGTGGTAATTCTTCAAACGTCAGGACTCTGTTACGGTTACGCCGCCGCTGAAAGTCGATGCTACTATTGATAGCGATTCGGTAAATCCAACTGTAAAACGCAGAGCCGCCCTTGAAGTCAGGCAATGCTTTAAACGCTTTCAAAAATACCTCTTGGCTAATATCTTTTGCTATTTCTCGATCACGAATTCGCTGATAAATAAGGTTATATATTTTCTTCTGATATTTAAGAACGAGCGGATTAAAAGCCTCTATGTCACCATTCTGAAACCGATTGACGAGTTCATCCTCGTCAATGTGCTCAAGTTCCGAGGCTGTGTATGCGCTGGTGGATTTTCGAGTGTTCATCATGTTTTTTCTCCGTATCGAGTTAAGTTTAAGGGACTTGGGTTCACGATGCCTCAAGCGAACGCGAGTTGGCTTAAAATTTACACACCGCAGGTGTCAGAAAGTTCCAATTTTTTTAATGTTAAGTCTGTTTTCCCCGTGCTTTAGACAGATTAAAGAAGGTTTTTGTTCGTTTTTTTTCGCACAAATCGGGGTTACAAACCCCTCCCACAAGAGAGATTTTGTGACTTTCGGCACAAATCGGGGTTACAAACCCCTCCCACAAGAGAGATTTGTCCTCCCACAAGAGAGATTTGTGACAATTGAATGGCTCTGCCATAAGTTTGCGGCGTGTTGACATGCCGACCGCTTTGCGGTATACTGATACAACTTCAGGTTTAATGAAAAAGGCCGAGGGTCGCGCCCCAAAAGAGAGATTCTGATGCGTCGGTATAGCATTCAAACCAAAATCGTTCTTCCTTTTCTGATCCTATTTGCGTGTGTCACTATCTTTGTGCCATTGCTAACAGTTGAATTGTTTGCGTGGAAATACAGTGAACAGTTTACACGTGAAACTCAAGGTTGGCTCGACACCATCGTAGAGACTGGGTTTATTCGGGAACCGAGTGAAAAAATCAAGAAAGCGTATAGTGTAGAAATTATGGTTTTCGGTTCCGATTACACGCTTAACGACAGCACGTTAGTTGGGCTTTCTGATACTGAGCAGGATTGGGCAAACTTGGCGGAAAAAATGCGGCTGCGTGAAGTCAAAGATCACCTCCGAGAAGCCAGCAACATCCCTATTACACACGATGTGGTGCTTGCTGGAAAGCCTTACAAGGTTTTTTATCTCTCACTCCCTCCTGAAAGGTTCTACTGCTTATTGCGTCCGATGGAAAAGATAGCCGAAGCGAAACGGACGCTGACATGGTATATGTTAGGTATTGGGGTTCTCGTTATGGCACTGATTGCTTTTATCAGTTACCGAATCGGTAAGAATTTGACGAACCCGATTAAGGTTTTGGTCGATTCTACGGCTCGTGTCGCGACGGGCGACCTGGACGAACAGTGTGAGATTAAGACGCACGATGAAATTGGCGATCTCGCGGCTGCATTCAATCAGATGACCAGGGATCTCAAAGCATCGAGAGATCAGTTAATTCAAGCGGAACGGTTGGCAACAGCGGGAAAAATGTCCGCCTCCTTCGCGCACGAGATCCGAAACCCGCTGTCGTCTATGCGGATGTTGGCACAGATGTTGCTGCAGAAGCCGGAAATGTCGCCCGAAATGTCGGCAGGGAAACATCAGCAATCCGTTCGTTATATTCTTGAGGAAATTGAGCGAATTGATACCATTGTGAAAGGTTTAATGGACTTCGCACGTCCGGCGTCGCTTGACCTGAAACAACAGCGGATTACCCCTATCCTACAAACGGTTCTATCTTTGATGGAAGCCAACTTAGCGCACCACAACATCCACCTTGTCTTAGATGTGTTACCTGAAACCCCAGAAATCCAATTTGATTCAGATAAACTGAAGCAGGCGTCTATGAATGTGGTCCTGAATGCTATGGAGGCGATGCCGCAAGGTGGGGTGCTGCGGGTGTCCACCTTTACGGAAAACGATAGCGTCTGTATCAAGGTTAAGGACACAGGCATCGGGATACCCGCGGCGGATTTAGAACATCTCTTTGAACCGTTTTTCACCCGGAAGCCGAGAGGCACAGGACTTGGGTTAGCGAATGTCAAACGGATCCTTGAAGAGCATGGCGGCACGGTAGAGATTGACAGCATTCCCGATGAGGGGACGGAAGTGTTGCTACGGTTGCCGGTGGATGCTTCTGTGTAAAAGATTTTCTGGTATCAGTTTATCCCGAAGCGTTTAGCCTATCAGCGAACTATGTAAACGGTAACCCCTGCGTTTTCTTTTTCCAGCCACCTTCATCAGCAGCCTTCTCCCACTCCGCCTCCGTCGGCAGACGCTTTCCTACCCACGCCGTATAAGCCATCGCCGCATACCAACTCACATTCACGACAGAACGGTCGCCTCTCCCGTGTGGATAGGTATTGTCGCGCCAGGAGTTCAGGTAATCTCCATCGTGAAATTTCGGGGCGATGCGGTCTTTTCGCCACGTCGGGTTGGCATCAATAAAACGTTTATACTGCACATTCGTCACCTCACGTTTATCCATATAAAAGGCATTCACATAAACGGGAGGCAAAATTTTTTTCTGGATAAACATATCGTCATCCTCATGACTTTCCATTTGAAACATACCTGCGGGGATGCGTACCATACCTTTAGGGGATGTCCGTAAATCGTCCCCTGTTGCTTCTTGGCGTGTCCCGAACTTGTGGCAGCCGCTGAGAGAAAAGAGGGGCAAGCTCATCAGCCCTATTAAGCAGATCGCGAAACATCTTTTCATACAAACGCTCCTGATGTGTTCTCTTTTTTAAGGGATTGGCTTTCCATCTCAAACAGTGTAAATGCCGCTAATGGGCATTCACATTGTCTAAACTTTCTATCGTGGAACAGGAATGACAGTGTTGACCTCTGTCCCATTCGCAGTCATTGCGGGGATATGTACGTTGAAAGCCTCAGCATTTAGCGGATTGTCCCGAAGTTCCAGACTTCTCAATTGTGTTAGCACGGTGAGCGGTGAAATATCAGAAATGTTGTTGGACCCAGCCTCCAAGCGTATTAGGTGTGTTAGGTTCCCGAGTGGCGACACGTCCACGATCGCATTGTGGTCAAGATCCAAGTCGGTTAAATGTGTTAGGTTCCCAAGGGGTGACACATCCACGATCACATTGCCGAAAAAAGATAACTCTTTTAGGTGTATTAGGTTCCCGAGTGGCGACACATCCACGATCGTATTGCGGTCAAGAGATAACTCTTTTAAGTGTATTAGGCTGCCAAGGGGTGACACGTCTACAATCGTATTGTTTAGGTTGACGGGGTTGTTAATCCATAGCCGTTTCAGTTGTGTGAGTTCAGCGAGCGGTGTCAGATCCGAGAGTGGATTTTTGTCAAGAGACAACTCCGTCAGGTTTTTGCAATGGGTAAGTTGTGAAAGATCTGATATCTCGTTACCGGAAAGGTCCAGCACTGTGAGGTATGTTAAACTGGCGAGCCAAGATACATCTGAAATGCGGCAGTTGTTAAGACGCAGACGTGCCAGATTTGTCAAGTCGGCGACAGCGGATGCATCTACTATGTCATTGTATCCAAGGTCCAGTTCTGTTAAATTCGTCAAGTGCGTGAGAGATATACAATCTGAGAACGGAAAGCTGTATCTAAAGGCCAGTCTTGTTAAATTCGTCAATCCGGTGAGCGCGGACACATCTACGATGCGATTGCCATTGCTGGAAAGATCCAGTTCGATAAGTTGTGTTAAGTTTGCGAGCGGCGATACATCTATTATGCGGGTAGTACTAAGGTTCATCGCCATGAGTTGTGTCAAGTTTGCGAGCGGCGATACATCTACTATAGAGTTGTTAGAAAGTTCCAGTCTTGTCAGGTTTGCCAAACCGGTGAGCGCGGACACATCTGCGATGTCGTTCATGTTAAGTTCCAGTCTTGTCAGGTTTACCAAACCGGCGAGCGCGGACACATCCACGATGCGATTGGAGGAAAGACGCAGTTCGATGAGTTGTATTAAGTTTGCGAGCGGCGATACATCTACGATGTTGTTATTGTTAAGTTCCAGCACTGTCAAGTTTTTCAAGTTTGCGAGCGGCAATACATCTCTGATGTTACTGTGATTCAGAACCAGGACTTTCAGTTGTGTCAAGTTTGTGAGCGGTGAGACATCCGAGGTGTAGTTGTACCTTTCGGTGGGATGCACTGCGGCATCCCAGGTTAAATAAAGTGTTTTCAGATTTGTGGCGTGTTCGAGTCCCGTGAGTGTGGAAGTGCTGACATCCTCAAGACGCAACTCCGTCAGGCGCAGCATGTCCGATTTGGTGATGGCGGCTTTGGGGTTGGGTTTGTTGAGTTTCTTGAGAATCGCTGCGCGGAGGTTCGTATCCGGGATATTGACGATTTCGGCGGGGGCGGCTCTCATGAAAAATAGGGAGCACAGCGCGGTGATTAGGGGGATTCCAAGCGTTTTCATTGATTGCATTCTATTTACCTCCACACGTTTGGACAACTCCTGTTATGGAAAATGTATTGTACACCCGGATCCATAACATTGGAGAATGAGTTCAGGGTTAAAATCCTTATGCAAACACACTGTCGATGTCTTCCATCGGGTCATCCGTTCTAAACCTTCGCCAAGACTTTTTGAGACATACGTGCTCGTGGCATTTTTGCTGCCGTTAAATTCACCGATCCCCTCTACAAAAAATTTCTTCTGAACCCAATGAAAATGTCCCCTAAAGCTATAATTGCAGACAAAACACTGCGTATAGCTGAAGGAATACTTGAAGTGATTTACCGGACACACTAAATATCTACCGCGAAAATTGTGAGAATGATCTCTTTCACAATCACTATATCGACCCCGGAACGTATAAGACGTCTTCTTCCAAGGTCTGCCGTAGAGATAGTAGGTGTTCTCCCCGCTGTCAAGTTTAAAAACACGGTGGTCAAACAACCACTTTATGTGCTTTTCTGCTTCTCGTAAAGTATACGTTGTTGCGCTTGGGTAGATTGAGGCGAAGACAGTATTAGGTAACACTGCGACCATCAAAGCGATATAAAGTTGAATCTTCCGTAATTGCATAGGTATCCTCCTACTTACGGTTATATCCGTTGTGAAGTTTTTCGAAGCGCAATGAATTGCGCGACTACAAACCAAATCAGACATCCACAGGTTGAAACCTTACCACCCCGATCTCCGTCCCAGAGTCGGTGCCAAAGGACCTCCCTCTTCTGGCATCAGTTGGAGGACCTTCGCCTTTTGAAGATCGGCGGACCCCGCGGCGTGTTGACCGAGTGCCTGCTTTTCAATACCCCGAAGGTGATAGGTAAACGCATACCTTTCTCTGAGCCGTATTGCACCCGGATAGTTACGCAGGACCTCGCTGAGTTCGGTGTAGACGGCAAGTGCTGCCTTGAGAACCTCTTCCTCCATCTGATAGAGAGCCATCGCTTGGCTACAATCGGCAATCGCGGCGTGATAGAGGTGTTGGGCGTGCGCCGAAGTGCCTCCAGCGGCGGCCGTTAATAGCCCGAGTCTGAACTTTGCATAACTCCGGAAGACGTAGGCATTGGTATTCTGTGGAGTTCGGGAAATGGCGTGGGTATAGTCTTGAATGGCGGACCGATACAGGTGTTGGGCTTCTTCGACATTCCCGAGAGTCAATTCGGTATCACCGAGCGCTAGTTTCGCCGTTGCGCGATAGTAATAGGACCCTGCTTTCTCTGGGGCTAAGTAAAGGGTATAATAAAAGCCAGTGACGGCGTCTTTATAGTCAGCCTGCTGGTGTAATAGATCCATCTCCCGACGCGTGTCATCTGCGGTATCGATTTCTTTCGGCTGCCGCTCTCGCCATTTTGCGAAAGGGACGAACAGTGCCGTAAACAAGGGGTTTGGAAGTCTTTTGATGGACTGGATTCTCGGAAAAAGATAAAATCTTGAAGATCTAAAAGTGGCGGCATCCCAAGGGGGTGTCACAAAAGGTATCACGGATTTCGCCCCGAAAACAGAGAGTATCGGGTTCCCCCCTGAAAGAATTGTATTCGTAGATGTAGATCTGATGAAACCGGTGGACCCGACACCTATTTCACAAATGTCACACACCCATCCTTTTTCGGTTTGTAAGAGCGTCGAAAAGTAGGTGTCTCTGATACGCGGGTGACAATCGGAAGTTGCTTCAAAGAAAGGGCGGGCATCAAAAGCGGGAAAAACCGAGAAGGTAAAAGCGATATAAAATAGGAATTTCCTTAATTGCATACTATTTACCTCCATTAAGGCGTTGAAAGAAAAATTTAGCAACCTGTCGCAGGGTTTCGCTCCATCCGCTATACTGTCTATCGTCTGTAACTGGAACATCCCACAGGAGCACGGTCCCGTCCCGGCTCCCAGTGGTGATTGTTTTGCCATCCAGACTGAACGCTATACTAAGGCCCCAGTTCCCACAGAAGCACTGTGCCATCTTCACTCCCACTCGCGAGCGTCCCTCCATCCGGACTAAAACTGACACTCTTAACATCCCCCGTATGTCCTGTGAGGGTGTGAAGGTGTTTGCCCGTCTTCACATTCCAGAACCCAATGGTTCCTTCTGAATGCCCACCGACGAGCGTCCGGCCATCCGGACTAAAACTGACACCATAGACAACCTGGGGTCCCATGAAGAGCGTATCAACACTCGGCATGCGCGCTTTGAGTGTGCGGATGTGTTTGCCTGTGTTCACATCCCAGAGACGAACCACGTCGGCATCCCCCAGATTACCGCTGGCAAGCGTCTGACTCTCAGGACTAAAACTGATACTATAGTTGTTCCCGATATTCGCTGTGAGGGTGTGAAGGTGTTCGCCTGTGTTTACATCCCAGAGACGAACCGTGCGGTCAGAACTTCCACTCGCAAGCGTCTGTCCGTCGGGACTAAAACTGACGCTCCAAACCTTCCCCGTATGCCCTGTGAGCAGGTCAAGTACTTCGCCGGTCGGCGCATCATAGAGCCAAATACCGATACTACTCGCGACCGCTAGCCGAGTCCTATCAGGAGAAAGCTTTATTTCTTGTATACTCCCTTTACCGAGACGGGCTTTCGCACCTTCGGGTAAACGCCATTGCGTCTCGGCTGTATAGTCGGCGGTGGTGTCCGGTATAAGCAAAAATTCTGAAACGATCAAGAGCATTAGACTCAACATCACTGTGATTTTCATAAGAGGGCCCCTTTCTTCTGCAGGACTCACGCAAAATCACGGAATTATACTATTACCATACAGGCGGTGCGGTTAGGGGATTTAGTCTGGGGATAGACTAAATCCGTTCCTTGTATTACATTTCCATTTCTCGTATTACATTCCGCATCTACCGGGCTTGGAAAAAATGAATATTACTCCCCGCAGGCACAATCTAACAGACTATGCTACAAGGGAGCAACCTGTGTTAGATCTCTGTATTCAAAGCCTGGAGACGACTGATAATCACCAAAATTGGTCCGCTTACCCGGCCCTCGCTAACCATATCGGGCAGTTCCTCACGGCAAGTTTGCCACAGGTGCCCCCCGCGCCGTTTGGCAGCCAAACAGGTGAGCAGTATGAGATTCTCATCGGAAATCTGATGGGAAGAGACGGTGATTGCTAACGCTTTATCGCTCTCTTCCGAGGGGGAAAGCAGACTTTGCGCGATAAGGCATGCCGTGTTTATACCGGCATCCGTAGGTTCCTCTATCAGTGCCCGCCTTGCAGCCAAGAGATTTTCATCCGTGAAGGTAAGCAGGGCATACAGGGTACCGAGGTAAGCAGCGAAAGAATCCGCTCGCAGAAACTTCAGGATTCGCATCCGCTTGACCTTTGCGAGAAGGTTTTCGGAAAACGTTGCCAGTTCACCATCGGTAGAGACTAACCGCGCTGCGGTGCGAATACACCATGCCGAACGCATCGCAAGAGGCAGGAGGTGGGCATCTTCAATAACGGCTGTCATCTGGGGATCCTGCCAAGCGATTTGAAGTCTCGTGAGTGCCTCAAGGTCAACCGTTCCATTTAAGGCTTCGGCGAGCAGCTGCCAAGACATCGTCTGCAAATCCGTAATAATACGTTGCTGTGCCTCCGATGCGCTGCGTTTCTCACGCGCCTCGGCTACCGTTTTCCATCGAACTGCTGTCAACTTTTGCAGTGCTTTCAAGGCTGCTGCTTCGTCCTCTGACACCTTACGGTGGGCGACGCGCGTCACATCGCTTTCACCTTCTGGCAGTGCCTCGAGAAATCGCTCCACTTTTTGGTGGGTTTCTGGATCTCCGTAGACGAGTAAGCGTTTGGCATCGAGCAACACCGCGGAGCCGGGCCGGATCCCTTCCGCTTTCTGGTTGATAACGATTCTGATAGCCTTGTGGAAATCTGTGAGGGCGTTTTCAACACTTTTCTGTGGGGCATCTTCGTCAAGTTCGTCAGCCAAGGGCATAGCGAGGTCCAGGACATCATAGCCCCACACAGAAACGCCTGGCAGCCTCCGGGCAGTCCCAACTACGATGGTATCTGGGGCTTTCATGTGCCATGTCAGGTGATAGGGTGCGAGGAGCCATTCTAATCCTTGCGTCACTGTTGCGTGCCGTAAGTCAAGATAGGCTACACGGAGCTCTGGCACATTCAACAACGCAGCGACATCCCCGAGGCTTCCCGGCACCACATTAAGTTGGAAACCCCCGGCGTTAGCGACAGTGCGAATGGCATCAACAAGTGGCTGGTTCCGCAGGATCACATCGAGTGTTCGATTGAGATCCGGGTAGATTGTCGTCTGTTTTTTCGCAATCTCAGCATTCAACGTCCAAATTGCCTGCATCGCGGTCATTTCTGTGCGAGTGTCCTCCCCTGCGAGTGCTAAGGCATGTTGATACCGAAGGCGTGCTTCCTCAAGGTGTCCCTGTTTCTCAACAGCTTGGGCCTCCGTCAATGCGTTCTGTGCATTCGTTACTGTGCCCTGTGTTGTAGGGGCGACCGAATCATCTCTATACGTGAAGTTAACTTCGTTTTGGGCATCCACCACTTCTTTCTCAGTTGATGGAACGTATTGAAAGCCAAGCCCGGGTGAGGAAGCTTGGGCACGAAATCCGATAAGACGGGCAGGATCTATAGAAGGCAGCGCACTTGAGTATCCATAGCCGCCCCCATAATCAGACCCAAACGGAAAACCTCGCTTCGGTCCACCCGCTCTCAGTTGAGGAGACGTTGGTAGGAATCGCTTGGAATCCCCTATAGCAAATTCAGTATATCTACCACGGAAACTGTCTTCCGTTAAGGCGTTGCGTCTACCTCTGCTCGGAGCAAGAGAGGTGCCAGCATCAGCAAGCTCTTCCGTCCCACCCATGAATTCACCGTTCTGGTTAAACAGTTCTTTACCAAAGAGGTCATAGAAAAACTGGGGTTCTTCTTGCAATACGTCCTTTCCAAAGATGCCATGAAAATTAACGCCCTCTGGAAGCGGGACAGGAACAATAATCTGCCGCGGGGGTTGTGCTTGCTGATCTGCAAGTGGTATTTCGCTTTCATCTACGGCGACGAAACTCGTCCATTGGCTCATGAGTCGATAATCGAGTGCGACGCGCGTGATTTCCTCAACGACTTCAGGGGTATCTGTATAATATATCTGTGACGAAAGGTCTTCTATTTTCTTGCGGGCCCACACCTTCGGCAAAACGTCGTGCCCCGATTCTTCATCCGGTAGCGTCACATCCACCTTATAAGTGATCGGTTTGCCTTCCGCTGTACCGGATAACGTGACCTTTGTCCTATCGCCTGCTGCGTAGCGTCCAAACACAATAACGGGGCGGCCTGCCCACAACTCTGGGATTCGCCGGGGATAGGTTTCATAGATAGGGAGGTCGTTCCAATCCATCTGGATGTTAGCGAGTTGCGCCCGATGGATACGCTCGACAATCTGCGTGACAAGCGGCTTTGGGTTGGTGTTCAAATCCAGCACATCGCTCATCCCGCCGCCCGCTTTCGCGACACCGTCAATCAGGAAGCGGTTCACTGAGGAACCAATACCAATGACCCAGAAACGGATTTGGTCATTGGTGCGTCTGCCGACTTCGGCGATAATCTCTGACTCGTTGCCAATGAAGCCATCGGTGAGCATGACGACGATCCGAATCCGATCCGGGTCTACGGGTGCGTTGAGCACCACCTTCACACCCGCAAGCATCCTCGTGCCGGCCCCGCCTTGAATCCCTTGTGTGAAGGTAAGGGCGCGCGCCACATTTGCTTCCGTCGCCGGCACCGAGTTTTCAAAGAGTTTCGCCGCTCGCCCTGCGAAGGTAATCACCTGGAGCGTGTCGTCAGGTTTGCTGCGCGCGAAAAAGTGGCGCATCGCCGCCTTCACCTTCGCCATCGGTTCACCGGACATCGAACCGGAGACATCAATGAGAAAAACCAGTTCACGCGGTGGCGTTTTGGGGAGTTCCGCATCCAATTTCGGCTGAAGCATGAGCATAAAATAGCGTTGCTGGGGACCGGCGGCATGCGCGAAAATTGCCATCTCCGGCTTTTCACCGGCGACAGCGTATTTCATGACAAAGTCTTTGTTTGGCATCGAATCGGTGGGTAAAATCTCTACCGTTGCCTTTGATGGGTCAATCCGTTCGAGTGCTGCGGCGTGATTAACGACCTCAATGTCCTGCACTGGCACCCCTGCATCCAGTGATACTGAGAGGCGGATGTCGTGTCCTGTGCGGTAGCCGGGTTTGAGAACGGGTGGGGTGATACGCGAAGCATCCGGCACCCGGTTTGTATCCGGGGACCAGCCTGTGCCTGAAGGGACAGGATCGAGCGTGGTTTCTTCTATCAAGGGTTCCTTTACTTCGCCAACCTTCCCCTTCAATTCTTTCGGTAGCTGAGGTTTCTCGGAGATCGGGGCACCGGGAATATAGCGGGGTCCGGCGACCATTGGGAAATGGAATTCGTAAATGCCCATGTCATAATTGAGGACATCCACGTAGGAGATTTCAATCTGAATCTCTTGGCGTGGTTTGATGTTGCCGACCGATTGTGTGAAGATGTTCGGGCGTTCCTGTTCGAGTAAGCTTGCCGTCTGCCCCTGTTGGAGTGCCTGTTCATAGACGGCGCGTGCTTCCGCTCGACGTTTCATCAATCCAACAATCTTGCGGTCTCCGATGTGCATCGTCATCGCGTCCACCGCAGCAGTGTGCGGCAATGGAAAGACATACACCGCCTCAATGTTTTCGTTGTATGGGTTAGAGAAGGTTTGCGTTACGGTGACACGGGCGATGAAGCCAGTGATGTCCGCCTCTACATCGGTATGTTTCAACGGACATTCGACGACTTGGTCGTCAACTTTGACGCGTAATGCCCCTTGTGTGACCTCCTCTTGCAGAGGGGGTGTGGGCTGCGGTGTTTCTTCCGCGAAAGCGGACCCGCCCAATAGACCTATCATTAACAGGAAATTCAGTAGCGTTAAGAAGTTCAGTCGTTTCATAAGTTTCTCCGCATTCGGTTCTGTTGATAATTGCTACTAAAACGTTGGAGTTGTCAACTGTGTTTACACGTGGGCTTCTCTGAATTGCTTTGACATCCCTCATGGAAAATGGTATACTTCATTTAGACATAGATACCTGCCTTGGCGAGGCACCTGAAAACCTTATAGCCTCGGTGGGTAGTATTCTCCGTTCAAGGAACAAAAAATGAGAAGTTTTGGGACCCAAGGTCGCGTGCGTCCAGAACAACACTATATCGTCCCCCGAACAGCGCACGTCGCCGATTTCATCGCCCGCATCAGAGCGGGAAAATACATCGTCCTCTTCGCGCCCCGGCAGACCGGTAAGACGACTTTTTTTCGTTTGGCACTCAACGCGCTCCTCACAGAAGCACCGAACTTCTTTCCGATTCAGTTGAATTTCGAGGAATATCACGATTACACCCCTCCTGAATTCTACGGCAACCTCTACGAAGATATCCATGAAGCCATAGAAAACGTTTTTCAAAAACGCGGAGAGGCACCTGCTGCGGCTTTGACCCAATTTTTAGAGAACACAGAACTCACCGACCACGTTTCCATGAGAAGATTCTTTACGCGTTTCGCGCGTTTCCTGAGAAATCAGCGGGTTATTGTTATCATTGACGAATTTGACGGTATCCCCCAGGCAGCTGTGAAAGGTTTTCTACATTCGCTTCGACATATCTATCTCTCAGATGAACTGCTATGTCCCTACAGCGTCAGCATCGTAGGTGTCAAGAGCATCACCCAACTGGATTATGATCGGTCTGTTTCCCCTTTCAATATCCAAGATGAGTTTCGCTTACCGAACTTCACACGTGCCGAAGTTGACGAACTGCTGGCGCAGTATACCGATGAAGTCGGGCAAGCCTTTGTTCCCGAAGTTATCACCGCCATTCACAGACAAACCGCTGGACAACCTTTCCTTGTGAATCGATGCGCCCAAATTCTTACGGAAGAATTGGACATCCCGAAAACCGAAACGCTTACGATGCTGCACTTTTCTAAAGCATATCGGCAGCTCCTGCGTGAACGGAATACTAACATCGAGCATCTGCTTACCAATATCCGCAGGCATCGCCGGTTTGAAAGTCTCCTGATGCGAATCGCTTCTTACGAGAGAGGCTTACCCTTTAGTTTGGAAATCGCCCGCGCTGGCTTCCGTATTTTGCAGGTACCCAATACACCTCAAGAATACGTCGGGCAATACCTGCTTTACGCGTATCTGGATCACTTTGTCCGCAGCGTCGGTGCGGATATGTTTCTTGAAGTTCAAACCGGACGCGGACGGATAGACCTTCTCATTCTCCACAACCGTCGAAAATACATCGTTGAAACGAAGATATGGGAAGGCGACCGATATTATCAATCGGGCAAAACACAACTTGCGGCATACCTGAAATTAGAGGATACCCAAGAAGGGTATTATGTCGTCTTCGATCACCGCCAGCAGCCAAAACCGCTCACAGAGACAGAGAGAATAGACGGTGTCAAGATTCGGAGCTATATTATCCCTGTGATGCAAGAACGTCCCTCCTCGGTTTAGTATTCCTATTGCTTTATAAGGGCAGATACAGATATCTGCCCATACCAAACAACTCTATTTTTTTATCAACATCTTCCGCGTCGCAAAGACATCCCCGGCTGTGAGCATATAGTTCATTATGTAGGCTGGGTTGAACGGTATTGGCAGCAAACGCCTGTGTGCCAAAATACATCACATCGGACACACTCATATATACATCCACACCCGCAGTGAAACCCAACATCTTTCTTTCTCAGAGTCTCCAAACGTGTCGAGCCGACACTTCATTTTCAGGCGCTGCACACAATGGAACAGTTCCGAGAGGACAAAAAGGTGCCTGCTGGGTAATGTTCAATCCTGATGAACTTCTGTGCCGTTTGCCTCCATTGCAGGAATATGCTTGTTAATAGCGTCGGCGTTGAGTCGGTTATCCCGAAGATCCAACACTTTTAGGTCTGTTAGCACAGTGAGCGATGAAATATCGGAAACGAAATTGCCAGGAAGCCCCAAGAAAGAGAGTCGGGTAAGTGTGGCGAGGGGTGAGACATCCACGATATCGTTATTTTGAAGATCCAGCACTTCCAGCTGGATGAGTCCCGAAAGGATCGACACATCAAAAAGCCTATCGTCTATGTCGAGGAAAATACTACCGATATGTAACTCCTTGAGTTGGGTTAATGCTGCGACGGGTGTATAATCTGAGATGAAGTTACCGAAAATATCCAGGATCTCCAGGTTCTTGAGGTCAGCAAGCGGTGAGATATCGTAGATACGGTTTCTTGCAAGATTCAAGTCTTTCAGATGGATGAGGACTGCAAGGGGCGATATATCGGAGATATCGCTGCGGCGAAGCCCGAGTGTTGTGAGGTGTGTCAAGTGAGCAAGGGGTGAAACATCTGAAATATCGTTGTTGTTGTTAAGATCCAGTGCCGTCAGTTGGGTCAGGTTTGCGAGTGGAGACACATCAAAGATACCGTTTTCGCCGAGATTCAGTTCTGACAGACGCGTCAAGTTTGCGAGCGGAGACACATCAACGAACTTCTCATTATTGCCGTTAAGATTCAGTTGTGTGAGGTCTTTCATGTCCACAAGTGCCGATATATCTGTGATGTCATTGGCGTGGAGTCCGAGTCCTATCAGTTGTGTGAGTCCGGTGAGTGGCGAAATATCAACAACGGAATTGCCGTTAAGATTCAGTTGTGTGAGGTCTTTCATGTCCGCAAGTGCCGATACATTTGTGATCTTATTGCCGTTAAGTCCCAGTTCTATCAGTTGTGTGAGTTTTGCGAGCGGTGCCACATCAGAGATACGGTTGTCCTCAAGGTAGAGGACTGTTAGGTTCGTCAGGTTGGCAAGGGGGGATACATCCGACACGGCATTGTTTGAAAGTATAAGTGCCGTAAGATTTGTGGCGTGCTCCAGTCCGGTGAGATCGGAGATGCCTGCTGCGTCGGCTCGCAACTCGGTTAGGTTTAGCAGTTCTGCCACTGTGATGAGGTCTTCGATGGGTTCATCGAACTCTTTGTTAATCGCCGCCCGGAGGTTCGCATCAGGAATGTTCACAACGTCGATGACCACTTCAGCAGTTGCTGGAATCATCAAAAATACGATGCAGCGTGCGGTGATTATGGACATTACAAGCGTTTTCCACCTCATTTTTTTGCTCCTTTCCCGAAACGGTATAATTTTTCGACATCTGGATTGAGCGCCTTTGCCTTCTGAAAGTCGGTTTCTGCGGCGGTGTCTTGTCCCAAAGCTCGCTTGGCATGTCCCCGGGCATAGTAAGCGAGGGCATAGTCAGCCTTGATTGTGATAGCAGTGTCAAAGTCAGCGATGGCACCTGTGTGGTTCCCAAGTGCTGCTTTTGCACGTCCCTGTGTGTAGAAAGCGGTCGCAAGCTTTGGATTGAGAGAGATCGCTTGACGACAGTCCTCAATCGCCGAGCGATAATGCTGCTCGGCTTGTTTGACATCTCCTGTGAGGGTCTTAAATTCACCGAACTTGAGTTTCGCGTCGGCACAATAACTGTAGACCTCGGGATGCTTCGTAAGGGCAACGGCTTTATCACAATCCGTAATCGCTAACGGATAGAGGCGTTGGGCCTCCTGGATATTTCCACTGGTCACCTCAGATTCACCCAGATGGACCCGCGCCCAACTGCGATTGATGTAGAACTGGGGATTCTCTGGATCTAAGGCAACGGCTTTATCACAATCCGCAATCGCTGACTGATAGTGGTGCTGTGCCTGTTTCACATTGCCCCTGATCATTTCTAATATACCGAGGTATCCGTTCGCACCGCCACGATTGTCGTAGGCATAGGCAGTTTGTGGGTCTAAGGCAACGGCTTCGTCTACGGCAATCGCTTGGTATAAGGAAATGGCTTGGTTATAGCCTTCACGGGCGTTACGAAAGTGATGTTGTGCCTTTTCTGCTTTGCCTTGGTCAAGGGCTAAAACCCCGAGATTGACATTCGCAAGCCCTCGAAAGTGGTATGCATAGGGGTAATCAGGGGCTATCTGGAGGGATATCCCAAAGTCAGCGATGGCCCCCTCATAGTCCTTCTCCTTGAAGAGTTTGTCCGTTCCTCGCTCGGTGTAAACTGAGGCACGCATGTGTTCTCTTCCAATCACCGGACTGCTATGTCCTGTGAGACACGGCAGCAACGCCAACATAAAAACGATATATATCTGAGTCTTCGGTAATTGCATGGTATTCCTCCTCATCTCGAGGTGTAACTAAGTTTTGGGCAATTTTAAGGAATGTGCGAGAAATCGCACGCCTACGAACCAGATTTCCCGTTTGGCGCATGGCACAACCTAACAGGTTATGCCACAAAAGAGCCGCTTGCGTAAGTCCTAACATTTCTAAACTATTGCGTAAGTCTTAGTAGAACCTACAATTAAGTTTACACTGACTGATATGGCGAGGTTAGGAAATCTCGCCTACCAGGGGGTGGAAGTGTATAATTCTTCAGCTGAATGCCGTCTACGGCTTAGAGGTCTTCAGGGGATACAGACTTCGCACACCGAAACCCGAGGTAGTAGTGCGTATATGCGGGCGTGCTGCCGTTGCGATTCGCGAGTCGGACGTGCCGTGTCTTCGGGCTCCCCCCGGTCCCGCCACGATAGACGCGACGGGACTTAACATCAACTGCTGTATAGTTATTTAAAATCGCGTCTAAATTCGCTATTGTGTTCACATCCGGCAACGGATGACGAGAAGGCCTTTGGGGTGAGACATACGCCACCGGATTCCGCGCAGGAGACATCGAATAAAAATACGGGTTATATTCATCCAGACACCACTCCCATGCATTCCCCTCCATATCGAACAGACCATACCCATTTGCGGGATAGCTCCCGACAGACGTGCTATGCTCAAAAATAAGCGGATCGCTGAAGATCACAAGGTTCGGATCTACCTTACTTCCCGGCGGATACTTCTTCCCCTTCAGCCCGCCGCGCGCGGCTTTCTCCCACTCGGCTTCGGTCGGCAGCCGTTTCCCTGCCCACTCTGCGTATGCCATCGCAGCATACCAACACACCGACTCGACGGGATAGTTCGCCATACCCACAGGATAATTATTGCTGTCATCCCAATCGAAGAGATACTTACCAGTATGCAGGGACTTTGGGATACGGCTCTTCTGCCATTGCGGATTGGCTAACACGAAACGTTTGAAATCCGCATGCGTCACCTCATGCGTATCCATATAGAACGCATCTACATACACCGTGTGAATCGGCTGTTCGTCATCGGATCCATCGTTACTCCCCATCTCAAACTCACCCGCAGGAATCAGCACCATGCCATCGGGGGGAGGCGGATATGCTTCTCTCGCAGGTGCCTCTGACTTTTTGTCGCACCCTATACCGCTCAGGAAAAGGAGGAAACTCCATAAACCTACAGTTATGAAAAGATTGATGACGGTTTTCATCGTAAGGTCTTATGATACTATAATAGGATTTCCGAGTTATCCGTCCAAGTGTTCTTGGAAGGCACGAAAACTCGTAGCAGTGGAAGCCTGGAGGTTCAGACGCTTCAAATGGTCAAGGTCGCGAATCGCTTCAAGAACCGATCGCACTGCGGTGGCCTCAGCGTTTGGGAAGCGTTCTTTGAGGATCGCGAGCGTGCTTTCAATACTCGTCTGACGCGCACCTTGCTCTATGCCTTGCTCTATGCCTTGCTCTAAGTAATGTTCTGCCATACTTTGCATCAGGGATGCCTCCTCTGTTGAAAGACTCAAAGTTTGCTGATGTTCAGAGATGAACTGTTCTAAAATCTCACGCTCTTCGACCGAGCGTTGATAGAAAACTAACAGATACAGATAATAGAGGGCCTGTTTCCAAGACGCACTCTCCGCCACACGCAGCGTCTCAAGATGAACACTCAAACGCTCTAACGCAGCACTGAACTCCCCAGCATCCGCAGCCTCGCGTTTCAAGAGCGTCATCAGCCAACCGAAGGGACGTTCTGTCTTCAACAGGATCGCATCCGATTCAGACTTGACACCGAGAAAAAGCGTCTCAAACTGAGGGACAAACCGAACTAACGGGCCCGGAACATCCATCAACGTCTCAAGTGATGGCAACGTTTGCCAGACCTGTTCACCCGTATAAAAAACGACAGGGATAATCGGACGAAACCGCCACTGCCCCTTCGGAACGTTCTCTGCTATCCACTTCTGACGCTGCTGATCCCATATCTGAACCATGTAAAACAGCAACCGAAACCCCATCGCAGGGTCTACCGTGGATTGATGTTCAAGGAGAATGTAGATCATCACTTCCGTTTCATCTGCCTCCCGGAACGGCAAGAGGAACACGAGGTCTGATTCTTGTTCGCGGAGGTTGTCAGCAATAAAAGTTGTATTGACGCGTTGGACCTTGCGAAAGTCAAGCGAGTCTACGAGGTCGCTCCCAATGATTTCAAGCAATCCGTGGAGGTTATCCGTGTTGGATAACAGCCATTTCGCGCTCCGGTCTGGAAATGTGCCAAGGGGTTCTTGTAAGAAAGAGAGGACCTCGTCAAAAGCGTTCATATGTCTCTTATTCTACCTGATTTTTCTGTGGGGGTCAACTTATTTTTTAGCATGAGAAAGGCCGGTGAAACGCCGACATGTCCAAAATCGGTGAAGGAATCCACGCCCAGTACCGGCTGGTTCGTGCCCCAAGGTAAATCGGCACTGCGATTACCCTAAAAAAAAGAATCCACGAGGAACACATCCGGACTATAACTTCTAAATAATCCCATAGATCTCAGTATAACCAATTAGTGACTCTACTATAATTGTCCATCTTTCGATCGGATTTTCACCCCAGGCCCGGTAGGTGCGGTTTCCTAACCGAACCGGCCCCTTGAAAAAAAAGACGTGAAACCCAATAATTTCTAAAAATTGAATGCCCTGGCGTGGTGTGCCTGTCTCCTATCAATTTAGAGATTATTGTGTTATCGGCTGGTGTCTGACAATAACGATGGTGATATCATCGTATTGCTCGGCTGCTTGCACAAAGTCTTGAATGTCCTTGAAGATACACACAATGAGCTCTTCCGCACTCAGATGTTGCGGGGCTTCGGCAAGCACCGACTTCAGCCGTTCAGTGCCATACATCTCCTCCTCCGAATTGAGGGCTTCAATGACACCATCCGTATAGAAAATATAAATATCACCAGGTGCAAGTTCAAGCTGCTCCTGACTGTATTCAATCCTTTTCATACCACCAAGCGGGAGTTCACTTGCCTCAATTTCAATAAGCGTGTCTCCGCGTTTCAGAATAGGATAGGGCTGCCCCGCATTCGCATAGAGCATCTGTTTACTCTCCGGATCAATAATAGCGAGATTCAGGGCGATGAACGTCCGACCGTAGAGCCGCGGGATAAGACTGGTGTTGAGATGAGTGAGGATGATATCTGCACTGTATTGGATCTGGACGATTTCGTTGAGCATGCCGTTGGTAAGCACAGCGTTCAGCGCACCGCGCAGTCCTTTCCCCGCAGCATCTGCCACGGCGATCGCAAGATGTTTCTCGCCGGCATTGAAGTAATCGTAGAAATCGCCGCCCACCTGTGTCGCAGGGAGTGACATGCCCGCGACATCAAGTCCTTCGACTTCCGGCACTTCCGTCGGCAGCAAAGCCGCTTGCATATCTCGGGCTTCATCGAGTTCCGCGCGGAGCTGTTGCATTTCGGCTTCTTCCTTCTGTTGCCTCTCTGCGTGCAAGCGTGCGACACGCCGCCGGGTCACAACCAATCGAGCGAGTAGGAATGGGACGATTGTGATGAGCAGCCCAATTAAAATAAGGTATGGTAGATAGTTCCTCCACTTTGCCCAAAAGGGTGTATCAATCGTAAAGTTGACAGCAGCAGGGGCGGAAGTGTAGGGCCAGCCTTTGCGGTAGGTCTTTACGAGGAACGTATAATTCCCGGGCTTGAGCCCTTGGTAGGTAACGGAGGGTCCCCGATGTTCTGATGTGTCTGTTGTAGCAAAAGTTTG
>JAJEDB010000123.1 GCA_022821725.1 Candidatus Poribacteria bacterium | reverse complement strand
CCGGGCGGCTTGAGATTTTTTACCCCCAGTTTGAATAAAATCTAAGACGCGTTTGCGTAAATCTGTTGAATATGCCATAATAGACGCAGCCTATCATAAAACCGAAAAAATGTCTCTTTAATTCTAAAGGTCACTATAAATTCTGGGCACGAGGGCTGCTCTCCACGCCATTATAAGCAGGTTTACCGTGAGGTTGCGACTGAAATAAGGATATCTACGGCATTGCCTTGAAACACAAGCTTGCAACAACGGCGCAGGCGGCTCGAACACGGAAACCCTTAAAGTCTTAAATCGTGTTCCTTATCCGCAAGGAAAAATTAAAAAATGGCACGTGTTATTGTTGGAAAAGTATCAGAAATTCCACCGGGGGAGCGCAAAATCATCGTCCCGTTCCGAGGGAAGGCGGGCATTGGGGTTTTTAATGTTGATGGCAAATTTTACGCCATCCGGAACATCTGTCCGCATAGACGGGGACCCCTATGCACAGGCGAACTCAGCGGTAGGTTCGCCGCCGATGCACCGCCTTCCATTCAAGGGGCAACGCTCTCTGTCGATAATTTAGGCGAGATATTGCGCTGTCCGTGGCATCAATGGACATTTGACATTGCCACCGGACAGTGTCTCGTCGATGAAACCTTGCGTGTAGCGACGTATCCCGTCAAAATTGACGGTGATGATGTCGTCGTCGAATATGATGGCTAAGTTAATTGAACCCTAAGTTGCTACCTAATGAGAAAGGGAGGTGTTGGTCGATTTTCCTACCCCAGGGGAGTAGTATGTCTATAAAAAGGTGACTTAATCTTGCCGAAGGGCGCAATACGCCGAAACGGAGGACAAAATGATTAACAGAACTCCGAGACATAAGTTTATTATAGCCATTACGGCAACTGTTTTAATGGCGACAAGCATAGCACACGCACGTCAAGCGGTTACCGATGGACTGGTGAGTTACTGGTCGTTCAATAAAGATACGGTCGCAGGGAAAACGGTTGAAGACATTGTCGGTGCAAACGACGGAACCATGGACGGGAATGTAGAGATCGTTGATGGTAAAGTCGGGGAAGCACTTAAGTTTAGCGGTGGGCATGTGGATTGTGGAGCAGATAAGAGTTTAACTGACATTGGCGATCAGATTACATTGGAGGCGTGGATAAAACCTGATAAACCCGGCTGGGCGATCTTCGCAGGCATATCCAGATCAGGGAATAATTCCTATGTGATTGCGTGGTCAGACCAAACTCGGGTTGATTTTAATCTCTGGAACGGTGCCTTAGAGACATGGCCCTTTCACAGCGTCGGCCAGCCCGATGTAGGGAAGTGGCATCATATTGCTGGCGTTTACGATGGTTCTGTAGCCATCATTTATATCAATGGTGAAGAGGATAATGAGAAAAAATTCGAGGGTGTCCTCAAACATAACGGAGAGAACTTTTGGATGGGTGCCAGAAAATCGGATGGACTGCCTTACCACGGTCTTCTTGACGAACTTCGCCTCTACAACCGCGGGCTCAGCCAAGCGGAGGTTGAACAGAATCTTGAGGCGGAAGGGCTTGCCGTCGAACCGACCCAGAAATTGGCACTCACTTGGGGAGCCATAAAAGTTTCAAAGTAGGGCATCCCTTAACGCATAATGAACAAGCAATCTCGTTTTTCTATTGCAGAACTCACACCCGGCCATCCGGATTGGCAGGAATTTGTCGCACTCGTCAAGGACTTAAACCAGGAAGGCTGGGCGTTCAATCCCTATTTTGAGCAGTTTTCTCACTATTTTTTGGCGGCAAAACAGGATGGGACCCTCGTCGGATTCCTTATGTTTGTGGTGTGGGACATCGGTCCCCACGACCGCGATCATCCGCCTATTGAAATACATGGAAAAACGCTAAAAGAGGCGAAAATCCTCGCGTTTGGCGTGAAAGACGGATACCGACGGCAAGGCATCGGCACCGCGCTTCAAGAATATACGATCAAACAAGCTAAGTTGTTCGACTGCTATCAAGTCCGATCTGTCAGTGGTGAAAATCACCCTGAAAACCATTATCTCAAACTCGCGATGGGGTTCGCTGTAGAACCGATGGAACGCGATGAAAAGTGTTTAGCGTTTGTCATGCCTCTTAAATCATCGACAGAACGGTAATTTTTATGAGACAGTTAACCCACGCTGAGAAGCAGCGACTTGCGGGAAAAATTAAAGACGAGCAAGAACGCCAGCAGGGACTTCGGGAAACGAATCCAGATCTACCCGAGTCTTTTGAAGAGGCATCGGCAAAAACCGGGCTTTTACGAAAAACCGTGCCAAGTGTTCTTCGAAAATACGGTATGCTCGGATTTATCCTCTGCTTACTTGTTTTGAGCGTGCTACATCTGATAAAATATCGGGATTTTGCCTATGATGAATACGGAACGCTCGTTGTTGTTCTAATGCTACTCTTCAATCACGTTGCCGATCATTTCACGAAAACGGGGTGGAAAAGCCGTGTGATGAAAACGGTTTCATGGACGTGGATGATCCTTGGGTTTCTGTATGTCTTGTGGGCATTTTAGGGACTTAGATTGTTTGGTGAACCCTTTTTTACAATTTTTCGGGATCTTGGAGATGATAGAGTGAAAAGCCTTGTGTTGATGTTAACCACTGCTTTGACAGCGGGTGGCACGCCGCTCGTGGATGCAGCGGAACAACTAAAATCTGGAGCGTATTATATCACGCAGTCGTGGTCACAAGAGACTGCGTTTAAGCGTCCATATTATGTCAGCGTCCCTGAGAGCACAGATCAACGAAAGTTTCCGGTTTTCATTTTTTTGCATGGGCACGGTGGAAATGCGAAGGAAGCGATGCATGAATTCATGAAGCGGCACACCACGATGGCGGGCAGGTATGTCATGGTGTTTCCTAACGGATACAAAACGGGTTGGAACGTCATGTCGGAGCATTCCAAAGCAGATGATCTCGGATTCATTGAAGCGATCGTTGAGAAACTATCCACTTATGACAACATTCAGACAGACAATTTCAGCGTCATGGGGAATTCAAATGGTGCCGCTTTGGTGAACCAGTTGGCGATCGAAAGCAAGTTACCGAACCTTCGGAATTATGTGAGCGCAGTCAGCCCGTTAAATGTTTATCAGCACGACGGGAAGAATTTCAAAGCCAAAGGGGCTGACAACAATTATCAAGGTGTTGCCACACCGATGACAGGCAAGCGTCTGATGAATATTTCAGGCACTACTGATGATCTCGTCCCATATCGCGGGGGTCCTTCAAAGTATATTCCTGCCAAGGACGGCACGTTGGGCTTTGTTGATGCCGAAGAATCGATTTTTTTATGGGCGAAGCAGATGGGATACGACGGGGAGAAACTGTCCAACCCCAGCAGGAGTGATGGTAATCTGGAAATCTTCAGTTACCTCAACGGGGACGTGATCCACTACAAAGTTATCAACGAAGGACACGGCGCAGGGCAGGCAATCAGCGAAAAAATTCTGCTCGAATTCCTGGAGGGCGGCGATGAAAGAGAGAAGTAAGTGATTAAAGCAGTCTTCTTTGACCTTGATGGCACACTCTGCGACTCCGACACAGCATGGAGCATCGCGCAAAGCGAAATGTTTCAGCTTTTATGCGAGCAGTATCCGAATGTTACGGAAAAGGTGCTTACAGCGGCATGGAGAACCGTCCATCAGGAACTCTTCAAGCAACTCAACGCCGGAAAATGCGCTATGGCAGACGTGAGAGACTCGCGTTTCCAATGTTTGTTCAAAGAATTGGATCTACCCATAGATAGGGGTATGGAAGAAGTAAGCGACTTTTTCTGTTCGCGCTATCTTACAAGTTTACGGCTTTACGACGATGTCACCGTCCTTGCGGAATTAAGTGCCTATCATGTCGGTATCGTTACAAACGGGGCACACGATAACCATACCGACAGTCAGCTTTCTAAAGTTCGACACCTTGGACTCAGCCAACGGATCCAATCGCTTACAATTTCCGGTGAAATCGGAGTCAGAAAACCGAGGGGCGAAATTTTCCAAGTCGCTTGTGAGCGTGCTGGTGTTTCACCGAAAGAGGCTCTGTTCGTCGGCGATACCCTTAAAAACGACATCGTTGGTGCCAACCGCGCCGGCATGACCAGCGTCTTGATTGACCGAAAATTAGATGGGCTTATACCGGAAACATCAGAAGAACGACCTGACTATTCAATCTCAAATCTACATGATGTTTTATCCTGCTTACGACACGAAACAGAAAAAAATAAGAGAGGTCTCTAATGGACAAAAGCTACAACGTCGCAATAATTGGGTGCGGTGGGATTTCTCACATGCACGCCGGATGGTATGTGAACGAACCGAGGGCTTCTCTGACTGCGATCGCTGATATTAATCCAGAAGGACTAAAAGCATACGGCGAACAATACGGTGTCGAAAAGCAGTATACCGATTACGTCGAGATGCTCGAGACGGAAGAGATTGATCTGGTTTCCGTGTGTACCCGTCCGAAACTGCATGCACCAGTAACAATTGAGGTTGCGAAACTCGGGGTCAAAGGGATTCTGTCTGAAAAACCGATGGCGGAGAATCTCGGACAGGCACGGGAGATGCTTGAAACCTGTGCACAACACGGCGTGAAATTGGCAATCGACCATCAGGTACGGTTTAGCGCGCCTTATCAAGCCGCAAGACAGATGATTGCCGACGGTGTTATCGGCGACCTGTTTCGGATTCACGGGGTCTGTGGCGGGGGCGATTTGAAGGACAACGCCACACATACTGTTGATCTGATGCGATATGTCTATGGTGACCGTCCCGTCGCTTGGGTGATCGGTCAGATTGAGCGTATCGGCACACCGACCAAATACGACCTACACTCTGAGGATTTCTCGATCGGTTACTTCAAGTTTGAGGACAACGTTCGGGCGATCATCGAATCAGGAAGCGATACCGCCCCGGGGTATCATCACATCTACTGCTATGGAACGGAAGGCGAAATAGAGTTGGCTGCCCCAGGTGGACTACCGCTCCGTATACGGAACGAAGAATCGGGCGGTGTTTGGATGACACCCGAACTCCCTGCCGAAAGCAACCCCGTGCATGACATGATTGCCGCCATTGAAGAGGACAGAGAACACCGTTCCAGTGGTCATCAGGGATACGCAACCCACGAGCTACTCATGGCGATTTATGAATCGTCTCGGAAACGGCGGCGGATTCATCTGCCCCTTGAAGAGATGGAATCGCCGTTGACATTGATGGTCGAGGATGGTTGGATATAGTATTTGATGCGAGGTATTCAAATGAAAGCGTTATTCATCGATGACCATAGCGTTGAGGCAATCGACAATCTCGCCCGGAAACTACACCCACTACAAAAGTTCGATAAAAACGTCGTGCTTCGACCTGAACATCGTTGGGAAAACTGCGGTATTATGATGTGGACAACCCCTGCATGGGTTCCAGATGAAGCGGTTTTCAAGACGCTTTACTACGCCAGTTCAGAGTCGGACAGCCCAGAGGTCAAACTCGACGTGACGGGTGCCCCGATTGGCGGGAAAAGTTTTATCTGCTATGCCATCTCGGAAGACGGTGTGAACTGGGAGAAGCCCGCTTTAGGGCTTCACGATTATGATGCCCTCACGTGGCGCGGAACCCCGATTGGCAAAGAGAACAACATCTTACCTACAGGCGTACCGCTCGGACCGATCTACGACCCCCATGATCCAGATGAACAACGTCGCTACAAAGGAATGGGATGGGGAAAAGGGGGCGGGCTAACACCAGCAATCTCCGCGGACTGCCTCCATTGGACCTATCTTGATGTGCCACTTGTTCCGAGTTCAGACGAGGCACACTTCGGCTATGACGAGGAGGACAGGCTGTTTATCGCGACCGTCAAGCATGCTGGACCCGATGGTCGGTCGCCTTACGGACGTAGCTTCTGTTTGAGCACCAGTGCAGACTTTGAAAACTGGAGCGACTTGGAACTCATCTTTCACGCCGACCAGATTGATCAGGAGAACGGAGAGGAAAGGTTACGCAAATTCATAGAGGATCCCGATTATCTCACCCCGATATACAACCGACCTGAGGAGTGGCGGACCGATGTTTACAATTTTCCTGTGTTCCGCTATGAAGGATTGTATCTGGGACTACCAGTGATGCACCACTGGGCAGGGAAGCATCCACCACTGTATGAAAATGTGGACAGTCGCAAGTCGGTGGAGCTAACTTCAAGTCGAGATCTACGGCAGTGGGAGCGTGTCGTAAATCGCACGCCATTTATTGAGCTGTCACCTATAGGGGACGGTAGTGCTTACGATACAGGACAGATCTCAGTCGTCAACGGTCCGATCAGACGCAACAATGAACTGTGGTTCTACTATCTCGGTGCTCGGCATCGGAACCAACCTCTGGTGGACGTGATGAACAGAAAGTCCCTCAATACGCTCGCCATGGCACTCGCAAAACTCCGCGTTGACGGTTTTGTGTCGCTCAAGGGTGGCATCGAATGGGGTTCGGTATTGACCAAATCGCTCGTTGTCGAAGGCGCGGAACTGCGCGTTAATGTGGATTCTTGGCGCGGCAGAGTTAAGGTAGAGGTCCTCAATGCCGATGACGGACATCCTCTTCCAGGATACACCTTTGATGAAAGTATCCCAGCGATGGTTGATAGTATTGATGAACCGATACGCTGGAAAGAGAAGACCGACCTCGCTGAACTTCGCGGCAGAACCGTGCGCCTCCGCTTTTCTATACTTGATGCAGAAATTTATGCCTTCTGGTTCACCAACTGATTTGGCACAAGGAACAACAAAACCATGAACACAGCCATTGAAAAGACAGAAGCACTTATCCATGCGACACGCGTATTGGATACGATGTATACGGACGACCCGTATCGACCCAACTATCACTTCACACCGCCGTTCGGTTGGATGAACGACATCAACGGTTCCATCTTCTGGAAGGGACGATACCACATCTTCTATCAACACAACCCCGAAGGCGGTTATTGGAAATGGATGCAATGGGGACACGCATCGAGTGTGGATCTGGTGCATTGGGTGCATCACCCCATCGCTTTAACGCCCGACCTCGATGGACCTGATCGAGATGGATGCTTTAGCGGCGGTGCCCTCGTGAGTCGAGAGGGAACGCCAACGTTCATCTATCATGGGGTCCCCGACGGAACGTGTATCGCAACGAGTGATGATGATTTACTCATCACGTGGGACAAGCATCCAGCCAATCCAGTGATTCCAGTCCCCGCGCCTGGTGAAAAAGGACACGGCGACTATATTGTATTTGACCCGTGTGCTTGGTTGGAAGGTGATACCTATTACGCACTCATCGGGAACAGGATACCCGGACAAACTGGGGACGGAACTGCCCTGTTTAAGTCGTCTGACCTCGCGGCGTGGGAATTTGTACGCTCCTTTTATCAGTCGCGGCGCGAATGGACAGATCCAGAGGAGGACTGTGCGGTCCCCGATTTTTATCCGTTAGGCGATAAGCACATGTTGCTGTTTTGTAGCCATTGGCAAGGCACACAGTATTACCTCGGCAGATTTGAAAACGAGCGGTATTATGCTGAAAACTACGGACGCATGAGTTGGGCGGGTGGGCTGCTCGGTGGACCCCGCTCACTGTTAGACGCCCAAGGACGTCGTATCTTTTTCGATTGGATTCGCGAAATCCAGGGCGTTGAACAGGAACGTGCCGCCGGTTGGTCAGGCGTTATGACACTCCCGCGTATCCTGTCCCTCGCAACCGATGGGAGTTTGCAGATTGAGCCGGTCCCAGAACTGGAATGTCTACGGATGAACCCGACAGTCCGTGAAAATATCACGTTGAACGCTGATACGTTGGACTTAGAAGATGTCCAAGGAAGTTGCCTTGAGTTGGATGTCGAAATTGACCCAGGTGATGCATCCGAAGTCGGCGTTCAAGTACTCTGTGCACCCGATCTGTCTGAACAAACCGGGATTCTATATGTTCCGGCAGAGAGAACGTTAAAAATAGACATCAGCCGTTCCACCTTAAACGAAGCCATCCGGTATCCACACTACAGGGACGCCGGTGGTACTGCGAGATTGCCGGAGCCAAAACAGTTTGTTGACGCACAGCGTGCACCCTTCACGTTGAAGGGTAACGAAACGCTTCAGCTCCGCGTTTATGTCGATAAATCTGTCGTTGAGGTGTTTGCTAACGGTAGGCAGTGCATTACACAGCGGGTCTATCCCACGCGAACCGATAGCATCGGTGTGCGATTAGTGAGCCGTGGTGGACAGGCACATTTCCAATCCGTTCAAGCATGGGAGATGGCACCCGCTTTTTGAGAGACGGTTGACTTTTACATCGAAATCGCATATACTCTTCCTAAACACGTGAGTTCGATTTAAAGATTGAGAGGAACCCACCGCGATACATTGTGTGTCTCAGATTTGGTAATAGAGGGTCTCCGGCACTCCAGCGGAGTGCTATGTCTATAGAAAAGCGGACGTCCAAACTCTCGCACTCCAGCGGAGTGCTATGTATCGTGTGATGCGTGTTCTGGATGTGAATTGGTGGGGTAAACATCATGGCTTATGAGATTCCGAAAACAGTCTTAGGGCGCACCGGATTAACAGTTACCCGGCTCGGTATCGGCGGTGCGTATTGCGAATCCGCTGACGGTTACCGCAAAGCAATTGATGCCGGTGTCAATTATATGGATACCGCACGCGCATATAGAGATGGCGAGGATGAAAAAGTCGTTGGAGACGCCATAAAAGGGCAGCGGGATCGGCTGATTCTCGCAACGAAAACCGCGCAGCGCCATGCAAAAGGCGCCCGAGCAGAACTCGAAACATCGTTACGGATGCTTGACGTTGATTACATTGATGTCTATCAACTCCATCATCTGAATACGAAAGCCGAACGCGACCAAGCCTTGGCACCCGGCGGAGCATTGGAGATGGCGCAGAAGGCGCGAGATGAAGGACTCATCCGCTTCATCGGGGTTACCGGACACGATTGGGTCGAGATACAGCACGCCGTTGATACTGGATTTTTCGATACCGTTCTCTGTTGGTATAATTGTGCGATGAAAACGCCAGAGGATACCGTTTTCCCGGCTGCCGACAAACACAATACGGGGGTCGTTATCATGAACGCCTCGCGGAATGACAGGCTTTTTGGAGATTCAGACGCCCCATCTCCAGAACAATTCTATCGCTATGTGCTCAGTCATAAGAGTGTAAATCTAACGATCATGGGATTGAGGGACGTTGAGCGATTTCATCGAATTGCAGAAGCACTCTCCGAGCAAGAGACCTTAGCATCGGAGGCGCGAGCAGATTTGGAAAGGTATGGGGCGCAGCGGCTCGAAGAAGGCACACTGACTTAACGCCGATACTGAAATACGTGAACGAGTCAACGTGGTAACAACGGATAGGACTTTCAATGGATAAAAGCGCATCAGATCAGACAAATTCCGCTTCGGAAGAGTCTTATCCGCATGAAAAACGCAATCTATTTGTCTTCGCGCTAAACCAAATTCTGATGCGGCTCGGTTGGATGTTCAAAGCCGAGTCTGTGGTCATTCCAGCGTTTATTGACATCTATACCTCGTCTGGAACCATCCGCGGATTGCTACCCCTCATTCTTCGGATTGGACAGAGTCTCCCCCAATTTCTCGTCGCACAACGTGTCGCAAGGATGCCCAAAAAACAGGGATTCTTTATTCTCACAGGCTTCGGTTTTACCATCCCTTGGTGTGTGTTATCCCTGGTATTAGGGTTAACCCATTGGTCAGCAAACGTCATCGTTGCTGTTTTTCTTGTGTTGTGTACCATCCATTGGCTCATGGTCGGTTGCAATCATCTGGCGAACGGAACGCTGCAAGGGAAACTCATCAGTCCCCAAAAACGGGGCAGGCTCCTCGCCTATTCCAATGTCATCGGGTGTTCACTTTCGATCGGGGTTGCCATTTACCTCATGCCCCGCTGGCTTTCTGAGACGAACCCGCGCTATGCGACCATCTTTGGTGTAACATCGGGTGCCTTCGGTATCGCCGCTTTGGTCAGTTTTTGGTTTAGGGAGCTCCCTTCACAGGCAGAAGGCACAGCGCCTTTTTTCAAGTTTCTCGGTGATGCCCTTCTCTTACTGCGACATGATAGAAATTTTCGTCGATTTGCACTCGTTATCCTCCTGTTTTACTCCATCTGGCCCCTTTTTCCACACTATGCGGTTTTCGGAAAGCGGACCTTAGGACTCGCATCGTCCGGTTTTGTCACGTTAATAGTGGCACAAAATGCCTCCAATGCGCTTGGTGCGGGTGTCATGGGCAACATCGCAGACCGATCAGGTAACCGATTCGTCCTGCGTCTTCTGATATTAATCAGTGCTTTTACACCCTTACTGGCGGTCATCATCAGTCGAATGCCTTCTGGCGCACAGTTATACTGGATTATTTTTGCGCTTATCGGATTCACACCGGTATCGGCTCGCATCGTCACAAACTACACCCTTGAAATCGCACCACAGGAGAAACACCCGCAGTATCTTGGTGTGATGAGTCTTTTTCAGGCGATCCCCTTGTTCGTTTCGCCATTGATTGGGGCGTTAATCGAGGAATTCGCCTTTGAACCGGTCTTTATCACCTGTTCGGTACTCGTTGCTTGTGGATTCGTGCTGACCTTCAGATTGGATGAACCGCGCTTCAACCAAGGGACTTGAGGAAAGGAACACCCGCATGGCGGAGAAAATGTTGTGCCCATTTTGCGGTACCCCCGTCAAATACGCTATCGAAAATTCCCCTGATTGGTATCGCGATCCTTCCTTACCCGTCTACCGAATCGACTGTCATGATAAATGTAGACGGTATTGGCTCGAAGCAATTTCTGACCCCCATCCACAAATTGATCCCACTATCCTCGCCTTCTTAGATTCCCTCCATGATGAACAGCGAACCTTTATATCCGAATCAACACGACACGCCTGTGATAACGGCGTTTTGATCGTTTATAACGAAAAGATTTTACAATACCTCGCCACCGATTGGCAGTACGCGAAAGTCGCTGTTACATTGTATGCGTTGAAGAATGTTTCGTTCCGAATTAGTGGTGCTGGATTTGATACCGCGAATATGTTGTTTTTCGTAGATACTGCGGACGCACGATTCACGATGAGAATCTATCGGGCTGGAATGCCTATCCATAAAATTCGATCTGAAATCTATTGGTTAAAGGCACTGTGGAACAACGGACAAATCAAGACCCTTTCACCTGTGCCTGGACGTGACGGGGAAATGATTCAATCTATCTCCCCAACCGACCGACCCTCACGCTATGCGACTCTATACGACTGGATTCCTGGTGAGACGCTTAATACACTCCCCGCATCAGAAAGAACACCGGAGCTGATTCGACGGCTCGGTATCATGGTAGGGCGCATGCACGCCGTGTCGCAGACGTTAGAACTACCCCACTGGTTCGCCCGTCCCCGATACGACATAGACTGGGTTACCTCGAAAATTGAAGTCGCACTCGGAAATGATGCCATGGATGCTTCGGCGGAGGAATTTACAAAACTTGCCTCGCTCCGTTCGCGCTTCTCGCGATTTGCCACGGAACAGGGAGAAAGACGTGATGTTTTTGGACCCATTCACTCGGACTTGGAACCACACAATATCATTATCTCTGACGGACAACCCTGCCCCATTGACGTGCGTGGATTTGGGTTCGGTTATTATCTCTCGGATATTCTGACAGTTTCACGCCATCTCAGTGAAGATGAAGGGACAGTTTTCTTTGAGGGGTATCAAGAAATCCGAGCACTTCCGACGGATTACCCGCAACAGTTGGCACTATTTGAAGAGTTGCGTATGCTTTAACCTAACGGATAAGTCAGTTCGTAGATGAAATGCGCCCGTTGTGATTGACGTTCCTTCACATCTGTGATAACATATCCCCACGGAAGATACGAAATACCTAAGGAGTCGCCACATGGAACATCGCCAGCTCTTCCTCGACCTACAGCACGTCACCCGAATCGAAGGATTGTATCGCCGAATGCACCAACCCCAACGGCATCCCAAGAACCCAGTCTTGCGTGGCGAGAATCCGTGGGAGAGCGTCGCATCCCTCTACGGCACAGTCCTCTATGACCCACAGGACTCGCGCTTCAAAATGTGGTATCTCACGGGACCTTACGTCGATGGGATGGTAAAAATCCGTCAACGGAATGCCCTCGGTAATGTGACGCTCCTCGCGTATGCCACCTCAACCGACGGCGTGCAGTGGGAGAAACCGATCTTGAACCAAGTCGATTTTGAGGGGAGCACTGTCAATAATCTTGTAGATGTCGGACGCACAAACTGCGAAGGCATGGCTGTCCTCTACGACGAAGGCGAAGCGGAGCCTGCCCGTCGTTACAAAGGCTTTTATTGGGAACACGGCGGGATCGACACCTTCATCCAGCACGAAGGACGCACGATCTGGGGACAGGGGGACGGAGACGGCATGTGGATGTCTTTTTCACCAGATGGTGTTCACTGGACAAACTGCGAGACCAATCCCGTGATTCCGCTCGGTAGCGACACAACCCAATCCTTGGTGTGGGATCCCAAAATACAGAAATACGTCGTCTTTGGGCGGTTCGGAGCAGGCGGACGCAAAACCGCTCGCGCCGAGAGCTCCGACGCAATCCACTTCAGCGAACCGAAGCGCGTGTTTGAATGCGACGCGGTTGATGAGGAAGGCACACAAATTTACGGCATGCCCATCAACATCTACGAAGGCATCTATCTCGGCATGATCTGGATCTATCGCGAAGGCGTTGACGGCACGATTGACACATCCCTCGCAATGAGCCGTGACGGTATCAACTGGCAACGCGTCTTGGATCGGCAAACGTTCCTATCGCTCGGACAAGCGGGCAGTTGGGAAGACGGGATGGTGAGAATCAGCCAGAATTTCGTCACACGCCACGATCACATCTATTTCTACTACGGTGGCGTGAACGGACCGCACACCGGCAGGAAATTCAAGCAGGTCGAGCGGCAGCACACATCCATGCTCGGCTTGGCGACATTGCGACGTGACGGATTCGTCTCACTGGATGCAGGTGAAACGGAGGGATCCATGTTGACAAAACCGTTGATGCTCAATAGTGGAGAATTACACCTCAACGTCGATGCGGGTCAAGGATATGTTATCGTCTCTGTCACGGATGATACCGGCGCCTCTCTGGAAAATTATACCTCTCAGCAGATTGTCGGAGATCAATTAGGGGCAAAGGTTAAATTTAATCGTTCGCTGGAAGCACTTAAAGGAAAAGAGGTCCGACTCCGTTTTCAAATCGGGAACGCAAGTCTGTATTCCTATTGGTTCGCTTAGAGAGGGATAAAATTCGTGGCAATCAGGAATATTTTCTTCGACCTTGACGATACACTTGTAAAAGAGAGTGCCTCTGCGGATGCCGCCTTTCTGGCGACATGCGAACGTGCGCATGAGAAACACGGTATTGGCCCCGAAGCACTTCACCAAGCCGTCCGTCACCATGCTGGTCAGTTATGGCGTGCCTCTCCAACGATTACCTACTGCCGTGCTATCGGTATCAGTTCATGGGAAGGTCTATGGGCGCGCTTTCTTGGTAGCGATCCAAATCTAAAGCGTCTCCGCGCATGGGCTCCTACCTATAGACGTGAATCATGGTTTCGCGCGCTTGCCGATCACGGTGTAAGCGATTTGTCATTCGCTGAGCAGTTGTCTGGTATCTTTTTGGTAGAGCGACGCGAGCGGCATGTCCTCTTTTGCGATACGGAGGACAGTCTTACGAATCTTCGCAAGGACTACCAATTAGCACTCGTTACCAACGGCGCACCCGACCTACAGCGTGAAAAAATTCAAGGTGCTAACTTGACACAATTTTTTGACACAATCCTGATTTCAGGGGAAGTAGGTATCGGGAAACCAGATTGCCGAATCTTTGAGTTGGCACTGGACGCACTTGGTGCCTTGCCATCTGAAACGGTGATGATTGGGGATAGTTTGACACGGGACATCTTGGGAGCACAACGTGCTGGACTCGAAGGAATTTGGCTGAACCGCTCAGGAAGTGATGATTCAGTCAATCCAATTGTGCCGGATGGTCAGATTACGAGTTTGAGTGAGATAAATGAGTTACTGCCCATTTTGGCTGAGGCGAAACGGATATGAAGGATCATTTCACCGTGAAGCTTCTAAAAGGAGTTACCCTGATGACACAATTTTACACTGTCTGCCTTGTCCTGTTCTACCTATTGGTGCTTGTCGGCTGTGCCACAGACCCCGATATAGACAGCAGCAAGGTCTTCGTTTCGTCTGCTGATACGCTGCCCGATGACACACAACTCTGGGGCAAAGTAACATTCGCAGACCCGACACGCAACGCTTGGGGCACCGATACGTATGTCGTCAACAGTCCACCCTCCATCACTGGCGATGTGTTGACGCTGAGCGTCTCCTACAGCGGTGGATGCGAATCACACGATTTCACGTTTATCACATCGGGTGTGTTTCTGGAGTCGAATCCCGTCCAACTCCAAGCGGTTCTCGCCCATGATGCCAATGGAGATAGCTGCGAGGCGTGGGTAACCGAGACCTATCACTTCAATATATCGCCTCTCAAAACACGGTATCAGAAGGCTTATCGCACAGAAACAGGGACGATTGTTTTGGGTATCAAGGGCATCCCCGCAGTGGTGTATACGTTTTGAAAGTTTTTCAGGGTCAGATATAAAGTCAAATGTGAAATTTAATCTTGGAGAAAAAAAATGAAACATATCTATCACAAAGAGGATGCGGAAGTCGTCCGAATTGAAGACGATGCGCCACGCACATTGTACACCCTCATCGAGCCAAACACCGTTGGTACTGAACACTTCTCTATGGGGTTGGAAGAGGTCGATCCGAATAGCGAGATTCCCCTCCACTCACACAGCGAATCCGAAGAAATTATTTTTGTCTATGGCGGGCAAGGAAAAGCGTATGTCGGTGATGAGGTTGCCGATCTGAAACCCGGGACAGTTATCTATCTCCCACCGAATGTTGAACACCGCTTCGTCAACACAGGCGATGAGCCACTCTGGATTACATGGACGCTCTCACCGCCCGGTTTTGAGAAGCAGATTCGACGGATCGCAGACGGCTCCGCTGGCATGGAAGTCTTTAGCGAATCCAAAGACAGTTCCTAACCCTTTTTACAGCGATATTTAGAAACAGGATTGGAAGTCTAAATCCGGTAGGTGTGGTTTCTAACCGCACCGTTTTACCGTCTCCAAACTGGTAGGTGCGGTTTCCCAACCGCACCATAGGTGTCAATTTAGGGATTTTCCATAGCGTCTTGGAGTTTCCGCCATGTTGTCTTGCTTCCAATGCTTCTCTGGAAATCGCCTCCGTTTTCAAACGCTTGCTTTATGTTTTTC
>JAJEDB010000119.1 GCA_022821725.1 Candidatus Poribacteria bacterium | reverse complement strand
ATCATAGAACGCTTCTTTCATCGCTTGAAACAGTATCGGCGGGTGGCAACGCGCTACGATAAGTTAGGCACCCGGTATCTCGGATTCGTCTATCTCGCAGCAATACTCATAACTGCTAAGAAAATGTAAACACTACGTAGGAAACCGCACCTATCTTTTGAAGTTGATAGGAGATTGGACGCAGTTTGAGATTACAATGAGGGCAGCCCCTCAACAATCCCCACCGTCTTCAAACTCACAGTGATAACCCGTCCAATCAAATCCACAATATACTGTGGGGTATCTGCCCGATTCGGATTGTTCACAATCCCACTCCGTTTGTCTACCTTGACGCGATACTGATCCACCACCCACTCCAACGCAGAACGGTTGCCCAACCGATACGCATACGCCTCCACAGGGATCCCGCCCAGTATAAGAAAATCATTGTATTTCAATTGTGTTTTATCTTTCGACAATCGCATCTTCTCAACGCGCCAGTCTATTGGAACTCCCGGTGTTTCAATGTATGTCAATCCATCATATTTCGGAACGGATTCATAGTTAACGTGGAGGTTTGCTAACTGCGCACCTGCCTTCGCAAATCCCCAAAAGTCTTCGGCAAACGGAAGATGTGGGAGGTCGCGCTTGAGGTTCATCTTGTATTTCTCACGATAGGTAGGATGGTGCAAGAGCGCGTAGTTGTAGTGGAAGATGTCCCACTTGGTGATGGTATCGTTGCCGTAATGCGTTCGGAATTCCACCAACGCCCAATCGGTGATGTTCTCCTGTCGGTTTGTGCCATCCTCGTCGTAGGTATAGAAAGGAAAGCATTGAGAATCACCTGTGAGATGGAGGTCTGGAATCACATCAACCATCAATATATGAAAATTATTACCTGTCCTAGACACATTGAGACAAATAACCCGATTTTTTCTTTCAGTCTCAGGTATAGGGAAGATAGATGGAAAGTGGGAAACTTCGTCATTCATGATTCGATCAAAAAATAGGTGGGATTTTGTAAAAGGACGGTAGAGGGAATTTCTCACCTTGCGTTCGGTATATTCAGCAATTTTTTTTCGCTTCAGTTCCCTTTTTAAGTTACGACTCCACTTAATTTTCCTGTCATCAGAAATCACAAAATCGTCAACATCTGCGTTCTGACTTCCCCTTCGTTCCCACTTGAACACCTGATCGTTGTAAGTGTCAATTGTTCTACTGACGTTTTCAGTGAGACTGTTTCGGTTGAAATTACGCGTCCAAGCATCACGATTTGTACTAATACCAAGACTGTAGGTTTTGAAAATCACATCTACTGCTTTCTTTTTTCCCCTTCTTGCTTCTTTGGTTCCCATTGGGATAAAGGCATCAAACTCAGCGTGAAGTCCTTCAGTCAACCACGTATAGCGACTGTCAGGTTCTACTCTTTTCCATTCAATGTTTTGGTAATGTTCTTTTGAATTGAGATAGTTATACTTCTCTTCCTTCCGCCAGAATTGGTTAACACGCGCGTAGAAAATTTCAGCGGATTTAGGAGGGGGCTTTGCAGGACTTCTCTTGATAAAAAGGTTGATACTCACCCCGACTTGAATCCCAAAGACGTTGTGCGTTGTCCCTGACAACTTCGGATTCTCACGGACGTTCCCGCCCAAATCAAGGATGTAAATCGTGTCAAAATCGTCTGCGAGGTGTTTTCGCATGCCATCAAATGCTGTGCGGTCGAGAAAACCGTTGTTTGTTACGAATGCGACAATCCCTTCCTCTCCAATCCGATCCGAAGCCCACCGAATCGCCTTCACATAGGGATCGTAGAGTTTATTTCTCAGCGTCGCTTTGGAATCTTTTGTATACGTCTCTGCAATCCGATCGTCCATCGCTTTGTATTTTCGATTTCTGTTGTTATCGTTTTCATTGACTTGTCCCATGTTATAAGGTGGATTGCCGATAACGACAAACATATCCGTTGCCTTCTGTCTCTTCACCCGCTCTGTATTTTCCTGCGTGAAGAATTCCGTTTGTTGTTGTTCAAGCAACTCAAACGTATCCGCAAGCGCAATCCCCTCAAACGGCAAATACGTTTCTGTGCGTTGGAAGTACTCCTGCTCGATGTTCAGACTGGCGATGTAGTAGGGCAGGAGCATCACCTCGTTGCAATGCAGCTCGTGGCGATACTTCGCCTCCAATGCCGTGCCTTGGATGTCCTGCATGAGCCGAACGATGAAGTTGCCGGTGCCGACGAAAGGATCAATGATATGAACCCCGGTATCCGACAGTGATCGGTCGAACTTGGTTTCCAAAATCTGTTCAACGCTGTTCACCATGAAATCAACGATCGGTTGCGGTGTGTAGACGATGCCGTGAGTATCTGCGACATCTTCGGAGAACCCCTGAAAAAACTTCTCGTAAAATGTGTTGAGGAAGTGCTGTTTTTGGGAGAAATCCCTGCAGAGTGTCGCGGCTTGCTCGATCGCTATATAGAACCGGTCCAACCGTTTGAGAAATTCCTCGCGACTGAACGATTCCCGGATAAGGGTATCGACAACGTTTTCGATCTCGCGTGCGACAATATTTCGGCGAGTGAAAGCGGAATTGTTAAAGACAGTGCGGAAAATACGTTCGGTGAGGATATGTTGCGTGAGCATCTCCTCGACGGCATTCTGTGAAAGTTCGGGATTGATGGAGGTGCGGCAAGTATCATAAAAATCAGCGAACGCCTTCTTGAACGCTGGATCGGTTTCGTGGCGTTCTTCAATAAGTGCTTTTAACACACTCGCGAGGTCTGGCACGTGTTCTCTGAAATCCGAAACAGCCGTCTGCCAGTTGTTGAGCGCAGGTGCGGTGTAAGAGAACAGATATTGAAGTGCTGCAATCAGCCCCACCGGTTCCGTGATGTCGAGGTCCAATTCCAGTCGTCCGTTTTGGTATAAGATGGCGCGCTGTGGCGTTTGGAACAGGATATTGTCGAGTGGATAGCCTGCGTCCTGTTTTTCTTCGACTGCTTTGAGGATATTGTCGTCTATATCTTTTGCTTCCCAATAGGCGAAAGGGAGTCCATATTCGTCGAGCACTACACCGTCAATGACGATGCGGTTTCCTTTTGGAGCGCGCATAGAGTATTGCGGGACGAGTGTGGCATTTACTTGCCTTGCGCAGGCTTGCAGAAGTGTATCAAAGGGTGAGCTGACCGCGCCTTCGTGTATGATGGCGTATTGTTCGTATTGTTGCAGCGTGGCGTAGTAGTCTCGGATCGCTTTGTGGCTGGGTTTGAGGTTCAGGTGTGGCATGTGGATATAATAACAGGTTTTGGGGATAAGCACGGAGGAATTAAAGAGACCTTAGGCGATCATAGTCCGGATTTACCCATTTGAGCATATCTGTTGTGTACTCAGGTTCATCATCACTGTATGCACCTGCAAGCATCTGCATAGAAAAATGATGCCAAGTTTCACGCTCTGCCGCTTCTTGTTCTAATTCATATTTTTCAACGAGAGCCGCGACGACTTCCATTAATGAAGTCAAAGGGTGATTTTCACTTTTACCGACAAGAGTTATCAGATCGTTTCGCAACGTTGAAAGCCGTTGATAGTCGCTCTCTGTACGTGGGACGAATACAACAGAAGCCAGCTGCGGCCATATATCTTGAACGGTTTGTATTTCTAACATGTTAACCTAACTCCTTTTCTGGGAAATCCAACGTAAACGCTGATTATAGTGACCTTTAGAATTAAAGAGACATTTTTTCGGTTTTATGATAGGCTGCGTCTATTATGGCATATTCAACAGATTTACGCAAACGCGTCTTAGATTTTATTCAAACTGGGGGTAAAAAATCTCAAGCCGCCCGG
>JAJEDB010000133.1 GCA_022821725.1 Candidatus Poribacteria bacterium | reverse complement strand
AACACAGACCTTCAGGGTGGAAATGATTCAACACCCACGCTTGAGCTTGTTCTTCATCTATGAGAGTGTGTATTGGAAAATCCATACACAACACTCTAACATAACTCTAAAAAAAATAGCACATACTTTTCACATGAGCCGTTTTCTCAAGAGATTAGTCCTCAATTTCGACAACCATCTCAATCTCAACGGGGATCCCGCCGGGCAATTGCACCATACCGACTGCGGAGCGGGCATGTCTGCCTTTGTCCCCGAACACCTCAACGAGAAAGTCCGATGCACCGTTGACAACCGCGGGTTGATCAATGAAGTCTGGTGCGGAATTGACAAACCCCAGCACTTTAACGACACGTTTGATTCTGTCCAAATCACCGAGGGCGTGCTTGAGGGTGCTTAACAAGCAGATCGCCACTTGGCGTGCCGAAGCGTAGCCTTCCTCGATCGTCGCGTCAGTGCCGAGTTGGCTCTGATAGATTGCACCTTCGCCTGTGCCGGGTCCGTGTCCAGAGGTAAAGATGAGATTGCCGGTCTGCACCGTCGTGACATAATTCGCTACGGGGACCGCGGGTTCTGGCAGTTCTACACCTAATTCTTCAAGTCGTTGTTCTATTTTCATATCATTTTCCTTTTGCAAAATAGATTAGATTCTAATAGGACTTACGCAACGCGCAATGAATTGCGCTACTACAAACTATACCGCTTCTGAGAAATGCCTGTCCTTCCGAGGTATACCCGTTCGTAGTAATGCGATTTATCGCATGTCTGTAAGTTCTATCTAATATGCCGTAAACACGGCATTTCTGGTATTACTTGCAAGCCGATGCTCGCTGTGAATGTTTGTATCTACCTCTATTATTAAACAGGTTTTCACCAATTTTGTCAAGCAAACTTTGAAAGGTTGTCGGTGTTGCGTGATCGATGAGAAATTGTTAGCATCAGGATTCACAGATTCCCGAGAGGGGGTTCCTTTGAAAAAAAGTGTTGATTATTTTTTTTAATTTTGTTATATTGTTCTAAATCTGACAGACAAGGTTGAGGTTTTAGCATGCAAGCCCATTTTTCACAAACGCCAACTTATCCACACAATACCGAAACCTGGACCAATCATCCAAATATTGCACTCGCTCCAAAGAGGAGGATGACATGGAACACCCCAAAAGCCTCGGTCCCTCGATCTCCCCGATACTTTGTGTGCAGGCTGACATCTACCCCCCCCCTTACTTAACACATATTAATTATTTCTTGCATAAAACATGCCGATATGTGTTTCTGATTTTCATTATCTGTTTGGTAAGTCCTTGGCACTTTACTGCCGTTGCTCAGAATGTGGTCTTTCCTGATGCGAATTTAGCTGCGAAAGTCCGATCAGCATTAGGTCTCGCCCCTGACGCTGATATTCTGCTCACAGACCTACAAGGCCTAGCACTTTTCTTTGCCCCGGATTCTGAAATAACCGACCTCACGGGTTTGGAAAAGGCAACCGGACTCATATCTCTACAGATTTATGATAATCCAATCAGGGACTTCACGCCAATTAGCAGTTTGACAAATCTAACCAATTTAAACCTCAGGAACACTGGGTTTTCAAACGCAGACTTTACGATACTCTCGCCATTGACAAACCTACAAGCGTTACTTCTTGGTCAAAATGAAATCACGGATATCACGAATCTCCCACAGCTGCCGAACCTACGATCGCTGCACATGTGGGATAATCAAATCACGGATATCAGCCGAATTACCACTGCCTTAGACGCGACAGAGATGAGACTATTCAACTTAAGGTTTAATCAAATTCGGGATATCACCCCACTTGGAACATTTACAAACGTAACGGAATTAGATCTTGGTAATAATCGAATTCGGGACATCACCCCCCTTCGGAACTTGACGAAACTGTCATCAAGATTACGGATTTATAGGAATGAAATCAGTGATATTAGCGCACTATCACCATTGACCGAACTCACGGATTTGTGGATGCATCACAATCAAGTCAGGGATCTTAGCCCGCTTGCGAATTTGACAGAACTCAGGACTTTAGTGATTTGTTATAACCGATACACCGACATCAGTCCGCTCAAGAACCTGGTTAACTTACAGCTATTCTACATTGATCTCGCATTCGAGGAGGCGTATAGAGACTTGGTTGGCGAAATGCTCCCTCGCACTTTCCAACTTTGTGCGCCGCTCCCCGAACCGGAACCGGAGCCAGAATCAGAACTGGAATCAGATCAGGAACCTGAATCAGAGTGGGAACCAAAAATTAAGCGGCGTCGGTCCACTACGCGATGTGGGTTAGGATGGTCCCCACAAGCCCAATACCAGCCCTGGGAAGAACTCTATAAAGTCATGATTTATGCCCTCGAATTTGAATATGACCCTGAAGGTCATCAGAAGTTCATCTGTAAAACCATAGAAATCCGAACCGGTGATGATGCCATCGAAAATCTCGCAGGATGGAAGTTGTACCTCGGAACACGCTACAATCCGAGTTACATCCCTCTGACGATTCCGGAGGAACACGGTCAAATCACGGGAAGGATTCTGAGACTTACGCCAGAAATGTTTGGACGTGAAGCATTCCCCTGTAATACAGTGAATACTATATCTCATCCTTTACCGGGGGTGCGCTACGATCTGAAAACCGACGAGAACGTTCTCGTAGATATCGCCTATAGCTGCTTTATCTGGGGTCAAATCGCTTATACGACGGTGAATGGTCAAAATGTAGAGAGTCCACGGAGGATTTCAAGTGCTGCGCTTCGCGAGATGGAGGCACCCCGTCTGGAACGCTATATTCCGAACACTACCGGCATTTACATAACCTATATGGATCTTGAAGCGTTTACGTGGGATCGTGTGGTTCTCAGCGATTGGTTACTCCCCCCGAGTGCTACCTCTGTCGCGGGTGCACCGTCGTCCTTCCAGCGGAACCCTGCCACGACGTGGGGAACCTTGAAAAAACAGTGATAGTATTTACCGCCACGCCCTTCGCGCGTCAACAATTTCAGGACTTACGCAGCTCCCCTGCTGGCGAGGTGTTTTTGCTTGGGGTCTTTGATAGGGTATTTCTGCGGATTTCCCTCCTAACCTCACCAATAGCGCGATATATAACGTTTTATGGGAAAATTGCGTCCGTCCTTACCCATTCTGTTAAGTTGATATATTTTTGATTTTCGGCTATACTATACACAAGAAAACGGTAGGGATCACCGTTAAAATAACCCCTACCGATTAACCAAAAACCGCAAAGTTCTCGGTCTACAGTGATTATAGCACACCGAGACTCTAAAACTCAAGGAATTTGTCATGAAGTTATCAGTGCTGAAACTCACCCTTTTCTCTCTCCTGTTCCCAGTCATAGCTTCTGCCAATTTAGAGATCATCGTGAAAGATGATCCTGATTGGGGACCAATGAAAACTGCCGATGTGGAATATCTGTGTCAAAATGTCGTAGATCACTTCGAGAAACATTTGAGACCAGAAAATCAAATTCATGCATCGGTCAATGTATATCGCACGAATGTTGGACACCATTTTGCTACGCTTGATGTAGCAGATCCAAAGGTAAAATATAAGATCGGAATCCAACCGATAGAAGAAGACGGTATAGGTTATAGAATCAAGGACTTTTTCTATCTTATGCAACCATTTACACACGAATTCTGTCATATATTACAAGACCAAACTGACAAATTGTTTGTTGAGAAAACCCAAAATCTTTGGTTAATGGAAGGGATAGCAACAATGTCGTCCATGTGGGTTTTACGTGAGCTGGCAAAAGAATGGCAAAAAGGATCAAAATTTGGCGTAGATTTATACCAAGACAATGGGGCAGTTTACAATTTTAGTGACAGTTTTAATTTTTTTGTTAATAGTTGGTTAAAAGATACACCTAATTTCCAATTTAACGGCACTTCGGCAGAATGGCTTGAAAAGTATGAAGATTCTATGAGAGAAGTTTCCCTGAAATCTAAGTCTGGTATGCATTTTGTTGTGCCCCCAGAACAACTGACTTTCCAATTTCTACCTGTTTTTGAAAAGACCCCTCAAGCGTGGAATATAGTTCCGAAAATGCCTTTTACGAATGGCAAAATGCCGGAATACATGCAGGCTTGGCATGATGCAGTTGATATTCAGGATAGGCAGTATGTAGAGGCAATAGCAGAAATAATGGGTATCACCGTCACATCAAAAGCGACAACTCCTGTTATAGCATCAACAGATATAGACGCAGATATAGACAATAACGGCTTTGTGGATTTATCAGATGTGCTGCTTGTCCGAAGTGCCATGCAAAATCCAATGCCTTACGATACCGATGTCAACAATGACGGCAAGACTGATGAGTTAGATGTTCTTTTGGTGAAAGAACAAGCACACGCTGCTATCATTGCAGCGGCACCCAGTCTGATACGAAAGAGAAAAATCACTATCGACGCATGGGGACAGTTGAAAAAGATGCGGTAGGATCACAGAATGAGTAGCGGTAAAACATCACTCGTTTTCTAATTATCGAGTTTCGCTACAATAGCTTGCGTATAGATGTTCCCTACCTGTTCTGCCCCTTCTACCATATACACACCCACAGTCGGTAAGTCTGGTATCTCCAGTGTCTAATCAATTCTAAACAGGACTTACGCAATTTTGACAATAGCAAGCGATCTGAGAATGCGAACCGACACAAAACGCACACGGTTCTCGGACACAACCTAACAGGTTATGCTACAAAAGAGCATCATGCGTAAGTCCTACTAAACTTTAGTATAAAGCATACAAGGAGGAATCATGAAAGTCGCAGCAGTTTTAGGTGAACATCAAGCAGGACTCGTCGAAGTGCCAGATCCGATACCGAAAGAGGATTGGGTCGTTGTAAAAATCCACGCTTCGCCGATGTGTACCGAATACCACGCTTTCGAGCATGGATACAAAACCGACGGGCTCGGACACGAAGCCGCAGGCGAGGTCGTTGACATCGCTCAACCCGGAAAAGTGGAAATCGGCGACCGCGTAGTGGTGATGCCGCAATACCCCTGTGGGAAGTGCGTCCTTTGCACCGATGGTGACTACATTCACTGCGAAAACAACTACAATTTCGAGGAATTCGTCGGATCGCGCCACGGTCGCGCGACGATGGCACAGTATATCCTCAAACCCTCTTGGTTGCTCCCGAAGATTCCAGACAACGTCTCTTATGAACATGCGTCCCTTGCGTGTTGCGCCTTGGGTCCTTCGTATCGCGCCTTCGACGAAATGGGCGTTAACGCGACACATACCGTGCTAATCACCGGTATCGGTCCTGTCGGATTCGGTGCGATTACCAACGCCCGGTTTCGCGGTGCGAAAGTCATCGCAGCAGAACTGATCCCGTGGCGCGCCGAACGCGCAAAACAGATGGGTGTCGAAGCGGTCATCAATCCGACCGATGAAGACGCCGTAGACCAGATCCGTGATCTCACTACGGACGGACGCGGTGTAGACTTTGCCCTCGACTGCTCAGGAAACGTTCAAGCGCATAGACTCTGTATTGATGCGACGCGGCGGCGTGGCACGATTGCATTCGTCGGACAGAGCGGCACAAACGACACTGTCCTCCATGTGAGCCCAGATCTCATCGGTAAAGGGTTGCGTCTCGTCGGGGCATGGCACTATAACCTCAACCAATTCCCCGGATTGATGAAGGTTATCGAAGGCTCCTCCCTTCTCGACCTGCTTATCAGCAATATCTTTCCGATGAGTGAGATACAGCAGGCATTTGAAACCTCCGCATCTCAAGAAAGTTCAAAGATTATCCTGAAACCCTGGGAATAAGCCATGCCGACTACACATAAACCGAATATACTCCTCATCGTATCCGACGACCATGCGGCACCGGCGATCAGTTGTTATGGCAGCGCGATGAATCACACCCCGAATATCGACCGAATCGGCAACGGTGGCATGCGATTCAACAACTGTTTCTGCACGAACGCCATCTGCACACCGGCACGTGGCTCCATTCTTACGGGAAAATACAGTCATCAGACCGGCATCAAAACCCTCGCGGACACCATCGATCACACACAGGAACGGACAGTCGCACAGATGCTGCATGAAGACGGGTATCAGACAGCGATTGTCGGGAAGTGGCATCTCGGACACGGGGGTGTCAGTGATCCGCACGGATTCGATTACTGGAACGTGTTTCCTGTCCAAGGTGCACACATCAATCCTGAGATGATTGAGATGGGAGAACGGAAGAAATTCAACGGATACTCCGCTGATATCGTGACGGACAACTCGTTGAATTGGCTACAGAACAGAGAGACAGATCAGCCGTTTTTTCTCATGACAACCTACAAAGCGACGCACGATCCGTTCTTTCCGAATCCTAAGCATCAACATCTCTACACAGAGGAGATCCCTGAGCCACCGACTTTCAACGATGACTACGAAAATCGGGCAGCGGCTGCCGCAATGAACACAGCACAGGTGGGTATCATGCACCACAAAAATCATCTCCCGGAACCGATCCCTGAAAATTTGGAAGGCGCAGCTTTGAAACGATGGAACTATCAGTGCTACATGCAGAACTATCTGCGGTGCGCGCACGCCATCGACGAGAATGTCGGACGCTTGCTCGATCATCTGGACGCGGAAGGTCTTGCGGATGATACGATCGTCATCTATTCTGCAGATCACGGCTTCTTTTTAGGCGACCACGGTTGGTATGACAAACGGTTCATGTATGAGGAATCCATACGGATCCCGTTGCTCGTCCGGTATCCACGCGAGATTCAAGCGTCGGGTGTGAGTGAACAAATTACACTGAACGTCGATTTCGCGCCGACGTTACTCGACTACGCAGGCATAGGCATTCCCGACGACATGCAGGGATGTAGCCTCCGAACGTCGTTGGCAGGTGAAACGCCAGCGGATTGGCGAGCGTCTATGTATTACCGGTATTGGATGCACCTGGCGCACTTCAACATCCCCGCGCACTACGGCGTGCGGACGGAACGGTATAAACTCATCTACTATTACGGTGAGGCGTTGGGATCAGGTGGTGCACTCGACCGCTCTACACCGCCAGAGTGGGAATTGTTCGATCTGGAGAAGGATCCGCATGAAATGCACAATGTTTACGCAGATCCGGCATATAACGGGGTTGTGGTGGACTTGAAAGCGGAATTGGAACGACTTCGGGATGAATTGGAGGATTATGAGTAGGACGGATTGGAAACCTTCGAGAGTTTACTCTTTGAGACGTTTTATTTCAAGATGTCAATAGGTTCTTTTCGTTCCCTATCTGTTCGATCAAAATCTCGATCAAAACTGATGAGTTGGAGGTTATATCTCACTGCAGCAGTATACTGATAGGCATCATCAAAATCGAGGTTGAATTTTTGAATGGGCTGGTTTAAAGTCTTAAGATCTTCCAAGGTCAGCGAAAGTATACGAATACCATCAACAATCATGTCCTCCACAAACCGAGTGAAGAGTGTAAGATTCTTCAACCGAAACAAAGCAATACCGATAGAATAAACAGAAAAATCTGTGATGAAGATTGTGTCTAAATCAACAGATTGGAGAAATGATTGAACTTCGGTTGTCCTTTCTTGACGCAATAACGCTTCAAGAAAGATATTGGTATCGACAAGATACACTAATCTCTCCATTCCATTGTTTTCTTTTGAAGTTCAAGTGCTGTATACTGGTCACGATATTCCTCCAAACCACCGATCCAATCTAATTTAGGTTTCTTTTTTCGTTTTGGAACCTTTTCAGTTAGAAGGGCATCAATGAAATGGATTACTTCTTTATGATATTCAGGTGGAAGCTGCTTGAGTTTCTCAACAATGATAGATTCCATTTTTATACCTGCTCTTTAATTTTTTCTCTTATTCGCTTACATAACACCTTTAGGACCACTTCGACTCGATTGTGTTAAATATTGTAAACTATCTTGAGATTTAAAGCAATTTCTTTATCAAATCTTATAGGACTCTTTAACTTCCAGTTCTCCGAAATATTATTAGGGGCGTTTCAGCCATCTTCAAAAGTTTAGACTTTGAAGAGAAAACGCCCCATACACTATTACGATACATCATCCATCGCGTTTTTATGATGAATTGTCTAACAATTGTTATTACTCGCTCTTTATCCGTCCCCAAGTGACAGCGATTTTGCCTTCGGGTTTCACATCAGAAACGAGCATCTCCATTTCCCTCTGGATGTCCTTTTGCGACAAGACTTCGCTGTAAATGGCGAATTCGTCAATAATACCGTGAGCCCCTGCCGTGGTGGCTCTGTACTTAAACTTGTTATTTCCTCCGATTCTTGGGGATTCATGAAATGCAGGAAATCCTGCGAACCCTTTCGCTGTAGCGACTTCCTCGCCATCAAGGTAGAAGTAAGCACTGCCTCCGAAATCCCAAGTGGCTGCGACGTGCATCCATGTATCTTTTTTAACAACGTCAGCGGCTTGAGCGGCGAGATAATAGTCTGTATCGGGTGCGTCCTCTACCGCGAAGTGGAACTCGTTTTCCCGTTCTCCGATGACGGCACCTTTTCCAATCGAGAAGAAGACGACTGCATTGTTGGCATCGAATATCCTAAAGGTCCCAGCGTCTCCACCATTCCAATGCGGCTTAAACCAGAATAAAACGGTGCCGGGATCGGTCATTTCGTAATCGAATTCAATGAACTGGTCCAAGGCTTTACTGAGTTCGATGCCCATCCCGTAAGGACCGTCTTTACTTTTCACACGCTTTGCATTGCCCTCAATCCTACCGTCATTTCCGTTTCCACTGGCATCTTCAACGACACCTGCCTTTCTTCCCTTAAAAGAAAACCAAACTTCGGGTTTGGGTGCGGCATCTCCGATATGAGGTAGCATCATCAAGCCAACTACGAATACCACAACAAATGTTAAAGGTTTATAAATAGACCGAATTGTCCAGTTAAACATAGCATCCTCCCTTTTAATGCAGATGTGTTTACCATCAAACTTGATTGAACATTGAATCCCTCCACTAAAATATTGGAGTACCGCACTCCATTTCACTTTTGCCATTATTGTAAATTATCTTGAAATTTAAAGCAATTCTTTATATTATGTTCGGCAAGAAAAGGATACCCCTATCCCGCTTGAGGAAAAGATATGACACCGAAACAGAAATACCTCTTTGACCTACGTGGCTACTTGCATTTAGAGAACGTCCTGACCCCAGAAGAACTTGGCAACACACAGGCAGCGATCGAACGGCTTGTGCAGGCAACACCAGATGAATTGCCATCCGGAATTAGCAGAGGCGGTGAAGGCTTCTCCAATGGGTTCTCCGCCGATAAATCGCTTGAGGCACTCACACTACATCCCGCTACCTGGCCGATCATCAAAGAATTGACGTGGAACAAACCTCGTTTCAATCGCGGATCGCTCGTCGTCAACACGCACGAGCGACAGGAGATGACCCCATTGCATTGTGCCGGCGAAGGTTTTCGTTGGACCCGACGGTATGGTGTTAGAGACGATCAGATTTTCACAAACGATGTCGTCGCTTTCTTCTATTTCACGGATGTCTATCCGGGGGATGGCGGTTTGGTAGTTTTGCCGGGGTCTCATAAGCGCGAATTTGCGCGTCCTGAAAACCTATTCTTCCCCGAACCCAACAATCCAGATGCCCCGCTCCATCCGGCACTCGTCAATGTGACACCGAAGGCGGGAGATGTCGTGATTATCACCGAACTGTTGACCCACGGTGTGCTGGTGTGGAAGCCGACGGATCGCGATCGGCGATTTCTGATTCTGCGGTACAAGACGCAGTTCTTTCAAGATGAGCGTGGGATCCGGGAAGTCTTCCCACCGGAAGTGATGGAAAGGCTCTCTCCCGAGACGAAAGCATTGGCCGCTTACGGACCCGAGTGGGAAGAAAAGGATCTTGTTAAACAGGACAAGGTGATTTTAACTCTATAGATAGAATTCACAGGAAATATACAATGCTCAAGGAGTTAACAAAAAAGGAATGGCTGTCGCTTTTAAAAATCCCTGAGAACAGAATACCGCCCGTTTTAATCCTACGAGGCACACGTAACCTGAAAGCCAATTATGCCAAGCATAATGATTTTTTTACGGACATTTTTGAGGTCGGTTCACCAAATGGTATTTTCGAGGACGTGCTGATTGGGACTTATAAAAATATAAATGTTGGTTATGCCTCCGTATATGGGGATGCAATGGCATCCGAAGTTACACATCTTTTTGGTGTGTTGGGAACATCCTTAGTCATACAGACAGGTTGCTGCGGGGCATTAACAGGTAGAATTCAAGCAGGTGATATTGTTTGTGTAACATCAGCATATTGTGGTGAAGGGGCAGCGCAATACTATTTGTCACAGCGACAGGAAATCAATGCTTCACCTGACCTCATTGAACAGACGGTCGGTTTTCACTCTGCATCCGTTGGAATACACAAAGGGCGAATTTGGACGACATCGGCACTGCTTGCAGAGGGAAAAGCCGAGATTCGGGACTGGTTTCATCAAGGCTATATTGCTGTAGACATGGAAACGGCGAGCACTTTCGCAGTCGCAGAATATTTTGGGATGCAACGCCTATCATTGCTGTTCGTTTTTGATAATCCGAGTCAGGGTGAACATATCCTTTTAAGCGATGCCGAAAAGCAAAAACGAAGGATAGACGGAGAACAAGCCCTTATTGACACAGTTTTTGCTCTCATAGAAGATTACGAAAATGGAAATTGTTAGAGCTGAACTCACGGATGTCGAAAGGCTTGCTGAACTGAACAAGTACCTCATTGAGGACGAGCGACACCCGAATCCGATGAACATTGCTCAACTCACACAACGGATGAAAGAATGGTTGGCAACCGATTACATTTGCTATGTGGCGAAGCAGGACAGGGGTATTGTCGCTTACTGTTTATACAGGGATGATGGGGGACACTACTACATGCGGCAATTGTACGTAGACAGAGCACATCGACGCAAAGGCATCGCTACACAGTTGCTGGATTGGTTATACGAGAACGTATGGACGGATAAGAAGGTCAGGTTGGATGTACTTGCCCATAACGAGGATGCCGTCGCTTTTTACAAGAGATACGGATTCAGAATTGGTGTCTTCAGGATGGAAAAATAAGAAGTGTGAGGAAATCAAAGATGAAATACGACGTAGTAAACCGAACCTTTGATTGTGAACCAACGCTCACCGATACAGAGGTGCTACAATACTGTCGGGATGGCTACCTGCAACTCCAAGGTGTTGTCCCTGATGAGATTAACCAGCGCACGTGTGATTATCTCAACGGTGACTTACCCATAAATCCGTGTTTCATGCCCGATGGGATGACACACGCAGATTTAGAACGGATGCGGGATACGCATGAACCCAGCTCGATTCTGCTTGAGGACTGGTATATTGAACACGTGCTACTGAATCGAGAACTCGCCGGCGCATTACGCTCACTGCTCGGTAAGGACGTTGGGTTACCTGTGTTAGTCAGCAACCACCGTGTTAAGTGCCCGATGCCAGCGCAGGGATGGCATCACGATGCCGATCACGTTTTTGGACCTGAAACCAACTTTGTGGAGGTCTTTTACTTCCCACAGGATACACCGTCGGAATTGGGTCCGACAGAGATTCTGCCGGGTTCACATATCCGTTCCACAAGTCGAGAGATAGCCGAGAAAGGGGTTTCAAGCGAGGGACCGGCGGGTTCGTTTGTTATTCACTCACAAAGCATCCTTCATCGTCGCGGTGAATCCACAGCGGAAGGGCTGCGCCACATGCTGAAATACAGTTATTGGCGGACGGTCCTACCCACACGGGATTGGAAGGAAGAATCAGAATTTGATCCCCAGACTGCCGAATACGGTGGACACGGCGTGGCGAGATACGTGGCACACATGTTCTACTGGCTCTGCGGCAAAAGCGATGAATTTCGGCTCATCGGTGGGCAAGCGTGGCCCTGGTCGAGTGTGAACCAAATCGGTCCTTCCTATGGGTTTGGACATAAAGAAGGGTATCTCCCAAACTGGCGCAAGGACAACCCGGACGATTACGCGGTACCGCTTCCCTAATTTACCTTGCGAATAAGTAACAGGGTCCCATAAGGTTAATGACCCAAGGCATCGAGTTCAACACGATACCGTTTTTCAGTGGTGTCAAGCAACACTTCGATGACTTTCTCCGTGTCCCCCGACTCCGCAATAAGGGTTTCCATTTGCTCCACTGCGAAAGATGGAACATGGCTAAAACAGTTCTGAGAAGACTTGTCGAGGTGATTGCCAACGTTCAAACTCAGCACTAACAAAAGTGCGCGTTCCAATCGTTCAATACGTTCGTCCCGCGCTTTAAGTTCTTCCAACACATCCATTTGCATGTATTAGTCTCCAGTTTATTTAGAAAAGATAGCCCTAATTTTCCGAGATAACAAGAATTTGATTCGCTTCAACGTTCTGTAAGGTTTGGACACGACCACAGAGCCACCGCACTGTCAGTGTATCAACCGACATCGAATTACCCAATCCAAAATGTAAACGGAGGTCATTCTGACTGAGGTAGCCTGAACCGCTCTTGACCTCACGCATCTGTGTCAACCCTCCAGAAACAACGGTCACACGTGTCCCAATCGCATCTCGGTTGCAATGGGTTCCGATGAGTTTGACACCCAGCCACTGCGACGCGTTGTCGCTGTCGTTCCGCAAAACGGTCGGTAAGTCTTTGAGGTTGGAAACAACGATATCAACATCGCCATCGTTATCTATATCGCCGAAGGCAGTTCCTCGACTCACTTTCTGCTGTGCTATCGCTGGGTCAGGATTTTCGGAAAAACGGATACCCCGATCGTTCAGGAAAAGTTGATTCGGCTGTGCGTAGATGCCAATCGGATCGATCTCTGCGATATTGTCATCCAGGTGCCCATTGGCAATAAACAGATCCAACCAGCCATCATTGTTAACATCAATGAAATCGACACCCCACGCCAAATAGGGGAGACTCCTCTCACCGATCCCTTTGGCGAAACTCATTTCGGTAAAGAATCCGCTCTGGGCATTGTGATAGAGACTATTCGTCTGATCCTGAAAATTCGTAATCACAATATCGAGATAGCCGTCATTATCGAAATCGCCGAGATTCGCGCCCATCCCGCTATAGGCACGTCCCTCCTCACTGAGCGCAACGCCCGCGAAAAGCGCGTCCTCCATCATCCTCATGTCGTTCCGTTCATTGCGATAGAGAAAATTCGGGGTGGTATCGTTTGCAACGAAAATATCAACATCTCCATCGTTATCCACATCGCCGCAGACAACGCCCAACCCCTTTCCATTTGCTGTGCTAACCCCTGCCGACTCTGAGTCATCCGTGAAGGTGCCATCACCGTTGTTACGGTAGAACACATCAGCAACACCGGGGAGTGCTTCCGGCGTGCAATACGTTGGAATCCCTTGCCGAGAGCATTCTGGGTTCGTCTCTGGGTCGAATTGAACATAGTTGACGATATAGAGATCCAGATACCCATCAGCATTAACGTCTACAAAGGCACATCCACTACTGAACTGATCGCCGGCAACACCCGCAGTGGCAGTAACATCCGTAAAAGTGCCATTCCCATTGTTGTGATACAGCACATTCGGACCGTAGTTCGTCACATAGAGATCCGTGAAACCGTCGTTATTGTAATCACCGACACAGCACCCCAACCCGTAGCCCGTATCACCGACAGAAGCCTCGTTTGTTATATCGGTGAAAATGCCACCCTCGTTGCGGTAGAAACGGTTTGTTGGGAGAATAGACGAGGTCATCCCCGGTAAATCGCTACCGTTGACGAAATAGAGATCCAAATCCCCGTCATTGTCATAATCGAAGAGGGCAACACCGCTGCCGATCGGTTCAATAAAGTATTTCTTGCCACTCTCACCGTTCACATGCCGAAATTCAATGCCGAGTTCAGCGGTTACATCGGTGAAACGGACCCCTTGATTTTGTGAGGAATCGGGTTGTGCAAGTAAAGATTTTAGCACGAGGTGTAAGAGAAAGAGGATAAGTAGGGGTAACCGGGTAACCCAGCCCTTCCAACGGAGTGTGGAGCCCGTCAATTTTTTGTAACGCATAGTTCGTGTATATGGTATAATGGTTATCAGTTTTCAGTTTTCAGTTTTCAGTTAAGAGGTATTCTTGTAACAACTTACCTATCTTTGGAGTCCTCCAAATGCAGGGGTATTGTCATAAAAACGGGAATCTTCTAACCGTTACTGACAACTATAAAAGGAGAATTTCTAATGGCTAATACTCTACGTTTCGGTGTTGTCGGTTTAGGTATGGGCATGAACCGCTCCCGTATGATTCACAGCACAGACGGTGCGGAACTCGTTGCCGTTGCGGATCTCGTTGAAGAACGGCGCACGTCGGCTGAAGAAAACTTTGGCTGCGAAAGCCACGACGATGCGCTCGAGATGTTCGATCGCGACGATATTGACGTGGCGATGATTATGACACCGAGCGGTCTCCACGGTAAATTTGGAGAGGAAGCCGCACGCCGCGGTAAACACGTCATCACCACAAAACCGATGGATGTCAGCGTCGAAAATTGCAACTCCCTTATTAAAACATGTGAAGACAACGATGTCAAACTGCTTGTCGATTTCGGTGAACGATACGGCACACATAACCGTCAAATTCAGCACGCCCTCGCAACGGGCGCTCTCGGTAGACCGCTCCTCTGCGAACTCCGCATGAAGTGGAAACGCCCGGATAGCTACTACGTCGGTTGGCACGGCACGTGGGAACTCGACGGTGGTGGTTCTATCATGAATCAAGGCGTGCATTACATCGATCTGATGGTCTGGTTCATGGGTCCCGTCAAACGCGTTATCGGTGCCCACTTCGACGTCTACGATCACGAAAATTGTGAAACCGAGGACATGACCTCGGCGATTCTCGAATTTGAAAACGGCGCGCTCGGACACGTCCTGACGACGACGACCTTCCCGGGGAGCAGCGTCTCAATGATCCACGTCCACGGCGAAAAAGGCATTGTCGGTCTCGGACCGGAGATTTGGGAGTTTGTCGATGATGATGAACCCGAAATCGAACTGCCGCCGTATCCAGATAACGTCATCGAGGATGCGCTCCAAGTCATCAACGAAGGTGGTTCACCGGCAGTCGACGGCTATGAAGGCAGACGTTCTGTCGCTCTCAACATGGCTATCTACGAATGTGCACGGACCGGCAAAGCGGTCGAATTAGCATAATAGATGGTTGTCGGTTATCGGTTTTCGGTTGTCAGTTAAAGAGGCGTTCGCTAAATCAATTCCTTTAACCGATACCTGAAAACTGATAACTGATAATTATTGAAAACTGGATACATTTGACAACTCCATCACATTTGCAATTGGGGTAAAAATTGGGTATAATACCATTTCTAAGAGATTATATCACATTGACAGATGGCCTCAAAGACTGCACAGGCTAACAGCCTATGCTACAAAGAGCTCATTTATTGAAGCATTTTCAATCAGAAATGGTATAATATCTGTTGATAGACGCATTCGATAGTTCTAACGGACGTTAATTATCCGCAAGGTAAAATTAAAAATATGAGAACCGCAAAACTGATGACGATGGGCTGTAAGGTCAATCAATACGATACGCAATCCATGCGCGAGACACTTCGACGCAATGGATATACGATTATTGATAATGAGACTTCTCAACAACAGACCGACCTCTATCTCATCAATACATGCACCGTAACAAACACCGCCGATCAAAAAGCACGGCAAGTCATTCGGAGAGCGATTCGCAAGCACCCGAACGCAAAAGTGCTCGTTACCGGTTGCTACGCGGAAAGCGACCGTGAAGCGATTGAAGAGATACCGGGTGTAACGTTCGTTTTCGGCAACCGAGAAAAGGCGGATTTTCAGCAGTATCTTGATGTCCTACATACCGAAACATCAGCTGAGGCGAGGTTAGAAACCGCGCCAGCCGCGGCACTCCACACGTCCAATCCGCTCCTTGCGATAGAACCCGTCCAGCACGATGCGGTTCGCGAACACGCACGCTTTAGCAAAGGTGTGAGTGACGCTGGCAAACGCACGCGTGCGCTTATCAAGGGGCAAGACGGATGCAGTGCTTTCTGTACCTACTGCATTATCCCATACGTGCGCGGTAGAATGACGAGCCGTCCCCTCAATGACATCGCCAATGAAGCCCGTCGCATCGCTGACAGCGGTATTAAAGAGATCGTCATTACCGGCGTGCATCTCGGTGCTTACGGTGTAGATACCGGTAGAGAAAAAGACATCGCCGACATTTTAGAATATATCCACGACATTGAAGGGATCGAACGTATCCGTTTCAGCTCGATTGAACCGATGTATTTCCCAGATTCCCTTGGCGAGCGGATGGCAGCACTTCCAAAATGCATGCCGCACTTCCATCTCCCGCTCCAAGCAGGCTCAGATGAGGTGTTGCGCCAGATGCGTCGGCGTTACACCACAGGAGAATTCGCACATCTCGTTGAGAACTTACGCCGCGTCTTTGGCGATGATGTCGGGATTACCACCGATATTATGGTCGGGTTTCCCGGCGAAACGGATGCCCATTTTGAGGCATCCTGCCAATTTGTTGAGGACATCGGATTCAGTCAATTGCATGTATTCCGTTATTCCCCCCGAAAAGGCACACCTGCGGCGACCTATCCAGATCAGGTATCTCCACACGTCTCAGCAGCACGCAGCCACGCGATGATCGCGCTGGGTGAACGCTTGAACACGGCATTTCGAGAACGGATGCTTGGCAAGCAGAAAGAGGTGCTCATCGAAGCGAGCAGAGAAGGGAAAAACAATCGCCTTGCTGGCTTTACTGACAACTATCTCCGTGTCCTTGTGGATGCCCCAGAGAGCGCAATCAATCAGATTCAGCGTGTTACGCTGGGTGCGTTAGAAGGGGACTGCATCGCTGCTGCTGTAAGGGCGAGGTAACCTCGCCCCTACGACTCCTCCGCCTTCGCCTTCAAATCATAGAGAATATTCACCGCATCTAAGGGGGTTACCTGCGTGAGCTCCAACCGTCGGATCTCTTCGACGAGGGGATGCGTTTTCGGTGTAAAGAGTGCCATCTGTAGGGAATCGCTTTGTATTGTCTTTCGGGAGACACGGCGGCGCGGTTTCGGCAGCGTCGGGTGTGTTTTCGGGGGCTGACCGGTGGCACCATCCGCTTCAACACTGAGATTGTGCTGTTCAAGCACTTCAAGTATCTGCTGGGCGCGTGTGATTACGACTTGAGGGAGTCCTGCGAGTCGTGCGACGTGGATACCGTAACTTTGGTCTGCCCCCCCTGGGACAACTTTTCGGAGGAAGGTCACCTTCTGTCCATCTTCATGCACCGCGACATTGTAGTTCTTGGCACGTTTATATTTGCTGGCGAGTTCCACCAACTCGTGATAGTGCGTTGCGAAGAGCGTTTTCGCCCCCATCCGTTTCTCATCTAAGAGATACTCCGAAACCGCCCACGCGATGCTGAGTCCATCAAACGTGCTGGTGCCGCGCCCGACTTCATCAAAGATGACGAGGCTGTTGCGGGTGGCATTATTGAGAATATTCGCTGTTTCGTTCATCTCAACGAGGAAGGTGCTCTGTCCCATGACGAGGTTATCCGAGGCACCGACCCGTGTGAAAATCCGGTCTACTAAGCCGATCTTCGCAGCGGCGGCAGGCACGAAACACCCGATCTGTGCCATCAGAACGATGAGTGCCGTCTGACGCAGATACGTGCTTTTGCCGCTCATGTTCGGTCCCGTGATGATATGTAATTGCTCATCATCGCAGTTGAGGACCGTATCGTTGGGCACGAACCCTTCTTGGGTGAACAGCTGCTCAACAACCGGGTGTCTGCCATCACGGATAACGATTTCGTCCACCGCTGCGACGGTAGGTTTCACATAGTTGTATTTCGATGCGATATAGGCGAAGTTGGCAAGCACATCAATCATGGCGAGTGCCGCCCCTATTTTCTGTATGACTTCCGTCCATTTCGACACATCCTCGCGAATCTGACAGAAGAGCTCATACTCCAGGGTCTGTATCCGATCCTCGGCGTTGAGGACCTTTGCCTCCTGTTCCTTGAGTTCAGGGGTAATGAACCGTTCGGAGTTCCGAAGCGTCTGCTTACGGATATAGTGCTCAGGCACCATGTGCAGATTCGGTTTCGTTACGTCGATGTAGTAGCCGAAGACCTGGTTAAATCCGATCTTCAAGGATTGGATACCGCTGCGTTTACGCTCCTCCTCCTGCATAGCGGCTATCCAGTCCTTTCCCTGTCCTACAATCTGCCGCAGTTCATCGAGTTCCTCGCTATAACCGTCGTTTATGATGCCGCCTTCACGGATTGTCGCGGGTGGGTTTGGATGGATGCCGTGCTCAACCAACGCAACTAACTCTGGCAGCGGGTCCAAAGTATCATTGAGGGATACCAATAAGGCACTATTGCAGTTTTGGAGCTGCACCTTAACATCGGGAATCAGATGAAGGGAATCCTTGAGCGAATGCAGGTCGCGTCCGTTCACGGAACCGAGACTGATACGTGAAATGAGTCGCTCGATATCATACATCTGTCCGAGTGCATCCCGCAACTCCTCCTGCAAGCTAATCTGGGTTTTGAGCTCATCGACTGCATTGAGACGTTCTTCAACCCCTTTTTCATCGAGCAAGGGCTGTAAGAGGCACTGACGCATCCGCCTGCCCCCCATTGCTGTCACTGTCTCATCAAGGACTTCAAGGAGCGTGCCTTTCGTGGATCCGTCGCGAATGGAGGCTGTCAGTTCGAGGTTGCGTTGTGTATCGGCATCCAGCACCATGAAATCCGAGAGCGTATAGGTATGAAGCGAAACGATGTGTTCGACTTCCTGTTTCTGTGTTTCGTTCAGGTAATAGATGAGTGCCCCGGCGGCAGCGATAGCGGTGGGAAGGTGTTCACATCCGAATCCGTCGAGCGAAATCGTTTGGAAATGTTCCAAGAGTTCCGTCCGCGCTGTATCCAATTCAAACCGCCAATCCGGGAGTTCATTGCGTGTCACCTTGAGTTCAGCTTTGAGACGGTCAAACATCTCGGCGTCCTCGAAGGTATCGGCAAAGAGGCACTCTTTCGGGGAAAAACGGTGGATCTCCGCCCAGAGACGTGAAGGGTCTGTCAGCTCGGTTACCATGAATTCGCCGGTGGAGAGATCTGCGACAGCGACCCCGTAGGTGTCTTTATTGAGATACATCGAAAGGATGTAATTGTTCTCTTTATGCTCCAGCACTTTTGGGTCGGTTACAGTGCCGGGTGTAACGATCCGGACGACATCGCGTTTGACGAGCCGATTCTCGTCTCGTGCGAGTTTCGCGTCCTCAGTCTGCTCCAAGATGGCGACTTTGTGTCCGGCTTTGACGAGTTTGTAGAGATAGGAGTCGAGTGCGTGATGTGGGATACCTGCCATCGGTGGTGGTGGGGACTTTTGGTTCTTATGGCTTCTTGTCGTCAAGGCGATCTCAAGCAGGCGGGCAATGAGTTCAGCGTCTTCAAAGAAGGCTTCATAGAAATCGCCGACTCGACACAGGAGTATGGCATCCCCGTGCTGTTTTTTTACGTGTTTATAAAGCTCCATCATCGACAGGTTGGACTGTTTTGAACGTGGCATATCGTTTCCTTGTGTATAGGCTGTTTTTTGGACGAAGGGTCAATTTTTAATACCGTAGCACATTTTGGGTTTTCTGTCAAATCATTTATAGTTTTCAGTTTAGGACTTACGCAATTTTCCCATAAAACGCTACATATTACGCTATTGGCGAGGTTAGGAAACCTCGCCAGCAAGGGAGCTGCGTAAGTCCTGCAGTTCTCAGTTGTCAGTTGTCAGTTTTCAGAAGGGACTGAGAGATCGCGTCTGCAATTGACAGGAAGATATATTTAAGGGAAATGAAGCGCGTTTCACAGTTTTCATAGCAAACCGGAAAATTGGTAAATTTTAGGAAGGGGGTAAACCTATGCTATGACTGGGTTTTACGCGGTTTTCGCAGGGATTTGCTATGAAGCTGCTATGAAGTTTGCTATGAAAAACTCTTAGATTGACACATTTTGGTTTGGAGGTAGCGGGTGTTGATCGTCTGAATCGCGGATTGACGCGGATTTGACAGATTTCACGGATTTTGGTGTGCTTTGTCTCTTCAAAGGCTTTAGTCTATAGTTGGGTTCCATCCCAATCTACATGGTAAATTGACACTTATGGCGTGGCTTCTAACTACACCTATCGGCTCTGGTAAAATTTCAGATACATTCAGAGGGAGACTACTGCATCGGTGAGAAAGGGGCAGGTAGCAGCAGTTTGCTCTCTTGCGTGATGGGTCTGACGGAGCCTTTGGGGGGCCAGACGCCTGTCTCTCGCGTCTCTGCTCGGATGCGTTGGCGTTCTTCAAAACTCCTATATGCCCAGAGATGGATGAAATTGTTGACCCCACCGTATTCCGAATACCAACAGCCTGCCAATGCAGAATACTTCACACGTTCGGGGATCGCTGCACCCCACGCTTCTAAGACTTGGGGCATACCCTCTGGAGGATAGGTATACAAACGCATTTCATATATCGGTCCGAGGTCTTTGTCGCCTAAGGGTTCCATAAAAGGAGCGGGCAGAAAAATCTCGGATACCATGGATACGATGAGATCGCTGGTATCGGGGGGCCATATCGGGTTGGGTCCGGCTTCTGCGGCGCGTCGGATCTCTGCCCGTTGTTCAAGGCTCTCGTAGGGCCATACAGCGACCATCTGGTTTAACGGTCCGACTTCGGTGTACCAGTGTCCACCGAGTTTGGATAGTTCTTGACGTGCGGGTAACTTTTCGCCGAAGCGTTCCCAGTATTCGTTGAGTTGTCCGAGTTTCAAGTTGTAGGTTCTTATTTCATAGATCATGCTGTCTCTCCCGCGTTTTAAGAATTACGAGTCTATAATCGAATGAATGTCGTTTTCACAGATAAAATCAATCGTGACACCGTTTTGACGGAGTGCGTCTCGGGCGTTCCACCATCCGCTATCTACCGCTTGTAAGATAGGCGGTTTCTCGGAGTGCGCGAGTGCAACAGCGATAAATTTTCTATCATCCGGATCAAAATCCTGTAGTGCCGGGTCTGCCGGAAATTCCTGAAAATCAGTTTCTAAATCATCAATAGATGTAATGGAAACCAAATCACATTGTTGCGGGTTTGCCCAATTTATCTCTACCCATTTGAGGAACGCGTCGCCGACACCGGGAAAACCACCCGGATCCAACTTATTCCGGTATTCTTCGATAATTCGCCGCTGGTCATCCAAAACTAATTTTACGTCGCCTTCGGTAATCTTCAGCAGTTCGTCAATACAGGCTTCCACGCAATCTTCAGAGGCTTGGTCTGCACTCCCATTGGCAACTAACGGAACATTTGTATCTACAATAACCTTCATAATTTGGCAGCTTTCCGACGTTTCATCTCCGCTTTTGTCTTTGCTGCCAAGTCGCCCATCTCATCACCAAAGAAGTTTTGTGGCCAATTCGTGATGTTCCCGTAATCGTCTACGTCGAGCCTCTCAATTTCGGATACCCCTTCGTTCATTTCGCAAAAATAGAAGACGGTGTCGTCTGCGGAAATTTGTTCCTCAGCGATGCGCCGCATTAACCGTATCAGTAGGTGTTCGCTGTGGCTCTCAAGGATAATTTGGAGTCGCCGATTTTTTACGACCTCAATGAGCAGATCTGCCAATTCTGATTGGACTTTCGGATGGAGGTGTGCTTCAGGTTGTTCAAGGATGAGGATACTGCCTTCAGGGACGTAATAACAGAGAATCAATACCGGTAGGACCTGCGAAACGCCAAAACCGACATCGGTGAGTCGGACTTCTGGACCACCTTTGTACTTTCGGACGAGAAACTCATAATCTTTTTCTGTGTCGGAGATAGGGTTGAGGCGATAGGAGTCGATTAAATCTAACCGCTGCAGCCATTCTATTACCTGTTTATCAATATCTTGAAGTTTTACTCTCTTTGAAAGGATGGCAGAAATCATCTCTTCTCCGCGCTGTCCGATATCTTTTGGATGGTTGCCCTGCCAGGCGTAACGCGAATAGGGGAATTCACGAAGTGAACCGAGGTAGCAAATTCGGCGGAAGAGATTTTCAAAGGCATCTTTAAGAGGCTTGAAAGATTCCAAGGGCCCAAAGGGATTGGTGACACTATAGCATCGAAACAAATCTGCACTTTCCCAATAAGATCCTAATTTGTATTTGTATCCTGACGATTCCCAAACTATCTTAAACTCACGTTCACCATTTGAATAACAAAAATTATCTAATTGCACTGAGTGTTCATATTTTTTTGCAATAGACATTGAGAAAGAGAGAAAATCAGTTCCAAACGAACCTAAATTTTGTTTTTCAGGCAGCTTCCATGAAACAGCAACATTGAGACTTAAATCTGATCTGTGTTGGTGAACGGTCTCGTCAAAACTCCCCAAGTTAACGAGGGAATTGTCGTCCCCGAAATCAATTACTCCATTCCAATCCGGCGGACACCCCACGGTCTGCTTTAGCATGAGGAGCGTTTGCAGGAGACTCGTTTTACCGGAACTGTTCGCGCCGAAGAATCCGGTTAAGGGTGCTATCTGCAACTTACCCGTGTCTTCCCATGATTTGAAATTTCGCGCGCTGAGTTCGGTAATCATAATGTATATCAACCTCTCCAGGAGAAAAAGGAAATAGCTCTACGTATGATGATATGTCACATCAAACTGGAAGGACGTAGGGGATCGCGAGGACAACTCGCTCCTACAAGAAATTGTACGTGTATACGAGGCCAAGACGCGATTTCAGTTGTTTTTAGCCCCTTGATCAATCCAGTCAATGAAAAGTTGGACTTGGGCAGCATCCAGCGGTGGACCGCCAGGGGGCATGCCACCACCATCAATCCGTTTGATGATAAGACTGTCCTTACCATTGCCAGCGGCAAACGCAGGCCCATGAGCACTGCCTTTTTTGAAGGTATCGTATTGGCTGAGATTGAGACCCACTGCCCCTCCAGCAACATGGCATCCCGGAATAGCACATCGTTTGGCCAAGATAGGCTGAATATCGTCCTTAAAAGAGACTTTCGATGCCCGAACGACAGGCTGTTTCTCAACGAGATTCCCTCGCTCATTATTATTACGTTTCGTGACAAAGACAGTTCTGATTTCAGCCCTGTTGCCAGCAGCATCCGAGACTAAACAAATAATCACATAGGTAGTCCCATAGCCAATCTCTTTACCACTAACCAGTTCAAGTACACCTTTGTTCCCTTCTACTCTGCCAAGCCAACCGACATCATCGCCGCCTTCAGTTTGCAGGACAATGTACCCCCTAACCTTCTGAACTTCCTCACTAAAGGTAATCTCGATCTTTCCGTCGCTGTTGATTTTTTTGGGATCGACATCTTTGTCACCATCTTTGACGGTTCCACCAGTGACTGTCGGCGGATCGGTATCCGGTGCAGCAACAGTGTAGTTGAGTGTATGGATTCCATCAGTCCATGTGACTGTCAGATTCAGGGGACCCGGTGTGAAGCGACCATAGACAGTCGCCACTTTACCGGAAAGCACAGCGGCAACATATTCCGTCGCGCCCGTCGTGGGCGTGAGCACTTGGGTCACTTCTTTACCGGAAGATGCAGCGACACCGCTACCGAAACTTACCTTAACATCAGTGAGAGCGTTGTCAAAGGTAAGGGTAATATGTGCATTAGTATCAATCTCTGAACCACTTGGTGGGTATGCACTTACGAACCTTACGAACTCACCTGGGTAGGCTTCATTTAGATTAAATTCGACCAAGCTGACTCTGACCTTAGGTTTGTCCTTGTTCCTTCCAGCAGCATCAAGGTGTTGGGCAACCATTACCAAGTCCAAGATATCAACTCTCCTATCTTCATTAATATCCACGCGTGGGGCGTCTGGAACAGTTGCAGTTAGGTTACTTGCTACCAAGGTCAGGTCCAAGATATTCACCTTTCCATCTTCATTGACATCCCAGATCGTAAACAATTCGGTTGTCACAATTTCCCCATTTTCAGTCGTAACTGCCAGGGGCCTCCCCGCGCTGTTGGAAAGTGTCACCTCCATTAATTCAATATTAGAACTTTTGATAGAAATTACTTCAAACATTAGTGTGGTAAGTACACCTTCACTAACAGTTGCAGCACCTGCCGGCGATGTTGCTGCAATATAAACAGTATTCCGAGAGGTTATAGGAGAAACCGAAAAGGCACCTGCAGGCAGGTATTTTGCATTCATCCCCTCAATATAGCGAAGAGCAGTTGGATCAAAACCTACGGTCATCTCATATCCAGCGACTCCTATACCGCCAACAATTTGAATGTTTAGGGGCATCTGTTCTCCTACTGCAAGAGGTTCATCGTGTGTGGATGATACGTAAACCAAAGCCCGTCCGTAACTTCCGGCAGTAAAACCCAGAAACATGACAACAGTCGTGATGAAAAAAAGCAGTTTCATCGTAGGCACTTTTCCCAAAAGTCGCTCCTTTACAAATACCGTTCGTACGAAACTAAAGGGAGAAATGAAATATCCCTAATATTAGGCAAGCGATTATGCAGGTCTGGGGCGGTTAGAAACCGCACTTACCAATTCAGGGAGGGAAACCCGGGGCAGTTGGAAACAGACTCGACTACCGCTCGCCTTGCTGACGGATTGCGACCAACTCTTGTAGAATGCGCCTGTGGAGACGGTGTAGTTCAAGAACTATTCCGATGCCGATAGCAACCGACACGCCCGCCGCGAGAATCAGTTTTGTTTTTAAGGACATGCACCGCTCCTTTACGATATGTAGTGGAAAAGACTTTCGTTAGAAGTTTTCGACAATCGATGCGCCGAATTCGGAGGTGCGGACCTTCGTCGCGCCTTCCATGAGACGCTCCAGATCGTAGGTCACTTTTTTCTGGAGGATGGTCTTCTCAAGTCCTGAAATAATCAGGTCGGCGGCTTCTTGCCAACCGAGGTGCTCCAGCATCATGACAGCGGAGAGGATCAGTGAACCCGGATTGACGACATCCTGATCGGTATATTTCGGTGCGGTGCCGTGCGTTGCCTCAAACAGTGCGACTTCATCGCTGAGGTTACCACCGGGTGCCATACCGATACCACCGACCTGTGCCGCCGCGGCATCTGAGAGATAATCTCCGTTCAAATTCGGAGTGACAATCACGTCGTATTCATCGGTTCGCGTCAAAATCTGCTGCAACATGCTGTCGGCGATTCGGTCATTGACGATAATTTTGCCTTCTGGACACTCTCCATCGTAATCGCTATAGAGTTCATCCTCTGTAATGGTTTGCTCGGGGAATTCCTCTTTGGCGAGTTCGTAGCCCCACGCACAGAACGCACCTTCGGTAAACTTCATGATGTTGCCTTTGTGAACAAAGGTAACACTGCGTCTGCCATGGTCAATTGCGTACTGGATCGCCATCCGTGCCAAGCGTTTCGTGCCGAAGATGCTGATCGGTTTCACACCGATACCCGAATCCTCGCGAATGTCTACTCCCATTTCAGTGCGGAGGAGTTCGATAACCTTTTTCACCTCTGGCGTGCCTTGTTCCCACTCAATACCGGCATAAACATCCTCGGTGTTTTCACGGAAGATAACGACATTCATCTTTTCGGGATGGGTTACAGGGGCAGGGACACCTTGGAAGTAGCGGACGGGACGGACACATGCGTAGAGTTCAAGGACCTGACGGAGCGTCACGTTTAGACTGCGGAATCCACCCCCGACAGGCGTTGTGAGGGGTCCCTTCAGGGCAACACGGAAGTATTCAATTGCGTCGAAAGTATCCTGCGGGAGCCATTCGTTGTATTTCGCCATGGCGTTCTCGCCGGCGTAGACATCAAACCAAACGATCTCGTTTTCACCGTTATACGCTGTCTGGACAGCGGCATTAACAACCCGGCGTGTAACCTTCATGATGTCTCGTCCGATGCCGTCGCCTTCAATGACAGGGATAATCGGCTTATTCGGCACGACGAGCTGTCCATTATCGATCCCGATTCTTTCACCTTCTGTCGGAACTGTTAACTGCTCAAATTCAATCACGGGTGTTCCTCTCCAAATAGTTTCCAGTCGTCAGTTGTCAGTTTTCGGTGCTTGGAAAAGCGTGTCTTTCTCGTTCGTTCGTAAACGTGTTCGCTTAAATAACTGAAAACCGTTAACACCTAAAAGGCAATCTCGCTTGCCATCCGGTTGTGTAATGCGACGACTTCGTTTGCAATGGTCATATCGTCAGTCGGTCCCGGAATCACATCTGGGTGCGGTGGGATAACGGGACGGATAATCCGCAACTGGAGCTGCTCGCGGGCATCCATTATCCACCCAAAACCACGGAAGATGTAGGTCAATAGGGTTCTGTCGCTCTCATAGATGTCCAATCCTTCTTGGACTGCCCATCCACCGAAATCGGTATTCGGTGTTAAACGGAGGGGCGGTTCGTTCTCACGTCCGGGACGGACAAAGCCTTCGACGAAAGCGAGTTGGTAAATGCGCTGCGTAATCCCCAACCGTTTTTTCTGCTGATCGTTGAGTTGAATGTCGCCATTGTCAACGGCTTCTAAGAAAGGATTGAAATAGATAGCAGGTCTGGGGTCTTGCTGAATTTCATCGGAGCGTCCAGCTGCAGCGATTTCGGGATGTCCAAAGGTCGGCAATGCGGACAGCATCCGTTGCTGGATTGCGTCCTCTCGGGTTTCAGTATCAAGCGGTTCAATTTGATTAATGAACGCGGTCATGTCGTGAATTGCCCCGAAGTGTCGGTCGCCATCTAACGTCATCTGCGATGCGACAAAAAAGTCGGAGACTGCGCCGGTGTGCAAGGTTGCAAGATACCGTGCGACGACGTTAGAACCTGCGGAACCGTGGTGTGCCTGTATGATCCCCATCCGTTCCAGGATATTGGCTTCAACGGTGCTGGCATCTCGCCCTAAAAGGAGACTGTAGCAGGTTTGGAAAGCCGTTTTTTCACGCTTCTGGTGATCGGTGATGAGATCAGTGGCACGCATTGCGAGGACTTGCGGATGCAGTGCGTTGTTCTCGCGGAGTTGATGGCGCATATACACAGAAATCGTCCCGACGGCGACATTCTCCATGTGTGTCCCGATCAGTTCAAGCAGGAGTGCGCCGGGATGCCGTGTGCTGTTAATCCCTTTCTGATTTGGATGACTGAGTTTACGGAGTGTTGAGAAATGTTGAATGGCAGCTTCGGGACCTGTCTCTGGGAAGGCTTTAACAAATTCTGCGACTTGATTGATGAGGCGTTGTTTACCCGTTAGGCTCTCTCTGCGAGTTGTGGTAAAGTTATAAAATTTCTTATCTATTAATTCTGACAGCAGTGCCTCTTCATCAAGCCCCGTCGCATCCGTTTCAGGTCTTCTACCGAAGAGTCCGGCGAAGATAACCCCTGCGGGACTGATCTGACCCGAGACGATCTCACTTTCAGAGACAATCCCCCGAATAGCAAAACTGCGAATGTTCAATGTTATCTGGGTGCCAGCACAGTCAACCGCAACTTTGTGCAGCGCCGGATTCGCGAAAACGGTTGTCGATTGTGGCATGGAGCTAAAACTGGTAAGCACGGCTGTAATCTGATCTTCACCCAACTCTGCCGCTCTGTTTAAGGAATCCGTTACTGGGGCATAGGTTGAGGCTTCTGGCACACCAGACAGGATTTTTCGGACCGCGGCTGCCTGCTTCGCCCCCAAAATCTTGTTCAAAATGATTTCTCCTTCGTTGACTATTTAGTAGAGATTTTCGTCTCAAGTTTCTCCGAAATTTAATGCGTCCGCACCCACGCAACCACCCTTCACGGGCCAGGACAATGCAGTACTTCAGATTCCGTTTAAAAAAGTTCTGATCGACTCGCGTCAATACTTTAATATATTTTAGCAGATTTCCGATTAAAAGTCAAGAGAAAATTGAAAAACAGACAGGATTAAACCGACCCGTGTATTCTGATTCTAAACAAAAATTTGACTTGCAGAAATGCGGATTTTGTAGTATCATTATTAAGGAGCATATTTGATTAAGGGGACGCTGCACATACCGATATTATAGTCCCTTGCGAACAGAAATGGGCAAACAGACATCGGTGTGCGCTGCACGGTGCCTCACATTCTACTTTTTCATAGACAGGACTTACGCAAATTGAGCCGGGACACCTATCTTTGGCCTGCCCAGATACTTACCACTATGGGCCCGGTGCGGTTGGAAACCGCACCTACCAGCGAAACGTGTACGTCCTAACAGATAAGGAGCTTAATTACATGAGCAATGAAGCATTAGGAATGGTTGAAACACGTGGACTCATCGGTGCGGTCGAAGCTGCCGACACCATGGTGAAAGCCGCAAATGTCAAACTGGTTGGAAAAGAACAGGTAGGGGGCGGTTTCGTCACTGTTTTGGTCCGCGGAGATGTCGGTGCGGTGCAAGCCGCGACAGATGCTGGCGCGGAAGCGGCGAAAGCAGTTGGCGAATTAGTGTCGGTGCACGTCATCCCTCGCCCACATTCAGATGTGGAAGGCATTCTCGGCGGGAATTCTTCTGCCAAGAGTAGCAAATAGATCAGAAACCTCGTAGGGTGAGGGATGGCTTTCGGACCTCAGCCCTACACCGCTTTAGTAGAGAGCACGTCGCACCGTTATAGGTTCTATATCTATCGTCTGGATCCGTTAGCGGTTTCAGCACGTGTTCCCGTTGGCGCCGTGCACAACGAGGTATTGGAGGGCTGAATGGCACAAATTGACGAAAAACAGATTGAAGAGATTGTCTCCCAAGTATTAAGGACACTTCAACAAGACAAAACAGTAGCAAGACAACCCGTTACGCCCGTGGGGGTGAGTTCCTCCGCGCGGGCAGGCGTTTTTGGGACAGTAGGAGAGGCTATTGCAGCCGCGAAAACAGCACAAGCGGCACTGGTCAAACTTGGGTTCGCAAAAAGACGCGAAATCATTGAAGCGATCAAAGAAGTATCACTTGCCAACGCGAAACGTCTCGCAGATTTGGCAGTCCAAGACACAAATATGGGGAATGCGGCACATAAGGTGATGAAGAATGAAGGTGCCGTAACACTCTCACCGGGAGTGGAGGATCTGATCTCCGAAGCAGTATCGGGTGATTCTGGAACACTTCTCATCGAATATGTCCCCTTCGGTGTCATTAACTCGATTACCCCTACCACAAATCCAACATCAACGGTGATTAACCACGCGATTATAATGTTATCAGCGGGGAACGCTGTCGTGTTCAGTCCGCATCCAAACGCACGCGACTGTACCGAAGAGACGATGCACGTCATCAACGAGGCAATCGTCAAGGCAGGGGGTCCCCCCAACTTACTGACATCGGTTGCGAATGCCAGTTTGCGAACGGCGAAAGAGATCATGGAGCACCCTGAGATCGCGATGCTCGTTGCGACGGGGGGTACGTCCGTCGTGCGGACTGCGCTCTCAAGCGGTAAAAAGACGATCGCTGCTGGACCTGGCAATCCGCCTGCGATTGTTGATGAAACAGCGGATATTCAGCAGGCAGCGAAACATGTCATTGCAGGCACGAGTTTTGACAACAATCTGCTCTGTATCGGCGAAAAAGCACTGTTTGTTATCGATTCCGTAGCAAACGAAACGGTTCGGGAGTTAACGCGGAATGGTGGGCATCTCCTCAGTGCCAGCCGACTTCAGGCATTAGAGGCGGTTGTCACGGAAAAAGAGGAATCCAACAAAGAATACATCGGTAAAGATGCGCTGACGATCTTAAACGCGGCGGGTATCACAGCCCCTGCGGAGACAGTCGCGATCGTTGTTGAAGTTTCAGCGGATCATGGGTTCGTTATGAACGAATACCTGATGCCGATTCTTCCCGTCGTCCGTTGTCGCGATTTCGATGAGGCATTGGCAGGCGCAGTGAGAGCAGAAGGCGGACGTGGACATACTGGCGTGCTCCACACAAACAACACCAAACGCATCACGCAGTTCACAAAGGCAATAGACTGCAGTGTTACGGTCATAAACGCCCCCTCTTACGCGTCTTGCGGATTAGAAGGCGAAGGCTACCTCGCGATGACCATCGCGGGACCGACAGGCGAAGGGTTCACACGTCCACGCACCTTTACACGTCAGAGACGCTTAACGATCGCAGGTGATTTATCAGCACACACACAATGACGCAAATAGTTGTATTTGCGACCGGTCCAGGTTGTTAAAAATTTTTCAGAGCCTTCTTTCTAAAACAGGACTTACGTAATTTTGATCATAGCGTGTTCTGTGAGATGGAAATTCCCTAAAAAACGTAGATGGTCTCTTGACACAGGCTAACAGCCTATGCTACAAAAGAGTGGCATGCGTAAGTCCTATAAAACTGGCTAAAGTGCTATGCGAACAGAAATTGATGAACTGAGAGCGTTGATACGTTATCATGAGCATAAATACTATATCGAAAACCTGCCGGAAATTTCTGATGCGGATTTCGACGCGCTCATGAAGGAGCTTGAGGCACTCGAAGCATCGACTGATGTTCCTATCCCGCCAGATTCACCAACACGACGGGTCGGTGGCGGTGCCGTATTAGGCACCCGTCTGCAACACCGTAACCCCATGCTGAGTCTGAATAACAGTTACGACGAAAACGAGCTGCGGGAATTCGCTGAACGCATCGACAGGTTGTTAGAAGGGGCACCTGTCGAATACGTCACAGAACTAAAGATAGACGGTTTAGGTGTTTCACTCACCTACGAGAATGGTGTATTCACACAGGGGCTCACACGCGGAGATGGCGAGTACGGCGAAGACGTAACTGATAACTTACGAACCATCCGTTCTGTGCCATTGCGGATACCCGTTGAAACGGAAATAGCCGTGCCACGGGTGTTAGAAGTCCGCGGTGAAGTCTTCCTTCCGAAAGATTGTCTCGATGAGATTAACATCCAACGGGAAGCGGCAGGCGAATTGCCATTTGCGAACCCTCGGAACGCCGCCGCTGGTTCCCTGAGACTGTTAGACGCTTCCATTACGGCATCCCGTCCGTTAGATATTTTCGTGTATACCCTCAATTACGCCGAGGGAACCGAATTCACGACCCATACAGCGTCCCTCGAAAACATGAAGGCTTGGGGACTCAAATGTAATCCACGCACTGATTACCATACATCGATTGAAGCCGTTCAAGACTACTACGAACGCTGGGTAGAAGAACGCCATGCACTCCGTTACGAGACCGATGGAATCGTCGTAAAGGTTAACAATTTCTCCCAACAGCGTGAACTTGGGACAACCTCCAAATACCCGCGGTGGGCAGTCGCTTATAAGTTCAACGCGCAGCAAGCCATCACAACCATCGAAAAGATAGATGTGCAGGTTGGACGCACGGGTGTCCTAACACCGGTTGCGATCTTGAAACCCGTAATTCTCGCTGGCGCGACAATTACAAACGCCACCTTACACAACGCGCAAGAGATCGAAAAGAAAGACATCCGTATCGGTGATCGGATTGTGCTTGAGCGTGCAGGAGATGTTATCCCTAAAGTTGTTGAGGTGCTAACAGCCGACCAAACAGATCGTGCAGATCCTTTTGAATTTCCGGAGCGGTGCCCGGCATGCAATACCCCCGTCCAACGGACGGCGGAAGAAGTTGCGGTTCGGTGCGTGAATGTGGCGTGTGTCGCACAACTGAAACGGAGGATTGCGCATTTCGCTTCACGTAACGCCCTCCAAATCGAAGGTCTCGGTCCTGCTACTATTGACCAACTGGTGGATACAGAACTGGTCGGCGACGTTGCCGATCTTTATGCGCTGGAGGTAAAACCGTTAAGCAAACTGGAGCGGATGGGTGTCCCGTCCGCAGGCAACCTTGTCCGTCAAATTGAACAGAGTAAGGAAACACCAGCGGCAAAACTCCTGTTCGGACTCGGTATTTTTCATGTCGGTGAGACTGTCGCGGAACTGCTTATTGAACAGTTCCTATCGTTAGATGGACTTAGCACAGCAACAGAGGAGGAGATTGAATCGATAACAGGTATCGGTCCACAGATAGCAAAAAGCGTTTTCAAATTCTTCTCACAGAATAAACCGTTGCTTGATAAACTACGAGCGGCAGGCTTGCACTGTTTCACCGTAGCGGCAGCCTCTCAACGCATGGAAGCGAGCCTCGCGGCAGATGGTTTCTTTCGCGGAAAGACATTCGTTGTCACGGGGAGTCTTGAAGGGATGACGCGTGGCGAAGCATCGAACGAGATTAAGCGTCGGGGTGGCAGGGTTACATCGAGCGTAACGCGTAAGACGGATTACCTCATCGCCGGGGAAGGTGCCGGTAGCAAATACACCAAAGCGGTAGAACTGGATATCCCAATTTTGAAGGAAGCAGATTTCTTTGAAAAACTGCAGTTATGAAGTTGGGTTTCAACTCCGTTTCAACCCAACCTACGTTTCCATTTTCAAACTTCCGTGAATCTACTTTATTGGAATCCCAAACTGCTCTCCCTCGGTGTTTTACTCGGTACTCACCTCATATCTTTATCCAGACGACTGGTAATATGCACACGATGTCTGTAAACGACACTCCTGACAATTCGGTGTATTCTTGTGGCAGACTCTGGCACCGTGACTCACAATCAGCGCATGGTATTCGTTGAATAGGTCAACGTCGTGCGGAAGGTTGTCCATAAACAGGGCACGGAGTTTGTCATAGTTGTATCTCCCTGTAACCCATCCCAACCGCGAAAAAAGTCTATAGGTATAGGAATCAACCACAAAACTCGGTTTACCAGCAGCATAGAGAATTATTGTATCCGCCGTTTCGGGGCCGACCCCGTAGATGGAGAGCAGTTCTTCACGCAACTCAGGGACATCCTGTGTAAACATCACGTGCATGGGACGATCGGCGATATGATCTACAAATGCCCGCACTTTTCGCGCCTTCATCCGAAAGTAGCGTGAGGGTCGGATGAGTCGTTCCAACGCGGATTGGCTGATAGATGCTATCTCCTCAGGGGTAAAAGCCCCGGCATCCTTGAGATTGTCCATCGCTTTTTCGACGTTGCGCCATGAAGTCGCTTGTGTTAGAATCGCACCGAGTGCGACTTCAAACGGAGTGTCTGCGGGCCACCATTTATGGTTCCCGTGTTGTGCGAGCAATTGATTATAGCGTGTAAACAGTTTTTCAGTAATATTGCCTTCACATAGAATTTGCATTATGTAGAAAGTCCTCTAATAAAAAAGGAAAAGACTATGGATTTAAGTTTCAGCACGAGCGCGGGTAACGGCGGTTGGAGCCTTGCCGAATGTGCAGCATGGGCAAAAGCCAACGGATTTGACGCCATCCGCCCGAACGCTACCGGTGTTGTCGAACCGAGTGACATTATACAATCGGGTGGCGAAGCGGTCAAGGAAATTTTGGATACCCACGGCATCTACCTCGCAGCCCTCACAGCGCATTGTAACCTGCTTGACGACGATCAAGAGACACGGGAGAATGCGCGCGATGCCCTGATGCAGGCAATCGAAGCGACACACATCCTCGGAGCCCCCGTGGTGGTGACTTACGCCGGTAGTCCCGTGGGGTGGCATTTCTATGGTCAGTTCTCTTCGGAACCGGGCAATCCGGGCGACAGATCGGTTGAACTCGTCGGACGATTTAAAGAGATGTGGACACCGGTCGTCCGCTTCGCCGAAGATAAAGGTGTGCAGCTTGCGCTGGATTGCGCGGTTCGTATGGGCAACATCGCCTGTAATCCTGAAATGTGGGAACGGATCCTTGACGCGATTCCTTCAGATTCGCTCGGACTCTCCTGTGACCCGTCGCACTGGCTCTGGATGGGTATCCTACCCGCAGAGGACGCAATCCGCATGTTCAACGGCAAGTGGTATTACGCCGACGTGAAGGACTGTGAAATCAGTCCGCAGATGAAGTTCCGACAAGGTATCATCGGCAACTGGTGGTGGCAATATCGTGTGCCCGGACGCGGGCAATTGAATTGGGGAACGATCACCGGTGCGCTGCAGGAATCGGGTTACGACTATGTGCTCTGTGTTGAGAACGAGGATCGCGGTGCCCCGGGGTTAGACGGCTTCGCGCTTGGTGGTAGGTATCTCCGTCAATTTCTTTAGGAGTTATCTGTAAGAATCGCGAGTGGAACTCGCTCCTACAGAAGAGGTGTCCTCCATATCTCCCCACAAGCAGAAGAAATAAGAGTCGGAATCGGAGTTCCCTCCTACAGAAAACTAAATGACCCTGATCTAGCCCTTGTAATTGATTGTGATTTGTGCTAATTTTTAACTATTCCTTGCGGTTCAATCAAGTGAGTTTGGAACCTTAAGGTTCCTTTGTGTAATCCGCCCTCCATTTCATTACGGGCTCTGTGCTTTGACAATCGAGAAGAAAGACAACTTATCACCAAGGGCAATCGCAACGCATCAAGTCTACACGTATATCCTATCCCGCACGAAACGACGGATAAAAAAATGCTAAAGCAATTACAACCGAAATCACAGAGAATCGCGATTCTTGCTGAGGGTTCGTTCGGTATCCTCGAATCGAAAACCGCTACGGTCTTGGTCCGCTATCTCCCTGAGAACGTCGTCGCCGTTATTGACAGTGAAAACGCGGGACGAGATACCAGCGAAATTATCGAGATCGGGGAAGGTATACCGATTGTCCCGGATCTCGCCGAGGCGATGCAATTCGATCCGACCCTGCTCGCAATCGGCATTGCGCCACCCGGTGGTGAACTCCCTCATGCTTGGCGCGCAGTCCTTCGCGAAGCGATACACAATCGACTCCACGTCATGAGTGGCTTGCACCAATTCCTGAGTGAGGACCCAGAACTCATAGAACTCGCGGCATCACACGATGTCGTGTTATGGGATGCTCGGAAACCCCCTGCCAACTTACCCGTCGCGACGTGTAAAGCCGATGCTGTCGATGCTACAGTGATTCTCACTGTGGGTTCAGATTGCCGCGTCGGTAAAATGCTATCCGGCATAGAGGTCACACGTGCGGCACGTGGGCGCGGTTTGGATGCCGAATTCTGTCCAACCGGTCAAAACGGGATTATGGTATGGGGTTGGGGCATTGCGATCGATGCCGTTGTCTCTGATTTCACCGCGGGTGCAGCCGAGCAGATTGTGCTTGAGGGTGCGCGAGATCACTCACTCCTTATCGTTGAAGGACAGGGTTCACTCGTTCATCCGGGGTATTCCGGTGTAACGTTAAGCCTGCTCCACGGGAGCCTCCCCGATGCGATGATATTCTGTCATCAACCCTCGCGGGATACGGTTGCTCGGTATACGGTGCCGTTGCCCTCGGTTCCTGAGATGATAGCACAGTATGAAGCAATGGCGGCACCAATAAAGCCTGCCAAAGTGATCGGATTGGCACTGAATTGTTTTGATTTATCTGACGCTGAAGCACATGAGGCAGTTCGTCAAGCGGAGGTAGAGACAGGATTACCTGCAACGGATGTCGTTCGGTTCGGTGCGGATAAACTCGTTGACGCTGTTCAGGTATTTCATAGAAAAAAATAAAAGCGCTAACGCCGTAAAACTAAAGGAGACCCAAAACCGATGACCGACGAAGAAAAATTTCGATTCGATTTGAGCGGATTCCTCGTCCGTCCCGCGATCCTTGAACGCGACGAAGTAGACGCAATCGTTGAGCAGATTGAACGGATACATCACAATCCAGAGTCTTTACCACCAGAACAACGCGCCGTGCCGGGCGGTCCAGCGAGTGTCCTGATCGACCACCCCAAAGTGCTCGATGTCTTGCACGAAATCATCGGACCCGATGTTCGTTTAGAAAACTGTTCCTCTGTCTGGCGTGAAAAAGGACAGGAACACGGTGGGCTCCACGGTGGTGGACCGCAACAAGGCGATCCTATTTTCGGGTACCGCTGCAATAACGGACGGATTCACGCAGGCATGGTGCGCGTTGTCTTTGAACTCACAGATGTCACCAAAAAGGACGGTGCGACACACTTCATCGCGGGGAGTCATAAGTCTAACTTCCCGATGCATGCAGATCACATGTCATTAGAGGAAGGGAAACGAAGTCCGTTCCTGATGTCGTATGACTGTCCAGCAGGTAGTGCGATCTTCTTTACCGAGAACCTGTGTCATGCGGGTCCCGTGTGGCAACGGGAGACCCCGCGCGTCGCAGTGCTAAACGCCTATGCCCATCTCGCGACCCACTGGCATCGGTTGAAGACGCCCCCCGAAGTAATCTCCGCGCTCCCGCGGGACAAGCAGGCCTATTTCCGTGAACCGTGGGTTGCCGATTTCCGCACAAGCCCGGCGACGATAAACACGATTGAACGGTTTTTGAACAACGATGAACCGCCCGTCAATACCGATACCAAGCCGTGAAATAAAATGGCGAGGTTAAGAAACCTCGCCAGCGTTTACATCGGGGTTAGAAACCCCTCCCACAAGGGAATTATCCCATCGGGTTAGAAACCCCTCCCACACGGGAATCATCCATCATTTTAGGGTGGGTAGAACAGCCGCCCAGCATTATGGTGTTGTCGGCACCGTAATCTCACCAGCGATGATGCCTGCTTTCAGTGCTTCGACTTTTTCGAGGAGTTCCTCAGAAAGCAGATCCTTGTTGCCTTCACCGAGCATATAACCGACAGTGCCCTCAGCGAGACCGAGGGAGCGAACGCCTGCCATTAAATCGCCAGCGGCGAACGCTTGGATAACGTCATATACAGAGTCGTCGATTCCGACACGAAGCCCTGATAGGACGACCCCGGGTGCGAGATCCGTAATATCAATGTAGTTCCATATCACATATCTGCCTTCTGCGAGTTTCGCGGCTTCAATCGCGCCGAATCCCGACTGATCTGCCATCGTGTAAATCACATCAACACCGAGCCCATATTGGGTCAAAGCGATTGTTCCGCCGACCTCAGGTTGGTAGAACCCTTGCTCGTTATCAGCGACATAGCCTTTGATAATCTCTGCGTCCGGATTCACGGCTTTGACCCCTGCGACGTAGCCGGCTTCAAATTCGTGTATTAATGGAACATCCGCCCCACCGAGGTAGCCAACCTTTCCAGTCTCCGTTTTTAGCCCGGCGATCGCTCCAAGCAGAAACGTGCCTTCGTTCACTCTGTGTGTGAAAGAGACGACATTGGGGAGCTCCACTGCGGCATCAAAAATGACGAATATAACCTCTGGGAATCCCGGTGCCACGCGTGAGATGGGAGCCGCCATTTGGTAGCCCGAAGTGATAACTAAGCCCGATGTCTGAGCGGCTTCCTGTAAACGCATATCCCACGTTTCGGGGCTGCTTTCCATTTCGGTTATATCAACACCGAGTTCCGTTTTTGCTTTCTGTGCACCGTTAAAAAGCACATCACAGTAAGAAGAATCGCCGAGACATTCTCCCGGATACACGACGCTGACCCGAATCGAAGCAGCATCCATCATCTCTGGTTGATCAGGAGGTCGCATATCCTGAATCTTCTCACAGCCACAAGTATAAATTAAAAAGATTGCGATCCCTAAAAAGGTTGCATTTTTCAACACATTCAAATAGTTCATTCTTTTCCTTTCAAAGCAGTAGACACACTGTGTGTCGTTATATTTTAAAGTTAGGACCCGCACAATTCGTCAGGGAACGTTTTCCCAGCAGGCGTGATTACTACATAAGTCCTGCTAAAGCATCACTACATGCTTTATATCGTTATATGCAAAATATTAACGGCACGCACGGAGTGCCGTTACATATACATACGATTGTCGCTAACAAACCTGATAGCAGAACACAAACGTTTTTCCTACGCAAATACGACTATTTAAACGGGGTGTTAAGCCGACCTTCTCTCATTAAGAAGTTGATGCCGGAGTAGCATGAGCTGGGAGGCCTTTAACGTTTCTAAGGCATACATTCTGCCTTGTAAATCACTAAATTCAACTTCAAACACGCCGGCCTCGTACTCCTCAACAATTGTACCGACTTGCCCGCGGTATATAGTGACCTTTAGAATTAAAGAGACATTTTTTCGGTTTTATGATAGGCTGCGTCTATTATGGCATATTCAACAGATTTACGCAAACGCGTCTTAGATTTTATTCAAACTGGGGGTAAAAAATCTCAAGCCGCCCGG
>JAJEDB010000057.1 GCA_022821725.1 Candidatus Poribacteria bacterium | reverse complement strand
CCGGGCGGCTTGAGATTTTTTACCCCCAGTTTGAATAAAATCTAAGACGCGTTTGCGTAAATCTGTTGAATATGCCATAATAGACGCAGCCTATCATAAAACCGAAAAAATGTCTCTTTAATTCTAAAGGTCACTATATTTTAGGTTTTACCCTAAACTTCATGAAACTGCTTCTACCAATTTTGAGTTTGAAACTTGATTAATACAGATAGCCGAAATTCACGTCAAAATATAATATACCTTCTTACTTAACAGAATACCACACGACAAAACTTACTCGCCGGAAAGGAGTCTCATCATTCGTAGTTTACTCGGTCTCAAGAAGTATGTTATTCGGTATCGATACGCTATCTCAATTAGCTTCGTCCTTGTGATTCTGACGAATGGAATTCTGCTGATTAGCCCAAAGATCCTGCAAAGGGTGTTTGATGAGCTACAGCTCGCGATTGAGGACCCAAACTTTACAATGTCCCCAAGGCGTATCCTTTTTTTCGGACTCCTTATCTTTGGGGTCGCGCTCTTTGCCGGTATCCTTCGCTTCGCCCAACGCCGCATCATCCAAGGGGTCGCTCGACAGATGGAGTTTCACCTCCGCGCAGACTTCTTTCTCCATCTCCAAAAACTCTCCGCCTCCTATTACGATAACGTCCGCACTGGCGATCTGATGACCCGCGCCACCAGCGACTTAAACGCCATCAGGATGGTCCTGAGCAGTGCGATCATGTACACTGCTGACGCGATAGTGTTTTTCGGATTCGCACTCACTATCATGCTGCAGATCGATGTAAGCCTGACCGTTGTTGCACTGCTCCCTTATCCCATTCTCGCAGTTTTGATTCGCTCCCTCGGCAAACGGTTACACGCCCATTATGAGAGTATCCAAGAGGCGTTCTCAACGCTGAATACCAAGGTCCAGGAAAATTTATCCGGTGTCCGTGTTGTGAAAGCCTATACGCTTGAGGCGAGTGAGGTTGAGCATTTCGGAGAGCTGAATCACGAGTTTGTCGAACGGAATCACCGACAAATCCGACTGATGACGTTCTTCTTCCCGCTCTTCCGCTTCCTACCGGGGATCGGGGGTGTGGTTCTGCTCTGGATGGGCGGTCTCCATGTCATTGAAGGGAAGATTACCCTCGGCGATTTTGTGGCGTTCAGTGCCTATCTCATGATGCTCGTCCGCCCGATGATTACCCTCGGTTTCATTGTCAACACCTTTGAACGCGGTGCCGCGTCCATGGATCGGATGAACGCAGTCCTCAATGAAAAGCCAGAAATCTTCGACGGTGAGCAGGTGCAATGGGGTATCAAAAACATTGAAGGCGCAATTGAGTTTAGAAACCTGAATTTCGATTACCCGGACGGAACGCCCGTCCTCAAAGACATCAACCTTAAAATTGCGCGTGGCATGACGCTCGCGATTGTCGGTGGGACAGGGTCTGGGAAATCTACGCTCGTCAACCTCATCCCCCGTATTCGTCAAGCAGAACGTGGCACGATCTTTATCGACGGCGTGGACATTCAGGATATACCGCTAAACGTGCTGCGTTCCAATATCGGATTCGTAGAGCAGGAACCTTTTCTCTTCTCAGACTATCTGCGAAACAATATTACCTACGGTCTCGAAGCAGCGGACGATGAAGCAGTGAAAGCAGCGGCACACTCCGCGGACCTCCTCGCACAAATTGAGGAATTCCCTGACGGATTGGAGACCTTCCTCGGTGAACGTGGGATAACAATTTCGGGTGGACAACGCCAACGGAGTGCCCTGGCGCGCGCCATCATCATCAAACCCAAAATCCTTATCCTTGACGACGCCTTCGCAAACGTGGACACGCAGACGGAGGATACCATTCTCAGCCGACTCGACGCAATTATGCAGAACCGCACGACTATCCTCATTTCGCATCGGATCTCTACCGTCAAAAACGCCGACCACATTATCGTCCTCAATGACGGCAGCATCGTTGAAACGGGCACGCACGAACAACTGATTGCGCATAACGGAATTTACGCCGGTATCTACGAAACACAACTCTTACAAGAGGAACTTGAGGATTTTTAATTCTACCTTGCGGTTCGGTCAGGTCGGTTGGACATTGAAAGTGCCTTTCCGTATATCCGCCTGCGCCGTTGTTGCAGGCTACGCGTTTTTGGTGAAGAATCGAAAGCCAAACTGAAAACCTATTCAACGAATAACTGACAAAGGAGGAATCCACATAATGTTCGGCATGGGAGGCGAACTGTACGAATATAGCGATGAGGAGCAAGACCTCGGGAAAGTTTATGACCGGGTGCTGATGAGGCGTCTCTTGGCGTATCTCAAACCCTACAAATTCCAGCTGCTCATCATCGGATTGCTCATGGTCGGGAACACGCTTGCACGTTTGGCTGGACCCTACCTACTGCAGCGCGGTATCGACGAACACATCAGTCCAGGCATAATATCAGGATTAAGCACAATCGCGATTTTTTTCGTAGTCGCATTGATTGGCGAGTTTGTCTTTAGTTACTTCGAGGAATACCGCATGCAGATGATTGGGCAACACGTGATGCACGATCTGCGCCAAACGCTCTTTTCACACCTACAACGCTTGGACGTTCAATTTTTTGATAAAAATCCGGTGGGTAGACTGATGACGCGTGTCATGGGAGATGTGCAGGTCCTCAACGAACTTTTCGCCTCTGGTGTGATTACTGTCTTCGCGAATCTGCTCCAGATTTTGGGGATCATGGTGGTAATGCTACTTTATAACTGGAAACTCGCACTCGTGACGTTCACCGTAATCCCAATCATCTTCGGCGCGACGCTTGTCTACCAGATTTATTCGCGGCGTGCGTTTCGGGAACAACGGAAGCAACTCGCACGGATCAACGCTTTTTTGCAAGAAAACATCGTGGGCATGACGACGATGAAACTTTTCGCACAAGAGCGGCGGAGCCATCTCCGTTTTAACGAGCGCAACCGGAGATACCTCGCTGCGAACCTCCGAAGTATCTTCTATTTCTCTATATTCCATCCGCTGATTGAAGTGACCGCTTCGCTTGCGATAGCCGTCATTATCTGGTACGGTGGCGGACAGGTTGTGCAAGGCGCGTTGAGTTTCGGCGTGCTGTTAGCCTTCATCCGCTATGCTGAACGCTTCTTCTGGCCCATCCGAGAACTCAGCGAAAAATATACCATCTTCCAAAACGCGATGGCATCTGCTGAACGCATCTTCCAATTGCTGGATACACAACCCTCTATCGTCTCTGCCGTCTCTAAAAGCGGCACCAAGACTTTGAAAGGTGAGATTGAATTCCGAAACGTCTGGTTCGCCTATAACGACGATGACTACGTTTTGCGGGATGTCTCATTCAAAGTGAAACCGGGTGAAAAGGTCGCACTCGTCGGGCATACGGGTGCGGGGAAAACCTCCATCATCAATCTGCTCTGTCGATTCTATGAAATTAACAAGGGACAGATCCTGATTGACGGCGTAGATATCCGAGAGATGAATATCCAAGAATTACGGGAAGCCGTCAGCATTGTGCAACAGAATATCTTCCTCTTTTCCGACTCCATCGAACGGAATATCAGTCTGGGGAACCCGTCAATCTCGTCGGAGCGGATAAAACGTGCGGCGGAAGACGTGCATTTGGACCGGTTCGTTCAGAAGATGCCGCAGGTCTACGGCACAGAGATCAAAGAGGATGGCGGTGGGTTATCCGTTGGGCAGAAACAGTTGGTCGCCTTTGCGCGGGCTTTGGCATCCGATCCGAGTATCCTTATCCTCGACGAAGCCACCTCAAGTGTCGATACTGAGACTGAAATCCTGATTGAGGACGCACTTCGGCGTTTGATGACAGATCGCACTTCTGTCGTCATTGCGCACCGGCTTTCGACGATCCAAAATGCGGATAAGATTATTGTGATGCATCGCGGTGAAATCCGAGAAACCGGCACGCACAGCGCATTATTGCAACAGGGCGGTATCTATTATCGGTTGTATCAGTTGCAATATAAGGGACAGGAGAAAAACGGTAATTAGATTAGGAAGAAACTTAGTTCTATTCGGCTCGTGACATTTTATATATTGTTCCAAAAACTCAAATTTCGTTAGCCAATATACGCCGCCATTTGCACAGGAATTTCCATTCCAATCAACTGCTTTGATTTTAGATATTAACTCTTCTACTGGAATCTTTGACTTAAGGAAGTATCCCCTATTGTTGGGTGTCGGCGTTTTTGTAATTCTTCTCGGAGAAGCACCAAACACAAATATATCGAAATCAGCTTTAGTGGAGAATTCAAAATCATTCGTTTCTGTATAGGCATTCGGATTCACCCTTAAATCTTTCCCTTCCGATTTATCAAAAATAAAGAAACTCGCAGGCACATGATATGCCCTCCCTTCCAGTGTAAAACAATCCCTTCCTAATTCAGTGATGGAGACGATTCTCCAATGATATGGCAATATTTTTTGCCGTGTATGTTTCCTATAGACATTTGGTAAAATGAAAGCAATTGTTTGGACATTCCGAAATGAGAGGGCATGCGATATAAATTTTGAAGACAGCTTCTGATATTGACCAAACGGTGGATTCCCTATAACCAATACGCGCTCGTATACTTCACTGATATTGTAATTGAACCAGTCACCTTTGATAATCTCATCATGTTGCGGATCAATATCAATTCCTATTTTGGTGTCATGCTCGATATTTTCATAGAACGCCCCATTCCCCGCAGACGGTTCTATCACACAATCATAGATATAAGGTAATTTCTTGACTTCATCTAAACACCTTTTGACGACTTCCTGTTTCGTGTAAAATTTATCCAAGATTCTATTGCGGCTTTTATATTCTTTTCTCCAAACGTGCGCCATCCTTGTATCTCCTTACTCTTCCGGTATTTCAAACACCACACCATCCGACTTTTTTTCGTAAAAAATTATCTTTACCTCTATGGATTCCGCCACAGTCGGGATTGCCTCATAAGTGCTGGGCTTGATGGAATACGCTTCTTCACCTACGAACCCATCTATGCCTTGGGATTCTTCATGAGGTTCCGCCAAACGGTAGTCGCATCCCTTTATTTTCGCTAACCTTTTCAGGATTGCTTCCTGAAATTTAAGTCCCGCGAACGTCTTGACAAGTACCAGATCCTCTACCCACGATTTCACCAAAGTTCGATCAATTTTGTCAACAGCCTCGTTGAAGTTTTCTATCATTGAGATGATTCTATCTGTCGCATTCTCAATCGCCTCGGGATATTGCTCTTGATACCACATAACCCATTCTTCAAAAGTTTGTCTGGGAAATTCTTGGATTAGTTCGCTCAATTGTCCAACGTGCCTCGGTCGCGTTGCTTGGGAATTTTGATTTGCGACATTCATTAATTGGGTCGTGTACTTCGGAAATTCAGACGCAGGGGCATTCACATATTCCTGAATCTCGGCGTTCTTTAGTTTGATTTTCATAGATACCTATTTGACAATGTGAATTTATTGTGCGTCCACCATATTAAGTTGAAAAGATTTTGTGTAGGACTTCTCTTTCTTCCGAACTAAGGTTTCTGGGGGTTGATCAAAATTCCAAGCCTGCGGTTTGGTTGAATACACGACTTCAAAGATATTATTTTCGCGTGTGTGAACGTCCTTTAAGCCGTTCAGCAAAATAAACTGCTCCTGGCTCGTCACCACAGGACAACCGTAGTGCCTGTTTGTATACTTCAACGGCTTCGAGGTTTGGATTCTATTTTCGATAAACCCAAAGTGTCTTAATAATCTGTCCTGCAAATAATCGTTTGAAAAATCGACGATATGACTGGCAACCGGACGAATGGCGTGTTGAAAACTTTCGTCGATTTCAACCCCAATACTGTTGCGTCCCGATGTCATTGCAGCCGCAGTCGTGGTGCCTGTCCCCAAAAACGGATCGAGTATCACATCACCTTTCACAGAATACATATTGATCAGTCGATACGCCAAATCAAACGGAAACGCCGCACTTCTCAATCGCGACATCGCCTTCGGAAGTCTCTGCCCTGTTCCTTTAATATCCGTCCACACATCCGAATACCAGATATTGCGTTCTTCCCAAAACAGAGCACTTTCGCGTCGATTTTGTTTCTCGTCCTCTGTTTTAAACTCTCGTTTGGAACCTTTTCTGACGATTAGAATATACTCGTGTTCCAGCGTCACATACGCACCCGCAGGTAGCATGCCCGATCCCATAAATTTATTCGGCGTATTCGCTTGTTTCCGCCAGAGGATATCAGGGAGTGCCGAAAACCCGATATTTAAGAGGGAATTCAAGATTCTCGCGTGGTTTGGATACAAACAAAAATCATCTTGGACCTTCCGTGTCGCATCCCCAATATTGATGCAGGCAAATCTACCATCCTTTAAAACCCTGAAAACTTCACGCCACACAGCATCAAGAACCTCGTGCATCAACGCATACACCTGCTTCCCATCGCCGCATGCCAACGCTTTCTGAATCCCTGGATTCTGACGACTAAACATTTCATCCCACATCTCAATCATAGGATACGGTGGGGAGGTAACGATGAGATCAACACTTTCTGACGGGATTTCTTTCAAATCTCGTGCATCTTGAAAAAGGAGAGTATGGATAGTTTTCATTTTATTTTTTTAGAGCATTTTGATCGTCCACGCGCCTCCGTGTGCTGGGTTATGAATCAATCCTTGTCTCATATCAACACAGAGATCAAGCGCTTCCAAGATCATGTGTCCCACGAGGACAGGGGCATCCTCAGGAAGGTCGGTTACTTGAATGGAGTAGGTCCGTTCAAGGACAGTATATCTCACTTCTGAATAAACAGTGCGCGCTGCAGGACCGTTTGCAGTTTGAACGTCTATACTTCGGAGCGGCGTAAGTCCGAGTTGCGCAATGAGCGATTTGGGTAGACAGAGTCCCGTTGCACCGGTATCAACGAGAGCGTCTTCAATGGTGAGTCGTCGCACATCTTCGGATTTGAGAATACCTAATTCTACCGCATGCAAATCCTTTAGATTTTCGAGTTCAATTCGGGTTGTATGTTCCATTTTTCACTTTCTCCTCCGTTTTCTGATAGAACTTTCCCAAATTTTAACACAAATTTGTATAGGTATCAAGCAGTTTCCGCATCAATGCCACACAATATAGGTCGGTATCTCCAGTACCAATCCGATTAAACTCCAGACACATCCGAGTGTGTAATCCCCTAAGATGAGTCCCAAAAAGAACGGAACTGCCTGTCGGTAGAGTTTCACGCCGCCGATCTTCAGCACAACCGCTTTCGCTAACCAACTCAGGAAAATCGGAAACCACAGACCGCCCATCCCCGTCCCACTGACGAGGACATACCCCCCGGGATGCAGGGGCCACCAGAGAAATCGGATCTTCATCAGCATCAGGAAGATCGTGAACAGGAAACTCCCACCGACAACACCGAGTTCCGGCACAGCCGTCTCCCGTGGACTGACAAGCCACGTCTGTAAGCGGTTGAACGTCTCCCATCCCATATAGACGATCCAGCCGCGCGCTTTGCTCCCTGCCCCCATATCGTAGAGGACGTGCAGATACGCCCAGAACGTTATCAGGATACCGAACACAATCGCCAAGATCATACCGATGAGCAACTGCCGATACCCAATCTGGCTCCGTTCTGCCAGACGAAACGCCTCCAACTCACTCGGTGTCGGATGCGCACGGAAACAGCGGACAAACGGATAGAGAAACGTGAGTCCCGTCAAGTTGCCTGCCCCGAGACGCCGCGTGCCCAACGCAAGCACCATCGTCCGCCCCGGATCGACAAAGATGAGTTGATGCAACGGGGGTCCAATTTCCGCGCGGATGCGCGTGATCCCGATAACCAGTGGAAAATAGAAGAGAAAAAAGAGTCCGATTGCCCAGAACGTCATCCCCATCTGGAAACAGAAAAAGAAGAGACACAGCATCCCGACCGTGAACAGTCCCGCCGCAGTCCGATAGCGCATCGGTTCACGCGAATCGTCAGGCGCTGCTTGATCGCGGTGCTGTGCAATGCCGAAGACCTTCCGAAGGATGCGTCCGTAGTGTCGCCGTCCGATCCACAATGGGATACATCCGAACGCTATCCACGCCCCTGTTTGTTGTTCGAGATGATAGATATTCCGCGCCCCGAGCGCGTCCGTTACAATCAGTTGGAGGCGACCGAGGAACCAGAAAAACCAGCAGGAAAACGAGAGGTCTAATGGTGTGAAGAACATCAAACCGATACTAAACGGGTAGAAGGAGATACGAATTGGTCCCATCGCACTCCACGGCTTTGAGCTGAATTGTCCGATCGTTTTGCCTTTAATCGGTAGGGCGGGTATATCAGGAAAGAGATAGTTCAAACCGTTCAGCAATTCCGCGCTCCCTGCGAGTGCGAAACCGAGCCACATCCACGGCGACGTAAAGAACCGTTTCGGATTGCTCGTGAGTGCTAAAGGGAGCTGGACGATAGGATAGTTCAGTCGTTCATTTTCCGTCCACTGCTTCCGAAGAAAAACCGTCACCGCCAACAACGTCAACCAGAGCGCGATAACGAAACCCGACCACGCCAACACCGGCGGGATCCATGCGTTTAAGGTGGCGGAATTATAGAGTGTGGAATCCCCCTCGTAGAACCCGTCCAAAATGCGTGGGCTTTTAACGGCAATCCATGTCGGAACGTGATGCCCGAATAACGGAATCCATTCGTTTTCTGGCGTTGCGAACTGAAAGGCGTGAGCGAGGACGGGGATAAGGTACCCCATCATGGTATGCCCACTGATAGTCGTCAGCATCACGACCATCACGTAGATGGTTTGCAAATCCGCTTCCGACATCGCCAGACGCGGTAGGAATCGCTGGAACAGTAGGTTGACAAGAACGAAAACAAGGAGGGTAAAAACGGCATTGAAAAACAGGGAGGCGATCGTCAGCTGCGTAGAGTGCCATACCTCGGTCCCCATCAGGCACCAGTAGCTATTAAAGACGACAAGCACCAGTCCAATCAGCAGAATATGCGGTTTGACGAGATTGGTTTTTCCGTTTCCGTTAGTCTCCATTCCCGCTCCTGCTGATGTGCCGTAATGCTTCCTGTAACACCGCTGCGTTGCTGTATCTTTTCAGGGTGTCCTGTGCTGAGGGATCGCTGAAGTCCCGAATCCCTTCACATAACAGTGGCAACGCTCGAACGACGTTATCCACGATTGTGATACTCGCCTGCTTCGCCGTGCGCGACATCGGGTTCAGATCGACGGTCACCACGGCTTTACCCATCTTTCGGAGTGCTTCGCATCGGTCGCCGTCCTCAAGCGGTACAAAGACGACATCCGCTTTAAAAATCCCGTCTGGATGTACAAACTTCCGATTGGAGTCGATATAGGAGAGCTGCGCCTCGGTCGTTGGCATCAGCACGTCCGGTGCGCCGCGACTTAGGAGATACTCTCGGATCCTCTGCTCACGTCCTGTCTCCGTGTGGAAAATATTGACCTCCAACGGCGCGTTCAGTACCCGCCCCAGTTCGATGAGTGCTTCAGGTGCCAACGCCGCGACATTCCCGTTGACGGAGATGACAGGGTGTGCTGCGGAACGAAGCATCGCCGCTGCCGCGTGGATTGCCTCCGTCGCGAAGGGTTGTGTCGTTTCCCCGATGAGGTAATCGAAAGCCTCCCCGCGTCCGTGCGCGATAAGCCCGTGGACAGAGGTAATGCCTTGTTCCACACCTGCAACGATGGTATCTCGTAATGTCAATGAAAGGTAACGGGGATGTGTTTTGGGAACGTCGCTCAATTGCGTAGCACCTCAGCAGAAGTTTCCTTCTATTATACAGGGTTTGGCATAAGTTTGCAAGCGGTGATGTGCCTCAATGCCACACAATATAGGTCGGTATCTCCAGCACCAATCCGATGAGGCTCCAGACACATCCGAGCGTGTAATCCCCTAAGATGAGTCCCAAAAAGAAGGGTATCGCTTGTCGGTAGAGTTTCACACCCCCAATCTTCAACACGATCGCCTTCGCTAACCAACCCAAGAAAATTGTAAACCACAACCGTCCCATACCTGTGCCACTGACCAACACATAGCCGCCCGGATGCAGGGGCCACCACAGAAATCGGATCTTCATCAGCATCAGGAAGATTGTGAATAGGAAACTACCGCTAATAACGCCGAGTTCCGGCACCCCCGTCTCCCGCGGACTGACAAGCCACGTTTGTAAGCGGTTAAACGTCTCCCACCCCATATAGACGATCCAGCCGCGCGCTTTGCTTCCTGCACCCATATCATAGAGGACGTGCAGATACGCCCAAAACGTTATCAGGACCCCAAACACAATCGCCAAGATCATACCGATGAGCAACTGCCGATACCCAATTTGGCTCCGTTCTGCCAGACGAAACGCCTCCAATTCACTCGGTGTCGGATGCGCACGGAAACAGCGGACAAACGGGTAGAGAAACGTCAGTCCCGTCAAGTTGCCTGCCCCGAGTCGGCGTGTGCCTAACCCGAGGACCATCGTCCGTCCCGGATCGACAAGGATGAGTTGATGCAACGGGGGTCCGATTTCGGCGCGAACGCGGGTGATACCGATAATCATTGGAAAGTAGAACAGGAAAAAGAGCCCAATCGCCCAGAAGGTCATCCCCATCTGGAAACAGAAGAAGAAAAGGAACAGCAATCCTACAGTGAACAGTCCCGCCGCAGTCCGATAACGCATCGGTTCTCCAGAATCGTCAGGGGGCGGTTCGCCACGGCGTTGCGTGATCCCGAAAACTTTACGGAGAATCCGTCCATAGTGCCGTCGTCCCATCCATAACGGGATACATCCGAACGCAAGCCATGCTCCCGTCTGCTGTTCAAACCTATAGATATCGCGTGCACCGAGCATATCCGTCACTATCATCTGAAGACGGGTCAGTAACCAGAAAAACCAGCACGAAAACGAGAGATCCAGGGGCGTGAAGAACATCAAACCGATGCTAAATGGATAGAGGGAGATGCGAATCGGTCCCATCGCACTCCACGGCTTTGTGCTGAATTGTCCAAGCACTCTGTTTCTAATAGGGAGGGAAGGGATTTCTGGAAACAGGAAACTCAGTCCATTTAGGAGTTCTGCACTCCCTGCGAGTGCGAAACCGAGCCACATCCACCGGGAAGTAAAGAACCGTTTCGGGTTGCTCGTGAGTGCCAACGGGAGTTGGACGATCGGGTAGTTCAGACGCTCGTTTTCCGTCCACTGTTTTCGGAGAAAGACCGTTACCGCCAACAACGTCAACCAGAGCGCAATCACGAAACTCGACCACGCCAGCACCGGTGGGATCCATGCGTTCAGCGTAACAGAATTATAGAGCGTAGAATCTCCCTCGTAGAACCCGTCTAAGATACGTGCGCTTTTGATTGCGATCCAACTGGGAATATTGTGTCCAAAAAGCGAGAGCCACTCATTTTCGGGGGTTGCGAACCGAAACGTATGCGTAAGCGCTGGGATGAGGTAGCCCATCATGGTATGCCCGCTGATCGTCGATACCATCACGACCATCACGTAGATGGTTTGCAGGTCGGCTTCCGACATCGCCAGACGCGGCATAAACCGCTGTAGCAGGAGGTTGACAAGCACAAAAACGAGGAGGGTGAAAACGGCGTTGAAGAACAGCGAAGCGATCGTCAACTGCGTAGAGTGCCACACTTCCGTCCCCATCAAGCACCAGTAGCTATTAAAAGCCACGAGCACCAACCCAATCAGTAGAATATGCGGTTTGACCAGATGTTTAACTTGGTTGGGTTTCCCGTTGCCGTTGGTTTCCATTCCCGTTCCTGCGGATGTGCTTCAGCACAAATTTGCGTCTATTATACTGTGATTTCGGTAAGTTTTCAAGCGGAGATGTAAAGGAATAGGGCTATTTGGTTTTCCATTTTTCGCGACCTTTTCGGGTACCAGGCCCCGGTAGGAGCGGTTTCTAACCGCTCCGGACATCGAAAAGAAGGGTTCAAACACCAGAAAACCCAATAAATTCTTAAATCCGACTGCCCTCACCCCCATCAAATCCGAGAGGTATTCGATGCTCCCATACAGGTTCCCATCAATCCACTCTTTCAACACGCCACTGGAATCTGAATGACCCCGGATTGTACGTAAAAGCAACTTGAAATCAACTCATGTATGTGATATAATTCCTTATCTAATGTTGGTATCGCCAGAGGATAGTAGAACACCTTACAAGGAGCAAAATCTATGAACACAAGCCCTGCTGAAACGCAAGTCATCAGCGTCCCCGACGGCTCCATCCGTGATTACATTGACGGTAAATTCCGCAAAGATACACCAGAAGAATATGTCCGCCAGACAATTGAAAAAAGACTCATCAACGAACACAAATACAAACGGGAACAGATCAAGATCGAATTCGGTTTGAAACTCGGTTCTCGTCGTCCGCGCGCCGATATTGTTGTGTTTCCAAAAGACAGCCCAGAGATGACTCAGGATCAGGTATGGCTCATTGTCGAATGCAAAAAAGAGACGGTAGAGCCGAGAAATAGGAAAGACGGCGTTGATCAACTCAAGTCTTACATGAGTGCCTGTCCGAATTGCGAATGGGGAATGTGGACAAATGGCAAATATAAAGAGGTCCTCAGAAAAGTAAGGATAGAAGATCGCTACGAATTTCAGGAATACAACGACATCCCCGCCGCCGATGGTTCTTTGGACGATGTTGACAGACCGAAGCGCAGTACTCTAAAAAAAGCTTATGAGGACAATCTCCTCATGGTTTTCAAGACCTGTCATAACCACATCTATGCTAACGACGGTTTGCAAAAGCAGCCCGCTTTTTTTGAATTGCTAAAATTAATTTTCTGCAAAACGCTTGACGAGCAGAATGTTGGACGATCACTTGAGTTTTACGCGAGGTCTGGAGAACGGGGAAACCCGGATGGGCAACTCACAGTGGAGAAGCGCATTTCCAAAATTTTCCAAAAAGTTAAACGGCAGTTTCCACAGATTTTTGAATCTAACGATGAAATCAAATTGATTCCGCGTTCACTAGCGTGGATCGTCGCGGAGTTTCAACCTTATAGTCTTCTTGAAACGCATATTGACGTGAAAGGAAAAGCCTACGAGGAACTGGTAGGTGCGAATTTAAGAGGCGATCGCGGTGAATTCTTCACGCCGCGGAATATCATGCGGATGGCGGTTGAAATGGTTAACCCGAAACCTGAAGAAAAGGTCTGCGATACTTCGTGCGGCACGGGTGGTTTCTTGGTTACCGCAATGAATCATATTATCGAGCAATTAAAGCATGAAGTCACGGATGACTTCGGCATACAGGAAAATCTCTGGTCGGATTATCAGAAGGGGACCGTCAGGGATCGAATCAAACAGATCGTTGCATCGGATTTCTATGGGTTTGACATCAACCCAGACCTCGTGAAAGCCACGAAAATGAATATGGTGATGAACAACGACGGGAGTGGCAATATCTACCGAAACGACTCCCTGTTACCGCCACATGAGTGGTCCCAAGAACTCAAACAGGACTTAGCCGATGCCTTACAACTCCAAGTCGACAGCATAACACAGGCAGATTCCATCGGTTTCTTCGATGTTATTGTTACAAATCCACCCTTCGGCAGCGACATCCCTATCAAAGATACCCACATCTTAGAGCAATTCGATGTCGGGCATATTTGGCGTAAGAACGGCGGAGCCGGATGGACCCTCTCGGATACGCTTCAAACGTCGGTGCCACCTGAGCAGCTTTTCATAGAGCGGTGCCTTCAGTTTCTGAAGCCAGGCGGAAGGTTGGCAATCGTCCTACCTGATTCTATCTTAAGCAATCCTGGACTTGGTCATATCCGTCGGTGGTTGCTCGAAAAAACACGGATTGTCGCCAGCATTGATTTACATGTTGATACCTTTCAACCCAGAAACGGCACGCAGACCTCGGTGCTCATCCTACAGAAGAAAACGCAGGAAGAGATTAGCGAGGAACGGTATACACGGTACATCGCGCCCTACAACATTTTCATGACGATGGTCGAGAAAGTCGGTCATGACAGGCGCGGGAATACACTCTTTAAGAGAGACAAAGATGGCAATGAAATTTGGGTGCCTGAAGCAAACGTTTCTCCGATAAATTACGGAAACGCCGAAAATGCTGTTGCGGACCTTCAAACCGAAAGGCAAACCCGCATCATTGATGACCAGACCCGCGAAGTCCCACAGCTTTTTGAACAGTGGAAAAAAGAGGAGGGGATAGGGTGGTAACACAACCAAGGGGAATGCCAACAGAGAAACCGATTAAATGGACATCGGTGAATGTTCAAGAAGTTATTGATTCAGATTTCCGATTAAAGGCAGGCACTTACGGTATTGAATCAAGACAGATTAGAAAGGGTTTAGAACGTTGCAGGTGGGATGTTGTTCATCTGGGTGACAAGTTTATTAAGGATGCTTTGGCTCATGTGAAAAGTATGTGCTATTTTTTTTAGAGTTATGTTAGAGTGTTGTGTATGGATTTTCCAATACACACTCTCATAGATGAAGAACAAGCTCAAGCGTGGGTGTTGAATCATTTCCACCCTGAAGGTCTGTG
>JAJEDB010000035.1 GCA_022821725.1 Candidatus Poribacteria bacterium | reverse complement strand
TCTGCGCCCGTTTCGCGGTGTTCATAAAAAGTTTCTCGCAGGATACATCGCAATCTGTGAGTTCGCCATGAATCTGAAATCTGTTTCGGTCAACTTTATATCAAAACTCGTAAAAAGCACTTACTCTTGACATGAGCGGAGAAAACTTAATCCGCAAGGAAAGTTAAAAAATGGCAGTTCAAATTGTTAAACCTCGGATACGCGGGTTTATCTGCACCAACGCACATCCAGTGGGTTGTCAAACGAATGTGCTGAACCAGATAGATGAGATTAAACAGGGCATTCCCTACAAAGCGACAGATATGAACGCACTCGTCATCGGTGCGTCAACGGGGTACGGGCTCGCCTCTCGGATCGCTCTCACCTGGGCTTACGGTGCCAAAACGCTTGGACTTCTTTATGAACGTCCCGCTGATAGCAGACGCACTGCAACGGCAGGTTACTATAACACTGCTGCTTTCCATCGACAGGCGACAGCGGATGGGTTTTTCGCTGATAGCCTCAACGGGGATGCGTTTTCCGATGAGATGAAGGCGGAGGCAATTGACCGACTGAAGGCGAACTTCGGCAAAATAGATATGCTCGTCTACAGTATCGCCGCACCCCGACGCATACACCCGAAAACCGGTGCCTCACATCAATCACAACTGAAACCGATCGGTGAGCCGTATACAGGGAAAACGATTGATCTGAATCGAGAAACCATCGTCCCTGTTACCATTGATCCCGCAACTGAACAGGAGATTACGGATACAGTTGCCGTGATGGGCGGTGAAGATTTAGAAATGTGGATTGACGCATTGGCGGAAGCGGAGTTGCTCGCGCCGGAAGTCACAGTTGTTGCCTATACCTATATCGGGAGTACCTTAACGTGGCCCATTTACTGGGATGGGACCATCGGTAGAGCGAAGGACGATCTCAAGACGCGTGTTGACGCACTTGACGAGCGACTCGCAAATCAACTCGGTGGCAATGCCTATATCTCGGTGAACAAAGCCGTCGTTACACAAGCGTCCGCAGCAATCCCTGTCGTGCCGCTCTATGTCAGTATCCTCTATGACATTATGAATGCCAAAGGCATCAATGAGGCACCGATTGGGCAGATGCGACGGCTCTTCTCGGAGCATCTCGGACCTGGACTACAGCCGCACCTCGACAACGACCGCTACATTCGTCTCGATGACCGTGAGTTACAGTCTGAGGTGACAAACGCAGTGACGGAGCGTTGGGAGCAAATCGATACCGATAATTTCCATGAACTCTCCGATTACGCAGGCTTCAGGCGACGCTTCCGAAACCTGTTCGGGTTTGAGGTTGAAGGCGTAGACTACGATGAAGCAGTGGAAACGGAGTTGGTGTTTTAGGAATAGAAGGCAATAGAGGTCAAGCAAAACCTGAATGCGGAACATACGACCCAGAAAACTGCAAGCCTACCGGACTTCAAACGGCAGAGAACCTTTCACCGAATGGCTTATATCTATTCACGATAGAAATACGCGAAACAGAATTGAAAGACGACTTGACCGGATCAGATCTGGCAATTTTGGGGATTGCGGCTCTGTTGGTGATGGTGTGTTTGAAGTAAGACTCCATTTTGGGCCTGGCTATCGCGTCTATTTCGGTGAAGTGGATGATACTATCGTTTTTCTACTCTGTGGTGGCGACAAGTCATCGCAGGAGCGGGATATTGAACGCGCAAAAAGGTATTGGCTGGACTATAAGGAGACACGACCATGAGCGAATATCGAACATGGGAAGAAATTCTGATGGAACGGTTTACTTCCGACTGGGAGGAGGCAATCGGTTATCTGGATGTAGCACTTGAGGAATACCAACAGGATGGGGACACGCCCTTCTTTCTAATAGGTCTCCAGAATGTTGTAGAGGCACGAGGTGGAGTTTCAGAGGTTGCTAAGAAAATTGGCATTGCGCCGCAAGTCCTCTCGGATATGCTCTCAAGTGAAGAGGCACCACGCATTGACACGTTCAGTGCGATTCTGGCTGTTCTCGGATGCCGGCTCTCGATTCAACCGTTAGAGACGACAGAATGTAGGGCTGAACGCGCCGCAGCGGAAACTTCAATTGTGCCGTCAGAGGTACCAAACCCCAGTTCTGAGGTTTCAATAGAATAGGACTTACGCAGCTTGCTCGTTTTCGTGCGCTCTTTGGTTCGTAGTAGCGCAATTCATTGCGCTTTCTTGGGAAATATCTCGTCAATTTTGGCACGGAAGCTAATTTTGCGTAAGTCCTGTAGAAAAAAGATGAATTGTATGAATTATTACGTAGAGACCTTTTACCCGATAACCGACAACTGAAGACTCATAACTATCACAAAGGAGAAACTTATGACGCAACCGATTCAGGTTACAGTCTGGAATGAATTTAGACACGAAAAAACGAACGAGTTCATTGGGGGGCTCTATCCCAATGGGATTCACGGGGCGATTGCTGATGGTCTCGACAAGGCAGGCGGTTTTAAAGTCCGGTCTGCAACGTTAGATGAACCGGAACACGGCTTGACTGACGATGTGCTTTCAAACACCGATGTCCTCATCTGGTGGGGACACGCAGCACATAATGCCGTTGAGGACGAAATTGCCGCTAAAGTTCGCGCCCGTGTGTTAGACGGGCTGGGACTGATTGTCCTGCACTCCGCCCACTATTCTAAACCTTTTACGGGGTTGATGGGCACGTCGTGTAGTCTCAAATGGCGTGAAGCAGGCGAGAAGGAACGTCTCTGGGTCATTGAGCACGGACACCCAATCGTTGAAGGCTTAGGCGAATACTTTGAAATTGAGCACGCCGAGATGTATGGCGAGCCGTTTGATATTCCTGAACCCGATACCCTTATCTTCGTCAGCTGGTTCCCCGGCGGTGAAGTGTTCCGAAGTGGGTGTTGTTATTATCGGGGCAGAGGGAAAATCTTCTATTTCCGTCCCGGGCATGAGACGTATCCCATCTATTACGATGAGAACGTTCGACACGTTATTGCGAATGCCTCTCGATGGGCAGCACCCGGCAACGCGCCGACCCCTGTCTTTGGCAACGCACGACCCTTAGAACCCATAGAAGAAGAATAAGCGTATAAGTTAGCAGTGAGCGGGCTTCTCTCGAAGTCCGCTTGTTGTTATACCATTTCTGATTGAAAATGCTTCAATAAATGCGATCTTTGTAGCATAGGAAACCGTTGGTTTCCTGTGCAGTCTTTGAGGCGATCTGTCAATGCGATATAATCTCTTAGAAATGGTATTATTCGGAACTGTTTATGCAAACAGAACAGACACAAACGACTGAACCTGTTGAGATTCCACCCGTCACCGGTCCGTATGCCGAACCGTGGTCGCTGAAAAAGATTATCGCACTTGCATCGGTGTTTGGACCCGCTGCGATTGTTGCCTCGGTGAGTATCGGGGCAGGCGAGACGATTGTTGTCGTTCGGGCAGGGGCGTGGGCAGGTTATAACTTGCTCTGGCTTGTGCTGCTCAGCTGCGTCGTGAAAGGTATTTTTGTCACCTATCTGCTCGGTCGCTACACAGCGGTGAGCGGTGAATACATCGGGCAGCGGCTCGCAAAACTACCCGGACCGCGGGGCTGGCTCCTCATTGCAATTGTTATCTTTGAGATGGTAGGTGCGCCATTAGCGTGGGTGCCGATTGCCAAACCGTGTGGGGCACTGCTCCATTTTCTGTTCAGAGATATGCTGTCTTCAGGTGTCTCCCAACTCGTTTGGGAAAACCTAATCACATCCTGCTTTATCACCCTCGCACTCCTTTTCGGTTTACGTATCTCCTTTGAGAGGCTTGAAAAACAGCAACTCATTATCTGCCTCATTCTTGTTGTCGGAACGATTATTGGCACACTCATGGTGCGTCCCGACTTTGGTAAGGCACTCGTTGGGAGTCTCCGTTTTGGACATTTGCCTGAATTCCCTGAATGGGCACCCAAAGATGCGGTTGAAAACCCGTTATTGACAATGGCGACTGCTTTTGGTTACGTCGGGGGTTCTGTAATGGGATACGTTGTTTACGCAAATTGGGTAAGCATGCACCGGTGGGGGATGACATCACATCGGAACATTGACGCGATCCGTCAGCGTGCCGCCACTCGTGATAGCATCGATTATCTCCCTGAACAACCTGAACAGGTCAGTCAACTCCGAAAAATCCTTGCACCACTCCAGTGGGATATCGGTATGGGCGCGATTGTCCTCTTCATCGTGACAGGTGCGTTCATGATCTCAGGGGCTGCTGTCCTGTATGGGATGCAAAGCACTTTTGAAGGGTGGAGCCTACTGACCGATCAGGCGAGTGTTTGGAAAAATATTCATGGCTCACTCGTATGGGTGTACTACATCTGTATCATCGTCGCGCTGTGGGGAACGCTACAGGCACTCCCGGAGATTTATGCACGGGTCATGCAAGAGTTCTTTCAAGCCATCTGGCCCCACCGCGAATGGAACTACGATACACTCCGTAGATGGATATGTGTCTATATTTTTCTGACGACAATGGTGCTGATCTGGTTGAACATCCCGTTTGACATCTTGACACAAGTCGCAGGCTTTATTTTGGCGAATTTTTCGATTGCTTTGGTGATGCTCGCAGCACTCTATCTGAACGCGAAGCTGCCTGCTGCGTATCGGACGCGTCCGTTCATGTTCGTCGGTGCGCTGATTTCTGCTGCTGTCCTTATGATATTTGCGGGAATAAGCGGTTGGGGTTTGGTCGTCAAACTGTTCGTTGGCAATTAAGATTTTTAATTTATGGATGTATAGGCTGCGCTCCATTCCATGACGCGCAGATTTTTGGTATCTTATGCAACTCGTAGTCCGTAACGAAGTGGAGGACGGATATATCGGAACGCACACGGAAATCTAAACGCATATCCTTTCTCCGCAAGGTAAAATTAAAAAAAGGAGATGAGAAGATGGCAGACATCAAAGGTGAACTCAAGAGACTGCAACAGAATGGCTTCGTTTTGATAGAGGGTGCGTTGTCGCCAGATGAGACAGAGCGTATTCGTCAGCGCATCAATTATGCGCGGGAACAGGGCTGGGAGGAAGGCTTGAACGCCGTCGGCAATATGTGGTTCGATACGCTCCTTGATCGGGAACCCGATACATACCAGTCGCTTGTCGGGCATTCGAGTGTCCGTCCTTACCTTGAGGGCTTGATGGGTAAACAGTGTCAACTGCGGAGCCTACGGGCACATATCAATCCGGGTCCCTATCTCCAGGAATGGCACATGGATTTTTACGGCTATTGGCAGGAACAGCGGTATGTTCAGGAGCATCCCTTCGCAATGGCACCTGTCGGGATTAACACCACCTTCTACTTCCAGGACAACGATCCGGGTGAGGGACACCTCAAGTTTATCAAAGGTGGTCATCTGTCAGAACCCCCGCATCTCTATCCATTGGATCGTCCTAAATTCGAGGCGTGGTGTGACGCACAGGAACATGTTATCCTGCATCCAAAGGCTGGCGATTGTGTCCTGTTTATCAATCACATTCCGCATCAAGGTGCCAAGGAACGGGACGACATGGAGCGGAGCAATGTTGTGTGTCATTATCAGGTGACCCCGATGTATGAAGGCGTGTGGCATGTCTCTCGTCCGCGCGGGTATCAAGGGACATTCCCGTTTGCTTAGAGATATGGGTAAGTGTTTAACGGGCGGGTGTTCTTTTCTTGACATCCGCCCGTATTCCTTAAAGGAAGATAGGCGGGCGCGATGGGTCAAATTGACATATAGAATCACAACCCTTTTAAGACTTGTGCCAATTTGGCAGACAACCCGCAGGAATTTCCCTTATTTCCATCAATTACCATTGGCATAAATATTGCATACTCTGTTGTAGTATAAACTGTTGGTTTGTGCCAGTCCCAAGAACGCTAACCGAAATTCACCATAGTTTGTGCTTAATTCTGAAATCTATCATATCTATGCAAAGGAGAAATCGAAGATGAGCAAAGTCATTGGAATTGATTTAGGGACAACAAATTCATGTGTGGCTGTTTTAGAGAGCGGCGATGCCAAGGTGATTGAAAACACCGAAGGAAACCGGACGACTCCCTCGATTGTTGGTTTCACCAGTGACGGTGAACGTCCCGTCGGACAGGTCGCAAAAAGACAAGCGATCACGAACCCACAAAATACAATCTTTTCGATTAAAAGGTTCATGGGACGGAAATATAACGAGATTGGGGACGATGCCAGCCGTGTGTCTTATGAATTAAAAGCAGATAAAGATGGCGATGTCGCTGTAAATATTGAGGGCAAGGATTACTCGCCGCCTGAAATCTCCGCTATGGTTTTGCGGAAAATGAAAGAAACCGCCGAGGCATACCTCGGAGAAGAGGTCACGAAAGCAGTTATTACCGTTCCTGCCTACTTCAACGACTCCCAACGTCAGGCGACAGCCGATGCAGGTAAAATCGCGGGGTTAGAGGTCGAGCGGATTATCAACGAACCGACTGCCGCATCTCTCGCTTACGGATTGCAAAATGAAGGCGATAGAAAGATCGCAGTCTATGACCTCGGGGGCGGCACGTTTGACATCTCTATCCTGGAAATCGGCGATGGCGTTTTTGAGGTGAAAAGTACCAACGGTGATACACACCTCGGGGGTGATGACTTCGATCAGGCGGTTATTGACTGGATGGCGCAAGAATTCCGCAGTAGCCAAGGCATCGATCTCCGCAACGATCCGATGGCACTGCAACGCCTGAAAGAAGCCGCAGAAACAGCAAAGTGTGAACTTTCCAGCACGCAACAGACTGAGATTAATCTGCCTTTTATTACCAGTGATGCCAGCGGACCGAAGCACCTTAACTTGACGCTCACTCGTCCAAAACTGGAGCAGATTACGGATAGCCTCGTCCAACGGTCGCTCAATCCGTGTCGACAGGCGCTGGCGGACGCTGAAATGCAACCCTCCGATATCGATGAGGTTATCCTCGTCGGTGGACAAACACGCATGCCTAAGGTTCAAGAAGCCGTCCAGCAACTCTTCGGTAAAGAACCCCACAAAGGGGTCAATCCAGATGAAGTCGTCGCAATCGGTGCCGCAATCCAAGGCGGTGTGCTCGCTGGGGATGAAGAAGTCAAAGATATTCTTTTGTTGGATGTCACGCCGCTCTCACTTGGGATTGAGACCCTCGGTGGAATGTTCACGCGGTTGATTGACAGGAATACAACCATTCCTACGAAGAAATCGAATGTCTTCACGACGGCTGAGAACAATCAGACCTCGGTCGATGTGCATGTCCTCCAAGGTGAACGGGAACAGGCGGTTTACAACAAAACCATCGGACGCTTTCGTTTGAGCGAGTTACCACCAGCGCCCAGAGGTATCCCACAGATTGAAGTGACGTTTGATATTGACGCAAACGGTATTCTCAACGTATCTGCGAAGGATACCGCAACCGGTAAGGAGCAAAAGATTACCATTACCGCATCCTCCGGGCTTACCGATGCCGAGATCGATCAGATGGTAAAAGATGCAGAGACACACGCCGAAGAGGATAAGCAGAAACGTGAGGAGGTTGAGACGCGTAACCAGGCGGATTCTATGGTCTACGAGACTGAGAAGAACCTGAACGAGTTCGGGGACAAGGTAGACGATGCTTCCAAAGAGAAAGTGAACGATGCCGTTGCCCGTGTCAAACAGGCATTGGAAGCGGACAACCATGCTGAAATCCAATCCGCAACGGAGGCGTTAACGCAGGTCTGGCATGAGGTATCTGCACAGATGTATCAACAGACAGCCGATGCAGATCCAGGAGCTGCAGCAGGCGATCCCTCTGCGACTGAAGCAACGGCTGACCCAGCGGATAGCGATGTCGTCGATGCTGAATACGAAGTCGTTGATGAGGATGAGAAGAAACAGTCGTAAGAATGCGCGGGGTGCCGTAATTCACGATGAGAATATCCGCTTGTTCCGCCGCAATCGCAAACCGGAGATACGGAGGAGGTTCCCTCAATGGCTTATAGCGAGTTTACTTTAGAATCGGTGTTGCCAGCGTTTCAACTTGAACAAGTTGACACTGTTGGACTTTTTTCGCAAATGGGAACCGTTGATCCGAGCGCACATCTCACAACCGCATTGGCAAAAAAAGCACCTTTAGCCACAACGATAGGCACAGAGAAAGCAAAATCGGAAATGATTGTTGCCGATGTTCTCGTTGAACTCCGTGAACACTTCGATTGCCGTATCAGTCTTTTTTCTGGGATTGACTTCAATGTTGATGCGGAGAGTGGTTTGATGGGTGTCTGCGATTTCTTAATCAGCGCATCACCGCGGCAATCTTTCTTAGAGGCACCTGTCATTATCCTTGTTGAAGCGAGGCGGGACGATCTGCTGATCGGTTTGGGACAGTGTGTCGCCGAAATGGTTGCCGCCCAGCGCTTTAATGCCGAAAAAGGGAACGACATCCGCTGTATTTATGGAGCGACGACTTCCGGAACGGATTGGAAATTCCTTAAATTAGAGGCGGAGCGACTTTACATTGATATGGCGATTTACACGATCGAGCGATGCGACAGGATTCTCGGTATCCTCTCCAGCATGGTCACACAAAAGGCGTGAGAGACGGATAGGAGGACACAGATATGGCTTATAGCGATTTTACGCTGGAAGCAGTCGTAACAACGTTTCAACTGGAAATCGTTGAATCTGCGGCACTTTTTGCTGAAATAGAGACCGTAGCTCCGAGTGCGTATCTCACCACAGGATTAGCAAAGAAGGCACCATTAGCCACTGCTATCGGGACCGAGAAAGCGCGTTCGGAACTGATTGTCGCCGATGTGCTCGTTGAGCTCCTCGATCACTTCGATCGCCGTATCAGTCTTTTTTCTGGAATTGATTTCAGCATTGATGCCGAAAATGACTTGACCGGCGTGTGCGATTTTTTAATAAGTCTCTCACCGAACCAATTTTATGTGGAAACTCCTATCATTATTCTTGTTGAAGCGAAAGACGCTGACCTGAAACTTGGTATGGGACAGTGTGTCGCTGAGATGCTCGCCGCCCAACGTTTTAATGCTGAAAGAGGGAATGATATTCCTTGCGTTTATGGGGTTTCCACAACAGGCGTAGATTGGATGTTCCTCAAGTTGGAGGAAAAATGCCTGCACATTGATATGGTAACCTACGCGATCGAGCGGTGCGACAGAATCCTCGGTATCCTCTCCAGCATGGTCGCACAAACGGCGTGAGAGGCGGATAGGAGGACACAGATATGGCTTATAGCGATTTCACCTTAGAATCGGTAGTGCCAACGTTTCAACTGGAGAAGGTTGACACCGTGGGGCTTTTTTCTGAAATAGAGCCAGTGTCCCCCAGTGAGTATCTCACGATAGGATTAGCGAAGAAAGCACCCTTAGCTACCACTATCGGCACAGAAAAGGCACGGTCAGAAATGATTGTCGCTGATGTGCTCGTTGATCTCCTCGATCACTTAGATCGTAACATCAGTCTTTTTTCTGGGATTGACTTTAACGTTGATGCTGAAAGCGGCTTGACCGGGGTGTGCGATTTTTTAGTGAGCCTCTCGCCAAACCAATTTTATTTAGAGGCACCAGTCATTATTCTTGTGGAGGCGAAAAATACCGATGTGAAATTGGGACTTGGTCAGTGTGTTGCGGAGATGCTCGCCGCCCAACGCTTTAACGCCGAAAAAGGGAACGATATTCCTTACATCTATGGTGCCTCTACCACAGGAATAGATTGGCAGTTTCTGAAGTTGGCGGGAAAACGTCTGCACATTGATATGACAACCTATCAACTCGCGCAATGCGACAGAGTCCTCGGCATCCTCTCCAGCATGGTCGCTCAGAAAGCGTGAGAACGTTGGTTTTCAGGTGATTTTCCACCCCGTAGGGGTGATATGTCTATAGAAAATGGTGTATGCAAGCAATTGCACCCCGTAGGGGTGCTATGTCTATAGAAATAGCTAAGATTGCTCAACCGGTGAGTACTAGAAAGAAATTTCTAATTAGCAGTTCGACTCTGTGTCTTAGCATAGTCGTCCAGGTCGTTCGATTCGGCCTCGCTGTCTTTTTCATCATGAAATGCAGCGACTCCGGTGGGGAGTGGGCGAGCTTGATAGTTAGTGCATCATGGCGATCGGCTTTAGGAGCAGCAATTACGCTCTGCTTTTCAGTATGTTCAAATACAGAAAGTGAGGCCGTGATGTCAAATATAAGTGTATTATCGCGGGTATTGAAGTTCGCAATTCCTCATTTAACGGTGGGGATAGTTGAAGCGTTGTGTAAACACGCCATAAAAGTCTGTAAAATTACAGAAAGGATGGTTGATATGACGTATATAGTGACCTTTAGAATTAAAGAGACATTTTTTCGGTTTTATGATAGGCTGCGTCTATTATGGCATATTCAACAGATTTACGCAAACGCGTCTTAGATTTTATTCAAACTGGGGGTAAAAAATCTCAAGCCGCCCGG
>JAJEDB010000027.1 GCA_022821725.1 Candidatus Poribacteria bacterium | reverse complement strand
GAGTGACCGTCTTATGGCGAGGATGGCAACGGCTAACGGATATTTCCAACACTTTCGCACTTTTTGACGAACTTGGAGAGCAGTATACTTCTTAGAACCCCACCGACATACACCACAAAAAAACTTGTGGGTAACAGTAAGGTCTTTAGGCAGGGGAGGAAAATCCGCCCTCTTGAATTAGACCATAGCGTTTTAAAAAAAAACACTTGACATTACAGTTAAAATATGGTTTAATAGTTGTATCAAGTTGGCAGACATGCTAAGCGTAATCGCAAGGTTACGTGTCTGCCTACCCACTTAGCAGGGGTTAAAGACTTGATACTTGATAGACCATGAAACAAACCTTTAAATATCGTGTGTATCCGACGAAAACAGAGGAGCAGTGGCTCTTTGCGGAGTTCCGCCATCAAAAGCAGTTGCAAAACTATATGCTCCAGATGCGGAATCAGATGTGGGACTATGGCAGTAAGTCTGTGTCGATGTATGACCAGATCAACCATCTCAAGGACTTGCGCGCTGCCACTTCTCACTATTCTGAACATCCGCAGGATATGCAAGTTTCTACGATCAAGCGTGTCAACGCTGCGCATGAGCATTTTCAACGCCGCTGTTGCGAAGGTGCGGAGAAAAAAGGGTATCCGAAGTTCAAGCGTTCTGTTCGCTCGTTGACGTGGGAACTGCGAAAATATACCAAAGTGGTTCGTCGAAAAACAAAAGACGCTCCAAAACAGACGATCCGCGTTCGTCAAAATCCGATTCGCGAAACAGGCACTCGGTATAACCGTTTGAAAGTACCGAAACTCGGTGAAGTCAAAATCCGCCAGCACCGTCCGTTCATCGGAGACCCGAAAGAGGTCACGTTGAAAAAGACGGCGCGTGGCTGGTATGTCTTTATCGTTTGCGAAGTGCCGGATACGATACCGTGTGTTCCGAAATCTGCTTGTGGTATAGACGTTGGCACACACAAGTTCTTGACTGATTCTGATGGCGAAACAGAAGATAACCCGCGCTTTTATCGTCAAGCGGAACGCAAACTTGCGAAACTTCAGCGGGATTTGTCGCGTAAACAGTACCGAAGCCGAAGATGGTATAAGGCGAAAGACGCATTGGCAAAACAACACGATATTGTCGCGTGCCAACGCCTTGACTTTATCGCGAAAGTTGTTTACAAACTTTTTCACCACAAAGACTTTGACGTTGTTGTTGCGGAGAAACTCAAGCCGAGGAACATGGTCAAGAACCGCCATCTCGCCAAGTCTATTTCCGATGCGTCCTGGGGCATGTTCTTTGACTGGTGTAAGTGGGCGGCAAAACGCGACGGCAAGCATTTCCATCAAGTGCCACCGCACTATACAAGCCAAACCTGTTCCAAGTGCTGTCAGAAATCGCCTATCAAACTGAAGTTGTCTGAGCGTATGTTCCATTGTAAATCCTGTGGTTTGAAACTCGACCGCGACCACAACGCGGCGTTGAACATTTTACACAGGGCGGCTTGCGCCCTTCGTGGAGAGGTATGGGATGCCATCCTCTGTGAAACGAGAAACCCGTTATTACAACAGGCTTGCTGGAGTTAACGCTTTCGCAAGCCCCTGACTTCAGTCAGGGGTACTTGACAGAAGATTGGAACCGTGGCACCGTCATCAACTGCTTGTTGGATATCGTAGACGCTGATGTAATCCCCAAAAACAGCGCGGGTGTTACGATCAGTTAATTCAATCGGTGTGCCGGTAAAACCGATAAAAGAGGCATTGGGAAGCGCGTCGCGTATATGGCGAGCAAATCCGTCTATAAAGCCGTATTGGCTACGGTGTGCTTCGTCCGCAATAAGCACGATATTACGCCGATCGGACAGTTGCGGAAAACGCGTTTCCTCACCTTCAGGAAAAAATTTTTGAACCGTGGTAAAGACCACACCACCAGAGGCGACCTTCAGGCGTTCGCGTAAATGCTTCCTGTTTTTCGCCTGCACGGGGGTTTGACGCAGGAGTTGCTGACACCGAGCAAATGTGCCGAAGAGTTGATCGTCTAAATCATTCATATCGGTGATAACGACGAGCGTTGGATTTTCCATCTGCGGGTGCTGGATAATGCTACCGGCATAAAACGCCATTGTTAAGCTTTTGCCTGAACCCTGTGTGTGCCAGACAACGCCACACTGCTGCTCGCCTTCCGGACGCGAGGCGTGGACAGTGGTATCAACTGCTGTTTTGACGGCGTGGAATTGGTGATACCCAGCGATTTTTTTTGCGATCGTCCCACCGTCGGTTTCTTCAAAAACGATAAAATGTTTGAGATAATTCAAAAATCGGTGTTTCTCGAAGGCGCCCTTAATCAAAACTTCCAATTCCAATTCAGCTGGTGGTGCTTTGTCCTCCCCTTCGATTGTCCGCCACGGTAGAAACCATTCGGTATCGGCGGTTAAAGATCCGATGCGAGCTTGTAATCCATCAGAAATGACGATCGCTTCGTTATAGGTGAACAGTGTAGAGATTTCCTGTTTGTAGGTCTGGATTTGGCGAAACGCTGTTAAGACGGTGGCTTTTTCATCGGTTGGGTTTTTGAGTTCAATTACGGCTAAGGGAAGTCCGTTGATAAACAACACAATATCTGGACGGCGTTCGCTGTTCTCTACCACTGTGAATTGATTGACTGCAAGCCAGTCGTTATTTTGAGGCGTATCAAAATCGACGAACCTTATTTGTCTACTACGTGTTGTTCCGTCTGATTGTCGATACTCGACCTCTACACCGTCAACCAGTATCTGATGAAATGTCTGGTTGTTCTGAACCAGGGCGGGAGAATCTGGATGCAGCACTTTACGGATCGCTTCCGCTTGTGCATCGGCGGGTACTTCTGGATTTAGGTGGGCGATCGTATCTCGCAAACGGCGCGTCAGGGTGACTTCTTTGTAAATGGAGCGTTCAGCATCAGGCGTATCAGGAGCGATGTCGGGACCGTGTAGAACGGTATAGCCCAAATCAGCAAGCCAATCGAGTGCAGCTTCTTCTACATCTGATTCGTAAATCGTATTGAGATTCATGTCGTTTGTTCCAAATGTGCTAAACTAACAATTCTTCCCCTACGCATGCTTTAAGCCCATCAACAAACACTTGAAAACTTCGTGATCTGTTCCGACTTGGTTCCATGTGTCGCGCAATGTTTTGTGCTACCATAGGTTTAGGTATCCGTCCTCTATAGTAGTTTTTTTGTGTCAATAAATGTTCTAATGCTTCGGACGTGCCGCCCTTGATTGCGTCTGGATTCCTATATTTTGTCTTAGATTGGAGATTTATTGGGATTCTTGGATAAGCCGTGTGCATCGCTTCAACATCTCCAAAAAACCATGCCTCTAATTCTTCTATTGCCAACCTGTTGACGACTTGAAAATCTTCGTTTGGAGCCGCGCTGGACTTTGTCACAAAGCCAGCCTCGTGTGCTGCTGTCTCTAACCTTTCTTTCAATTGGTGGCAGTCTCTTCGGTCTTCATCAATAAGCACAATGATTCGCCAGTCGTCAGGTATCCACTGGTGCCCTTTCAAATGATTTGGCAATTCTTCGAGCATATCTTCCTTTCCTTCAAATACATGGAAGATACAGATAACATGGGGTGAAAGAATCTTGGGTAAAATGTGTCTTAATGCTTCCTCAGCAGAAGGTTCCTCTAAAAAGAATTTAATGTGCATCCAAACTTCGCTTTGGGCCTCCTGCATTGGTCAACGGATCACCGAATTCAAAGAATCCTTCCATCCAGAGTTTTCCTAATTTCGCACCTGCCTCCAAAAGCTGCTCTACTCCGAGCATCTCCGAGGCACGTTTACAAACTGTGAAACCTTGCTCATCCCGATAGAGTACCCACACCTCATCAGCACTCAATTCGTTGACAAGGTGAGGTGAGTGTGTGGTAATTATGAGTTGAGAGAACATTAGGCCCTCAAGAAACTCCCCGACTAAACCTGTCAGCAGGCGTGGGTGCAGGTAATTCTCGGGTTCCTCAATGCCGATCAATTGAGGCGGTTGTGGATCATGAAACAGGATCAGGTAGGACAGCAGCTTTAAGGTGCCATCGGAGGCGAACTTTGCCGAGATGGGTTGTTCAAACGGGGCATCTTTAATTTGTAGGCGGCGGCGACCACTCATCATTAATTCTGTGTCAACCTTTTCTAAACGAGGCACCTGATTTGACAGAGAAGATATAATTTTTTCCAGGCGTTCCGGGTATTTTTCCTCCAAGTATTGGATAACATTGGGCAAGTTGTCACCTGTCGCGGACAATCTTTTCTGGGGTCCATCGTTAGTTGCTTGGCGCGTAGTATCAGTAGAAAGATCGGAGAGATGCCAAGCTGTAATAAAACGCCGCAGAGCACGGACGCGGGGATGTCTTGCCAGCTGCCCCAACATATTAGCAGCGAGGACCGACGGCTCATCAAATTGTTCATTGATTTGTTTGCTTTCTTCATCTGGTGTTTCGCCAGCGATGACACTTCCTACACCCCGATGGAAATCAAGGAATCGGATATGTTTTCCTCGGCTACTGGGCCGCCATTGCAGCCATTCGGTATCAACAAAGGGACCTTTTATGCCTGCATCAATGGACAAATGGTAGGTGATGATTGGTGATTTAGGCTCCTCGCGATATTTCAATTCAAATTCGATGGGGCCATTACACCCGCGTGTTCGCAATTCCTTGATACCCCCTCTTTTGTCCAATGCACGGCACAGCCCGTCCGTGAAACATTCAGCAAGGAATGCAAAGACATCAAAAAGTGTTGATTTTCCACTGCCGTTTGCGCCTAAAAAGACAGTCAACGGTTTAAGTTGTTTTAATTCTATATCCCGTAGCGCGCGGTAGTTTTTTATATGCAATGATTCAAGGTGAGGAACGGTTTGCAGAGGCATCTAAGTTCCCTCCAATATCTCAGCTGCAGCGTCTACACGAATTTCACCGGATAACAGTTTAGGTAGCAGCGTGTCTCGGGTTTGTGCAAGCGTTCGAGATTGATGGATATTTTCGACGATCTTGTTGATAATTGGTTGTATCAATTCAGTATATTTTTTGGCAATTTCGGCTTTAGGTAGTGCGATTTCATACCGTGACATATCATTCCAATTTGTTCGTGGCATTCTTGTACCCTCCGAGCATGCATCGGTATAAGCAATGAAATTGTCACTGGACACCAAACCTAAAACAACCCCGAACCACTCTGAATCAATTGGCCGAATTACTAAAATATCAGTTGAACAAATCCCATTAAGAGGCGCAACACCAACCTTATGAAAATAAGGTCGGAGTTTGCCAAAAAGGATTTCACATTTTTTAAAGCGAAACTTATTACTAATAATCCGAGCGGCTGTTTGCCATTTAAAAAGGGCTATATTTCGCCTCGGCATATGTTCTAAACCTATATAACACTCGTTGGAGTCAATTTCACTTGTTTTTACGCTCCTCCGAACATTTTCTGAAACCTCACCGAGCGTTCCAATTTTCCAGCCCTGTGGAATCTCTCCAAGTGGAGAATCTTGGAACGCTGATGGAAATAAAGAGGCTGTTTCAGCGTCCATGAATGGCGGTTTGCGCCCTTTGATCTTTGCTTTCACAGGATCAAAGTCTACAAACCAAGATTTGAAAATTGCTCGCGCTGTTGCTTCAAGGGTTTCATTCATTTGGCGATTGAGTTCGATTTTGTCGTCAAGTGTGCCAAGGATGTGAGCGATGCGACGTTGTTCAGAGAGAGGCGGAAGTGGAATTTCAACCTTTCTAAGTTCACGCTGAGAAATACCCAGAACGGTAGTGCCTGTCGATCTTGCCTTCAATTGGTTTTGCACAAATGCTGCTTGCATTGCAAACTTCAGATAAGTATTGTTTAATACATCTGGTTTGCCTCTCAAAGTGATAAGTCGCTGACCAAGCGCGACTTTACGATTATCAATTTGTCCAATCTCACCCAAAGGTGCTTCAGTCGTCATGACGACATCCCCGGGCTCTGGCAATCCCCGATTCATCCATGAATCATAACCTTCGGAAGCAATGAATTCAGTAGGAGTCATCATTCGACCATCTTTGACGATTTTCGCCGTAATTAGCGGAACACCAGAAGGCGTTTTACGCGGCGTTTTACCGCGATAGTCAATAATCGCTTCCATGCTATCCTCTACGGATTGAAATTTCCATCCATTAGGAAAACCAAACGTCATAACCTACCTCTGAGGATTGTTTTCAATCTACTTTAATAATACGGAGCGCGATGGAAAACCAAAGCATCTACAATTTTAGGATCATCGGTTGATTCATCAACATGGAGTGGAGCGTTGTGTTGACCTTCCCAGTCATGCTTTCCGGCATCTAATTCTATTTTTGTGGTGGAAATTCTTTCTGGTGAGATGTCGTCATAACCATCCTCATAGCCGTTAACAACGACTCGCAAATCATCTGGATATTTTTCAAGAAATTCTACTAATTCTCCGACTGTCATTTTTTATCTCCTTTGATATAAGGTTGATACTCCAGCAGTGCTGATTTACCAACGACGGCAACGATGCGTACTGACAGTTCTCTGCCATTAGTATCGGTGAGACGCAAATCCTCTCCAAGAATAAAATGAACAGGCTGTGATTGTCCTTCATTTATGGCGATGTTGGAAGCATACAGATAGGTTCGGTCTTGGGCATCACGAATCGGATTCAAACGTCCGGATACGCCTGGAATGTTTCCTGTTGCTTCGGGAAAGATTACCGATCCACCCTCCTGGAGACTCCGCATTCCAATTGCAAGCCCCTCTTTTGCTGGGACCCAGTCATTTTCAAGGTGTGCGGCAAAACCGGGGGCGGCTGCGAACACTGTCATTGGCAGATGGGTCGTGTGGAGATCAATCTGCGCGTTACCATTCTCATCGGTAGTTGCGCTGTTCCATGTTTTATTTGGAAATAGAACCAAAAGTTCAACGCTGGGTAATGGATTACCACCATAGTGAGCAAGGATGCGAGCGGTTGCTGGCGTAAAATTTGTATCGGCAGCGGGAAGTGTAAGGACAAGATCTGAACCATCAATGAGTTGATACTGTGGTGATTCTCCGCTTAACGCTTTCGTTTCGCGAAAGATAATTGGCACACCATCTCCGCGTCGTTCCATGAAGAATTGTCGGTCCTCTGAGCCGTGTATATTCCCAACAGACATCCTTCCAAGCATTGAGGTGAGAGCTTCATTGCGCGTTGATTGTCGGACATCCATGCTTTCAATGGTGAGGTTGTTTGGCAAACCCCCGGGAGAATTTATTTCAAGCCGATCTGCGAACATTGAGAGCCGAATTCGGCTGCCGCGAATTTCGTAGTCGCGGTGGGCTACTGCATTGACGATCGCTTCAAAAAGTGCTTTTTCACTGTATTGCGGTAGGTCGGTGCGAGCAGGATTCTTGTATGCGCCGACGCGCATATTGCGCACAGCAAAGGTAACTGCTTCAGCGATTTGTCGATTCAGGGGACCGGTAATGATTTGCGCATCTATCTGCCCGGATGCACGGTCTTTGCCACGGTAACAGGTTGCGGAGATGCAGGCGTTGGGAAGCCAGTGCTCGGGAGAATGACTGCACAACAGTAACCCCGCTACAGTAGCGTGTGTTATGCCGTTTTCGTCTTTAATTAGAAGCCCCATCTTTTCCAATGCCAATTCAGGAGCGGTGGCACCTTCGGCACTTAATAAAGGTTTCCAAAGAGATTCATCCAATGATCTAAAACCTGTTTCCGGAACCGGCTGTTTATCAAACCAGAGAAAGCGTGTTTGGCCGCGCTTCTGTGCAAGACGCAACCGTTCATCACTAGTCATTTTGCGTTTTGAGCTGCCGACTCGATGGTAGCCGCCACCAGGACTATCGTGCAGTGCATATCCTTGTGGTACTGCGACGAGCAGGAACGGTTTGCCCTCTTCTATTTCTCTACGAAAAATAGCAGGACGAATTGAGGGTTTAATCGTGTCAGTGCAAATCTCTGTCAAGAGTCTTTCCAATTCGTCCATTTGCTCGCGCGACAAACCTTGCACATCGCCGCTGTCGGTCACGCCACACAGGATCACACCACCATCCGTATTCGCGAATGCGGCGAACTCATCTGCCAGATCGTCCCGGCTGGGACTCTTCGGTTTGTTTTCCGCGAACACAATTTCTTTGAATTCCCAATGATTATCTTCACCTAAACGTATGTGGCGTTTGATTTCTTCGTCACTGAAATTCATGACTCATCTCCAAAACCGAGCATTCGCAAATTTGCGCGGATAGCTTCATCTAACCGTCTCGCCTCTGCCATCTGTTCGGTCAATTGTGTCGTTAGGTGTGCTATCGTTTCCTCAAAGGGTTCGCTATCTTCTTCTGGAACTTCTGCACCAACGTAACGCCCAGGAGTTAGGACGTTGCCGTTTTCTTGAATTTCGGCAAGCGTTGTGCTTTTACAGAAACCGGGCACGTCGGTATATTCACCCGCGCCCTCATCGCCACGCCAGGCGTGATAGGTTTCAGCAATGCGTGTGAGTTCCGCACCCGTTAGTTCTCGGTGGACGCGGTCAATCATCCCTCCTAACCTGCGGGCGTCTATAAAAAGCACCTCACCCGTGCGTTTCCGAAAACGGCGGTTTTCTTTATGCCTCGCAATAAACCAGAGACACACAGGGATTGATGTAGAATAGAAGAGCTGCCCAGGCAACGCCACCATACAATCCACCAAGTCGGCTTCCACAATATTCTTACGAATTTCGCCTTCGGTGGCGGTAGTGCTGCTCATTGAACCGTTTGCTAACACAAATCCAGCGACACCATTTGGGGCAAGATGATAGATAAAATGTTGCACCCACGCGAAGTTCGCGTTGCCAGGCGGCGGGGTGCCGTAAACCCAACGCTTATCTTCGCGCAATCGGTCACCCCCCCAATCGCTGCTGTTGAACGGCGGATTCGCGAGGATGTAATCAACTTTTAGGTCTGGGTGCATGTCGTCGTGAAAACTGTCGGCGTGTTCCTGACCGAGGTTCGCCTCAATCCCACGAATCGCGAGGTTCATCAGTGCCAATTGCCGCGTGGTTGGATTAGACTCCTGCCCATAGATAGAGATGTCATCGCGCTGCCCACCGTGTGCTTCGACGAACGCTTCGCTCTGGACAAACATACCGCCTGAGCCGCAGCACGGGTCGTAAATCCGTCCTTGATAGGGCGCGAGCATCTCAACGAGGAGCTGCACAACACAGCGCGGTGTGTAGAATTGACCGCCTCTTTTGCCTTCGGCACTGGCAAATTGGGCGAGAAAGTATTCATAAACCCTGCCCAGTATATCCTTTGAGCGATTCTCTTCTTCACCTAAACCGATTGTGCTGATGAGGTCAACGAGTTCACCGAGGCGTTGCTTGTCAAGTCCTGGGCGTGCGTAGTTTTTCGGCAAAACCCCTTTAAGTCGCGGGTTCTCCTGTTCAATTGCGAGCATTGCATTATCAATCAGTGTTCCAATTTCTGATCGCTTGGCGTTTGCCTGTAGATATGACCAGCGCGCTTCTTCTGGGACATAAAAGATATTTTCTGCCAAGTATTCGTCCCGATCCTCTGCATACTCGAAACGGTCGAGTTCCTCTTTGACATAGAATTCACTCTGAGGATTGGCAAGTTCTTCGAGGAGGAGATTATACTTTTCTTCAAAAGAATCTGAGATATATTTGAGGAAGATTAATCCCAACACGACATGCTTGTATTCGGCAGCATCCATGTTATTGCGGAGTTTATCGGCTGCTTGGTATAAGATCGCTTCAAAGCCGAGCAGTGCCCCGTTTTCATTCGTGTTTGTGTCTGATTTCTTTTTTGCCATAACTTTTTATAGTAAAGCCCGTAAATAAGTTGACAGATTCTGATATTTATGGGATACTTCGGTATTATGAGTTATTCATCAGATTTACGCAAATGCGTGCTTGAGTTCATTGACAAGGGGGGCAGTAAAGCAGAAGCCTCCCGAC
>JAJEDB010000036.1 GCA_022821725.1 Candidatus Poribacteria bacterium | reverse complement strand
CGGGCGGCTTGAGATTTTTTACCCCCAGTTTGAATAAAATCTAAGACGCGTTTGCGTAAATCTGTTGAATATGCCATAATAGACGCAGCCTATCATAAAACCGAAAAAATGTCTCTTTAATTCTAAAGGTCACTATAAATGAATGAGAGGTTTCCATATACAGGGATACGTTCTGAGGCACAAACTAACAGTTTATGCTACAATACGTTAACCCGGTGCGAAGTCGTAGATGGGTTCACGAATAATAACACTCAAGACGCTCCAGAATGCGCCAACACAGTACTCACCGAGAATTACTCCGAAAAAGAAGAAGACCATCGTTCGGTAAGTGCCCGGTCCACCGAACCGGAGTGCCATCCATTTGAGAAAACTGCTGATAACGAGACAACTCCAAAAATAGCCGACTCCCCCGGTCATGGAGATAGGATAACCTGCTGGATGGAGGGGCCACCAGATGAACCGCATCCGCATCACCATGAGGAAGAAGGTGAGTCCCATCCCGCCTGCCATGAAGGATATTGCGGGGATGTCGGGCTCGCGTGGGAAAGCGAATAATCCCGCGAGCCAGCCAAATTGACCGATATGCCCCACTGACGGTCCAATGCCACCGCCTGCACCTGTGACGGCACCCCCGAGACGATAGAGTTCACTAAGCGTCGCCCAAAATGATGCGAGGGATCCAAGGATAACAGCAATAACCATGGCAAGGACCAAGCGTTTCGTGTTCATATTCGCCCGTTCTGCCATTTTAAACGCTTCAAGCTGATGGGGCATAATGTGTTCGCGGTATCCACGTCCACTAAAGAACCAAAAGTAGGGAAAAACCGTCAGGTTATTGGGTCCGATGCGACGTGTTCCGAGAATATTGACTAAGAACTGTTGTGCATTACACATCCCCGCCATCTCATGTGCGGGAGGTCCGAGCTCCGCACGGACGCGCGTAATAGCAATCGAAATAGCAGAAAAGAAGGCGAAGAACGGGAGAATAATTGGAAGGGTCATTCCCGCTTTCAGACAGAACCAGATGATAAAGAGGCTTGAGACGACAATGAGCAGGAGTGCTGTCCGATAACGGATCGGCTCTTGTGAGTCGTCAATCCCGCCGGGCATGCCCAAGATAGTGCGCACGACGTTTACAATGTGCCTCCGCGTTACGAGAAGCGCGATAACAAAGATCGCCATCCAACCGCCAATGGATTGTTCACTCCCATACGGGAAAGGGGCTGGGATTGCGAGTGCGCTGCCGAAAACCCGCTGTGCTTTCTCAAACAGGTAGAAGAACCACATAGAAAACGAAAGGTCCAGTGGCAAAAGAAACCCCAATCCGATTACAAACGGGTAGAGCGGCACGGGGATATTACCGACAGCGTTCCAGGGTTTTTCAGTGAAAACCTTGCCCCAATTCCGGGCGTTATGACGCACACTGAAGTCTGGTAAAACGGGAAAAAAGTGCGCCAAACCGTGCCAGACATTTATTACTGCAGCGATGATAAACCCATACCATAGGATACGACTTCGGAAGAGTTGTGCGGCTCCACCTCTTTCTGTAATTGCCATCGGGAGTTGGATAATTGGATACGCTAATTTTTCATGTTCTGTCCACTGTTTCCGAATCAGCACATTTACACAAATCATGATGGTGCCGAGTGCAACAATAAGCGATGTCCACCACAGCGTCGGCATTATCCATGCCCCCCCAATTTTAGCATTATAGAAGGGCGTGTTGCCTTCGTAAAATCCCCGGATAAGCTCTCGGTCCGAGACAACGAGATGTTGTGGGATGTAAGTATGAAACATATCCGCCCAATCATTCTCAATGGTTGCGAACCAGAAGGCGTGGGGGAGTGCGGGAATTGTCAGTGCTAAGGTATCATGACCTGCCAAACCGGAGGCGATAGAGAGCATGGCGTAAATGGTAATCATCTCGCCCTGCGTTAGCGCGGATTTCGGTGCGACACGCTTCAGGAAAAGATTGATCAAGATTAGGAAAAAGATGTTGAGGACAACATTCCAGAAGAGCGAAATCGTCGTTGGATGCCCAGAATGCCAGACACACTCAACTTCAATGACCCAAAAGACGTTCGGGGGAATTAAGAAGATAGCGATGAGGATAGCGCGCCATGTAACACCGGACGCACGGCGTTGGTCCTGTTTATCTAAGTTTTCCATAGTTAAAAATGTGTAGGCGGTTCGAGTTCCTTCAACTCCCAGAGAATATGGCCAAATTCAAACGCGCCAGCGGCGTTTCCTCGGATAAGTTCGCCATCAATTCCCCACGCTAATTTGTAAGCCGCGAGAATTTGGGTCAGCGAATTTTCCACGTTACCGTGGCATAGCAAGGCAACAGTCCCGCCGCCACCGCCACCGGTAATCTTGGCACCATAGATACCGCCCTGTTCTCCAATCTTCCGAGCGATGTTCACAAGTCCATCAACTTCACGGGACCCCAGTCCTGCGAGATCACGGTAACTGGCATTGGATTCGTACATGAGATTCCCTGCTTCGCTGAGGTAGTCTTGGATACGATCAGAATCTGTATCGGCGTTTTTTATAGCAGCAATAAATTGCCTCACACGTGCGTTCTCGTAAATTGCGTGTTGGACTCGACTCCTAACCGCATACGATGTCTCTGGATTCACCTGTGTAGCGGTATCAACGGTTTCACCGTATTTGTCAAGAAACTCCGCGCCCTGCATCTGTTCAGGCAACAGGTGCTCACACTGCTCGCGAAAATCCTGGACAGAAAGGTTGCATAGGTAGTTATCTGCTAACGCCTCGGATAGCTTTCGAGCGATGCTACCTTCCGCGGCTTCTGATGAAAACGCTGCTTTGAGGATAGTCAACCCCATAAAAGTCCCGGTGCGTGTGTCAACATAAGCAGTGCTCGTCGTGCTTCTGCGCACTTTTGTATAGATACCGACAAAACTCACGTTTAATGGACATGAAACGAATTCGAGAATTTTGTCCGGTTGACAAAGAATTGAGAGAATCTTTGTTGACGTGCCAGCGGCAGCCGTCACCTGATCCATAATCCCACAAGGCGCGCCAACAATTCTATTTTCAACGATTTGTGCGAGGCGCGCTATCTCCATGGCATCCAATTCTAAGCCATACAGCCGGTTGATCGCCGTCAATGTAGCGACTTCAACAGCTGCGGAGGAGGCGACACCGCCACCGACCGGAATATCGCTTTTGATAATTATCGTAGCACCGTGCGGGAATTGCTCAATCTTCCCCTCTTTGAGTAAGACATAAAATGCCCCGAGTATATATCCCGTCCATTCTGCGCCGGGTTCCTCACTGAAATGTTCCTGAATCTGTGAATACGTTTTGAGCGTCCCATTCGTATAGAAACTATCCAGCGAGAGATGAAAGTTAGGTTTGAATTGATCTCCTGCTCGGAGTGTGATAGCACAGAGGTTTCTATCTTCTCTGGCTTGGCAGGCAGCGATTGCTGTGCGGTTGAGCGTCATCTCAAAAACATTCGCGCCGCAGTAATCAGCGATACCTCCCATAATGTCAAGCCTTGCAGGTGCACAGGTGAGAACTACATGTCCACCCCTTTGCAAACCAAGGGAGAAGAAGAGTTCAGGGGAATCTTCCTGTAAAAGATACTCCAACTCAAGGACCTGAAAGGAATTCACTCTGGGACCGTGGAGTTGTTCAACTTTCATTTTTCTCGCCAACCACACTTCATTGTAAGTTTCACGCTAAATAGTTCTATTTATCCAACCATGCTACACCTATCCTGTTAATTTATCAAGTTCTTTTTTCAAGCATCTACGGATTAACGACCCTGACACTTTCTCCCTGTTTTAGAGAATGTTGTCCAGCAGTGACAACCGCTTCGCCTTCGGTAAGACCACTCAGGACTTCAGCTTCACCGGCACGCAAAAGACCTATCTCTACAACACGCCGCTGGCTGACCCCATTCTCAATCACGAAGACGCTCTGTGTGTTTGCATTCACATCCTCAATGAGCGCAGCACGCGAGATGAGAATCGCATCCGTATGCACTTTGATAGGGACGGTCACCTTGGCGAACATCCCGGGTTTAAGAGTGCCCTCTGGATTGTCAATATCGACTTCAACCGTAGCCGTGCGACGCGCTGGTGTTAGCGTTGGACTAATAAAAGTAATACTACCCGACATCTCGGCATCTATACCATCAATCTCTATGGATGCTGGTTGATTGAGCGCCAATTGGCTTAACTGGACTTCAATAACCTCAACGGTTGCTTTGACGGTATCAATATTAACAATGTCAAAAAGGGGTGCGGCAGGAAGTGCCATACCCCCTAAATCCAAGGAGCGTCTGGAGATGACACCGGAAATCGGGGCGCGAATCGTAGCATCATTCAGACGTTTTTGCGCGAGCTTCAGCGCAACCGATGCTTGCGTGCGTGCGGTTTTCGCTGACGTTATTTCGGCTTCCCAACTTTTCGCAGTCTCTAAAGCCTCCGCAGAGATGAGTCCAGCCCGTGCGGTTTCGACTTGCGAACGCGCCAGTTCAATGTCTTTCTCCCAGGTCTTCGTGGATGCCTGGGTCTGTGCGAGTCGTAAGGAGGCTTCCGCCTGCTCAACTTGTGCCGCCATGGCTTGAATATCCTCAGTCCGCGCACCGTTATCGATAAGTTGAAGTTGTTCAGCAGCGATTTTATGTTGCGCGACGGCAACGTCTAACTGTGTCTTGGCACTT
>JAJEDB010000103.1 GCA_022821725.1 Candidatus Poribacteria bacterium | reverse complement strand
ATGGGAAACACCTCTTTTGTAGAATTAACTCAATATGCTTTTCTACAATTATCATAGAGGTGTTTCTCCTTGGAAACCACTCTTTTTTCTAACCGAAAAAACACGCGTAGTTCTGCTTAAATTGACACCTATGGTGCGGTTTCCTAACCGCACCGGTTCTGAATGTCTAATTGATTCTAAAGTTTACCATAAATGCCCCTGGCGCGTTGAAAATTTGCATTCATTGTAATCGTTATACCTATTCGCTTGTGACATAAGGAGAATTGAAATATGAAAAAGACCACATTTCTACGGTGGTTCAAACCAGTTTTGGTCTTGAGTTTCACTTATTTCTTTGCGTTTGGGGCAACCGCACAAAATTATTATCCCGCAGACGTGGGAAATACATGGGTTTTGGAGAGTGTGGATGGTGAAGAACAAAGCACTTATACCCTTGAGGGACCCGAAACGATTGACGGTGAAGAGCGTATTCTACTGAAGATTAGAAATGAGGAACTCAGCACTGGCGAGGTTGACACGGACACGTATTTTTTGACTGTTGGTGCCGAAGCGATTGAACTCCATAAAACTATCTTTGAATTAAAAGAACCTCCTGCTATCGTGACTGCGGAGTTTCCAACACCTGTTACGTTCTTCCCTTTACAGTTGGAACTGGGAGATACATGGCAGATAGCGGGAGATGCAGAAGTGAAAGTCGAAATCCTACCGAACTCCATACGCGGGGAAAGTGTCACTGATTTTGAAGTTGTTGGATTTGAGGAGGTCGTTACACCCGCTGGAACATTCCAGAACTGCGCCAAGGTGCAGATAGATTTGAATTTCACTGCTGGCGGATTCTTAAATCTTGATTCAAATACGCACCAATGGTTCGCCCCCGATATAGGTCCCATCCAGTACGAAAACAGCGACGGCTTACTTTTCGGTTTGGTGAGTTCCAATCTGCTAACCGAGCCTGCAGAACCTGATACCCCAGAGGAAGATACCACAACCGAACCCGCCGCTGCGGAAGATGCTATGCCCGAACCCGCGCCTGAGGAGGACACTGTGACTGAACAGCCTTCTGAGGAAGAGACTACGCCTGAACCACTTCCTTACGACGTGACGGGGGACGGCGCTGTGAATATCTTGGACCTCACTTTTGTGGCTTCTCGCTTTGGAAAGTCCGATGCTGATGCAGATGTCACGGGCGATGGGGTTGTTAATATTCTGGATTTGGTACTTATCACCCAAAATTTCAGCAATTGACCTTAAAAATCTTGTAATCAGTATCCTTATACGATATTTTTTCTTGAAAACCTTTGAGGCGTGTGATAATATTGGCGTATTATTACACAGTGTTTGGAAAAATCTGCATGGTAAATTGGAAAGTTGCATTAGTTGTTGTTATCATGGTCGCTTTGGTGATAGCGGTCGGGATGTGGTTTGGGTATCGATATGTCTCAGAACACGATGACATCTCACCAGAGGGATGGCGTGAGCGTTCCAATAGGACGGATTCGCACCTTGATCAACCACTTGTGCATCTATCCTCTTGGGCAAAAGTTTCGTGGAAACAATATTATCCATTGTAAACATTATAGGACTTACGCACTCCCCCGGTAGGTGCGGTTTCTAACCGCACCGAATCCTGTGAAATTTGGTCATTTTGCGTAAGTCCTGCATTATTCAAATTGGTATCTGCTAAAAAAGGAGAATCTAAATTATGAAACCTACCAAATTTGTCCTCTGGTTGATACCGTTCTTGGTATTAAGCCTCGTATGTAACTTCACAACAACAGCGATGGCGCAAAGTTATTATCCGTCGGAGATCGGCAATACATGGGTTTTCTTGAGTGCCGATGGCGTGGAGCAACGCACCTATACACTTGAGAAACCGGAAAACGTTGACAATGAAGAACTGATTGTCCTGAAAATATCTACTGGAGTACTCGGTGGCGACCCGAGCGATATTGACAAGTACTTTGTATCTGCTCACGACGGCGGACTTCTACTACATCAAAGTGCTACGGATGAAGGCGCGTTCGGCATCGCAGAAGCGACTTTTGATCCACCCGTTACTTTCTTCCCCGCGCTCTTACCCCTCGGACATGCATGGGAAATTGTGTCGGAGACAGTCCTACTGATCGCGGGACCGGCAACCAGCACCAGCACTATAGAAGTTGTCGCGATTGAGGACGTTGAAACTCCAGCCGGAACATTTAAAGACTGCGTCAAAATAGAGATCCGGCGGAGAAGTGTTACCGCACTCCTCGTCGTGCGTTCGACTTCTTATCAATGGTTGGCTCCTGATGTGGGACCTGTCAAATTTCAGAACGATCAAGATGTCGTGTATGAATTGCAAAGTTACAACCTCATTGAGGCACCAACCGCGGAGGAGGTGCCTACAGTAGAAGACGTATCTACAGTGGAAGAAGCACCAGCTGCTGAAGAACCGGCAGCCACCGAAGAACCTGCTGCTGAAGAGCCCGCTGCTGAGGAAGAAGCCCCTGCCGAGGAGGTTGCTCCTGAAATGCCGGCGAGCCAGATGTTCGAGATTACCCTCACGAACCTGACAGAAGGTGTACACGGTGAGAGCGGACAAACGCTATCTCCCGCCATTTTCGCAGCACACCCTGCCGGCGTTACACTTGCCGCGGTCGGTCAACCCGCAAATGACGCGATTGTCGCGCTTGCTGAAGGTGGAGATACGTCAGGGCTTGAAGCACTTGCAACTGCTGCTGGCGCGAACGTCATGATCGCTATGAATGCGGATATGACGCGTCGGTATACGATGCCAGGTCAATCTACGACGGTCACTCTAACGGCTGATATGACGAATTCTTCGCTCTCTGTCGGCTCGATGCTCGTCTCAACGAACGATGCGTTTATCGCGGTTATTGACGAACCGCTGTTTGATGAAGACGGTATGCCTGTCTCGACGACTATTGACTTGATGGCGTATGATGCTGGGAGTGAAGATAACACGGAGATGGCTTCGGATATTCCGGGACCCCTCGGTTTAGATGAAGCGACGGATCCCCCGGGAAGCAATGAACGTGTTCCGACGGAAGGTGGTGTCATTGCAGCGCACGAAGGTATTCAAGGGGGTGGTGATGTCACTGAAGCGTTTGCGTGGGACGAACCGACGGCGATGCTGACGATCACGCCTGTTGACGCGCCTGCGGAACCGATGCCTGCGGAACCGATGCCGGAACCGGTCGTGGAAGGTCCTGGTTTTGATGTGACGCTTGAAGCGGGTTTGAATATGATTTCGATACCGCTGATGCCGGCGGAACCCTACACAGCAAAATCACTCGCAGAAATGCTGGACGCGACAGCCGTTATTCAACTCGATGCAGCAACGCAGCGTTTTGTCGGTTACACGGTAGCCGATGAAGGTGACGGATTTGGTATTACAGGGGATAAAGGTTATATCGTGAACACACCCTCTGGCGGTATGGTAAAGTTCACGGGTGATGCATGGGATAACCAACCCGAACAACCCGAGCCGGAACCGGTGTCCGAGGAACCTGTTGCTGAAGACGCGCCCACCGAAGAGGCTCCTGCCGAGGAAGTTGCTACGGACCTCGTTCCTGTAGAAGTACCTCCTGCTGATGACGCAGCCGCTGGTGATGCTGAAGTTGAAGCCGAGGCTGGCGAAGGCGAAGGCGATGCCGAAACCGATGCCGTTGAAGCGGATGCCGATGCTAATGGAGATGCCGCGCCCGCCGCTCCGGCTCTCTCAACCTATAAGAGCGCATGGGCGTTCATCGTGACCAGCGACATCCAGGGCATGGAAACTGGAACCGCGTATACCCTCGTCGCTGAGAACCTCCGCACTGGCACAATCGCCACGGAAAACGTCTCAAGCGCAACGAGACGTTCCTCTGCCGTCTGGGCAGACCTGAACCGCAAGAGCGTCGTTGAAGCCGGTGATAAACTCAAAGTCGCCCTTTACGACGACACTAACAGAATCGTCTCAGGTCCCTTCCAACGCACGGTGACGACGAGTGACATTCGCAATGCCTTCTTGAGTCTGCAACTGCGTGTTGGAGATGTGCAGCCGCAAGACACGTTACTTGCGCAGAACTTCCCGAATCCGTTCAATCCGGAGACGTGGATCCCGTATCAGTTGAACAAAGCGACCGAAGTGAAGATTTCGATCTATGATGTATCGGGTCGTTTGGTGCGTTCGTTAGATTTGGGGTGGCAGCCGACGGGTTCGTATATGACGCCGTCGAGTGCTGCGTATTGGGATGGCAGGAATGCTGTCGGTGAGCGTGTTGCGAGTGGTATCTACTTCTATACGCTGCAGACGTCAGATTTCGCTGCGACCCGACGGATGGTTATCCTCAAATAGGGACGCAGTAAACATAATTCACTCAAACGCCTTGGTGTTTTCATCAAGGCGTTTTTTTTGCGCACCTTGCTATCTTGGTGGTATAATTGTAACTGCACCAACTTCGAAAAAGGGGAATCAAATGATTAGAAATACCGTCCTGTTTATTGTCCTGCTCTGTGCTTTTGCCAACATAACGAATGCTCAAAATTATTACCCTGTTGATATCGGGAATACGTGGGTTTTGGAGAGCACAGACGGTGCTGAGCGCATCACTTACAAAATTATTGCGACCGATGAACCTGTCAACGACGCGGAGGTCCGTATTCTTGACATCACAACAGAAGTATTAGGCACAAGTGCTGTCAGAACGAGTACTTTCCTTATAGAAATAGGCGAGGAAGGTCTGCAGCTCCATACAGTTGTCTCGGAGTTGGGGGATGTTTTCGGTGTGGCACGCGTAGGATTTTCACCGCCTGCCATATTTTTCCCGCCGACGCTTCAATTGGGTGAGATATGGGAAACACACGGAGAAACGGAAGTCAGTATAGTCGGTGCCGTTACGGTCTCCAGTGTGAACGAAGTTGTCGCTGTTGAGAATGTTGTCACACCAGCGGGGACCTTTGAAAATTGCTTAAAAATTCGAGTACGCACAAAAATCGATGCCGCTTTAGGAATAAATCGCTCTACCTCCTACCAGTGGCTCGCACCCGAGCGGGGACCTGTTAAATTTGAAACCGATCAGGATATTGTTTTTGAATTGGTCGATTCAAATCTGTTCGCGACAGAGATGCCTTATGACGTGAATGCCGATGGAACTGTGAATATCTTGGACCTCGTCTTTGTCGCTTCCCGCTTTGGACAGACGGACCCGAGTGCCGATGTAAACGCCGATGGCACGGTTAATATTCTCGATTTGACGCTTATTGCTCGAAATTTTGGGAATTAAGGATGTGGATGTTTATTAACTTTCCAGCGATCGTTGCGAAGTGGCAATGTCTATAATTCTTTCACATTTTGCACCTTTTCCACCCTAAAATTGTGTCTTTAATAATCAAAGGGTTCTTTTTTACTTTTAACGTGAGTTTGAAAATACACACGAAAAGGTAGGTTTCGATGCTTACTACAATTATTTAGGAGAATCTCGATGCAATACCGATTCCGCTTTCTTTTATGCGTCTTAGCATTCATACTCGGCAGTACACAGGTCTATCCTGTTTTTGCCAAAGCACCATCAACAGCAAAGATTGTTTTTGCCTCCACTCGTGATGGTAATTCTGAAATCTATATAATGAATCCCGATGGAAGTAAACCGGTAAACCTAACTCGACACCCTTCAAGGGATCTCGCGCCTGTCTGGTCTCCAACGGGTGAACATATCGCTTTTAATTCAAACCGGGGTGGCACTCGTGATATCTACATAATGGATGCAGATGGCAAAAATGTAAGAAAAGTGTTTCGGCGTTTGGCATATAGAGAATATCCTGTCTGGTCTCCGGATGGGCAGAAACTGGCTTATACGAACGCCTCCAACTGGAGCATTTATGTCGGGACAATAGGAAGTGGACACGAGGAGCGCATCACTTCAACAAATTTTCTCGGAGGCTGGCCCGCTTGGTCACCTGATGGTTCAGAAATAGCTTTTATATTGACAGAGGGTATATGGGCTTATAGCTTGAAGGTGGTCAACCTCGAGACGCGTGAGGAAAGAAGGCTGATGCCAAAGGAGGAAATCGGAAAATTTTTCGAGCCTGATTGGTCACCTGACGGGACGCGTATAGCGTTCCGTTGGTCTAAAAAGGGGATTTATGTGATGGATAGGAATGGAAGCGGCTTAAAACGTCTTGTTTCTAACGCGAGGAATCCCGCGTGGTCCTCACTTGGAGACGAACTCGTTTATGAAAAGAAACAGCAACTCTTCAAATACAATCTCGGGATCCGTAGATCTAAGCAACTCACACGCGGCGCAATCAATTTTGACGCGGATTGGTTTGACCCACAAGTTTTGCCTGTTCACCCTCAAAGCTCATTGCTAACAACGAAATGGGCAACCCTCAAGCAGAGATAATACGCAGAACTTCAACGGATTAGATCGAGTCCTGTTTTGTTTCACCTGCCCCGAGTGTTGTTGTATCCCATGCTGCCTCTTGATCGGTTTGCAATCGCCATGAGAACGTAAGTGGTGTGTCCCCGCCGTTGTAGAAGACGACTTCTGCGCTCTTTTCTGTTCCAAGAAGAGGTCGCACTAAAGAGAGTAGCGTCGACGGATGGTTGTGTCTGTCACCGTGTCGAACCTCCAAAAGTTGTGCGACTTCACCGTGAACTTCGCACGTGCCGAGAAGCAAAGGACCGTAGCACGCTGTGACCGCGCCTTGTCCCCAATTCCGTCCATGTCCCGCTGCAACCGAGCACACCGCGCCTCCCATATCGGCGTGTTCCCTTCCACCGCGTAGCACACGCCTCGCAATATTTAAGCGCGTCGCAGCATTTCGCAACGCCCGCATCGCGTAACCGATCTCACCTGTTACTTGATAGGCGAGCGTGAGGGTGGCAGTTGAGGGTTCTTGAATCGGTTTCACGGATCCATTGTCCGACCATTCCCCCCAATACGCCATATCCGCCCGTTTACCAACACCCGGTTCCCGACGACGCACCTCCTGCGGGAAGATCAACGCCAACAGTTCTGGGGGTTCGTCGGGAAATTCCGCGAATCCGGCACGGATCTGTTCATCAAATCCGGTATCCTCAAAAGTCCAACGGTAGTAGCTGAGTGCTGCTGCCGCGGGATCATTAAACGGGTCGCTCAACGATGTCACTAACGGTTCTACAATCCGCTGTGCCGCCGTTTTGAAAATTTCTTCTCCACAGAGTCGATGCAGATCACCCAATGCGTAGATGGCACCAGAAGCCAACAATACCTCAATACCCACCAGTGGGTCACCTACGATGTGGTGCGTACTTGCCACGAGTCGATGTAGATTCTTCTCGTTGACCGCGGCTTCGTCAAGACCCTCTCCGTCAAGCGTCCACAGCATCGGCATCGGGTCGGGGGCATCCACAAGCCGTTCGGCGCGTTTTCTTCCATACCGCAACGCCCACGTCAGATAGCGTTCTTCACCCGTCACACGATACGCCGCAATCGCGATATGAATGAATCGGAAATGTTCCGCCAGTTCATACGTGTCCTTTTCATCGTTTGTCACATCTCGGCTGCCGATGTTGTATCCGATAAACGTATCGCGGTCATAATCATACCAAGGCGGAATCTCTGGGACCCAATTCCCGATATGTTCTGCCGCATCTATCAAGAGGGATGTCGCTTCCGGATCTTCTGGCACCAGACCGATGTAACGCGGCAGGAACAGGAGGAAAGGTTCCGGTCCGTGATGTGCCTCTGCCTTCGGTTCATAGCCGTGAACGCAATCCCGTTTCACCCAACCGAGCAGTGCCGCCTTCAGTGCCTCGAAGTGCTGTAGGACGGTCGTATCACCCGTGATTAAATAGTGTGGAAACCATGCGAGGGCATAGTTCGCCTCGTCCTCGCCGCCATCGTTCGGACCCGGTGGATCGAGCAGCATGCTCTGTTTCAGCCAGCGTCCCATTTCATTTCTGAGTGTGGTATACGCCTCGTAGCATTCATGGATAGTCTGGTTCATCGTTAGCTCCTATAACAGCGACTTCACAAATTCGATACTCCGTTTTGCGATTGTCTGCGGATCCGGGTTGAAGTCGAAAACCTCTGTTGAAACGTAGCCACCGTAATTAATCTCTTTTAACGCTTCAATGATGGGTGGGTACTCTACGTTGCCAGAACCCGGTAGATAGCCGTTATCGTCATTAGAATGGAAATGTGCGACGTGTGGCGCGTGGTTGCGGATCTGCGTTGGCATGTCGAGCCCCTCTTTCGCAGTGCTACACACATCCAGAATCATCTGGAAATTCGGATGATTGACATCCTTCACCATCTCGGCCGCTTTATCGGGATTCGTGATGAAGTTCGTCTGATCGCTCGACAACGGTTCCATGCATAACATCACATCCCTTTCGCCTGCTAGTTCAGCACCCTCTGAAAAAGTTGACCGTGCGTATTCCCACGCTTCTTCAAACGAGAGCGGTTCCATCACGTTTCGTTGCTGTGGTGAACCGATGACCATCACTTTCCCATCTAAGTCGGCGCATAGATTAATCAGTGCGCGGAAATAGTCCCGCGTTTCTTTCCGAATATCTGCCTCTGGGTGGTTAATATACAGACCCGGGGGTGAGACGAGGAGCCAGTGAAGTCCCGCAATCTCTATCTTCGCACTTTCTGCTGCCTTACGGATACGGGTCCGTTCAGTCTCGCTGATATCTAAAACCGAATCGGCTAAAGTGAAAGGTGCGATCTCGACCGCCTCGTAACCGAGTTCGGCGGAATAGGTGAAAACATCTTCGATTTTCCAATTTTCAAACATTTCGTTGCATATTGCAATTTTCATTTTTTAATTATTCCTTACGGGTAAATGACGTAGGTTTGAACTTTAATGTTCCATTCTCGAAACCGCTCTCCATTTCATTCCGAGCGAAGTTTTTGGTGTTTCGGACTTCCCTATTCTAAAGGAGTTATGCTTTTTTGTCAAACTTTGCCTCAAAAACGCCGAACCAATTCCATACGCCAAAATCGCGGTTCATTAAATATTCCTTGACATTCGATCTCGTGTTCGTATAATAACCAGATAGCACTACGTTGCAAATTTCAGATTCTGGAGATGAACGATGGCGAAAATACGGATGGCACAATACGGAACGAAACATGGACACGCACGCGGGAAACTGCAGGCGATGCTTGTCAATTCTGATGTCGAGGTCGCAGGTGTGTTTGAACCCGACACGGAACAACGCGAAAAACTTCAAGCCGGCGAAGGCGCGTTTGCCGATGTTCACTGGTTTGCGAATGCGGCAGAAATGTTGGACGACGCTACTATTGTTGCGGTGGCTTCTGAAGGCAACAACGCCGAAAGTTTGGATCAGACCGAGCAGATTGTAAACGCTGGTAAACACGTCTGGTACGACAAGCCCGCTGGTGAAAACTGGGAACAGTGGCAGCGCGTCATCAACACCGTCCAAGAGAAATCCCTACACGTCCAGATGGGCTATATGTTGCGGTATCACTCCGCCTTTAAACAGGTGGCAGAGTGGGTTAAATCTGGCTTTTTAGGGGATGTTTTTTCCGTTCGCGCACACATGTCAACCAATATTCCGCATGCGTCACGTGCACGTATCAGCCAACACGTCGGCGGTATCTTTTTTGATTTGGGTGGGCATGTACTCGACCAAGTGCTTTGGCTCCTCGGGCGACCCGAGAAAGTAACCGCTTTCCTCCGAAACGATGGCGGTTCGCTCGAACCTTTCAAGGATAATACCCTAACTGTCTATGAATTTGAAAAAGCGATGGCATTCATCTCTATTTCCGCTTTGGAACCGAGACCCGTTGCGCGTCGATTTGAAGTCTATGGAAGTAAAGGGAGTGCTATCATCGTTGAACCCTTTGAACCCGGATTGACGATTCGGCTCTGTTTAGAGGAAGCGAAGGATGGATATTCGCAAGGTGAGCAGATTGTCGAGATAGATGGCGAGAGCCGTCAGCGCACCTATGAACTTGAGCTTGACGCGTTTTTAGCGACTATCGCAGGAACACAACCGCCTGACCGTCCGGTATCACACGAACTGTTGGTCCAGGAAACGCTGCTGCGAGCCACAGGCGTTATATCCAGTTAACCCAAACAAAATTGAGGAGGCGCGCTTACACAGCGCGCCTAACGGAGAAACGTTTATCGTAGGATCGGATGGCAGCTAATCTTCCAATCCACCCGCCCATTTGAGACATCCTATGATGTGTTCATGGAACCATTCTTCGCTCCAAAGGGCATCGGGGTGTCCAAGTGCCGTATACATCACGCGGCCTTTTCCGTAGGTATGGCACCAACCGAGTGCGTAATCGTGGTCCTCACGATTACCACGAGAGAGATCGATGGAATCGTTGTCCAAACGCATCAGGACCCGTGTTTTGGAGCGATCCCAATCTTTAAACGTGTAGATTTCATCAACGACCTTGAAGTTGCTCCCGAGCATACGTGTTGCTGGATGGTTCCCGTCTTCCACGATCACGTTTACTTCTTCATGCCACGGGTGTCCCGCGAAATAGCCACCGAGCATCTCACCGTATTCGGGCCAGTCGTAGCAGGTGTCTGTCGCGTTGTGGATGCCGAAGAAGGCTTTGCCGTTCCGCACGAAACGCAACAGTGCTTCTTTCTGAGCGTCATCAAACGGAAGATTACCCGTCGTTGCGAATGCGAGGATGTCTTGGTTTTCAAGGTTTTCGGCGTTAATTCGGTCGCATCGGTGTGTTGTGGTGACGTTCCAACCGTTTGCTGCACCAATCTGCTTCAGTGCGACTTCCGCATCGGGTAAATAAGTGTGCTCAAAGCCAGCGGAATGGCGTAACATTAGAATGTTCATAGAAAACTCCTTTACAATAGGGCGGTGCGCGAGATGCATGACGATTAATGAAATTGATAATTCTTTAGTTTTTGCCTTAAATTTAAGAACTCTATCAGATCACGCGCTTTTTTCGTATACGTATTATACAAAATTGTCAGAAAAAATGTTAAACTATTTTGTATAATAGCGTCACATAAAGCAGTGTTGACGCGCATCCATGTGATACGTTATTATTGATATTCACCCAACACCTTCTGGATATCCAAGGCACAAAACGATAGGAGAACCAAATGAGGTTTCTAAAAAAAGGCGACAAAAAAACACCGAAATCCGCGTCGGATACTGCGGCGAAAGCACACCCCGACTTAAAGGTAATTACGGGTTCACAAATTTCGGGTCGGCAACCCCAGCAACCAGCGGCTCCCCGACAGCAACCCCAGCAACAAAACATCACATTACCGAATATCAAGTATAAAATCGCCGTCGCCAGTGGGAAAGGCGGGGTCGGGAAATCTACCGTCGCTACCAATCTCGCAATTTCCTTGGCGAATGCAGGGGCGGCAGTCGGTTTGATGGACGCTGATGCCTACGGTCCCAGTATCCCAACAATGATGGGTATCCAAGAACAACCCAAGACCAGCCCGGAACGTAAGATTATTCCGCTCGTTCGGCACGACATTAAACTCATGTCGATTGGGTTTATGGTGCCCGAAGAGCAGGCGATGATCTGGCGGGGACCGATGTTACACAGTGCCATTCGCCAGTTTCTCAGCGATGTGGACTGGGGGGAACTCGATTATCTCATCATCGACTTGCCACCGGGGACAGGGGATGTTGCCCTCTCGCTCACGCAAGCGATTCCGCTCACGGGTGCACTCATTGTTACGACTCCGCAAGATGTCGCTCTCGCCGATGTTCGACGCGGCGTTGCTATGTTTGAACGTCTCGGTGTTCCTATCCTCGGTATCATTGAAAACATGAGCTACTTCGTCTGTCCGCACTGCAACGAGAAAACAGAAATCTTTAGGGCGGATGGCGGTAAAAACACCAGTGAACGCTTCGGCGTTACGTTCTTGGGACAAATCCCACTTGACGCTGAAGTTTGCACTGCGGGGGACATCGGCGTGCCGATTGTCGCCGGACATCCAGAATCCCCACAATCCGGAGCCTTCGGCGCGGTCGCGGCGGAATTAGTGACAGTTCTGGAGGAGAGTGGCGAAGAAGACGAATTGACGATCCTCTAAACCTCGACACAAAAGAAACTTCATTGACAAATCCTGCGTTTCCTATTAGAGTAAGTTTAGATTTATATCCGAAACCGCTAACGCTTTCTCATTCGAGTGATGGAGAAATCCTACGTAAGGAGGCACTCTCATGGCGAATACAGGTTGGGGAAACATCTACAAAAAACTCGGGGCACGACCCGTCATTAATGCGACAGGCAACCAGACCGTCCGAGGCGGATCCACACCTTCGGCAACCGTCCGAGACGCAATGCGCCAAGCGGATGAAAGTTACGTCGAAATGGAGGAATTGCTCGAAAAATCGGGACAATTCATCGCTGAACAGTTGGGGGTTGAAGACGCGTATGTTACGGCTGGATGCTATGCCGCACTCGTCTTGGCATCCGCAGCGGTCATGACAGGAAACGACCCTGACAAGTGCGCACAACTTCCAGATACTACCGGCCTCAAGGACGAAATCGTTTTTCAGAGGATACAGCACTACGGCTATGATCGCGCGTTTACAGTTCCGGGGAGTAAACTCATATCTGTAGGGGACGAAAACGGCTGCACCGAGGTAGCATTGAAGGATGCTATCGGTGAGAACACAGCCGCAGTCGCATATCTCATCCAACCCGATCAAGGCAACGCCGTCCCGTTGGAGACAGCGACTGAGATTGCACACGCACACAATCTACCATTGATTGCCGATGCTGCCGCTCAAATCTATCCCCTTGATTACTTCCGGCGGAATGCCCAATCTGCCGACCTCGTCTGTTTCGGTGGCAAGTATTTCAACGCCCCGCATTCTACAGGGTTTATTTGTGGTAGGAAGGATCTCATCGAAATCGTTCGGGCGCACGGCTTCATTGGACCAAAACCCGTTGGACGTGGCATGAAAGTAGACCGGCAGGAGATTATCGGGTTGGTGACGGCTATCGACATCTGGTTGTCAACCGACCATGGGGCACGGTCAAAGGAACAGGATGGGAGATATGCTGTTCTCGCACAGGGACTTGAGAATCTCGAGGGGGTATCGTGCGAAGTCCATTACCAAGAGAGAAGTCATACCCTGTCGAATCTGCATGTTACGTTTGATACTGCCATTAGTGGTAAGGATGCTACGCAGGTCGCACATGAATTGGATGCTGGCACCCCGCGTATCAAGGTGAACACGCAGGGCAAAGAAACCGTTGTGATTAATGCCTACACCCTCAATGCGGGGGAAGAGGACATTATCGCAAACGCCTTGCGACACCTTTTACGTGGATAATACCTGCAACACCCGTAGGGGCAGGTCTTGTGCCTGCCCCGCTGTGCTACCAGAAAACCCAGTCTGCCCACGGCTTTATATTAAGCACCATCCCCAATAAACAGAACGCCGCCGAACCCCCGAGTGCCCCTTTCCCAGCTGCCTCCAGTTGTAGCCTTCGCGCTCGCGCTTTATAGGCATCGGTATAGATACTCACATAGTCCGCGGGTTTACCGAGAAGTCGCTCAACAGGCGGGATAGGCTGGTAGAGGTAAGCACCACCCATAGCAACAATACCGAGCGGAAGATTACCCGCCACTCCCAGGATCCCTCCAGCAGCAAGCCACAATGTTGTATTTATATCCTCTTCGGCATCAAATTCAGCGTCCGATTTAGCGCCAAGGATGACCGTGTTCTGCTGCGCGAAACAATACATGTTTAAACTGAGTCCTAACGTTAGGACGATCAAAACATGAAATAGCAGACCTCTTTTCATTTCCACTCCTTAAGGTCACGTATCTCTACGGCATCTGTATTTCAATAGCACGGCGTTCCGTTGTCGCCTTGCGTGCGGCTTCAATAATTGCGAGATTGTGATACGCCTTCTCGGCAGGCACTGGTAGGGGGGTGCCCGCAGCAAGGGCGTTGAAGGTCTCCGTGAAGTATCGGACATGTCCACTGGCATCCTGCTGTTCTGTTTCATTAAATTCAGAGAGTTCCAATTCCTTCCAGCCATCTGCCCTCGTGAAACGCCGAAGTGCGTCCTTCACATTTTGGCGATGTCGGACGCGCAGAGAGCCGTTTTCAGCGTGCATCTCGCACCAACCGGAATCCGTGCCGGGCACGCACCACGCCCCCGAAACCGTCGTGACGGCACCATTTTCATGTTCGCAGAGGAGCATGGCGAGGTCGTCAACATCGATGTCAATTTGCATCGTTTTCACCCGTGCTTCAACATAACGCACTGGGGATCGCATCAGTGTGCAGACCGCGTAGATTTCATGATAACTCGTGTCGATGATGCAGCCACCGCCTTTCGCGCGGCTCGCACGCCATGCGAACGCAGGGGTCGGATGATCAGCCGAGAAATCTGTCGGTTTCAGTCCCATACCGACGCTCCGTCCGAAATGCGATGCACCCAGAGCATCCAGTTCTGTCATCGCCGCTCGCATCCCGGCAGTAAAGATGTAGTTATGCACAACTGTGTAGGGAATGCTGTTACGGCGGACTGCCTCCAAAATTCTATCCGCCTCTGCTAACGTCGTCGCCATCGGTTTTTCAGAGATAATGGCAACACCTGCCTCTGCTGCTTCGATTACCTGTTCAGCATGAAATGAATGCGGTGTGGCAACCGTCACCGCGTCAATTGTTGCCTGTCCCAGCATTTCCCGATAATCTGTATAGCGATTTTCTGTAGGCACATCGAACATGTCGCCAAGCGTTTGCAGATTCTCAGGAACAATATCCGCAAGTGCGGTAACCTGGACAGTCTCTGGAAGCGAGCGATAGGCACGGGCATGCGTATTCTGCACAATACCGCCACAGCCAATCAACCCTAAGCGAATCGGTTTCTTCATTATATGTCTCCTTTGTATAGAGTTTAGCAGTTTTTGGCGTAGTTTGCAAGCCAAAACTTGCTGTTGAAGGCGTGTTAAAGTCAAATTCTTTACGCACCTTGATGTGTGCATTTATGTTTTGTAGGAGGGATCTCCGAATCCCAACACTACAGTTTTCTCCTGCTGGGCGAGGTTTGAAACCTCGCCGATTCTCCAGTCTCAGTAAGGGTGGCTTCCTAATTATTTTTCATCTTCAGACAACACCGCTGATTCTTTGGTCTGTAAGTAGTTGTAGATTTTACTGTAAATCTCCTTAAGCACCTTGTTGAATTCCTTGTTTTGTTGCTGTTTTTTGTGGTATCATTAACTTGATGAGTCCTTGTGATTAATACAAAATCTGCCGTGTAACATCTGGTAAGTCTTTCTTGACATGCAAATTTGGGTTGCGATTTTAATGTATTTTTAGTATCCTATACGCATAGAAAACAGAAATATGGCAGGAGTCACCCAGCATAAAGTGAAAAAGGAAATTGTAGATGCATAGTTTTATAGCGTTAACTAAGAAGCCAAGCTTGCAAACAACGAGTGCCGGAACCTTGGGGATAGATAATAAACAACAATCACGGCGGGGCAGCAATAAGTTATTTCCAAAACTTGCAGATGCTGTAACCCAGAGGATCAGTAAGACACTAGCCGCGTTAGGGTTCAAACGAGTCAACCCACAAGCATCTATTGATAAGCCAGTATTAGATAATGAACAAGCATCAAATTTTATGCCCCTCAACTATTTAGGGGCGTATGTGGTCAATAGTTCGGACGAAGAGAAAATTAAGGAAGCTCAGAAGTCATTTGATAAGTCAGATTATGATATCCTTCCTGATGTTCAACTTTCTCTACCGAAACCTACGTGTTCTGGAGAGATTTTCCGCCGTAGAAGACAGATACCTTGGCCAGTGGAGAGTGGAATTTGCCACGCGCATAATAATGGTATTACAGGGAAAGGGGTGTTAGTGGGTGTACTTGATACAGGATGTGATGCAGACCATATTCAATTTCGTCGGAAGTCAATTGATTTTTGTTATGTCCCGCTTCACTCCAGAGCTGACAACCTACGTAAAGTACGCGGTTTTGATGTAGATGGACATGGTACCCACGTTTGTGGCATCATTGCTGGTCAACACATCGGAGTTGCCCCAGAAGCAGATCTTATGGTTGCTTCAGTCATTGAAAGCGAGACATATCAGACCAGTTTGAAGCGTATTAGCATTGCTTTAGACTGGATGCTTTCTCAATTTGAAAGTACAGGGAACCCTAATAGACCTATCATTGTGAATATGTCCTTGGGATTTAGACCAGAATGCCTGTCTAAGTCTGAACAGGGCACACTGATGGTTGGTATTCGAGGATTTATTTCAACCTTGGTTGAAGATTTTAATGTGCTGCCTATAGTTGCTATTGGGAATGAAGGTAGCGGGTGTATGCGAGCTCCTGGATATTTCCCCGAAACCTTATCAGTCGGCGCAATTGACTTTAACCATCAACCTGCCGATTTCAGTGGTGGGGGCTTCTCGCCTACTGGTGGGGAAGTACAACCTGATATTGCAGGCTACGGTGTTGATATTTTTTCGAGTTTAGAACGAGACGTAAACAATAGAAGTTTGTATAAGCATATGAGTGGAACAAGCATGGCCACGCCTTACGTTGCTGGAATCGCTGCCCTGTATGCCTCAATGGATGCAAAGCTGCAGGGGAGGGAGCTTCGGGAACACCTTCTCAGTACAGCTCTCCCTCTCCAAGCATCCCCGGATAGGGTTGGAGCAGGACTTGCGAGGTTTACAGAAAATGGGAACAAAGATGCATAGGACTGCGCCTGTTCACTCGATTCCGCCCTCGAACATGCTTCAATTCATGGTGAGGGTAAATAGGCCATCTTCCAAGGAACTGGCAGGGATTGATCGGGCAGAGAAGTATAAATTATTGAAAGCAAATTCTGTCAAACGCAAGAATGAAATTAAGGCATGGATTAAAGCAAAAGGGTTGGATGGAGAGGTCTTCAAGATTGAGGAGCCTACAGTCTTCAATATGTTGTTCATTACCTGTACGCCTAAGGTTGCCAAGCAGCTTGAACATGCTGATGCCGTAGTTAGTGTTTCGCGAAGCCCAGAATTTTCTGTGGGGTTGGCCAAGCCATGAGGACAGTATTTTTCTGATGGGACTGAAGTTACCGTCTTTTAGGCATTTCAAAGTGTAGGTAAGGCTTAGGCACGACTTGGTGCGGTGTTTTTGCTAGGGTGTTTCCCTACGTAGTGTTTACATTCTAAAAGTATTGCCATTTGATATGAGATGTGGTATTCTACATTCATGAAAACTCAAAAAACAGATACATCTCAAACCCTTCCACAAACGATCAGTGATGCTGCGTGGAAAAGTTTACTCCCGT
>JAJEDB010000065.1 GCA_022821725.1 Candidatus Poribacteria bacterium | reverse complement strand
TTTTACCGCCTTATTCACCCGACTACAATCCGATTGAACACGACTTTGCAAATATCAAACGTCTCCGTGAATACAACACCGATATATCCATAGACGATGTCATAAACATGTATCATTAATTCTAAACTTTACTATAAAATTTCTCGGTAGGTGCGGTTTCATGAAGATTAATTTATTAATTCGGTAATTTATTGGCGAAGTCCGGTGCGGTTAGGAAACCGCACCTACCGGGCCTGGGAGAACATAGCATTACCGAATTATTTTCTGAAACTTCATCTAACCGCACCTCTTAAAAGCACCGTCATCACGTGGTATTATTATCCAACGAATACGCACGGTTCCCGTCGGGACCACCGCCGATCGCCCATGTGCCTCGGAACAAGGACTGCCGCTTCGGTGGCATCGTTTCAATGATCTCGTGGCTCAGGTTGAGCCGATGCCATTGCGCCCAGATGGAGTTGTAACAATTGAAGACTGCACACCGAGGGTTCGAGGGATTCGTCCAATCATTCGCAGCATGGACAAGGCTTTCAGTGAAGATAACGACGGAACCGGGTGGACAACTGTAGTCGTCCATCACTCCGCGCATATTCGCCTCCCACGGCGACTCACTGATATTCGGACGATACCGGTCGGGACCTCCGTAGTTGAAGTGCGCCTTATGCGAGCCACTGAGAAAAGAGGTAGCACCTTGCCCCGACTTGACCTCCTCAAGTTCCCAGACGACGCGCGTCAATCCTGCGAAAATCTTGCCACCAGCGACTTGATACCGCATCGCGTTTGCCTGTTGTGGTGGCCGCACAACGTGTGGGAGCCCGTTATCGCCACGTTCCGACACACCCCACCCCGGGGGTCTCACAGTCGTGAATGATCCTTCACATCGAAACCCATAGCAATCGTCGCGCACAAAAGGATCTTCGGACAGAATTTCGTTTAGAATCCCCACGACTGCCGGATGGTCGAGGAGGGTTTGGAGTGCTCCTTGATAACTCTGTCTCGCACCGGCATAGACTTCTGCTTTCATCTCTTCAATTTCCGACTCCGATAATACCGACGGCAACAGAATCCAACCGCGGAGATCGAAGAAAAATTTCTGTTCAGGGGTCATTAATTTTTCCTCCTTAAAGTGCCTTGTCCAATCCAGGCAGGAAATAATCCTTAACAACGACTTCCCAACTCATGCGGGAAGCGATATTGTAACCTTCTCGAAGCATATCTTCTACGTCACGAGGTTTACGCGGCAAGCGTCCTAAGAGTTTCGCTGCAATGTCTCTGCTATTCTCCATCTCGATCGCATTCCGTTCCGCCAATCCGATATGAATTACATCATCTAACGACTTCGGCGGAATATTCAGCTGCGTATAGTCCGCAACCACGACATTTGGGACCTCACGGTTATCGGTAGCACGCTGAATGAAACCGCAACACCCACATACATTGCTAACCACACAGATCGCGCCGAAACTCAGAGGCTCTACCTGCGCAATTCCGAACGGTTCGTAAATGGATTGCCCAAACTCTGCATCACTCCCCTTGCGGATGTCCATAAATTCCATTTCTATCGGCATCCGTTTCCCACACGCGGCTTGACTCCACCCGAACTGATTGACGAAAACGACCTTAATCGCCTTAGACTGTAGATTGAAGGCAGAAACGCCGTTGTTGAGTTCAATTTCCGCACCAACGAGATCGGGATAACCGATTTTGTGGTACACGGGCCACCCATACGCCGCCTCCATCTCATGAATACTTTCGTAGGGACGACCTGTCGCAATTTCTGTGGAAAGGATGAACAACACGGCTGTTCTATCATTAGAAGCGAGTAAATCATCCAAGTGCATGAGCACCTGTAAATCGCGCCACAATCCTTTACTTTTAACGAGCCGCGTTACATGTGTGAAGACGTAATCGGGACGATACTCAAGAAGTGTCTTTGCGTATTTTTGGAGCAGCGACTTTGATGTCAATTTTTCTTGTAGGCTCACCTCAAACGCTGGAATGCCGTTGTAGACGAGGTTAATTGGGAACGCCTCAAACGGCGCTGCCAAGAATCGGAGCTCATCCACAACCAGATCCCCAACTGCGAAGATTGTATCACAGAGATGCGCTTTATCGATCAAGGCGTGTTTGAAATACCAAAACGGATCGTCGAAGACCTCACGGATTGAGTGTCCTTTTGCTTTTGCCTGCTCTAATACGTTGTAAAAGCGTATATCATGTCCGGGATGTCCCTCAACAATGGGACGTATCGTTGCGACTTCATGGGCATAAAAGACAGTGCGCATGTTCGCGGCGTCTTCGTTGGTATCGCGTTCAATCAGGGTTTTGAGGGCAAGAGGCATTCCCATAAACTCGTGTGAGATGACGAACACTGGGGTCTTCGTCTTTCCGCCGATAAGCACCTGTAAGGCATCATACGCAGGCTCTGCGAGGCGGATATACTCTTCATATTCCCATTCACTCTCGTACCGACTGGATTCGATGTCAAAATGCTCATAGAGATGCCACTTAAACTGACTCGTCCGAACTTCGTTGCTATTTGATACGTTCACCAAGAGGACATCTGTGAGGGTCGTAACGTTCTTATTTTTATCTACAAACTTTCGCTGTCCGTAAACGAGCTCAACATGATAGATCTGCTCAATTTCACTGAGAGCATCTGCGTGGGGTGTGTTTGCTATCCCCTCACTTGCACGATACAGCACGGCATCCAAGTCCTCCAAATCGGCACCAGAAAAGAGGGGTCCGACAAGAAAAGTGCGCTGAATCGCTTCGTTGTAACTGCGGGTTGTCAGCAACCCTTCTAAAACCGCCCCGATGCCGCCCATTTTTTGGATGGCTTCATGTGTCACATGAACAACAATACTCAATTTTTTACCTCGCCTCATCTTTTTTATGTGGGCTTGCAAGCCAAACCCAAAAGGATGAAAAAATTATAAAATCGCATTCTTTATGAAAGATTATATCATGACATCAGCATAGGTGTCAAATTCCGTAAACCTTTGTCCTTGACAACCCCGTCAAAAGCCACTATAATATTAGAGTGAAGGTTGTGCGACAACGCTGCGTGAGAGACTTCGGTGCACGTCGCACCCATCATTGGTTAAGGTGTGTTCAACGTTAGAAAAGAAAACTAAGCCCGTAACGAAATGGAGGGGTTTTGCTTGGGCGTCTTTATTACCTCCTGAGAACAAGGCGTCAAAGTTCTAAACCCCTTCGTTTAACCGCAAGGTAAAATTAAAACCCTTTACGGAGGTAGGCATGTTAGAAAATATTGGAAGCGTGGCTGGTGTTATATGGCACTATCTCGAAAATAACGACGAAGCCACTATTACAAAATTAACACGCGAACTCGGCGAAACCGAACGGACGGTTTTAATGGGTGTCGGTTGGCTTGCTCGCGAAGGAAAATTAGATTTCGAGCGACGGAAACAGGGCACCTATATCACTTTAAAAACACAACAATTAAACGCAGAAGTCGTATAGATTTCGGAAGGAGTACGGAATTAAATGAAGCCACTTCGACAGTTAACAGTGGTGCCGACGTTACCGCCGAATCTTGAACCCCTGCGTGAACTTGCCTTAAACCTATGGTGGACCTGGGATCGTGAAGCCCTGGGTTTATTTCGACATCTTGACACCGAGTTGTGGGAAAAGACGTATCACAATCCGGTTGCGATGCTCGGTCAAATTTCCCAAGAACAGTTAGATGCCACTGCAAAAGACAGTGTATTTCTCGCCCGCCTTGATGTTATCCACAAAAAGTTTAAAGAATACCATAACACTGCGTCATGGTTTGAAACAAATCATAACGAGGAGACACTCCATCCGCTAAAAATCGCCTATTTTTCAATGGAATATGGATTAACGGAGTGTATGCCGCTCTATTCCGGCGGTTTAGGTGTCTTAGCAGGCGACCATCTGAAGTCCACAAGTTACTTAGGTCTGCCTTTTGTTGCAGTCGGACTGCTCTATCAGCACGGGTATTTCCGTCAGACGCTCACGGCAGATGGTTGGCAGATGGCGGATTACCCAACAAACGACTTCTACAACATGCCCATCCAGCCCGCAAAGTGCTCCGATGGGACGCCACTTCTCGTGGAAGTCGCGTATCCAGAAGGCATAGCCCTGGCGAAAGTCTGGTGTGCCCAAGTCGGCCGCGTTCCGTTATATCTCCTCGACACGAACATCCCGGAAAATCAGAGTGAGGAATTACGGAGCATAACAGATTACCTCTACGGGGGTGACGAACGTCTCCGGATTAAACAGGAGATCCTGTTAGGTATCGGCGGATACCGTGCTTTGACTGCGCTCGGTATACAACCGACTGTCTGCCACATGAATGAAGGACATGCTGCGTTCCTGACCATCGAACGTATCCGGCAACTCATGCTGGAAACAGGCATCCGTTTTGAAGAAGCCTGCGAAGCCACGAAATCAGGAAACATCTTCACAACGCACACACCCGTTCCTGCCGGTATTGACTGGTTCCCACCTGAGATGGTGAATCACTACCTCAGTGGTTACTATGGGGAACTCGGGGTTTCTGCTGACACTTTTCTGGGTCTTGGCAGAACAAATCCGACCAATACACACAGTGAATTCAGTCCAGCACTCCTCGCGTTCCGACTCTCAGCCATGATCAACGGCGTGAGCCAATTACACGGTCAGGTCTCCCGTGACATGTGGAAAGATCTTTGGCCTGGGACCCCCGTGCATGAAGTTCCTATTGGTGCGATAACAAACGGAATCCATACCCGTTCTTGGGTCTCTGGCGATATGCAGAGCCTTTTTGACAGGTACTTGGGCCCGCGTTGGATTGTTGAACTCACGAATCAAGCCGTCTGGACACAGATCTCACAGATTCCGGACCCTGAGTTGTGGCGAACCCATGAACGTCGTCGCGAACGGCTTATCACATTCGCGCGCCAGCGACAAGAGGAGAAACACGCGCGTGGAAGTGCCCCAACTCTTTTGGATGGCAAACGTTCTCAGGACAGCGAGAATGTGGCAACGAAAATTCTTAACTCAGCGGCATTAACGATTGGGTTTGCACGCCGGTTTGCAACCTATAAGCGTGCGACTTTACTCTTCCAAGATGTCGACCGTCTTGACAAAATCCTCAACCATCCAGAACGTCCGGTTCAACTGATTTTTGCGGGCAAGGCACACCCGCATGACTATGAAGGGAAACTGCTGATTCAGCGTATCTCCCGTATCGCATCAGAACCCCGATTTTACCATAAAATCGTCTTCATTGAAAATTACGACATCTGTGTCGGACGGTATCTCGTTGAAGGGGTTGACATCTGGCTGAACAACCCGTTACGTCCGAATGAAGCGAGCGGGACAAGTGGTATGAAAGCAGCCGCGAACGGCGTTCTCAATCTCAGTATTGCCGATGGATGGTGGGCAGAGGCACACCATCTCGGTGGGGGCTGGACAATCGATGCGGGTGTGACGCATGGGGACGCAAAATCCACCGACACAGCACACGCTAACGCTGTCTATGAACTCCTTGAGAAAGAAATTGTGCCCCTCTTTTATCAGCGCAATCCTGTTGACGATGTGCCTTACGAATGGGTGGCTCGGATGAAGACTGCCATGCAGAACCTGGCGCCTATCTTCAATACGAAACGTATGGTAGCCGAGTACGCAGAGCAGTTGTACTTCCCAGCGCATCGGCGTTGGCAGCATCTCAATGAAGCAGGTGGAAAGCGGAGTATCGCGTTAACCCGCTGGAAAACACATATTCAGGATCACTGGGGCGATCTACGGATTGAGGAGCGACACGCCGATGCGACAACTTCTGTGATCCAAAATCCTGAGTTGGGTGTCGGTGAATCCACAACGGTAGAAGCGGTTGTCCACACCGACGTGCTATTTCCACACGAACTCGCTGTCCAAATTTACCACGGCGTATTAGACGAAGCAGGCGAAATTCACAATGGAAGTGTGCATCCAATGACGTATAAAACCGACCTCGGCGGCGGTGCCTATCTCTTTGAAGGGACACTCACCTTGAAGCAGACGGGATTACACGGGTATACCGTCCGTGCGTTACCTTACCATGAGGACTTGCAATCTCCGCATGAACTCGGGCTGATTACATGGGCATGAAAGCAAACCTCCCGTCCGACGGATGGGAGGTATACTTCGTGTTGCTCAAAACGGTTTCTAAGCGTATAATAACTAAAGTTTGGACAATTTATGTTGGTTGGACGCTGTTTTCCCAACGTTTTCTTTATTTTTCTACGAGTTTTGGGACTGGAAATAAACGAAAAAAAACACGTTTTTCCTGAACATTCACGGAGTTAAACATAGCACTCCGCTGGAGTGCGAAGACTTTTGGAACCACTTTCTATAGACATATCACGCCTCTGGCGTGAGGAGTCTCTTTGATACGGGTAGCGTTAGTTTCGACATTTGCTGCATCTGGAGGTCGGAGGGGGTGTTGGCGTTGCTCCAGCGGAGCAATATGTCTATAGCAGCCAATAATAGCAAGTCATGCACTCCAGCGGAGTGCTATGTCTGGCAATTGTCCAAACTTTAGGTATAATAAGTGCACGCAGCAAGGAATAATTAAAAAATGGATAGAACAGCAGAAATTGCCCGCGAAACAGCAGAAACCCGTATCCGCCTCCGGCTTGACCTTGATGGAACAGGCGCCTCCGATATTAATACCGGGGTTGGATTCTTGGATCACATGTTGGAACTCTTTGCCAAACACGGCTTCTTCGATCTGGAAATCCACGCGGAAGGCGACTTACATGTCGATGCCCACCATACGACGGAGGATGTCGGTATCTGCTTAGGGCAAGCCCTCCAAAAAGCGGTCTTGGATAAAGCTGGAATGCAACGTTTCGGCAGTTTCACCGTCCCGATGTATGAATCCCTCGCCAAAGTAGACTTGGATGTTTGCGGACGTCCGTATCTCTATTATGAAACACCGCTTGCGTCTGGGAAGGTCGGCGATTTTGATAGTGAACTCACCGAAGAATTTTTTCACGGGTTTGTGAACCATAGTGGGACAACTTTGCATATCAACGTCCCCTACGGCACGAATCAACACCACATCATTGAAGCCATCTTTAAGGCGGTTGCGAAAGCCTTACACATCGCTACACGTCTTGATGAACGTATCACAGGGGTCCTATCTACCAAGGGAAGTTTGTAATGAGGAGAGAAGCTTATGAGTAATGGGAACGTTATCGCAGTCATTCTTGGAGGCGGTCGCGGCACACGTCTATTTCCGCTGACCCGCGACCGGGCGAAACCGAGTGTCCCGATCGCAGGCAAATTTCGACTCGTGGACATACCTATTAGTAATTGCTTCCATTCGGGTTTGGAACGCATCTATGTCCTGACGCAGTTTAACTCTGTCTCCTTGAACCGACATATCGCGCAGACGTATCGCTTTGATACATACCGCCGCGGGTTCGTCCAAATCCTCGCAGCGCAACAAACACTGATGGGCGAAGAGTGGTATCAGGGAACAGCGGACGCAGTGAAACACAACCAACCTTACATCCTCAACCCACGTTTCGCAGACAATTATGTCTTGATTCTCGCGGGTGACCACCTCTATCGGATGGATTACCGCGAGATGCTCAAAGTTCACACCGAATCTAACGCAGCCATCACTGTGTCCGTAATTCCGGTGAAAAGAGAGGATACGAGCGGGCTGGGCATCCTTCAGGCGGACACCAACGGACGCATCGTTGATTTCGTCGAGAAACCCCAAACCGAAGAGGAACTGGATCAGTTACGCGTTGAACCCGAAGTCTTTACAGCCCGAGGGATTGAACCACACGGTAGAGAATACATCGCCTCAATGGGAATCTACATTTTTAATAGAAAGGTCCTGCAAGAGATCCTCGGAGATGACACAAACGTAGACTTCGGCAAGGATATTATTCCGAAAAGCATTCAGACCCTTCCGGTTTCTGCTTACTTTTTCGATGGTTATTGGGAGGACATAGGTACCATTCGCTCCTTCTATTCGGCGAACATCGCGCTCACCGACACCGCTCCGGCGTTCAATTTCTACGACGAGCAGGCACCGATCTATACCAATAGGCGGCACCTACCCAGCACCAAAGTCAACAGCAGTAGCGTCCGATCCTCAATCCTCGCCGAAGGCTCTATCATCGATGACTCTGAAATTGATAGGACCATTGTCGGTATCCGGAGTATCATCTCCAACCGCAGTCGGATTTATCAGTCGGTACTCATGGGGGCAGACTACTACGAATCGGACGCAGCCCGAGCAGAGAACGCACAAGCAGGCATCCCGAATATCGGCATTGGTCAGAATTGCCTCATCCAGAATGCAATCATTGACAAAAATGCGCGTATCGGCGATAATTCTGTACTCGTCAACCGCGATGGCGTCGATAATTTGGATGGCGACAATTATTATATCCGGGATGGGATTGTTATCGTTCCAAAGGATGCAACGATACCGCCTGAAACCGTCGTCTAAAATGAATATTAAGGAAAAATTAAAGATATGTCTGAATTGAGACAACAACTCCTCGTGCTGCATCTGCACACGCCTGACTTAAACAGTGGCGTTGTCGCTTGGGCACTCTACGACGGCACCGGTCAAAAACGCCATACCACAGGGGACAGCGAGACACCGCCCTATAACTCGGTTGTGGAAGCGATGCAAGACGGCTGGCGGGTGATTCAGTTTCCACAACAATTCCCTGCCTACCCCGGCATGGAATATCATACTTCATATCTCAGGTTTGAATATATCCTGGAGAAATTGGAGAAAATCCCATGAGTGACAAAAAGTATTTGCTCAATACGGAACAGATGGCGAATTTCGTAGCGGACGGTTATCTCCGCTTCGACGAACTCATCCCGCGCGCCTTGAACGAAGCGGCACACGCCGAAATGGAAGAGGGTATTATTGTGCGTGGACGCGGCGGCACGGTTTTAAACGAAGTCTGGGACGATGATTCTGCTGTTGGCAAAGTTTTCCGACTTCCGGAAGTACAGGGCATCATCCAGAGTCTGGTCGGTGAGAATCCACTTTACGATCACCACGCTGTCCACATCGTCCGTCCTCAAAACGATATCGGTCAAATTTGGCATGCCGACGCGATTATCGATCTACGGATGCACTTCGACATCCAATTTTTCTATTTCTCACACGACACGCCGCGCGAAATGGGAGGGACAATGATTTTACCGGGGAGTCATTATCGCCGTGTCTGTGAAACGGACATCGCACGGTATCAAAACTTCCTCGGGCAACTGCCTATCGCTTGTAATGCTGGCACACTGATTGTGGTGCATCACGGGATGTGGCACTGTGCGCAACCGAATCTCACAGACCGCACGCGCTATATGTTCAAGCTTCGCCTCAATCCAACGGTCCGTCAGTGCCAACTCTGGAACACAGACGATATGGACACACCGGGGATTCACGGCGCTTTAGGCAGGAATCACAGATGGTATGGGAACGATGTTCGGCTTGAGATCGTCAACCGTATCAAGCAATGGCGTTTCCTCACCGGTGATGACTCGTTTGATATCGGCTACTGGCTCTCCCGACTTGAAAACATGCCAGAGAACGCCCAAGACGCGGCATAGGTATTGAAATAAAGAAAGGCGCGGTTTATAGTAGATTTTAGAATTAATTTTACATTATAAATCGGTGCGGTTGGTAAACCGCACCTACCGGGGGATGGAAAGTGTAAACTTATTTTTAGGATTTACTATAAAGCCGCGCCTTTGCAAAAGACGAATATGTGTAAACTGTAGACTACCGATCGCGCGCCCGTCCTCTTCTACCCCCGCGTTCTGCACGTTCTGCACGTATTTTCTGCATTATCTCGCGCCGTTCCTCTGGCGATGCATTCCTGATTCTCTCTGCTAATTCACCGGGTTTCATTCCCCACGCTGCTGCCTGCTCTTTCATCTCCATTTGTCTACGTTTTTCAGCTTCCATTTTAGCAGTGGCTTGGTTTCCCTGATTATTACTTCCCGCTTTTTCGGACTGACCCTCGCTGGTTTGCGTCGCTTTACCGGTTTCGCGCCCGCGCGCAGTTGTAAGAAACTGAAGCTCGCCTGCCTTCAAGGTTATCGGTTTCCCGGCGTTGTCCAGGGTTACCTGCTTTGCCTGAATGTCCTTTACGGTCATATCGCCGAGTTTTGTCCCTATCGTCACAAAGTGATACCGATTCGATTTTTTCTCGAGCAGCGTTGCCTGCGACACGGCACCCTCTGTCCCAACAGCGGTCCCAATTAAACTATAGGCGGGTTCGTTATTCGGTGGGGTCCAGCCAAGGGGACGAAAGAGATTGTTGTCAATAATTACTTTGTAGAACGCCCCATTTTCTCCGAAGTCGATGCTCCCTCGATTTTGACGTGCACGGAACCTATTGGCTGGTGGTGCGGCTTGCTCCTTCATTTTCAGGAGTGCTTGTGTTTTCACCGAGTCGCTTTCCGTTTTTTTGATCGGGTTTATATCCGGCTTTGTAGCAATAATCTCCACTTTCGTTTTGTCTTGCGCGTAAAGCAATATCCCAAACCCGAGGAGTAGACACACGACACAACCGAGTCCTAACTTCGCAACGCTGCTTTTTCGAGTGCTAACGATTTTCAATTGCATTCCTCTTCTCCGTTGAACTTTAGGACAGCGGGCAGACATGTTTGCTCGTTTATTATATCCATTTATATTGATACCCGCAACTATTGAGACACTGCTTTGCTGGTGTCCGGTCTGGTCTGTGGTGCTTTCGGTTGTGCTCTCACTAATGCGAAAATAGAGATGATGAACGCACCGATAGCGCAGATGGTAACAAGCCAGTCTCTTAAGACACCAAAGCCGATGCTGCGTCCTCGTAGTTCCGCAACACCTGTTTCGACTGTCCGGAGGCGTGTCTCAATAGCATCAACTTTGGTGTCAACTTTTTCTATACGTGCCGTTAAGGCGGTTTCTGACTCTTTGACGATCTGTCGTATCTTTTCCAAGTCTTGAGCGGTCAATTCGCCAAGAGCCGGTAAAGCGATCGCAGCCAAGAGTATAAAGAGAACGAGTATCGTCTTCATGAGGTGTTCCAGTTTGATTTATCCTCCCGCAAAGGTGGGAAGGTGGCGTTTGTGTTTTCTAAAGTGCCCAAGTTTTCGGACTTTACTATAACAGGACTTACGCAAGGCGCAATGAATTGCGCTACTACGAACCTACGCTTCCTTTGGAAAACATATATTTGTGAGGTATATCTGTTTGTAGTGATGCGATTTATCGCATCTCTGCGTAAGTCCTATATAAGAGTATACCAGATTTGTGAACACTTTGCAAGTTGCTTTTCGATGCGACGGACCTCCTATCGCACGCCTCCCAACCGACCCGTTTTCAGCCGCTGAGCGTAGGATTTTCATAATCCGCTCCTGTCCGTTCCCATGCTTTTTGTGTGTTTACGAGTCTCAAATATGCCGGTGAAACACGTCGATACGCGGCGGATCTCGGCATTGTCAAGGGGCGTGTGCCTTTCAGGGTTGGGCAATCTGCTGTTGCTTCAGCGTTTCGATTTCTTGTGTGAGTGCTTCAATCTTTCGCTCTTGGTCGCGGTCTCTTTTCCCATGCCACGCGGGGATACCGATGGCGACCACAATAAGAGCAATGAGACCATACGTTACATTTGTGGCATGTGAGACCTGTTTTTCAACGCCATCCATGCGACCGGTGAGTGAACCTATCGCAATTTCAACGTTTCGAAGCCGTGTGTCTAACTGAGCAATATCGGCTTTGATTGGAGTGAGTTCTTTAGTGACTTCCTCGTTGACAATCAAGCGTATCTTGTCAAGGTCAGCATCCGTGAGTGCGCCACTTGCTGGCATCGCGAGGGCACACAGCAGTATTGAGAGAAACAAAATCGTTTTCATGGGAGGTTCCAGCACCCGTTTGTTTTATCCCCCCGCAAAGGTGGGAAGGTGGCAAACAGGTTCTCCTTGCGGCAAACTTTGCAGTGCCACCCACAACCGGTTTTAAGAGTATATCAGATTTGCGCACATTTTGCAAGTTGCTTTTCGACGCAACGGAACCCCTATCGCACGCCTCCCAACTTGACAAAGCCTTAGAACCGGTAGGTTCAGTTTCCCAGCCGAACTATAGTTAGGACTTACGCACTCCCCCGGTAGGCGTGGTTTCTAACCGGGGTCCCTGCCCGTTACTGGGGAGGGGGGTTCCCACCCGTTACTGGGAAGGGACACCGAATCCCGTGAAAATAGGTAAAATTTGGTCATTTCGCGTAAGTCCTACATAGGGTCAATTTTAGAAAAAATTCATCATAGCCTCGTAGGTTGGGGTATTTGCTTGGCGTGTTTTTGCTTGGGTATTTCTGCGTATTGATAGGGGTCTTTGCTTGGGTGTTTCTGCGTATTTCTGCGTATTTCTGCGTATTTCCCCAAGGTCCCCTCGCCTGCACCTGTCAGGAACTGACAATCCGCTGTTGCTTCAGCGTTTCGATTTCTTGTGTGAGGGTTTCAATCTGCTGTTCAAGGGAGCGATCTTTTCTGCTGCGCCACGCGATTATGGCTTGTGGTAAACCTATGAGTGCCATCAAAGCAATGACCAACCAGAAAAGCTGGCTCAGTTGCTCGTCGTTTCCTTCTATTTTGGCATTGACGGTTTTTATTTCCTGAGAAATGTATTCTTTCATACGCTTTTCAGATGCGGTGATCTCGCTCTTGACTTCCTCTTTGACAATCAAGCGGATCTTGTCAAGGTCAGCATCCGTGAGTTCACCCATTGCTGGCATCGCGAGGGCACACAGCAGGATTGAGAGGGCGAGAATATTTTTCATTATAGTTTCCTCTGTTCAAAAATATAGACTTCCTTGCAATTCTACTATTAACACGCACAAAAGTCAAAGATAACTTCAATCACACTCTCATAGACATCCACAAACAGAGTGAAACCCAACATTTTCCTTTCGCTGAGAGACTGCAAACGTGTCGATATGACGTTGGGTTTCGCTATCTCCTTGATTGATATGCCGGCATAAGGTGCTGAAATAGCCTTGAGGTATCCGCATCGTCTGTCTCGGTTCCGCTCAACCCAACCTACGAGGAAACTGAACCGAGGCGCGTCGCGGCGGACACAGATATTTGGGGAAATTTTCTGTCACGTCTGGGGGAGAATCGGGGGGAAAACGTTACGCAGCCAAGAGATGGAAGGGACTGCCGAATTGAACAAAACATACTTTCTGTATGGTTCGCACACTTGCAGGTGTGCTATCGTCAAGGGTTGTGGATCGATGCGTCTCTAACAAAGACTGCTTGTGGGTTGTAATGAGCTCCTGTTCAAACTCTATCCAGATCTCATTCTTCCGCCACCGGGAGATCGCTGAGACAGACGTGCCTAAATCGGTTGCTATCTCATTATCGGTTTTCCCGTTGAAGGACATCTCACAGGCAGTCAACATAGCTTTTGTGTTTGAGCGTCGCATCCTGAATTCCTCGCGTAATTGTGTAAAAATCTCGCGTTTCAACCCATTACGCAGTTAATTATACCCTATATAACGGCATTTGTCAAGTTAAAATTACAAAAAATCGCATATTTTCATAAAAAAAGTGAAAAAAAGTAAATTATTTATAAAAAAATTAAATAAATTCCAAAAAATTATAAAAATGGAGGCAGACACCGAAATATTGAGTCAACCTCCAACATCTCCTGTTACTTTTTCCCTATATATTAAGGTATATAGCCCGAATCGAAGAGTCGGGGTTGGAAACCCCTCCCACAAGAAGGCTCAAAATCCTGCCCATCTCCTTCCGAATGTAACAGAAAGTATGAAAGGTTAAGTTCAAAGAATGAATGGATTTATTAATCCCTGGATCCGTTCTTGATTTTGAAAAGGTTTTAGGTAAGTAGGGGTTGGGTTTCCCAACCCGTCAAACATTTTATTCCACATAAGAACAAGGAGAAAGAACGAATGATGTCTAATAAATGGGCATTTTCCTTGACAACTTTCATTACAATATTTGCACTCGCTTTCGTAGCAACGCCTGCGATGGCTGGTGAATTCGACGTATCCCTTTACCAGGTCCAAAACGCGGCTGGTGATGCGACACTAATGGATGTCAGTCATGCCGATGGATTGCAGGTGTCCCCTCCGGCTGCGGACGCATCCATCGAGGTTACGGTTAACTTTGATAGGGAAGTTGTCGTGCCAGCTGGCAAAGTGATGGTCGCTGGTTATGATAAAGATGGCGGTTTGTTGCCGGCTGTTATGCTGAATGGGGGTGACACAGATGATCCCATCCCCAATGCTACTGCTGCGAAGATGGTCACGCTGGTGATTACTCTTGGGGCTGATGGAACTGCCGCTCAGATGGTGAGAAAAGTCACTCTCAAGATTGCAAAAGGCATCGGTTCTCACGATCCGTTTAACGATGATACGAGTAAAGAACTCAAGACGGATATTCATCTGCTTCCGGGAGATCGAGCCAATGGACCCGATGTCTTGAAGATCGCCCTCGTCGGTGAGCCTTTCTCACCTATCACGACAGCAACCTTTGAAGCACACATCCTTTTGAGTGAAGAACCCATGGGAGGCTTCAAAGCGGATCATATTGATGCGGGTGAATCGACTGTCGCATCGGTTGTGAAGTTAGCATCCCCTATGATGGCACCCATGGGACTCATGGCGCGTCCAGGACCAAATAATGGGGGTACTGCGGAAACACTTCCAGCAGAGATAGCCCCTACTGATCGTTCAACTGCTGGTTTGGCGACTTGGCGGGATGATAAAATCCATCTCTACCTCGTTACGTTCAATACGAAGGAAGGCGAAAAAACTGTTAAGATCAAGGTCAAAGACTTCGCAGGTATGGAACGTCCGACAGGGGCTATCACACAGCCGTCGTATGTCCGCAAACCCGACAGTATGCTCACTGAAGGCAGAGATCTTCTAACGGTCAAGACCAACACTGCCGTTACCGCGATCAAATCTGCGGGTATTGAAGTCAAGCTTCTCAACGAAGGTATCATCCCGAAAGCTACTGCCAGCGAAGATGGTTTTTTGGTCGTTGCGAAAAATAAAGCCGGCTCCGCAGTTCGCAATCCTGGGGATGCGAAGAAGTCTCCAGCTGCGACAGCACGTCAACCTTTCGGCTTGACGTATAACCTCATTGAAGCGGGCGGTTTACCGAATTTAGAGGCGTTCCTTGCTAACGGTGGCACAATTGACCTCGTCGCTCCCGACGGCCCCCTGTTTATCAGTGAAATCATGTGGGGTACAGACGCGAGCCTTTCGGAGGATTCTTCTGTTGTCAATAGCCAGTACATTGAGATTCGGAACACAGCCAATGTAGACATTAAGATGGGCGATGGAACGCATAAGTTAGTGTTCTATGATGCTGGCGCAACCCTTCCTGATATGAGTGTCGCGGCGAACAACATCCAAGACCGAGTCGGCACAGTCGGTGCTGGTGGTTTTTGGACCCTTAAGGGGCAAAGTGGTAGAACGGGTATTGACGAAGGTACTGCAGATGTCGTAGCCGTTATACCGACGCTGGCTCTCATCTCCATGCAGCGGAAACCCGATGATGATGCCGATGGCACGCTGGCAAGCAGTTGGGCAGCCTCTGTTCCTCCGGGACTGAACTTTGATCTGACGAAAGTAGGAACACGGGTCGGCTCACCGGGTCGCTCACCGACTGCGTATCCAGTCGCACCGACACCCGCTCCCGAACCCACACCTGCACCTGTAATTCCAGTTGCTGGTGCTATGGACATCATGATTACTGAAATCATGGTGGATACGGGCAACGGTCGACTCCCACAGTGGATCGAACTCACGAACGTCTCCGGCGCAGAAAAGAGCCTCGCTGGATGGTCCCTCATGATCACCAACGCCGCAGCGGATGCCAGCGTTATTGGTGCTACCGTCAACATCAACCTCAGTGGCACGCTCGGTGTGGGTGGTGGCGAAGGCATGGGTGGCACGATGGGTAAATCCCTCCTGTTGGTCGGTGGAAGTGCTCGAAGCTCCAGCAACTTAGCCGGTAGCGATCGCGTCGTTGACATCTCAAGCCAAGTCAATCAAAGAGGTCGGTATGCCTTTATCAGCACCATGGGCTTCATGGCGGCACTGATTCCGCCACAGAAGACCGGTGTGTTGGCGTATGGCGATACCGCAGGGAACCTCGGTGCCGATGCGGCATGGGATATCCCGATGGACGATAGTGGACGGAGTTCACTCATCCGTCGTGAAATGCTCGCAGATGGCATGGCAACGATGGGCACGGATGCCAATGGCTGGGGGCTCGCTTCCGACACACCGCTGGTCTCTGGACCCGCAACGTGGTATGGCAGCGATGAAGACGCAGGCACCCCCGGCTATGATGCTGGTGGTCCCCTGCCCGTCGAACTCTCACACTTCCGTCCGGCACGCGATAAAGCCACCGGCGCAGTCGTGATTACCTGG
>JAJEDB010000009.1 GCA_022821725.1 Candidatus Poribacteria bacterium | reverse complement strand
ATTTTTGCCGCCCTACTCCCCGGAGTTGAACCCGATTGAGAAGGATTTCGCGAACATCAAGCGCATCCGTCAATACAACGCTGAGACATCTATTGATGAAATTATAAAAATGTATAATTAATTACGGGCTTTACTATAAATCCAAAATTAAGTGTGCACATGGTGCTGGGTGCGGTTGGAAAACCGCACCTACCATAAGTTTTGTTACCGTCCCATGAGTTCCATAAAGACAGGTAGCGATTCCCGAAACCCGTCCTCACGCGTCCCGCCTACTGGGGTGTAGACACTCTCTAAGGAGATCACACCTTCGTATCCGTCCCGTTTCAGCGCATTCACGATGTCGTTGTAGTAAGGATCCATCTGTCCTTGGCGCATGGCACAGAAATCGAATGTCGCCGCTGGAAGGTTCACAACGCCATCCTTGAGATGAACGTGGGCAATGTGCTCACGGATAACTTCGTACCCATCCGGATAGGGAATTTCGGTACAATAGAGCGAGCTGCACGGATCCCAGAGGACTTTCAGGTGTGGCGCGCCCAATTCATCAATCAACTTTCTTGCGAGGTGTGCGGATGTGACGTTACCGGAGATTGCGGTTTCGATCACAAGCGTGATACCCGCTGCATCGGCGATTCGCAACGGTTCCTCTAACCTGTTCAGGAGTGTCGTCCAGGCGCCTTCGGAGATAATGGGTTCTGCCCCGAAAAGCACCATCTCCTTTCGGAAACTGAAAATGCGAACCAGGTTTGTACCGAGTGCCTGCGCGACATCGATACAGCGTTGTAATGTCGTAATGTGTGCTCGATACGCAGGTGCATCGACCGCTGTATCCAGAGGAAGTGCTGAGAGATTGTGGTGCGAAATACACGAGACCTTTAAATCACGTTCCTCGATTAGCCCCTTGACCCGTTCGATGTCGGCATCTGTCAGATCTCCAACCTGTTTTTCCCAAAGATACTGTAATTCAACGTATTCCAATCCAGTTTCTACCATCGTGTCGAGCGCATACTCGAAGTTCCGGCTGATTCCATCTGTGATCGTTCCCAATTTGAACATTCAATTCCTCTCAATTTTTGTGTCTCTGTAGGCCGTAGCACAAACTTTCCAGTTTGTGTGCTGTGGGCGCAAACTGGAAAGTTTGCGCTACACTGTGATTTTATCAAACCCACGCTAAATACATTTTCACAAGATTCCGAGATTATAATTATTCTGTCTTTTGGACTTTGATTCCTGCAATGTTTTCAAGGATTTTGATAATCGTCCAGTTATCCTCATCAGGATTTACTGCCTTTCCGGCTTGAAACAGTTCAAAAGCGGCACTTGCTGCGAAAAGCGGCACGCCACAATCGCTTGCCATATTTTTTGCCAAAGTGAGATCCTTATACATCGTGCCGATATTACTTTGTCCCTTGAAATTCCGATCCAATATATTTTGCGTTGTGTCTCTGAAGAGGAAATTACCAGCAACACTCGTGCTCACTACATCGCGCAGTGTTTCCGGCGTTACACCTGCCTTGACTGCTAACGTCAATGCTTCAAAGATACCGGCATAGTTCACACCGATGAGGACTGCGAGTGCCGACTTGACGGTTTGCCCCATCCCAATCTCCTCGCCAACATGATAGATATCTCGTCCGACGGCTTCGAGCACGGGTTTCGAGGCTTCAAAGGTTTCATTTGGTGCGGATACCATCATTGTAAGGGTCCCCGCGGCTGCGCCCGGTGCACCGCCACTGACAGGTGCGTCGACCATATTAAACCCTCTTTCTGTTACGAGTTCAGCGGCCTCCATCACCTGTGCGCGTCCGATGGTTGCCGTACAGATGACCGTGCCGCCCGGTTTGAGTCCTGCCAGTAGCCCATCTTCCGTGAGAAGTGCTGCTTTGACCTGTTCAACATTCAGGACCATAATAAAAACGGTGTCCGCGGCTGCCCCTACTTCGCGCGGTGATGTTGCGGTATATGCGCCCTCTTGTGCGAGTGTTTCCAACGGCTCCGGGCGGACATCATACACTGTGAGTTCGTGTCCGGCTTTCAGGATGTTTCTTGACATCCCCATCCCCATGTTGCCAACGCCGATTAATCCAACTTTTGCCATAAATTACCTCAAGGAGTCTGATGAATAATAGTATGTAGAATCGACACAGATCGCTCATCCCTTAGGAGTTGTATTTTTCTAAACAATCGGGATGCAATTGTGTTAATAAACATCGGTTGAGTCTATCATAAATCTTTGGAAATGTCAACGGGTGTGTAAAGTTTAAGGTAATTGTTATGCGATTTTTTTCGGGTTTATGCTATAATTAGGCATTCACATAAAAGAGAAGGAGCGAAATAAATGGCAGATACTATCAAAGGTGCCGTCCTCGGGTATGGCGCGGCATTCAATATGGGCAGAGCCCATGCAAATATGATGCAAAATACAGACGGTATTGAATGTGTTGCCATCTGTGACATTGATCCGGAGCGAACAAAAGCGGCGACAGAGGATTTTCCGGGCGTCCGCACCTATAACTCGGTTGAAGAACTCAATGCGGACGATGGTATCGATCTGATTGCGAACGTCCTCCCGCACAGCCTGCACTGTGGTCCGACTGTGTCGAGCCTTGAAGCAGGTAAACATGTCGTTGTTGAAAAACCGATGTGTGTCACCACCGCAGAAGCCACTGAAATGATTACGACCGCCGAAGAGAATGACGTTATGTTGTCCGTTCATCACAACCGACGGTGGGATGCCGATTTTTGGACACTTCGTGAACTCGTCCATTCCGGTGTTATCGGTAAAGTCTTTAGCGTTGAGATGTGGGGTGGCGGCTATGGGAGACCGAATCCAGATTGGTGGCGGAGTGTTAAGGCAATCTCCGGTGGCCAATTCTACGATTGGGGTGCCCACTACCTCGATTGGCTGCTCAATGTCCTTGAGGCACCGATGATTAACGTGACAGGCTTCTATCAACCGAACCTCGTCTGGGACGATATTACGAACGAGGACCATGTCCAAGCCATTATTCGGTTCGCAGGTGGAGAAGTGGTGGCGGACGGAGCGGCGGCGAATATCCAGATGTCTAACATCGCGAAAATTGGCGGATCCCGGTGGAAATTGCTCGGCTCACACGGCGCGATTACCGACGGAGATGGCGGGTTTCAGGTCTTATCCGAAGTCGAGGGACACCCCAAAGAGCAGCAGGTCGGTTACCATCGTAGACCGGGACCTACCTACTATGAAAATATCGTCGCTCACTTAAACGATGGCACACCGTTGCTTGTGACACCGGAGTCGGCTCGCCGCGTCATTGCTATCATGGATTTGGCTGAAAAATCTGCCAAGACACATCAGGCGGAGACCGTGCCTTACGAATTTTAATTTTTCCTTGCGGTTACACAACGCGGCTCATGATTGAAAGTTGTTTGCCTAAGAACCGCCCTCCATTTCATTTCGGGCTACGGTTTTGGTGCTATTTTAATACCCTTACAGCCTCTAACCACGTTGAGAATGACAGGAAACCCGCAAGGACAACGGACGCAGCGGCCCAGAGGTCCATAATTAAAAATATGAAGGCTATTGTTTTTGAGAAAATTCAGCAACTACGGATCCATGAGAAACCCATCCCTACGCTTGCGACTGGTGATGTGCTCATTGAGATAGAACTCTGTGGTATCTGCGCGTCTGACCTTGCCGCGCTGCGTGGAGATGTTTCGGATTACGCGCCACCCGTCGTGATGGGACATGAACTCGCAGGTGTCGTGGTAGAGAGTCGACACCCGGATGTCAAAACCGGTGAACGGGTTACTGTGAATCCGATGCTTTCCTGTGGTGTCTGTCCTGAATGCCAGAACGATTTGGATAAATACTGTAATACTATTGAAGGTATCGGTCACGATATTGATGGGGGTTACGCCGAGTATATGCGGATGCCAAAACACGGCGTGGATACCGGTAAACTTATCCGAGTGCCTGACAGCATCCCACCTGAAGAGTTGCTCTTTCTGGAACCGCTGGGGTGCTGCCTGAATGCGATGTGGGAAACACTTTTCAAGAATTCTGTTGCTATTCTGGGTGCCGGTCCTATCGGCTTGATATTCACGCAATTGGCAAAGCGAGCGGGTTTGGCAACATACGTGGTGGAACCGTTGGCTCACCGCAGGACTGCCGCCGAAATGCTGGGTGCTGATCACACGTTTGATACTTCGCCGGAGGCTATTACGCAGTTTCAAGACATCACCCGCGGTGGCGTTGATACTGTTATCTCTTCCACAACCAATAAGGCATCCGTAATTGCGCTCGCTTTCGAGCTTGTCCGCAGAGGCGGATGCGTCAACTTCTTTGGACTTGCTCCGGATGGTGAAACGCTCCATATCGATTTAGAGGAATTCCATTATGCGGGTCATAAACTGATGGCTTCGTGGGCGTTTTCCCGTTCAAGTCTTGAAGCGTCGCGGCAACTTTTGATAGAAAAAGCCCTCAATTTTGAACCCTTGTTAACAGATCGGTTTTCGCTTGCCCAGGGACTCGCGGCATTTGATAACGCTGCCGCTCAACACGGCATCAAGACTGTCGTACATCCGTAATAGATATGTCCGCATTTCCGTTTTAGAAAATTTGCTATCTGCATTTGGGGTGTGCTATAATTCCTGTACACTCAGGTTGAAAATTTTTATAGAACACCACACAAGGAGAGACCAATCGAAATATGATTCTCGGTGCACACGTGTCCACAGCAGGCGGCTTACACAATGCCATCAAAAATGGCGATAAACTCCACTGCGATACGATCCAAATCTTCTTGAGAAACCCGAACCGATGGGTGGCGAAACCGCCGCTCCCTGCAGTCATTGATAAGTTTCGTGATGCTTGGACAACATCGCCGATCAGAGATGTGATCGTTCACGATATTCATCTGAGCAATCTCGCTTCACCGAAAACAGAGGTCCTCGAAAAATCACGGCAGCAGTTTCAGGAGCAGATGGAACTTGCGGATACGCTTGGTCTCCGCTACATCGTGACACACCTCGGTGCGCATCTCGGCGAAGGTGAGGAACTCGGTTTAAAAGCGCTAAGCGAGAGTTTCAATTTCCTATTTGAAAACGCCGAAGCACCGAATGTCACCGTCCTCCTTGAAACCACCGCTGGGCAAGGCACGAACCTCGGCTACCGCTTTGAACATTTGCGTGATGTCATCGGTATGTCGAAATATCCGGATCGGTTCGGGGTCTGTTTGGATACGTGTCACGTTTTCGCTGCTGGCTACGACCTCCGGACGGAGGTGGATTGCGAGGTAACATTCAATCAGTTTGACGAGATTATCGGCTTAGCACGCCTAAAGGCTTTTCACCTCAACGACGCAAAATCCGCCTATCAGAGTCGCGTCGACCGGCATGAACACATCGGTGATGGCAATATCGGTGCAGCCGCATTCGCTTATATTCTCAACGATTCCCGGTTTGCGGAAATTCCGCTTATCATTGAAACACCACAGATGGAGACAATGCACGCGACGAACCTCGAAACCTTACGCGGATTACGTGTGTAGTAAAGTAGTATCTTTTAAGAAGTGGCGGCATCGTATAGCATCCTCTTTCGTCAACTAAGGAGAAAAACAAAAGGTGTCTATCGGTTTTTGGGAAGTCGCCTTTCTTATTATTCTTTTTTTGGGTATCGTCATTGTGTCTCGTCTTGTGGAACGTTTTCGGGTGAAACGTATCTGTCCTGCGTGTGGATTGGCGATTCGAACGCCTACGCAAACGTGTCCGTCATGCAAACATAGTTTTCCGACAAAGGTGTAAATCATGAAAAAAACGAAATTAAAAATCGGCATCGGTGGGATGTCCTGTCAACATTGTGTCAAAACCGTAACCGATGCCCTCACAGAACTGCCAGGCGTTCGGCGTGCGAAGGTCAACTTGCGTAAAGCCGAGGCTGTCGTTCATTTTGATGCGTTACGCGTTACGCCTGCACATCTCACAGAGGCGATAACCGAGGCAGGTTTTATTGCTAAAACCTTGTAAGTCTTCTATAACCAGAACCGTAGCCTGCAACAGCGGAGCAGGCGGATGAACGTAAAGGCACGTGAATATCCATTCCTCTTGACCGAACCGCAAGGAATAATTAAAAAATGGACACAGCAAGGATTCAGGTCAAAGCAGGTGATGGCGGGAACGGATGTATCAGTTTCCGTCGAGAGAAATATGTCCCTCGTGGCGGTCCCGATGGGGGGGACGGTGGGAACGGTGGAAACGTTCTCCTCATCGCTACCGCTGGGATGAGTACACTGATCGATTTGCGTCATAACCCCCGTCAAGTCGCTGGAAATGGCGGACACGGCATGGGCAAGCAGCGAGACGGCGCCGATGGTACAGATTGTATTGTTAGAGTCCCTGCTGGCACCCTCGTCAGAGATCTTGATACAGCCGAGTTACTTGCGGATCTGACAGCGTATGATGAAACTGTTATTGTCGCACGTGGGGGCATTGGCGGTAAAGGCAACGTCCGTTTTAAGAGCAGCACTTTTCAGGCACCCCGCGTTGCAGAAAGAGGGGAGCCGGGAGCAGAACGCGAAATCAGCCTCGAAGTTAAACTCATCGCTGATGTCGGTTTGGTCGGCTATCCGAACGCCGGTAAATCGACCCTGCTGGCGCGCACCTCCGCCGCGACTCCAAAAATCGCCGCCTATCCGTTCACCACACTCCGTCCGAATTTAGGGGTTGTCCGCATCAATCGGGAACAGAATTTTGTGCTCGCCGACATTCCTGGGTTGATAGAAGGTGCCCACAAAGGGGCAGGCTTGGGACACCAATTTCTGCGACACATTGAACGGACCAAGATGCTTATCCATGTCATCGATCTAAGCGCGACAGATGGACGGGACCCGATCGAGGACTACGAGCAACTCAACCTCGAACTCGGGCATTACAACGAACTTTTAATAAAACTCCCACAAATCATTGCGCTGAATAAGATAGATATGCCGGAGGCTGCGGCGAATTTGGTGCGTGTCGAAAAATATTTCGGCAAGCGGAAGGTTTTCCCTATCTCTGCAGTTACAGGCGAGGGTGTGAACCCTCTGATACAGCAAGCCTACCGTTCGTTACAATACCTTGAAGCGCGCGCCCGAAAGGAGGCGGAGACGACGATCGTCTTTGAAACGGAACTCCCGCCAGAGCCACGCGCACGATTTGAACTCGCTGAGACGCGGGAAGGATTTGTTGTGAGTGGTGAGGAACCCCGTCGCGCTGTCCTTATGACGGACCTGGAAAATGAGCAAGCATTGATTCTGCTGTACCGGAAGTTGAAAAAGATGGGCGTGATTAACGCCTTGGAACGCGCCGGCGCAGTAGAAGGAGACACCATTCAGATCGATGAATTTGAGTTCACCTATAGCCCCCGAGCCATGCAATCCAACTGAACAGCGTGCCCGTTTGTCAGACGTAAAGCGCATTGTCGTAAAGGTCGGCAGCAGCACCATTTCAAAAGGCGCGCACCTCAACGAAGATGCCCTCCATGGGCTGGTTCACGATTTAGCACTCGTTAAAGAGGATGGTGTAGAGGTTATCCTTGTCACATCTGGTGCCATTGCGGCGGGTTGGCCCCGACTCGGTTTGACACAACGTCCGCAAACGCTACCACGCTTACAAGCGGCTGCGGCTGTTGGACAGATTGAGTTGATGGCAGTTTATGAGGCGTTATTTCGCAACTATGGACAGCAGACGGCACTCATGTTGCTGACACGGGATGATTTTTCCAATCGGAAACGCTATACCCGCATGAACGACACACTGCGCGCCCTTCTCCACTTCGGTGTGATCCCGATTATCAATGAAAATGACACCGTCGCGGTGGACGAGATTCGGGTTGGTGATAACGATACCCTCTCTGCTTATGTAACCAATCTCGCCCAAGCACAACTCCTCGTCATTCTCTCAGATCAGGCGGGATTCTACACCGCGGACCCAAGGCACGACCCTGACTCGGAATTGATACACACTGTTACGACCATCTCAGACGGGGTCTGGAAAGCCGCTGGACGTGCTGGCACTACAAGCGGCACCGGCGGGATGGTGACGAAATTGCAAGCCGCTGATATTGTCACCGGATCCGGAGAGATGATGGTGATGGCATACGGACAGGAACCGCTTGTTGTAACAAGGCTCTTGAAGGGTGAGCTTCTCGGAACGTTATTCCTTCCAAATTCGCGTATCTCCGGCAGGAAACGGTGGATCGCTTATTCACGTCCACCGAGAGGTAGACTCTTTGTGGACAACGGTGCGCGTGATGCCCTTGTGCGAGGTGGTAAAAGCCTATTACCTGCGGGTATCCGACGCGTTGAAGGCGATTTTGATTATAGCGATACAGTCTCGTGCCTCACCGAAAACGGCACGGAATTCGCACGCGGTTTGGTGAATTATAATGCCGTGGAGACTGCCAAACTCGCAGGAAAACACACGAAGCATATTGAGAACATTCTCGGGTACCGCGATTACGATGAAATTATACATCGAGATAATCTGGTGTTACTCGACTGATTTCGTTCCTTCGTCGGGGGCACAGCACTTTTTTACAACAAATTCAGCCAGCAAGGTTATTTAGTTTTAAGCAATTCTGGGATTTTTGGGGGATCCGGTGCGGTTAGGAAACCGCACCTACCGGGCTGGGGAATCAAAAACGCGAAAAAAACAGTAAACTAAATAGCCTCAATTCAGCTGGGCAATTCTATTGAAAATTTTCCAAGCGGTATGTTAAAATACTAACACCCGTTTTCAAAGGAAGATGAAATATCCAAACCCACCTGACCGAACCGCAAGGGATAATTAAAAATATGAACGGAAACATCCAAGAATTGATCCAATCACAGGCGCGGAAGGCGAAATCGGCAATGCGTGTTTTATCACGGAGTTCCGCCGATGTTCGAAACCAGGCGCTTTTAGCGATGGCTGAAAGTCTCCAAAATTCTAAAGATAAAATTCAGGAAGCAAATCGTATTGATCTCGAAAAAGGCGAAAAAACTGGACTCGCTGCTCCGCTGATGCAACGCCTCCTATTGGACGACCAGAAAATTGAACGGATGGTAGACAACCTCCGTCAAGTCGCTGCACTCCCTGACCCGATCGGCGCGGTCATCAGTATGGGGGAACGCCCCAATGGACTCAAAATCGGTACAGTGCGCGTCCCTATCGGTGTCGTGGCTGTGGTCTATGAGTCGCGTCCGGACGTTACTGTTGAGGTATCGGCACTCTGCATCAAATCCGGTAATGGGGTTATCCTCCGCGGCGGCTCTGAAGCCATTCACTCCAACGCGACACTTGCGGATATCCTCAGTAAGACTGCTGCCGCAGAAGGCGTGCCAGATGCCATCCAATTCGTTAACACGACTGACCGGCAGGCGGTTTATGAACTCATCCAATTGCCAGACGAGATTGATCTGGTCATTCCACGCGGCAGCAACGAATTCGTCCAGCGTTTGATGAAAGAATCCGATGTCCCGGTGTTAGGACACGCCGATGGTATCTGTCATATCTACGTTGACGGAGCCGCTGACCTCGATATGGCAACCAAGATCTGTATGAACGCGAAAGTTGGCTACAAAGTGGCTGTTTGCAATGCCGTAGAGACCCTTCTCGTCCATACCGATGCTGCCGAGAAATTTCTTCCGACGCTCTGTGACAAGTTGCAAGGTGCGGATGTCGAAATCCGCGGATGCGAGCGAACACAACAGATGTATCCCACAGCAAAATCTGCCACTGAAGAAGATTGGCGGACAGAATACCTCGATTATATCCTATCCGTTCGAGTTGTAGACGACATAGACACGGCAATTGACCACATTGAAACCTACGGCTCGCATCATTCCGATGCAATTATCACCGAAAGTTACAGCGCGGCGCAACGGTTCCTTAAAGAGGTCGACTCCGCCGCAGTCTATGTCAATGCCAGCACTGTCTTCACAGACGGTTATGAATTTGGATTAGGTGCGGAAGTCGGGATTAGCACACAAAAACTCCACTCCCGTGGTCCGATGGGGCTTGAGGGGTTGACGACTTACAAGTATACCGTCTACGGAGACGGTCAAGTGCGTGAGTAGTTGCGCTGGTGTCGCTTCTCAAAACCTATTGCATGATAGCGCCATAGGTGCCTCTACACTGAGGCATCTATAACGCCTTCTACTTCAAGTCCGCCTTTCGTCAATTGCGTCATGTCCACCCATGCTTCTCAGTCCCAAGTTTCCCTCCTCAAGAACGTCCTGATTATTACGCCGCTGAGCCTGGTTGGACGTATGGGAACATTTCTCATCTACGTCGTCCTTGCGAATTGGTTCGGTGCCCCGGCAGAGATGGATTTTATCTACTATTACTGGGGGATCGCGGTATTTCTGATTGAATTGCTCAGTGCGGCTTCCGCATATTCCGTCCTCGTCCCGATGTTAGCGGACGCGCGTGCAAAAAGTGAAACCGAGGCACGCCGTTGCGTCCAATCGATTTTTTCCCGGTATATCGTATTCATGCCGGGACTTTGCTGCGTCCTCGTCTTCGTTTCATGGGTCGTCTCTCAATCCTTTTTGCCGAGCACAGGACTTTCACCCGTTACGACAATCGGCCTCGTGTGTGGATTCCTCTGCTTTACGATTATCGCCGCAGCCCGCTGGATGCTCAAGGCGATCTTAGACACGTATCAAGCCTTTCACCTACCGGTTATCGCGCAAGGACTCCGTGCTCTCCTTGTCATCGGTGTGATATACCTCTGCCAGCCGTTCCTGACATGGTTTAGCATACCGCTCGCCTTGATTATCGGTGAACTGTTTCAGCTGATCGTCCTGTTTTGGCGATGCTGCGCTGTCCTGAATCTATCTGCGGTTCACCTTAAACCCAGTTGGCAAACGACCCCCTACACGACGCAATTTCTACGGCAATGTCTGCTAATGATGGGTGCAGCGATCTCAGACGGGTTAAACCCGGTCGTCGACAGAGGCATGGCAAGTTCATTGGGCGCAAGTTCTGTCTCGAAATTGGATTACGCGCTCCGTTTGTGCGCAATCCCTGAAACGCTCACGGGTGTAACGCTTCCAGTTTTACTTTCGCATTGGGCAAAGATATCGTCCGCCGACTCACAATCCGAGAAGCGTTTAAAAACAGGTCGGGAATCGGAGGGTTTTTCCTTGGATGTTTCCTCCTCTCCTACAGGAACGCAGTTACAGCGAAGTGTCTGGCAAAGTGTCGTTGTGCTACTTATCCTCATGGTCCCGTTCCTGATAGGTTTTTACCTTTTCCGAGTAGACATTGTTAAGCTGTTATATGGACACGGCGAGTTGTCGGCGGCGGGACAATTCCATATCGCTTCATTGCTCGGCATCTACCTATTCGGAATGCTCCCGCGTTTAATCAGCCGCTTGCTCATCCGGGCGCATCTCGCACGCCAGGCACACCGGACAGTTGTTACGGCAACGCTTATCAGGCTTATTCTAAATCCTTTTCTCAATTGGTTCCTCATGCAGCAGTGGGGATTAGAGGGCATCGCTTGGTCAACGGCGTTGTTATCTTACCCAATTCTTGTGTATATTGCAGTTATGTTTTGGAGGCGGAGATGACAGTCAATACACCTAAAAAAATCCAAACAGGCACTCCCTTTGAATTCGGCGAGCATCTTTTTCATTTCGGTGAAGAGATCGTCGAATTAGCAGATTCCACCGCACTTCTCAATGATTTCGGTGCGTTGCACAGAAAGATACGTGAAGATGGGTATCTGTTTATTCGCGGCTTTCATCCGCGGGAAGATGCAGAGAAAGCTGCACATTGGACCTTGCAAGCCATTGCGCAAAGCGGTGGATTAAAGCCGGACACTCCGGTCAAAGCGGGTATCATCGGCGAAACGAATCAGACATTTAGTTTTTTTCGGCAAACTGAAGTGGCGCATGCCACACCGATTCTCGATGTTGTGGATAGCCAGCGAACGATGCGGTTCTACGAAGAATTCCTTGGTGGCCCAGTCATTACGTTCGACAAACGATGGCTTCGTTGTATGGCACAAGGTGGACACAACCATTTTCATTACGATAGCGTTTATGTCGGGCGCGGCACACAGAACCGTTACACGATGTGGAGCGCATTGACAGACATCGACTTGGAAAATGGACCCCTCGTCATCTGCCTCGGTTCCCACCGTCACGATCGATTAAAGTCGACCTATGGTGCGACCGATATGGATCGCGATTTGACGGAAGCCGTTTTCAGTACCGATCCACGAGAAATGGTTGAGAAATTCGGATTCACACTGGCAACCGCGCACTTTCAACCGGGGGACGTTATTATTTTTGGACTTTACATGATGCACAGCAGTGCTCCCAACCTCTCTGACCGTTATCGTATCAGTATTGATACGCGATACCAACTCGCCCACGAAGAGCAGGACGATCGCTTCTTTTTCCGTGAAGACGGCAGTTGGCTCGGTAATTTTTACAACAAAGGTGTGAGTTACAGACCGATAACGGAGCTCCGTCGGGAGTGGGGGTTATGAAAATGCCAAGGAAATGTTGACCCTCCGGAACCTCGGTATGTTATAATATAGTAGATTTTAGAATTAATTTTACACTATAAATCGGTGCGGTTAGAAACCGCACCTACCGGGGGATGGAAAGTGTAAACTTATTTTTAGAATTCACTATATTAGGCGTATGAAAAAGAACATCACGCAATACACTGATGCCAAAAGGAGATTTGTATGATTTACAAGCAATGGAATTGTGTAGTTTTAATCGCCACCTTGATTTTTTACTGGATTGGAAACGGTATAGCAGCAAATTCAACCGCAACCGGCACTGTATTTTTAGATACAAACGGAAATCAGGTGAAAGACGACAATGAGAAAGGATTGCCTGGGGTTCGCGTCTCAAACGGGCAGGACATTGTAAAAACCGATGCCACTGGACGCTACTCGCTTTCGGTCAGTGATGACACCATTCTTTTTGTCATTAAGCCGCGTGGGTTTATGACACCGGTTGACGAAAATCGTCTTCCACGATTTTATTACGTTCATAAACCGCACGGTTCCCCAGAAGGACTGAAATATGCCGGTATTGCACCAACCGGTCCACTCCCGGAATCGGTTGATTTCCCGCTCACTGAACAGTCCGAGGCTGATACCTTTAAGGTTCTTGTCTTCGGGGATACACAACCCTATAACATGCAAGAGATTGAGTGGTTAGCACACGACGTAATCGAAGAGGTTATTGGTATTGATGCGGTGTTCGGCATCAGCCTTGGCGACCTGGTAGGTGACGATTTAAACTTATTTCATCCGCTTAACGAAGTGATGGCTACCGTCGGGATCCCGTGGTATAACATCCACGGTAACCACGATATGAATTTCCTTGCTACCGATGATCGATACGCCGATGAAACCTTTGAACGCGTTTATGGACCCGCATGTTATTCCTTCGATTGGGGACCCGTCCATTTCATCAACATCGACAACGTGTATTTTTATCAGGATGAAGAGAATAGACCCCGCTATGCGAGTGAGGTCGGAGAACGGCAGTTAGCGTTCATTCGAAACGACCTTGCCCTTGTGCCGAAAGATCAGCTTGTTGTTGTATCCTTCCATATCCCGTTGACCGAGATGCGTGATGTGAAGGAATTGATGAATCTACTCGGGGATCGTCCCCACACGTTATCCCTGTCAGCGCACACGCACATCCAACGGGATGACTTCGTTGGCCCGGAACACGGTTGGCATGGAGACGATGCCCATCACCACCACAATCATGCGACTACATCGGGCAGTTGGTGGCGGGGCACGCTTGATGAAATCGGTATCCCGCACACCACTATGCGTGATGGTGCCCCGAACGGATATGGCATCTTCACATTCAGCGGGAATCAATACGCAATTCGGTTTAAAGCCGCCCGTCGTCCAGCAGATTATCAGATGAATATATGGGCACCCTGGGAAGTTGCGTCTACAGACACCGGCACAACGGATCTCATCGTTAACGTTTTTGGCGGCACCCAACGCTCAACGGTTGAATTCCGTCTGGGTGAAGTCGGAGAATGGCACCCGATGACCTACATGCCCCAGGAAGACCCATACTATAAAGCACTCAAGGCACGGGACGTTACGAACCATCTTGAGCGGGAACTGCATATCGCTCTTCGAGAAACAATGAAGTCAGCGTTGAAGGAAAACGGCGAACTGCCCCAAAGAGGACGAGCCCTGAGCGGGATTACAAAATCATCGCACATCTGGCAAGCGCAGCTTCCGGAAAATGTCCGCAAAGGCACACACGTTATTCACGTCCGGACAACTGACATGTTTGGTCAAACTTCCACAGGACGCCGAATTATCCGAGTGCAATAGTCTAAACTTTAGCGAAATGTTCAGGGTAATTTGAGGTGATACCTTGCACACCGAATGCTTTCATTTCGCGCATACGGTGAATGTCGTCGACAGTCCAACACCAGAGTGCGATGCCGCGCCGTTGGACTTCATAAGCGAATTCCGCTGTAATCAGGGGGTGATTGACATTGAGTAGGTTGCTGCCGAGTGCTCCGAGGTGCTGGCACAATTGGACAGGAGAGACGTGGTTGTTGTGATTGCCGATGAGCCATCCCGTTGGAATGCGAGGCTCTAACGCACGAACGGTCTGTAAAACAGCGGTATGGAAGGAGATAATAACGGTGAGATCTCGTGTGCGGGTCTCTCGGATTCTTGCGACGACTGCCTCTGCTATCAAAGGGTCTTTAATTTCCAAAACGGCAATAGTTTTCTTTGCGATGCATTCCAGTGCCTCTATGAGCGTCGGCACGGGTTCCCCAACAAATTCGGGGCTGAACCATCCTCCAGCATCGGCACGTCGAATCGTCTCCAAAGTGGTTTGATTGACGCGTCCCTGGTGATTCGTCGTTCGATCCAAGGTGGTATCGTGTATCACGACGACTTCGCCATCAGCGGTCCCGTGTAAATCCAGCTCAACGGCATCCACACCGATGTCAATTGCCTTTTTGAATGCCACGATCGTATTTTCCGGGGCGGTTCCTGATGCCCCACGGTGTGCAATCCGAATCATTTTTTAATCTTCTTTAAAAGCGTGGTTCGACTTATCCCGAGCAATTCCGCTGTTTTACTGTGGTTACCCGAAAATTCATCTAACACCAGTTCAATGAGTGCTTTATCTAACAACGCAACAACTTCCTCGTAAAGTCCCGGTCTCTTTTCCGTGATAGCCGCCTTCGTCATGTCTTGTAAAACAGATTTGAGGGATTCTTGTAGGTATGAGGTGCTGGTAGGATCTATCTGATGTCCCGTTCGGATTTCTGGTGGCAGATCATCCGGGAGAATCACATCTGCACGGCAGAGTGTCCCTGCGCTTCGGATGCAGTTCTCCAACTCACGCACGTTGCCGGGCCAGTGATAGTCTTGTAGCAATTCCATTCCTTCTTTAGAGATGCCGCGGATCGACTTCCCAAGTTCTTCTTGTATGAGTTGCAGGAAATGTGTAATCAGTAACGGGATGTCCTCTTGGCGTTCCCGTAACGGCGGCAGATGCAGCGCGATGCGCTTGAACCGGTAGTAGAGATCCTCGCGAAACTGTCCCCGCTTCACCATCTCACTGAGTTCCTGATTCGTGGCAGCGATGACACGGACATCTACATTCAGCCGCCGCGTTCCCCCTAAGCGTTCAATCTCCTGTGTTTGGAGGGCGCGAAGGAGTTTCACCTGTAATGTCGGGGTCATATTGCTGACTTCATCGAGAAAAAGCGTCCCACCATTTGCCAGTTCAAATCGTCCGGGTTTTCCCTCCTTTTTTGCCCCCGTGAAAGCGCCTGCTTCGTAACCAAACAGTTCGCTCTCTAAAAGTTCATCGGGAAGGGCGCCACAATCAACAGGGACGAAGGGTGACGTTTTCCGAGGGCTGCCTGTGTGGATTGCGCGTGCGACAAGATCCTTGCCTGTCCCAGTTTCGCCCTCAATCAACACAGTCATCGTGTTGCTCGCCATGATCCCGATGAGTTTGTATATTTCGCGCATCTGGCTGCTCTTTCCAACCAATCGGTGGCCAATCTCTGCTGTTGGCGATTGATCTGCCGTCTCTATGGGCAAAGTACTTCGGACGGATTGTGTGCGGAAAGCCCGTTCCAGGACGCTCTTGACGATATCCAGATCGATCGGTTTTGGGACGAAGTCGAACGCCTGCAAGCGCATCGCTTCTATTGTTGTTTCCACATCGTCATACGCCGTGATGATAATTACAATTACCCATGGGTGCTGCGCCTTAATTTCGGCTAACGCTTCCAGCCCGCTCATCCCCGGCAATTTCACATCGAGGAGGACAATATCCGGCTTGTCGGCTGCGATGCGGCGTAAACCTTCCTCGGCATTGTTCGCAATGCTTGGGCAATAGCCTTCGCCTTCTAAGAATTGCTCGAAAGCCCAACAGATTTTTTCGTCGTCGTCAATCACTAATACATTTTTCATCTTTTTAACTATGGGCCTCTGATCCGCTTTACGGTGTGGGAGGGGTTTGTAACCCCGACTCCTTCAGGTAGGTTTCGGTTGTGCTTACGTTGCTCGCTTGCCGCCCTCTATCGACAACAGAAAATTTTTGCCATCTTCGCTTATCTCATTGGCATCGGTTTCTTCCGTTTTCTCCTCTAATTTTCGCCTGAGAACGGGATAGGAATCCACGGTTGGGATTTCGCTGAGGGATGTTAAAGCCGGTTTTCGTTCTTCCGCTCTCTCGGTTGCTTCAGCGAATCGTTCATTTTTCTGAGCAACGTGTGCTGCATCTCGCGCTTTGAAGTCTGGGAGTACGCGTTCTGCAAACAGTTCCAACGATTCCATTATGTCCTCATGACGGTTCGCGCCAGCCTGCTGAATAAAGACGACTTGGTCCACGCCAGCGTCTTCCATAATCTCCAAGTGTTCACGGACCTGATCAGGCGTGCCGATGCCGGCTCTACCTTCAGCTGGATCCTGTGGTGTTTGTTTATACAACTGCCAAATATCCGTCTCACCCGGTATTTGCGAGCCGTTGTGATAGTAGTGTGCGAGCCCAAATCGGAAGAAGCGTAGCCCGTCTAAACCGCGGGCAATCGCCGTCTCTTCATCGTCATGACACGCAAAGCCTGACACCATGGCGATATTCGGATTCACCCGCTGTGTCAAGGGTTCACACGCTTTCTCGAAGATCTCATAATATTCTTCCACCCAGAATTTTGCTTCGTTTGCGTCGACAAATGCAAAAGTTAACGCACCCAGCCCGTATCTGGCAGCGTATCGAAGGCTATCACGGCTGGAACAGGCGACCCACGGCGGCGGATGTGGTGTCTGCAACGGTTTTGGAACGACGTTGCGCGTCGGCATGGAAAAATACTGTCCCTCATATCCGGCGTAAGGGGATTGACTCATCATTTTTGCGGTTTCGCGTGTGCATTCCGCCCACATCTCGCGCTTACATTTCGGATCAACGTTGAACCCATCAAGTTCCATACGCGAAGCGGATTCCCCGGTGCCCCATTCTACACGTCCATTTGAGACGAGGTCAAGCGTGGCAATGCGTTCAGCGACGCGCGCAGGATGATTGTAAGCCGGAGGCATGAGCACAATTCCGTGTCCTAACCGAATCTGTGTTGTCCGCTGGCTACATGCTGCGAGAAATACCTCGGGGGCTGAGGAGTGTGAATACTCTTCAAGGAAATGGTGTTCAACCTCCCAAATATAGTCGAAGCCCAGTCGGTCAGCGAGTTCTACTTGCGCTAACGCATCTTGGAAGAGTTTATGTTCCGCTCCATCGTGCCACGGACGCGGAATCTGATGTTCATAAAACAACCCAAATTTCATATTTTAATTATACCTTGCAGAGGAAGGACAGAAACCTGTCTTTGACATGCCTTCCGCATATCCGCCTGCGCCGTTGTTGCAGGCTACGTTTTTTCATGATACGATTATACCTTGCGGATTTCTAATTTTTCCCGCTCATGTCAAGAGTAAGTGCTTTTTACGAGTTTTGATATAAAGTTGACCGAAACAGATTTCAGATTCATGGCGAACTCACAGATTGCGATGTATCCTGCGAGAAACTTTTTATGAACACCGCGAAACGGGCGCAGAAA
>JAJEDB010000054.1 GCA_022821725.1 Candidatus Poribacteria bacterium | reverse complement strand
AAAATCCGATACAATACTTTCTAAGTGGAGAAGCAGGGGCATTTTTGCCTTCCTTTCAAAACACGGATATGTTTATGAAAGGATACCTGCTTTTCTGCTTTCCTACACCTTAATTCTTAAAATTGTCCAAACCTTAGTATAACTTAAATCATTTTAGCATATCATTCAAGAAAAATGTAGGGGATTTAGTTTTCGGTTTTCTGTCGGTTCTGTGGGATAAACCGCGACCAAGAGGTCGCTCCTACAGGAAAAAAGTCGGGATTCTGGGATCCTTCCTACAGAAAACGAGGCCAACTTATTTCTGTAATTCACCACCAAAGATGTTCTCCATGCTTCTGCTGTCCTCTTGTCAGACTATCATTCTGCATTCAACCGAGCAGATATTTCCAGAAATTCCTGTTCACTGAATACCAGTTGGAAGATGCCTTGCCGTCTCGGACCGTCACACACTACCATTCTACCGGCGGTGTTGAACGCACCTTCAAGCGTTTCCAACACTTTTCGCTTATACTCCGTGTCAAGGTTACCTTCGAGATGTTCACCTTTCGTGTCAAAAATTAAAACGCGCGTTACGCCCGCGACTTCGTTCGTCATTGCGACGAAATCAGGATAAATGCGCCCGCGTTTCCAACCTTGCAAGTAATACTCACCCCGTTGACGCGCCGCGACCCGATGCCACCACTGTAATGCCCGCTCCTCGTCAAGATAATACGCGAATTTCTTTTCCAATTCGCTATCGAATTGGTGATCAAAAACGGGTTCAAAAAGGCTTAACTGCACGGGTTCATAATCGCTTCTTAATAGCGGTCTGTCATCAGAACGCACCTGTATTTTGTAACTATCCACCATCCGATAGTTGGGTTCTTGCGTCTCCAAGTCAAAGCGGATTTCGTCCTGATCCACTTTTCTGCGAAACACCTGCTCTGCCTGCCTCTCGACTTCACTTTTCACGTGTTCCCGTAGCATATGCGCGAGGTAAGAACGCCGGTCATAGATATCTGCTTCGGTGTTCCCTTCTGTGCTAAGCCGTTCGTGCAGATGTTGTGCAATGCGAGCCGCTTGCCAGAGATTCGGCATAATGTCCGACAGACGGCGAGCGAAATCGGAGATGCTAACGGTTCTGTCAATATAGGGTTCTTGCTCGGGACGGAAAACAGGAGCGACCTCACCCACATCAACTGTTGCGGATTGCCGTTGGACACGCTGCGGGGCAAATGACCGTGGATCAGGAGGTTCGATTGCTTGCCAGTCTATATGCGGTAGGATATGCGCTTGGTAATTGAGTTGAATCCATCTATCGCCATCTCTATGGCGGACCATGGGTAGATAGATTTCGCGACCTTGGAACGGGTCCCGGCGTTGCACCGTCTGCTGTTGGACCTCTTGCGGTGCGCTCTCTTGTCGTGCATCCGACGCGCCCATCACTTCATCGCCCAAGCCTGTTAATCCTTCCGACTCCAATCCATTTTTAACTTGAGTGACGACAGTGCCGACATCGACATTATTGCAATAGACGTAACACTGGTCCAACAATTCCCTACCGGTAAGTTGTGCGTGCGGTTGCCGCATGACACGCCCGACGAGCTGCGTAATTGCCCGCTGTGCTTGGGTATTGTCCAGCATCACCAAGAGATAGGCGAATGGGCAATCCCAGCCTTCCATCAGTGCGGATTTCGTGATTATCCAGCGCACCTGCGAGTATTCGGAGAGTAGATTTTCTCGTCCGAGTTCATCGTTTTCAGCCGATTTGACGCGAACCGCCTCCGAAGGCACGCGCAAGCTCTGTGTGAGATACTCCCGAACATCTTCAGCATGGATGCGTTCTCCATCTCGCTGGTCTTTCCCAGTTCGCTCAACACGCACAACGGCGATCGGACGGATATACCGTCCCGTGCTATTCTCATACGCTTGCGCCTCGGTGTCAAGGCGTTCCAGTTCGTCAGCGGCTTGACTGAGGGTTAGCTGCCACTCGGCATTCGGGAATGATGTCACCTGCACCGGCAGCTTAATCATCTCCTCTCTTTTCAGGTCGGGTCCCTCAATATCGACAAGCAGATTGCTGATGCCACGGTTGGGTGTGGCAGAGAGTTCAATCACCATGCGTGGATCGAGGCGGTTGATGGATTTGGCGAATTCTTCGTTTGTTTGTCGATTTCGCGCGCCGTATGCCTTATGCGCCTCGTCCAGAACGACGACGGGACGTAGCATTTTGAAGACGTTGAATAGACTCTGTTTGACGAGTCCGCCTTCCGGGTGGCACTCCAGATCGGGATATTCATTTAGCAGCCGGACATTGCCGAAGATATCGTCGCTGTCGGGATAAAAACTGGGGTAACGTCCGGAATCTCGGAACATACGGAGAAACTCCCTGCCTCTTTGTCGGTTGGTTGCTGGGAGCATGAGTAGCATGACGCAGAGGTAGTTGGCGATATCGTGTCTGTTGAAGGTATCCTCCTTTTCCAACATCTTGACGCGACCTGCACTCGCTCGATTCAACATCTTACGGTAGGGGTGTCGCTTGTCCCACAAGGCGGCTTTTGTTTGTGTGTAGATCGCCTTGCTTGGGACAACCCACAGCACCAGACCGCGCTGCCACGGGAGGCGTTCCAACGCAGCGGCAGCGAGTAGCGTTTTACCGCCACCTGTTGGCACTTTGAAACAGATATGCGGAATGGAGCGGTTTGCCTCGTCGGTGCGGTCAACGTGTTCGCTTGCAGTTGCCGCGACACCGCCGTTTTCTTTTAGTTTTTGCCATGCAGTTTTGGGATAATTGCGCAATTCATTGATAATTGAAGCGTCAATCTGCCGCTGTTGCAGGAGTTCAATTGTCGTTTCTGAATCACGCCGTGCATCTTCAAGTGTTTCTAACCAACGGGCTAAAGCGTCAAGGGCACCGCGTTGATATTCCTTTAATTCCAGCATGCTATTACCTCTTTACCTTTCGTGCAGCGCATCAGGGAGTTGGCAGAAGATAATGCCCATCTGTGTGAGTTCGCGCTGACCGATGTAATTGCCTGCCGCATAGACGATCGCTTTTCTACCGGTTTCACGGCTGGTATCGCGAATACGTTCCGCGCGCTCTAAGTTGAGGATAGAAGCATCACTGCGTAACCATTCAAGGTCGGGTTTGTAGAGCAAGTAGTAGTCATTTTCATCGTCACTGTGGAAAAGCCCGTCCTCATTTCGCGCCTCCAATGTGTCTGTGCCGACGGAAACGCCGGAGGTCGTATACAACAGATTGGCAGCAAGTGCTGCGTATGAGGGCAACGCTTCTCCGGTGAGCATGGTCTCTACCTCAATGGGTTTGCCTAAGGTGCAATAGGTAAAGGAACCTCCCAAGCCTTCGCTTAGTGCAGCGTCACGGGCATCGGGAACGCCGCTGATAACACGACGAACGCGCTCGGCGGTGATGGTGTCGGCGTAGTCTTCGCACTCAATAAGGACAAACTTCCGATTCCCACCATCCTCTCTGTTAAGGTCGAGAACAGCGTGGGCGGTGCTGCCACTGCCAGCGAATGAGTCAAGGATAATAGCGTCTTCATCCCCCAAGGTTGCGTAATTGACAATGCGTTTTATTATAGTAAAGCCCGTAATTAATTATACATTTTTATAATTTCATCAATAGATGTCTCAGCGTTGTATTGACGGATGCGCTTGATGTTCGCGAAATCCTTCTCAATCGGGTTCAACTCCGGGGAGTAGGGCGGCAAAAAT
>JAJEDB010000115.1 GCA_022821725.1 Candidatus Poribacteria bacterium | reverse complement strand
ACGCAAGGGGCGCTGCGGTAAGAATCCTGCCAAACGAACTTCTAATTATTCTACACCAATTCAACCCATACGTCAAGGGAAACTTAACAAATATGAATTCTTGATTGCACAAGGGTCAAGTATTCAACGACTTATTCCGTTAATTTATTAATTCGGTAATTTCCTAACGAGTCCGGTGCGGTTAGGAAACCGCACCTACCGGGCCGGGCGGAACATAGAATTAAGGAGGACGCACTCATGCGTTTGACCGAATCTCAAGTTTCCTTCTTTCACGACAACGGATATCTACTGCTTGAAGACGCACTGGATGAAAACGACTTGGGTCCTGTGATTGACGAATATAAGGGAATTATCGCGGAACGTGCCGAGAAATTGCACTCGGAAGGGAAGGTTACAGAGACGCACGCCGATAAACCTTTCACAGAACGGTTGCTCCATCTCTCACAGGAGGCACCCGAGATAACAGCGAATCTGGACATCATGCAGGCGCGCGGTGAAGCGACGTTCAACTTCCTCAAGAACCCGAAAATCCTCGACATCGCCGAGTCTTTCGTGGGTTCCGAAATCTTATGCAATCCGATCCAACATATCCGTGCCGTTCTGCCGAAAAAGAGTTCACAACGGGCACCGACACCTTGGCATCAGGATGCAGGGGTGTGCTGGCCCGACACCGATCCATACTTCATGCTAACTGTTTGGGTTCCGATTGTGGATGCGACGTTGGAAAACGGGTGCCTACAGGTTATGCCGGGCAGCCATAAGAGAGGACTTTACAAGCACGACTGGTCGTCGGCTGGACTGGCGGTTCCACCGGAATATCAACCCGATAACCTCACACCACAACCGTTGCCGATCCGGGCTGGCGGTGTCATTCTGTTCCATAACTATACGCTTCATAGTGCGAAACCGAACGAATCGGAGAGCATCCGATGGAGTTTCGATCTGCGGTATCACGATGTCTATCAACCGACAGGAAGACCCTTCTATCCGGCATTTCTGATGCGGAGCCGTTTGCGACCAGAAGCGGGTAATACGCAATATGAAACGTGGTGTCAACGGTGGGAATTTGCGTTAGAGAATTCTAAGGGAGCGCAAGCCTATCGGTGGCCCCGTTAGACAGAGAGGATAGTAACGAAACCGTAGCACGTAATGAAATGGAGTGCGACTCGAACCCGAAGCACCTAAGAGACAGACAACCGATACGTATCCGCAAGGTAAAATTAAAAAAGGGGAAAATGTGATTGAGATCTCAGATCTGCCGATGGTCAATGCCACGCTGAACACAATCAGCGGCATTCTACTGACGATTGGGTATGTGCACATCCGACAACGGAAAATTACGGCACATAAGAACTGCATGCTCGCGGCCTTTGGTGTGTCTGTGCTTTTTCTGATTTGCTACGTTATCTACCACTACCACGCCGGGTCAAAGCCGTTTACAAAGCAGGGATGGATGCGTCCGGTCTACTTCACTATCCTAATTTCGCACATTATCTTGGCGTTCGTGATAGTGCCGTTGGCGTTGCGGACCCTTTACTTGGCGTGGCGTGAGCGATTCGAGAAGCACCGTCGTATCGCAAAGATCACTTTTCCGATCTGGTTATACGTCTCGATAACAGGCGTGATTATCTATCTCATGCTGTATCAGTTATAGAGACAGCGTGTCTCTATGAATCAAAAGGACGGAACCCGCGCAACATCAGCCCTCGATCACTATTAGATTTCTTCGCTTCCTCAGCGGCGACGGCTCGTTTCTCTGCCTCTGCCCGGTTTGCTGTCGTTGTGCCACCAATGATGACATAATCATCTGTTCGGCGGTAGCGGTTGATGAAAATCGGACGCGGTTTATCCGACATATTCTGTTTGGAACCGTGCACTGTTTTGACATTGAAGAAGATCGAATCCCCGGCTTTGCCAGAGACGGGAAGTGCGCTCTCCCAGGGCCACTCATCCGCTGCGAGACCGAGGTGTGAGAACGTATCAATATGCTTGAGTTGTCCGAGTTTATGTGAACCCGGCACGACGTGTAACGCTCCATTTACCAGGTCCGTATCCACGACGTAATTCAGAATTCCGACGGGTCCCTGATAGCGGTGTTCAAAATAGGCAGAATCTTGATGGAGGTGCTTCGGGTGTCCGCCAACCGGTTCCTTATAGAGGCACTGTCCGTTCCCAAAGATCTCCACATTCGGTCCCAAGATCGCCTCCACGAGATTGACTGTCGTTTCATCCAAAGCGGATTGGAAGAACGCAGCACTCGTCTGATAGCCTATCGCCAAGACCATAATCTGTTTATCGCGTTCGTAGCCTTCTGGTGCTGGTAGGAAGAGCGTGCCGTTGGGGGTGCGCCATCCTTCGACAATCTGTTCTGCTTTGTCAAGCAAAGATATGGATTCCGCAGCGGCGGCTTCAATGTCCTGATGGATTGCCTCAATATAAGGTGCCATCAACCCGCGCACGACGAGACACCCGTGTTCCTCAAAGATGTCTGCGGCTTTCTGGACATCTAACGCCTCCACGGACATCTCAATATCTTCAACTGTTACTTTAGGTTCCTGGTTCACGAAATATCTCCTTGTCTCATAAATACTCTATCCCCTTGAGATCCCGCCCACGCCTACTCTTTTTTACCCCGCGGTGGCTGCCTGTCGGTCAATTCTTTAAGATACTTTGCCGTTCGGTTTACCTCCGCCTTGAGTTTCCTATCCGATCGCTGCTTCCCAATATCTTCAGTCGCATAAGTTACTCGGTAAGTGTCTTTTTCGGTCTGGATGAGGATAAATTCACCGGGGACATTCCTGTTCACATACTGGAGCATGTCAAAAAGTAACCAATAGACATCAATGGACGAATATCGCAGTGGGTCCCGAGTAGACTTTTTACTCACATGGTCTAACGTCTGTTTTACAAAGTCTATCACTTCGGGAAGTGTATAGACTTTGCCCTCTGTTAGCTCAATCTTTTTCATCTTTTCACCCCACTATTTTAACGGTCGGCATTCGTGCGGGCTGTGCGTCAAAAGTGCCGACAGTATCAGCGGCATTGCGGATCTGGATGAGCTGCGATGCGATGCTGACTGCAATCTCCGGCACTGTTTTCGAGTTAATATCCAACCCGATGGGTGCGTATACCCGTTGAAGTCTTTCCTCAGAAATCCCCGCCTCCAGCAGATCGTCAAATATCAGTTTAATCTTACGACGGCTGCCGATTAAGCCGATGTAACCGGCATCCGATTCAACGACACTGTGGAGTGCGGATTCATCGTGCTGATGACCGCGGGTGACAATCACGACATACGTCAGTGGCGTGATCGGATAGTTTCGGAGTTCTGTTGCGATATCCCCGATGATAATTTCGTCCGCCTCCGGCAAGCGTTCAGCAGAGGCAAAGTCGGCGCGGTCGTCAACAATCGCAATGTCAAAATCCAACCAGTTCCCAAGATGACAGAGTGCCTGCCCGACATGTCCTGCCCCTGCAATGAGCAGGGTCGGTCTCGGTTGTAGCGGCTCTAAGAAGACCGAGGTCTCCGTCTCATCCTCCTGAAACAAGCCTGCCCTGTTCCGCGCGAGGACTTTCGCTGTCTCTGCCGCCACTGCCGCTTCCAAAGCCGGATCGCCTAACGTGCCGATATGCTCTCCCGTGTTCGCAAAGATCATCTTCATGCCGACATCAATGCCCTGCTTTTCACTCGCCACAACCGTTGCACAGACGAGTGGAATTTTTTCGGCATTCAAAGTTTGAAGTCTCTCAAACATGTCGGCTTCGGCGAATGTCTTCGGCAAATCGATAAAGATTTTCATATTTCCGCCGCAGATAAGCCCATCATCCCAACCGTAATCGCTATCCAATTGAAACTCAAGGAGCCGCGGCACACCGTCTTGCATGAGTCCGATCGCCTGTCGCCGCGCTTCCGCTTCAACACAGCCGCCGCCGAGCGTCCCAATATTCCGCAGATCCGGGAGAATCAAAAGCTTCGAGCCGGGCTTTTGCGGGGTTGACCCTTTCGTCTCTACAACAGTGCAATACGCTCCGACTTGGGAGGTCTCTATTAGTTCTGGAATTTTTTGGTATATTTCTCTCATCGTTTAGTAGTTATCAGTTATCAGTTGTTAGAAGAAGAGCCGTTAGCAGCCAGCACACCGAATTTAAATACTTAAACTTCACACAACTCGCACAACAAACAGGGAATGTACCTTATACCATGACACTTCTATAGAATTTGGTCTTCCGCACTCTGCCCGACTAATTTTTTAAACTGTTCGCGTTGCTGATCGGTCAACTCAAGTGGAACAATAGTGGCAACACCATCGTATCCAATCTGCGCAGGAACATTCAGGTAAACGGATGTTGTTCCCGCTGAAACACGCGTTCCGACACTCATGACGCGTCCTTTATCAAGCGCAATCGCCGAAACAATTTGCAAAATATGACTTACCAATGTCCATTCGCCGCTCACGGCATACGGGGAACGCTGCGCAACGGCTTCACAGAGGCTTTCAATATCAGTTTCGGAGATGAGTTGTGCGAGCGGAATGCCGTTTACCCGACAGTATTGTGGGAGCGGGTACGTCTCTTGATCACTCCCGATCACCAGAGCCATCACGTCTTTCACGGATACATCAACACGTTTCGCAATTTCAGAGGCTAAGTGCGCTGTAGCAGCCCCGTTTCCGAGTCCGATAATCTGTCCGTCGCCGAGTGTCTGATGTATCCACGCAGCGATGTAATTCGTGGGTGATATTGCTACCAGAATTTTGGCATCCGCGGCATACTGCTGAATGCCGGTGACAAGCCGCCGAACGAGGGCGATACCTGTCGTCTTTGAGGCTTGGGGAGACCGAAAACCGGATTGCCCCACAGGTGGCAACAGCACAACTACGTCTGCATTCGCCATCCCCTCTAATGAATTGAAAACGGAAATCGCGGTGTCACTTGCACGCAAAGCATTCGCTTCCACAAGATCCTGGAGGTATGCCGGTGTGCCCTCTTTTGGATGAACAAATCTATTCTTGCCCGATGCTGCATCCGACACAAAGGCGACTTCACGTGCCGTCTCTGATTGACACAAGCCCCAGGCAGTTGAGACGGCTAACTGACTGTTGCCCAATAAAGCGACTTTCATCTATCACCTTACAATAGTTATAAATTAGACTAAAAGGGTTTCAACGATTGCTTGAAATTGTTCCTCAATATATTGACGGTGGTTGTCCATTTCTGAACCTGCTGACAGTTTTGTAGATACCAGTTCATCGTAACGCTCAACGTATTCGAGTAAACTATCGACCTCTTTTTCATAACAGATCGCCGATGCGAGCACCTTTTCTTTCAGCAAAAGTGGAAGTTCGGCTTCCGTAATCTGTGTCAACTCCCATCGCCACACCTTCTCGGAAATATAGGTGACAAACTGATTGAGCAAATCGCCCTTAAAATCATTGCCTTGGAGTGCCTTCACCTCTTGGATGAGCCCTAAGACATGATTGAAAAGTTCATCCGGAAATTGCTGTCGCAACTCCATAAGCAACCTTCCGGTTGTCGATATCGGGAGTTGATTTTGCAGGAGGAACACTCGCAAATTTGGATAATCTCCGACGCTCTTGCTATCACCGAGCCACGTTTCACCTATGGCGGGTAAATCACTGACATCGAAGCTGAGGACCTGCTGCTTCCGAATCTCTTCAAGGTTAATGGCGCGGGGATCAATCCCGGCTGTCGCCAAAGTGGTGATAACTTCTTCTTGGCGGTAGGGTCGGAGGAAAGCCATGAGTTCCTTAACTTTTTGCTGTTCCGCCTCAATCGCCTCAGCATTCGCGGCACCATTATTTTGCGATTGCCCACGCTTCCGTTTCTTCCCTTTTTGAGGGGGATGTGCGAGCCTACCTGCCCGCTTTGCCAAAGTGTCATGATACCCGAGCAATTCCTCGTAAAGTATTGCAAGCAGGGCATCTCCATGTATAGCCAGCATTGCCGCTGTTGTGACATTCGCCAATTCGTGTCCAGTCTTTGAGATAACCGCCCGGTTCAGGTTACGCTCTATTGACTTGCGGTCTTTCTCGGCTTGAATAATAAGCGCGCTGCCGAGCATAAGATTGATTAACCTTTTGGTCTGGTCGGGTACACTCAGATTAATATCACAGGTTGGTTGAATATCCGCCAAGAGCTGCTCACGGAGCCGCCCATCAAGCACCAACGCCCACAAAGTTGCGTAATGCTGTCGCTCATCAACGGCTGAAGGCATATTCTGCAACCATTGTTTTATCGTTGGTAAATGCAGTTTTACATGATCAAGGATTTGCTCGACAGTTTTATCAGGAATCTCAAAACCAGCAAAATTGGTCGCCCTCCCTCGCTGTTGTGACTGCTGACTTCGGCGCTGCGTTGGTTTCTCTGCTTTCGCGGCTAATAGGAGATTGACTAACGGTTGAATAACGATTTCAAAATCCTGCCTGTTCTGACTTGCGAAGTTTGCGAGTTCCAGCAATTCCAACCAGATGTTCGTCAACCGTTCAACTTGCGTCGCATGTAAAGTTGAGCGAAGCGTAATACCTGCCATCTTCTCACGGACGGTTCCACGCGTCCATTGTGGCAAGTAAATTTCGTTTAAGAGTTCGTTATTCTCGAAAATTGAGAGATCCACCTGCTGAACAAGCCCGGTTTCAATGAAATCCTCCTCAAACACCAGATCATGAAACAATCCAGCAGCTCGATCGAGTACCTGATTCGCCAGTTTGTAGGAAGATTGAATAAGGTGATTCAGGGTTAACTGCTGATTATCCTGTAACTGCCAAAATTCTATCATGGGGTCAATATTCTCTCTGAGCTCTTCGATTTTCGCGGCTGCGATTGATGCTTCAAAATGCTCGGTGAGATATTCTGCATAGAATTCGACGAAAGTAAGCATAGTGTTCCGTAATTCACGGATCACCAGATCGTCCCATACCTTATTATGGACGCGTTGCCCAGGTCCAAGGACAAGCGCTCTCAAACGGGTTTCTACGCCCTGTTGGAATTGCGCCATGAGTTGATAGGCGTTCTGATTGGCTTTCACCGTGTAGGTTTCGATTTTCTTTGAACTCTCGCGAATTGCGGTTTCAATTTCGTCAGCGGGTGCGCTGAACGCGACAGGCACTAATCGCAACGTCTCAGGTTCAAGAGGATCGTAAACCGCCCCTGTGGCAAGCACTTGAATGGGATCAGCCTCTTCCTTAGTTGCCTCCAATGTCTCTGCGTCTGGCTCCTCGAATACATTAGACAGTCGTGTATGAAGTGTTAAACCGTATCCCAAATCGATGAGATCGGGGTACTGTTTAATATGAGTTCTGATGACCACAAGCAGCAGCCTGTAGTCCTGGGCGAGTATTTGGTCAAAAAGCGCGTCTTCATTGAGATGCACGCGATGAATGTGGGTTTGCTCTGGAACGATAACAGTCGCCGGGGGCAGGACCTGCGTATCAGCCGCCCCCATATTTGCGAGTACGTAGCCACCCGTTTTGACGGTACTGGGTATCGTCAAACGTGTTTTTAAAACATCCTGAGCGAGTTCGGAAAGCGTTAGGGATTTTCCCAAGTTTTGAATCGTAATATCTGAGACACTGCCATCGGCGAAATCTGTGATTTGGCGCGCGTTCCGCTCCAATTCTTGTATACTTCTATGGACCCGGTCATAGTCGTCCTGTGTCTCGGCTGTGATCTTCGCCTCGTCAATCCAGGAAACCCATGCGCCTGGACGCGGCCGCATCTTTACTGTAAGCTTACCATCTTCTGAGTCAAAACCGGGTAGAATGTCGCCCTCTGAGCTCTCTTTTGGTGTCCAAACGATCAGATGCTTATCTGACTTCACACCAAGCCCTAAGCCAAAGGTATCTCCCCAACTCATCCGCCCCTCAATACTGGATTTGATTTTATCAGTTAGCGCCAAAAGCGTTTCCGAACGAAAATTAAGTGATAATCCTTGCATTGGGTCGATTCGATTGTACGCCTTTCAAATAAATGATTGGTTGTCAGTGCGGGTTGCTACGCAACCCTTTCAGTTGTCAGTGAAGAGGTTTTCGTTTAACAGGGAACCCCCTAAGCAAAAACACTCTCTTGTAACTGATAACTATTTGTGCCTATGTCAACCGAAGTAATAAAAAAATAAATATTTCTGCTCCCGCTTTATCAGCTTAGCTAATGTGCGAAAGGGACAACAGGCTTTGACGAGATTAGTGAATTTCGAGTCCCCATGCGTCCCAGCCTTGGTACTGTTTTCGTGCGAATAGTTCAATCTTACACTGGTGCGGAAACATTTTCTCAATTCGTTTACGCACTGCCTCAGGTTTTTCAGAGTGGCGTGTTCGTTTAGCCTGCACGAGTTGCCTCATATTCCTTGCGCCTCGCGGTTGTGGAATGTTTCCGCGTCTGAAAACAAGGCATAACTCACATTGACTCATCGTGTAGAAACCAGGGTTCAAGCGTTGCTTATCCCAAACAAAAGCGACTGTTGCCCACTGAAATCCCCACGCTGTGCCGAGCTGAATCGCCTGATCGAGGTGCGGAGAAGAGCTCCACATAAAAAGCAGACAATTCTCTTCGCTAATTGAGGCAATATCCCATGTCTTCATTTCTGACACCGGCACAGTGGGATAGTGTCGAATGGCACCACCACTCTCCTTACCGCCACTTCCTGTGTGCTGGAGTTGTCCTTTGTAATCCCACGGCGGATCGGCGTATATGATGCTGTACTTCTTCTGGGGGAAGGGAGCGTATGATGCCATCAATTGTCTGGCTCGGTTCACCTACTTCGCCTCAACACTCAGCCCTTGCTGCGGGATGTCGTTGTTCGCGACGAGCATGTCCCGATCAAAGATGAAGTCACTGCGGGCACTTCCAAGACTCTCTCCCTCTTTTTGACGCTCACGGAAGTATTGAGGGAGCGTTAATCCTGTCATCCGGATAGCATCTTCAGGGCAAGCCTCAATGCAATACCCACAAAATATGCAACGGAGCATATTGATTTCAAAGACATCCGGGTATTTCTCGCGCGGATAACCTTCCTTGGTTTCCCAACCTTCCGGGGCTGGTGCCGCCTGAATTGTGATGCAATCCGCCGGACAGGCAGTCGCGCACAAGAAACATGCTACGCATTTGATTTCGTCTTTTTCTGTCACCGTCAGTTTGTGAATGCCGCGGTACCTATCGTTGCGTTCATCCACACTCCGAGGATCTTCAGGATACTGATAGGTCAACTTTTTCTTCGGGATATGTTTCAGGGTCGTAAACATCCCCTTAATCAACGCGGGGATATAGAGTCTATCCCAAAAAGACATTTCTTCGTTAACTTTCATTCTGCTAATGATTCCCTCCTATGATTATCGGTTTCAGACCTTAGACTTGACTATAACATTTATTCTTATACCTGTCGGCCCGCTGGAACTGTGCTTTGATACATCAACGTTTAGTTTTCTGTGAGTTGGGTTTGCGTGAGCAACTTTTAGAAAAATCAGAAATGTTTTGAAAACGGATCATGAACTTCGTAAAAATTGTCCAAACTATAGTAATTATATAAGAAACCCAAAATTATATCAACTCATTTTTTCATCCACTTAGCCCGAGTTTCTGTTAGTTGTATTGAAGGGTCCGCGATATGGAGATTGTCCGTATAGAAGAACTGAATGTGTCTGCAATTTTTCACTTTAAAAATCCCCATTCGTGATATAATATTTTCAATTACCCGCGAGCGTTTGGATTCCATCCATATATGCTTGAGAAGATACACTCGACATCGCCTGCGGGACGCAAAGGAGCCGTAAAATGGATAATTTAAACGTTGGAATTGTTGGGCTCGGTTGGGTAGCTGGTGCCCATATCGAAGCCTTCAAAGCTGTTACAGGTTCGGATGTTACCGCCATCTGTTCACGTCGAGAACACGATGAATCCGCACTGGCAGAAACTTATGGAACACCTCTTAAAGCCTATACCGATTTTGAAAAAATGCTTGCGGATCCGGATGTCCACATCATTGATATTTGCACGCCACACCCCTTTCATGCCGAACAAGCCATCGCTGCTGCCGAAGCAGGAAAACATCTCATCATAGAAAAACCGATCTGCCTTACACACGCAGATGCGAAAGCTATCCGTGACGCTGTCAAAAGCACAGGGGTCAACGTCTGTGTCTGCTTCGAGTGTCGATACAGTGCACATTTTACAATGATTCGCTCCGTCATCGACAACGGATTGCTCGGGGAACTCCACTATGCCGAAGTCGATTATTACCACGGCATTGGACCGTGGTACGGACAATACGAGTGGAACATCAAAAAAGACTTTGGCGGTAGCACGCTGCTCACCGCTGGATGTCATGCGCTCGATGCTCTCCTCTTTTTCATGGATGGAAACGTCGAAGAAGTAACGAGTTACCACACGCAATCCACAGGCGCGGATTTTCAACCCTACGAATATAAAACGACGAGCGTCAGCCTCCTTAAGTTTGAAGGTGGTGGAAAAATCGGGAAAGTCACCTCCTGTGTCGATTGCTTACAACCTTACTACTTCCATATCCACCTCGTTGGAAGTGAAGGCAGTCTTCTCGACAACCGTATCTATTCCGCAAAACTTCACGGTATGGATAAGAGTAGATGGAGTACGCTTGAGACCTCGCTCATTGATTCTGGCGATGTCAGCGATCATCCATACGAGCCGCAATTCCAAGCGTTCATAGATAGCATCAGACGCAATGAACCGATGCCACTGACCGATTTTGACACGGCTTATGAAACACACCGCGTTGTCTTCGCCTCCGACATGTCGGCAGAAGCAGGCGGGAGAACCGTTAAACTGTCCGAACTCGATTAATTACCATCGCATTGCTGCCTCGCGATAGAGTTGAATCTGCTCCATATTGCGAGGCACAGCTATCTGGAGAGACTTGCGTTTCCGATTTACATCTCTGAGGACAATCGGGGCGCGAAGCATATTTGTCATTGTAACAATGCCGGAGTGATAAAAAACCCACATACGTTGCTCGGTGTAAGGGTTAAGAACGTACTCTGAAGTATGTTCTGATGGATGCCCCCCAACATCAACAAAGAGGTCGTGCTTCGGATACACCAACTCAACACTCGTATCATGCCCCTGTAAGAACAACTTTTCAGGCGGGGGTTTGGGTGAATATCCACTCAGTTTACATCTCCGAATCCGGATAGGCGCGCTTGATTTGTTAATCAGGTGCAAAGAGACAACGATGGCGAGGCGATGATTGTCGTCACGGTTGATAAACCACGTATCCTCCGGGATCACCGCTACCGTCAACCCCGGAATCTGTTTTTTTCTGTTATAGACGATTGCTAACGCTATAAAACTGACGCAGCCGAGGAGCACCCACTGTCCTGTGGGGGTGGCTAAGAATTGCAGCAGTTGCTTTAACGCTTGTTGTAGCACGCGAACTCCTTGGCGAGTGTTTCTTCTGAAATTACGCCGGGTCGTCGAACGAGTGGCGGCGAGACGGAAATGTCGTAAACTGTAGAAGGGATGGGACCCGGTGTCTTCCCGCCATCAACAATCATATCAATTCGTGAGCCGAGTTCTTTACCAATTTCTTCGACAGCGGTGGCTGGCGGTTCTCCAGAGAGATTCGCGCTTGTTATTGCCATCGGTCCGCCAAACGCTTGAAGGATTTTCAAAAGCAGCGGGTTGTTCGGGATTCGGACCCCGACAGTATCCCCTCCAGCCGTTAGCACGGGCAGCAGCCCTTTGCTTTCAATCACGATCGTCAAACCGCCGGGCCAAAACCGATCTGTGAGGTGGAAGAAGAAATCGGGTAGGTTTCGAGAGAAGCGGTGGATATCCGAAACGGAACTGAGAACGAGCGGAATCGGATTCCCATCCGGTCGCCCTTTGACTGTATAGAGTTTCTGGACGGCACTCGGATTAAACGGGTCGGCACCTAACCCATAGACGGTGTCGGTCGGGATAGCGACAATACCGCCTGCCTTTAGGCATTGGACGGCTATTTTAATTTTTCCTTGCGGTTCGGTCAGGTGATTCGTAAGTTGATGGCTTTTCACGTAGAACCGCCCTCCATTACGGGCTTACGTCTTGTGGCGGATCAGACAAGGGATCCGTTCGGTGTCGCATTCAGAGAGAGTTCATCTCGGAGTCCCTGCTGATATTTCTGGTAAGCGATTCCTGCGATCATCGCGCCGTTATCCGTACAGAGGCTCATCGGCGGATAGTAGACCGCCGCCCCAATCTCCGTAGCGGCGACCTTGAGTGAAGCACGCAGCTGGCTATTTGCGGCAACGCCACCCGTCAAGGTTATCGCCTTGGCACCAGTGGCTTTCGCGGCGCGAATCGACTTGTAAACAAGCACATCCACGACAGCGGCTTGAAAACTGGCAGCAATATCTTCAATCGTTATCCTATCAGGGTTCGTCGGTTTTACATCCGCTTGTCCATTCTCCACAAGTAGACCTGCGCGTCGTGCCTTCTCCACAAAATAGCGCACCGAGGTCTTGATACCGCTAAAACTGAATTGATAATCGTCCGTATTCCGCATCGGTCTCGGAAATTTTATCGCTGCAGGGTCCCCTTTCTGTGCGAGGTCATCAATGACTTTTCCACCAGGGAAACCCAGTCCGAGATACTTCGCGACTTTATCGTAGACTTCACCGGCGGCATCGTCTTGCGTCCCCCCCAACACCGTATACTGCCACCCTTCGTGAACTTCAACGAGCAATGTGTGCCCACCAGAAACCGTGAGGCAGATATGCGGGAACGTCAGAGTATCATGTACCATATCTTTTGATAGCAAGTTTTGGCTTGCAAGCTGCGCCAAAAAGGGCGCGTAGATATGCCCTTCAATGTGATTGATGCCGAGCAGGGGCAGCTTGTGGCAATAGGCAAGGCTTTTCGCCGCGGCAACGCCAACGAGTAATGCCCCGATTAAGCCGGGACGGTTCGTCACGGCTATCGCTTCCAAGTCCTTGAATGTGACATCTGCTTCTGCCAACGCCCGACTCACGATGTAGTTGATCGCTTCAATATGTTTACGCGATGCGAGTTCCGGGACAACGCCTCCGTATTCTTGATGGACTTCAATCTGTGAAGCGACGACGTTGGAAAGCACGTCTCTCCCATCAGCAACAACTGCAGCAGCGGTTTCATCACATGAGGTATCTATACCAAGGATTTTCATATCTCTTTGTTCAACTGCAAACGGGCGGAAATTGGTAAATTAAAGAGTTCGTCACGCAGCAACCGCGTGGAGAAAAATAAAACTTCAAGATTTTCAATATCCCCTGTGTCAGGATTAAAACGCGCGATGATTTCGTCAGCAAGCTCCTCGCTTTCCTGTTCTGGATACGGAGGACAAGTATTCACATACAAAATATCGGCATCCCTGTCATACTGGAAGGTTAGGTTCGTTTCCATCGTGAAATAAGTTATTGATTAGACTTAGTGAATTGCTTCCCTGGTAACTGTTGAACAATACCTTTAAGCTCCAGCATTAGAAGCACACTGGACACCTGACTGATCGGGAGTTGGGTCGTCCGAACGATGGTATCAATATGTGATGACGGCACTTCGATAGCCTGAAAAATCGTTTTCTCATCTGGCGTTAAATCGGGTGGCGGTGGCGGTGTTTCAGGAGTAGGTTCCGGGAGGACTGATCCCGTATCGCTCGGCTCAGCAGCGGACGCGTGTGTAGGTGCTGCCACCATATCCGGCACCGGTGATGGTGATGCCTGGGACTGAATTTGACTTAATACGCGTGGCGGCAGCTCGTTGAGCAGATCGTCCACAGTGTTGATGAGTTTCGCACCGTCATTAATTAACCGATGGGTACCCGCTGAAAGTTCAGAAAAAATCTCACCTGGGACAGCGAACACCTCTCTGTTCTGCTCAGCCGCGAGACGGGCGGTAATCAATGCCCCACTGCGATTTGACGCTTCTACGATAACAGTTCCAAGCGTCAAACCGCTAATGATACGGTTCCGACGTGGGAAGTTTCTCGGCTTTGGTCGGGCTGCCATCGGGAATTCGGAAACTAACGCCCCAGATGTTTCAATTTTCTCAGCGAGGTCCCTGTTCGCTGCAGGATAGATAAGACTTAATCCATTTCCCATCACTGCGATTGTCCTGCCGCCGGCTTCAAGTGCGCCGCGATGGGCTGCGGTATCAATACCCTTCGCGAAACCGCTCACCACTGTTAAACCGCGCTGCGCGATCTGGTAACTCAAGCGGTAACTCACCTTTCGCCCGTAATCCTTCGCGTTTCGGGAACCGACGACAGAGACGCTTATGGCGTCTTCCGGAACCAGTTCCCCCCTTACATACAACACAAATGGGGGTGTGTCAATCTCTTTTAAGTGGGGTGGATATGCGGGATCATAGAGTGTTACAACCTGACAACCGTATGTCTGTATCAATTCAAGCTCACGTTCTATTGGATACAAAACAGGCTTGTGAATTAAGAGGTCACGGACTGCTGGCGACAGCTGAGCTATTTTTCTGATTTCGCCCGGTGCTGCCCGAAGGGCTCGCTCTGTGCTACCAAAAACGTCACGTAAGCGTTGAACGGTTTTGAGACCTACACCTTGAATTAGATTTAAATGAATTAGACTGATTGTCTCGTTAGACAGCATTTTTAATAGTTGTCAGTCATCAGTTGTCAGTTATCAGTTAAGCGAGGGTCTGATTGAACCCAACCCTCTTTAACTGATAACCGATGCCCCTGAAAAGGGTATTACTGTTCTGCTGTGCCAGCTTCCATCGGATCCGGTGGGAGCACGTAATAGATTTCAATTTCCTGAATCTTTTTATATTCTTGCGCAGTGGGTGCTCCAGTTTCGCCACGGGTTGAGCGTTTCGCCCCACCGACGCGACGCGAGTCCCAACGGCGCGGCACTTTGAGACGAAACTTCGTCGTCACAATCGGATCCTTCAAAGTGAACCTGTAGACCGGACGCATGTTGTCGCGAACCTCTTTTATCGTGATCCATTCTTCCTCATCATTCATGTACTGAACCGCGAAGAACTCCAGTTGCCCCGGCTCGGCTTTCACCACGACCTGCTGAATCGTCTGGGGTTGCCGCCATTTGAGGACAGCCTCCGTGTATTTATCCGACTCCATTTGGGATGCCTCATCCTTGCCATCTTCGAGAATCGGACCTGTCTCTCCTACTGAGTAGATATTGTCGTCATGGTACTTTGTATCTTCGCTTGCTGCGTCAAGTGCGATGTTCTTACTCAAGTTAAGAGCTGGATTCGACGCGAGAATACAGCCCGACATCCCAACCACCACGCAGAGGGTCAGTATCAATAATCCAAAACGCATGTATTGCCTCCTTGTTGCCCAGAACGGCACAGATGCCGTTTCCTATCGTATGAAATTGAGGCGGTATTGTAGAAACAACCACCTTGATGTTCTATCCTATGTTACTACAAATCGAGCAATTCATCAAGTTCTTTTTCACGCTTATCGGTCGCCTGTTCCTCTTCGACCTGTTCAGCGGTTTTATAACCGTAAAGTTCAATCTCTCGAATTTTTCCGACGGCGCGCCGACTCCCGATATTCCAGCCTCTGCCGCCAGAACGTGCCCGTTCCTGTCGGCTCAAGAGTGCGTCATCTTTCGTGCCTAAAACGCGTAACCGAATACGATCTGTCGGAAACGGAATCAGCAGCGCAATCTTAATCGGATTCTGTTTGACGCTCCGGACGTCCTTAATTAACTGCCAATCCGCATCAACAGCGATGCTGCCTTTATCGGCGTAAATATCAAACTCACTTAAATTGTCCGAATGCACGACAATCCGACGGATAGTCTTTTTTTCCGGCAAGGTAATTATGACCTGTGAAGCAGGATTTGCACCAATGAATCCCTGCGATCCCGCGGGGAAGGTGGTTTCCCCAATCGTGTTCAATTTGCCATCAATCATCTGTGGACTTGTCGCCGATACCCCTTCCATGAGGGCATAATTTTCGCTCCACTCCTGTTCTGAGAAGAGCGCGGCGCACCCTATGAAAATAACGGAAACCAAGCAGAACACTGAAAATAACGCAATGGGTCGATAAATCATTTTCTTACTCCTTATGATATAATTTTCCAAGTAGCCCCGTCACGGGTGTCCTGGATTTCAATGTTGAGTTCTTTAAGCCTGTCCCGAATTTTATCGGATGTATCCCAATCTTTGCGGCTTCGAGCCTCCTGTCGGACGTCCAATAGTAGGGCAATGAGCTGGTCGCGTTGTTCCACATTGTTGTCATCTTCGGCATCCATATCATAAATTCCGAGCACCCCACAGGTTTCAGTCAACACCTGATAGGCTCGCGCGAAAACAGGGGCAGCTGCGCCATCAAAAGTGGCAAGCGATCTGTTGACTTCGCCAACAAGCGTGAAAATAGCCCCAAGTGCTTGTGCGGTGTTGAAGTCTGTATCCATCGCCTCAACAAACCGCGATTTCATCGTTTGGATTGCCTCCTGTAGGGGCAGGGTTTCCCTGTCCAGATTGGAAGAGGGGACCCCGTCCTTACCTCCCTCATATTTTTTCAACGCGTCCAAACAGTTGTTCAAACGCCTGAGCGCCCCTTCCGATTTCGCCAAACTCTCCGGATTGTAGTCAAGTGGGTGCCGGTAATGTGCGGAGATCAGGAAATGACGAATCACTTCGGTGGGATAATGGTCAAGAGCGTCTCGTAGCAGGATAAAATTGTGTTCCGATTTGCCCATTCGCCTGCCATCAATCTTCAAAAAAGCGATGTGCATCCAGTAACGTGCGAAGGTGCGCCCCGTCGCCAATTCGCTCTGTGCTATCTCATTTTCGTGGTGCGGGAACAGTAAATCTTCGCCCCCTGCGTGAATATCAATTGTCTCACCGAGATGTTTCATCGCCATGGCAGAACATTCTATATGCCATCCCGGTCTGCCTTTACCCCACGGGCTCTCCCAAGCAGGTTCACCCGGTTTTGCAGCTTTCCACATATCAAAATCCCGCGGGTCCTCCTTCCGCTCATCAACTTCAACCCGCGCCCCCGCGAGGAGATCCTCTGGCTTTCGACCAGAAAGTTTCCCATATTCAGCAAATTGATTCACGCGGTAATAAACACTTCCATCAATAACATAAGCCGCCCCTTTATCAATCAGGGTCTGAATTAAACTTATCATTTCCGGGATGTGTTCGGTTGCTTTCGGATGGACATCCGCACAATGGATACCGAGGCGTTGGGAATCCTCAAAAAAGGCTTCCCCGTTCTGATGGGCAAGTTGCTTTGCAGACACACCTAATTCTGCCGCACGATTGATAATCTTATCATCAATATCCGTCAAATTTTGAACCAGTTTGACTTTGTACCCTCTATATACCAAATAACGCCGAACAATATCTGTCACTAAAGCAGTGCGTGCGTTGCCCATGTGAATGTAATCGTAAACAGTTGGACCACAACTGTAGATAGATACCTGTTCAGGATTTAGCGGGACAAAATCCTCCAATTGCCGGCTCAGTGAGTTATAGATCTTCATATTTTTAATTATGGGCTCCTGTAGAAAAATATCTATATCCGAGAAAGACAGGCGGTAGCGTGTGCGACAATCGCTTTCCCTTCGCCGACAACACCCAATTCTTCCGCTGTGGTAGCCTTCACGTTCACCTGTGCGATAGCAATATCAAGCGTTTTGGCAAGTCTTGCACGCATCTCCGAAATGTAGGGCGCCAATTTCGGACGCTGTGCGATAACTGTACTATCCACATTTTCAATCTGGTAGCCACATTGTCTCACCTGTGCTGCAGCCGTTGCCAGAAAAATAAGACTGTCCATCCCCTGATAACGCTCATCCGTATCGGGAAAATGTGTGCCAATATCACCGAGTGCAGCGGCTCCTAAAATTGCGTCTACGATTGCGTGGGTCAGGACATCCGCATCTGAATGCCCTAACAATCCCAAATGATATGAGATCTCAACGCCACCGAGAATCAATTTTCTATCAGAGACCAACCGATGAACGTCGTAACCAATACCTACTCGCATTTTTTCTCATATCTTCCGACGCCTGAAAACCCTCTTACCAAAGGGTAGCATCTGAGATCAACACTTCAGCGACCTTTAAATCAATGGGTGTCGTTATCTTTAGATTCGCGTAACTCCCTTTCACGAGCTTAACGGGAAAACCGAGTTGTTCAACAAGCGAGGCATCGTCAGTCGCTGTGAGTTGACGTGCTTGCGCGGCTTGATGTGCCTCTTCCAAAAGAGATTTCCGAAAGACCTGTGGGGTTTGCACCGCCCACAACTGATCACGCCCGGGTGTTTCCAGAATGAAACTGTCTGCGTTGGCGACTTTAATTGTATCCTTGACGGGCACCGCTGCAACAGCGGCGCCATACTCCTCTGCTGCGGCGAGGCACTCGAAAATGATCTCATCCGTCACAAAAGGACGCACCCCATCATGGACAATTACGAAATCAACATCTGCGGACAAGGCACGGATACCGTTATAGACAGACATCTGACGAGTTTCTCCGCCCTCAACAAGTGCCTGGACCTTTGTAAATCGGTAAGGATGTAACACAGCAGCGTGGCACGCACTAAAATCATCTCGGTCAATAATGACGAAAATCGCATCCACAGCACTATTCTGCTCAAACCGCTGAATCGTATGTGCCAAAATCGGCTTCTGTGCCAATTTTAAGTAAGGTTTTTTCACCGAATGCGCCATCCGGCTCCCCTTACCAGCTGCGGGGATAAGAGCGCACACCTTGCTGTTCATCAATGTCCACTTCATGTTCTTTTATTCGCGTGAAAATCATCTGACCTGCACTCGTCCGTAACATCTGTGTAACTTCAACGTTCAGTGTGCTTCCGATGTAAGACTTGCCATCTTCAACAATTACCATCGTTCCATCATCAAGATAGCCAACGCCCTGATTCGGTTCCTTGCCCTCCTTAAGGAGGAGTACTTGAATTACCTCACCAGCAATGACAACGGGACGAACAGCGTTTGACAATTCGTTGATATTGAGGACCTTCACACTCTGCAATTCAGCGACTTTGTTGAGGTTTAAATCATTTGTGATAATCGTTGCCCCTCGCTTTTGTGCGAGATGAACTAACTTTGCATCGACTTCGGGCAAATGCGGGACCTCCTCCTCTGAGATCTCAACATCAATCGCTGGGTTGTTCTGAAGTGCTCGGAGAATATCGAAACCGCGCCGTCCCTTATTTCTACGGAGAGGTTCGGTTGAGTCTGCAATATGTTGCAACTCATTGAGAACAAACCGCGGAATAACAAGCGTTCCCTCGATAAATCTGGTTTGACAGATCTCAAGAATTCTCCCATCAATAATAACACTTGTGTCTAAAATTTTGAAGTTACTTGCAGCTTGAGCCGAACGGGATTCGCCAGGGCGGGCAGGTGTGTTTGATCTCGACAGTTGACTTAAATCCAATGTCGTAGAGAGATGATAACCGACCATCATGCCAATGTACCCCAGACTGAGAACCATCACCATCTTTAGGTTACCATCGAGTTGCGAAAGCAGCGGTAGTATAGCGATAGAAATTAATAGACCTACAGCAAGCCCTATCAGACTTGCAATGATGCTACGCATGCTCGGTGTACGCAAACACATTTCTGCCCCAATCAGGAGAAGGGTAATGACACATCCGACAACCGTTGTAATTGGGTCCCTGTAAATGATATAGCAGCTTGCTGCACTTGCAAGTATAAAAAAGAGACGGATACCCCAAACTTTCATTTTTTGTACTCCATTGTACGCAACGTGTAACTCGAAAAACAGTGCTGCCTCTCACGGGCGCGAATTCTATTTATGCTCACAAGATACTTCTGTCTACCAGTATCTGCGCCCCAATAAATTAGCGACTTATTCTATAAACAAACCGACTTAACAATGCTCACATTCAGGCTTTATCATCAACACATAGCGAATCGTATTACAGCAAAGCCCCCAGACTGTCATATACGTCGCTAACCCCCACAAGTTCAATATCCTCGTCAATTTCCAAGCCTTTCCGATTATATTCAGGGAAAATCACTCGTCTAAAGCCTAACTTCGCGGCTTCCCGGATACGTCTCTCCACGTGCGTTACAGGACGAATTTCACCCCCAAGCCCAACCTCACCGATCACAACAGTCTTCCGATCCACAGGGAGATCGCGATGACTTGAGGATATTGCCATCATGACACCGAGGTCTATTCCGGGTTCAGCAATACGCAACCCACCGGTAACATTAACGAAAACATCAGAATCCCCGACGTTAATCCCCACCCTTTTATTGAGGACCGCAATGAGTAAAGCAATCCGATGTCTATCCACCCCAGCTGCTGTATTGCGTGGGTTTCCGTAATGTGTAGGCACGACGAGTGCCTGCACCTCCATGAGTAGGGGACGGGTCCCTTCTATACTTGAAACCACGACGGATCCTGAAACTTCTGCTTCCCTATTGCTTAAAAAGAGTTCTGACGGGTTCATCACATCCACGAGTCCTGCGCTTTGCATTTCAAAGATTCCGATCTCATTCGTGGAACCGAACCGATTTTTGATTGCTCGAAGGATACGGTAAATTTGGTGTTGTTCCCCTTCAAAATAGAGGACAGTATCCACCATGTGCTCTAAAACGCGAGGTCCTGCGAGTGCCCCTTCCTTTGTCACATGTCCAACGAGAAATACGGGGATATTCCGATTCTTCGCACAAATTAGGAGATGTCCTGCACACTCACGAATCTGGGTGACACTCCCAGGGGCAGATGGGATGCTCGATAGATAAACCGTCTGTATAGAATCAACAATGACGACCTTCGGGGCGCGTGCCTCAATATACTTTTCAATCTGCTCTAAATTGTTTTCACACAGCACATAAAGCGTATCAGAGGCAACGCCGAGCCGAGTCGCCCGGAGTTTCGTCTGGCTCACAGATTCTTCACCGGAAACATAAAGCACATCGCCATAGTTCCGACTCAATGCATCACCGGCTTGTAGTAACAACGTAGATTTGCCTATCCCAGGATCGCCGCCGATAAGGACCACAGAGCCTGGCACAATCCCGCCCCCCAGCACTCTGTCAAACTCCAACATGCCCGTTAGATGTCGCTCTACTTCGTTGGCTGTAACCTGCGAAATGGGTTCGGGTTCGCGCGACACTTGTCCGATATCCCGATGTTTCGAGAGTGTGGTGAGGGTTTCTACTTCCTCGGCGAAACTCTGCCAACTCCGACAACTCGGACACCGTCCCAGGGTCTTTGGGGTTGTATACCCACATTCTTGACAGACAAATTTGCGTCTCTCTCGTGCCATTTTTTAATTTTACCTTGCGGTCTTTAATTTTACCTTGCGGAGGCATAACGTGCGTTTCGACTTTGAAGTGCGTTCTCTATATCCGCCTGCTCCGTTGTTGCAGGCTACGGTTTCTAATTTTACCTTGAGGAAACCTTTATGAGGCGAAAATCTCTTTACCGACAGCTGACTACCATTCACCGTCAAAGAAGCGGAATCCTGTTGTCCAGCGCCGCTCACGGGTCACATTCTCTACACCAAGTAGGAATTGTCCATATCGGAAGAACCGAAATCCCATTTCCGCGTTTAACTCGGGCTCCCCGCTTGTCAACCCCACACCTTCAACGCTGATGCCGAAACGTCGGGACCATAACCACACATCGAGCCCCGCGCCGACTCTGGAATGCATAAACCCAGCACGTGCCTGAAGAAAATCTGTCACATTATACCCATACTGAAGTTCAAACCGAATTTTCTCGTCCCGCACCCCGATCCCGAGTCTGTAGTGCGCCTCAGATCCTTGAGAGAGTAAAAATGCCAACTCGTTGTGGAGTCGCTCTTCAAGACTCAGATAACGGAGTTCATAGTCCCAGCCAAACTGCGGTAAATCAAATTGCTCCAACTGCTTCTCAGTTCTTTGAGAGAGTTCCGTTACCGCATCCATCGTTTCGTCGACATTTTGCAAGGTTCGGCGGACATCTTCAAGCGGTTCCGGTGTGTTCAGCAATTGGGCGACGGTCCCTTCCCCCTCGTTAAGCGTGGTAAGAAACCGATTGACACTCGCTTCCAACGTAGCGACCGAAGCCGTGGTTGCCTTCAGATTTTCTAATATGGGTGCGATATTGACTTCTCCCGTTTCAATAGCACGCCTACTTTGCGAAACGAGGGCAGAAACCTGTGTCGCTAACGCCTCGAAATCTGATCGAAAATCCTGTGTTATCTGCCGAAATTCTGATGTTGTTGCGCGAATATCGGTAAAAATAGTGTTGAGCTTCGGTGAATTCTGATTCAGAAGTCTCAAGAGTTCACGCGTGATGTCACTAATTTGACTACTCACCATCAGGGAATCGCCTTCTAACTGTGTTACAAGGTTATTCACCTTTACGAGGGTTCCCTGAAACCGCCTATCATTTTCTAAAGCGAGTTGTGTTAGCGTTTTTACCGTCTCCTCAGAGTCAAGACTTAACTTCTCAATCGTTTTTCCAGTGAGTGCGACAAGCTCGCGAATCTCTTTAATGGCGAGTTGAATCGCTTCTTGGTTCGCCTGTAGCACTTCATTCGCAGCCGTTGTCAGTTCAATAGCCTGTGTCATACCAGCACTTGTCTGCTCAAGGAGATCCAAAGCATTGACAGGGTCTTTTCCAACAATCGGCAAGTTCGCTGGCTTTAATGCGGGGTTCCCAACCGGTCCATTGTCAAGTGCGATATAAATTTCACCGACAAATCCATTCATGGAAATTCTGGCACTACAGTCCTCCCGCAACCACTCAAAAGCGTTTTTGACTTTCGCTTTGATGCGCACATTATCCGTGTCAGGACGGAGTTCGATAGCCGTTACCTTGCCGATTGGCACCCCATATAAGTAAACGCCTGCGCCGACATAAAGCCCGTTGACAGAACGAAAGTGAAAGGTCAGTTCATCCCCAGCAGTTGCCCAGGGCCAATTCTCAGCATTCGTCAGAAGAATTGTCAGCAAGACGATTGCGAGAAGAACCATTACACCGACTTTTACTGAAGCCGTCCAAAAGTTCATACTACCTCCCCAAATATTTTTTCAAAATGGGATTTTCCATGTTGAGAATCTGATCTGGTGCCCCAAATAGAATGAACTGTTGCAAAATGGGATCGTCGATGTTGATAATTTCATCGGGTCTGCCATAAGCGACCTGCTTGCCTTCATGAATCATCGCCATTCGGGTTGCGACACTGAAGGCACTGTGCATATCATGTGTAACCACAACGGAGGTGACTTGTAACCGCTCATGGAGATCTTTAATAAGTTGATTGATTTCGGTACAGGTAACCGGGTCAAGCCCTGTCGTGGGTTCGTCGTAGAGAATAACCTCTGGATCAAATGCGAGGGCGCGTGCGAGTCCAACCCGTTTTCGCATACCGCCACTTAATTCAGCGGGTCGCAAGTCTTGGACACCCTCTAAATCAACAAGGCTGAGCTTCTCGTCAACCACCTTACGCATCTCTCGCTTGTCAAGATCTGTATGCTGATTGAGCATAAAAGCGACGTTCTCCGCGACGGTCATCGAATCAAAGAGGGCAGCCGACTGGAATAGCATTCCAATTTTTCGGCGGAGGTTATTTATCTTTTTTCCGTTCAGACTTGATATTTCCGTTCCATCGAACCAAATTTCACCGGAATCCGCAGACATCAACCCGGTAATAATTTTGAGGAGTACACTCTTACCACACCCACTTTGTCCCATAATCACGAGCGTCTCACCGCGTGGAATTTCGAGGCTTAACCCATTTAAAACGTTTTTGCCTCCAAAATTTTTTGTAACATTCCGAATCGAAATCATATTTTAATTTTACCTTGCGGAGACACAGCGTGCGTTTGGACTTTGACGGGCGTTGCTCATGTCCGCCGGCACCGTTGTTGCAGGCTACGGTTTTTACTTATACACTGAGGAAACCTTTATGAGGTGAAAACCTCTTTACCGACGGCTGATGCCTGACGGCTAATTATACCAACCCCAAAATGTTAAAGAGTACATGATTCAAGACAAAATCTAAAACGAGAATCGCAATAAGAGAGATTACAGCAGAGCCAGTTGTCGCAATTCCGACCCCCTCTGCGCCCCCTGCTGTCGAGATACTAAAACCCTTGTAGCACCCCACGGCAGCAATCGCCATTCCAAAAGAGGTCGCTTTAATCAAACTAATGAGAACGCTTCCGACAAACAGATTCTTCTGCACTTCCAAGAGAAAAAAGGAGCCATTTACATCGAATAGCGTAACAACAGCGACAAACCCCCCGCCGATGCCCGCAAATGTCGAATAGATCGTAAGTGTCGGTAACATTATAGAACAGGCGAGAAAACGCGGCACGACCAGATACTTAACAGGATTTGTGCCCATCACTTCAAGGGCATCAATTTGCTCCGTAACCTTCATCGTTGAAAGCTCAGCGGTAATTGATGCGCCGATACGTCCCGCAAGCACAAAGGCGGTAATCATCGGGCCGAGTTCCTTCACGACTGAGACACAGACGAACCTCGCGACCGAACCTTCCACTGCATAAGGTTTGAGCTGAATGTATCCCTGGACACCCAATACCATTCCCGTGAAAAACCCAGAGACAATAACGACCGCCAAAGAATTGAAACCGATTAACAACAACTGCTTAACTAACAGATCAAACTGAAAGGGAGGACGGAAAATTTGGATTAGGGTTTGAAAAAAGAGCGTAAAGGCGTGTCCTATCTCGGCAAGCACTTTGTGCAACCGAATCTTAACCAAATCAGGGAAACCACCATTGGCTTCGTGTAAAGTGGACTGCTGCTCCATTTTTTATTTAATTGGAATTTTCAAAGCGCATTTCGTTTTTGGTAAAATAAAGAATAACCGTCCCGGTTGGTCCGTTCCGCTGTTTTTTTATCATGATATAGGCTTCAACCCTGTCCCCGACATCTTCATCTTCGTAATAATCATCGCGGTGTAAAAAGGCAACGAGGTCGGCATCTTGCTCGATTGCCCCGGACTCCCGTAAATCTGAAAGTTGCGGACGTTTATCAGGGCGCCGTTCAATCTCACGACTCAATTGCGAACACGCGATAATTGGCACATTCAGTTCCCACGCAAGGATTTTCAAGGCGCGTGAAATTTCAGAGATCTCCTGTTCACGGGCGTGATACCTGCCCGTCCCTCTCAAGAGTTGCAGGTAATCCACGATAATGAGTGCGAGATCGCTATGTTCGCCTTTTAAACGGCGTCCCTCGGCGCGCAGACTTTGAACGGTAAGCCCGCGATTATCGTTAATGAGGATCGGTGCTTTCGCCAATCGACTTGCGCCATCGGTCAAGGGTCTCCACTGATCTTCGCTGAAGTTACCGGTTCGGAGCCGCCCAAAATCAATCCGGGATTCGGTGGCTAACATTCGCATCGCGATATCTTGGGAAGGCATCTCAAGACTAAAAACGGCGACTGGACGCTTTTGTTCAAGGGCAACGTTTTGGGCGATGTTCAGCACCAAAGTTGTTTTTCCCATGCTCGGTCGCGCCGCAATGATGATAAGATTACCGGGCTGCAGCCCTGACGTCAGATGATCAAAATCCATAAAACCGGTCGGCACGCCTAAAAATCTACTCTTTTTGTGATACAAACGTTCAACGGCGTTAAGACTCTCTGTGAGTAATGAATGAATAGCGACAAACCCGCGTTGGGTATCTGACTGACTCAGATCAAAGACGGCTTCCTGTGATTGATTCAATACTTCCGTAATCGCTACACCTTCGTCGTATGCCATCTCACGAATCTGAGCGGTTGCTCGAATGAGCCGACGGCGCGTTGCTTTTTCATACAGGATATCTGCGTAGAACTCCGTACTCTCGGTCTCCACGATAGGCGCTTGTAGTTCGTATAGGTATTCCGTTCCGCCCGCCCGGTTCAACTGGTCTCCTTTCTTCAGTTCATCAGCAACAAGCAGGGGATCTGCCTTGCTAACGCGGTCATACACCGCAAGGATCGCTGAATAGATAAGCTGATGATCTACAGTGAGAAACACATCAGCAGTCTGACCGAGCTTGGTGATTACTGGCGGAATCACCGACTTTTCGGTCATCATTGCGCCCAGAATCGCTTGTTCAGCTTCCTTGTCAGAGAGAGAATCAACCAGTTGTGCCTGCATAATTAATCTTCGCGTTCGACAACAACGCGGAGTTCAACGACGACTTCTGTATACAATTTGACCGGTACCATGAACACGCCGAGTTCACGAATAGGCTCAGCGAGTTCAAAGAACCGCCGTTCCAAATCGAACCCCTGCGTTCGCAAATTTTCTGCGATATCCATAGAGGTAACTGATCCGAAGAGACGATCGTTTTCACCAGCACGCCTACTGAGTGTGCATGTAACACCCGCCATCTGTGCGGCGATTTCACGTGCCCGTTCCTTATTTTTTGTCTCTTGATGATCAATGACCCGTTTCTCATGCTCTAAGTGTCTACGGTTCCGTTCGGTTGCGTGCACGGCTAACTGCATCGGAAGCAGGTAGTTACGTGCGTAGCCATCTGCGACGTTCAATACATCACCCGGTAGACCGAGACCTTCAACACTTTCCTTTAGAATGACTTCCATTTTTTAATTATACCTTGCGGAGAAACGACGTGAATTTGGATATTTTACGTGCGTTCCTGAGATCCGCCCTCCATTTCATTACGGGCTACGGTAGAAAAGTTTTCGGTTTAGATTTTTGAAAAAAAATCCATCCTTCACAGGGACACCTATTGTCCGTGTCTGCATCCCTACCGCTATCGCGTAAACGGCAATAGTGCCATATTACGGGCGCGTTTGACTGCCCGTGTTACCATTCGTTGTTGCTTCGCCGATAGTCCGGTGACCCGGCGACTCACAATCTTACCACGTTCATTAATAAATTTTCGCAGCGTATCCACATCTTTGTAATCGAAAGATTCTATCTTATGATAGCGCTGCCTCCGACGGAATGCCATATTGATTTTGTTCCTTTATGGTTGTCAGTTATCAGTTATCAGTTGTCAGTTAAAGAGGGAGAACCTCTGAACGACAGTGGTTCTCCCCGAACATCACTCTTGCTAAAACGGAATGTCGTCCTCTGTTGCAGAAGGTGCACCGCTCGCAGTGGGTGCGGGCGCGTCCTGATACGCTGCAGTTTGCCCTGATGGAGCTGCGGGTTGGGCATCGGCGTAACCGCCGTCCGCCTCGTTGTCCTCACGTCTCCCGACAAACTGAAACCGCTGCAGGCGAACTTTAAGACGGTTCCGCTTCGTGCCATCGTCAGCTTCCCAGGAATCATATCTGAGGGAACCTTCAATCAGAATCGGTCTGCCCTTACTGAAATATTCACCCACTATTTCCGCCTGCCTACCCCATGCTTCTACATCAACAAAACAGGGAACGTCTTTCCGTTCACCCGTCTGTTGATCGGTGTAACTTTCATTCATAGCCAATCCGAAATTCGCGATGGCCGTCCCGCTCGGAAGGAATTTCACTTCAGGGTCACGGGTAAGATTCCCCATCAGAATGACCTTGTTGTAACTTGCCATGGTTTCTCCTTTTTTATGTGTAGGCTCAGCCCTTTTGAGGGAGCCCACACGCCAAAAACTCGTTTAAATTTGGATGATGCTTCTTTCAGGCAGACGCTGTTGTATCTTCAGCCGCCGCGGCATCATCTGTTTTATCTTTAGCCGCTGCATTATCACTTGAGGTTGATTTCCCATCTGACGTTGCGGATCCAGCCGCCTTAGGGGTGAGTTCTGCCTTCAATTTATCAATATCATCCTCATACTGGACGATCATATACCGCAAAATCGATTCAATGACATGTAGGGATTGATTCAATTCGGCAACAAAACTCGGTGCACACTCAAAAATGTAGAGCACATAATAGCCTTCACTCCGTTTCCGGATAGGATAGGCGAGTCGTTTTTTCCCCCAGGGATCAACCTTCAGGAGTGTCCCGCCACCTTCGATGATGCTCTTGACTTGATTCGTAAGAGCCTCTGCTTCGTTTTCATCGTGGTCGGGTGTAATGATAAGCAGGAGTTCGTAAGGATTCAAATTTTCATGCCTCTCTTCGGACTGATGGCTCCACAGCTTTTGAAACAAAAGCGGGGAACAGAGATTAATTAAGTGAACCCCACCCGATGCCTGTGAATCACCTTTAAATGAACAAGGCGATTACAGATGAGATGGAATTCGATTCTTTAATTTTAGTTAATATAATTATACCACATTCCAATATGTATATCAACCTAAAAATCACAATTTTTTACGAAATTTAGGTTGGAAGCGTTGCATGCGCGGTTATATGCAACGGCAAGAAAAATGGACGTTTCGATGCGAGCACCTCTTCTCGAAGCCGTGCGGCTAATGTATCCACATCGACCTGTTCTGCTGTCGCCAGCCCATATTTCTCTAAGAGGGGCAGGAGACTTTGGAAGATCGTTGCCATGTATCGGTATCCTGCCCAAGTTTTGGCGGCACCGATAGGCGATTCCAGATGCATGGTTGGTGGCGGCAAACCCGCGTCAACAAAAGCGCGATAAAGCCCAACCCCCATGTCAAGATGGGCACCGGAATGTTCAAACACGTCCAAAATCCATCGAATCAGTTGGTTTACGAGGGGCGTATCGGGATGTAAAAGCGCGGGATAGAGCGTATATTCTGGCTCTTGAAAGGCGGCAATGCCGCCCGGCTTTAAATGGGTCATCAATTTCGCGAATGCGTTTCGTGGATCCGCCATATACATCAAGACAAACCGTCCAACAATCGCATCAAATTGTTCCGCGAAGGTAAGCCCTCGCGCATCGCCTGCAATAAATTCCACATTTCGCACGCCGGCATGGGTGGCTCGTTGGCGCGCGGTGTCAAGAATTGTGGCGTTGATGTCTACACCCATCACCTGTCCTGTCGGTCCGACGAGTTCAGCGAGGGTGAGCGCGACATCACCCGCACCACTCCCGATTTCGAGGACCCGCATCCCCTGCGTTATACCGGCACGCTCACAGAGCCGTCGCGTCGATTCCCCATAGATTTTTGACTGCTCAATGAGGCGCGTTGTTTCGTGTGAGGTGCGCCCTAACGTATAGGTGGCATCGCGATGTGGCGTGTGTAAGCTGCCTGCGTTATTTTTCGCCATGCGTGGCACCATCTATGCTGGTAGAGACGTATGCGCCGTGATATGGGGTGGCAACAAGAGGGGCCGTTTCGATGTAGCGACTTCCGCCTGTATGCGCTCGGCGAGTGTGTCAATATCTACATCCTCAGCCGTGGCAATCCCATAAGCCTCCATCAGCGGAACGAGACTTCGGAAACTGTTCGCGAGATACTCAAACCCGGGCCAGTCCTCAGGGCCACCCATCGGTGTCTCAAAATGTAAACTCGGTTCGGGCAATCCCGCCTCAACAAAGGTCTTGTAAAGATCCATGCCCATTCCAAGATGTGCGCCTGAACGTTCAAATACCGCGAGCCCCCATTCAATCAACTGGTTAATCAGGGGTGTCGCCGGATGTGTTACAGTCCGGTAGAGCGAAAGTTCAGTATCCTGAAAGGCAACAATACCGCCGCTGCGGAGATGGGTAACTAACTTTTTAAGGGCTTCCGCTGGGTCTGCCATATACAGCAGGACAAGTCTGCCCACGATGGCATCAAAATCGTTTGGAAGTTCAAGGATTCGGGCATCACCGGCGATGAATTCAACGTTTGAAAACCCCGCGGCATCCGCTCGGTCTTGCGCTGTTTTGAGAATATCAGGGTTCACATCTACCCCAATAACCGTGCCGTCGGGACCGACAAATTCGGCGACTGTGAGTGCCACATCCCCGGCACCACTTCCAACATCAAGGACCTTCATCCCTTTCGCTATGCCGCTCCTGAGAAAAAAACGCCGTGTCACATCGTCATAGAGTTGTGATTGCTCGATTAAACGTTCTGTTTCTTCTGCGCTGCGGCCCATTGTATATTCTGCGTCTCGGTTCTGATTGCTCATTTTTATTTCCTCTCTATAGACATACCGCTCCAGCGGAGCCGGAGGCAGCATGCGTAATATCTATAATTGCAAGTATTATGGAAAAATAAATTGATGGAACTGGATCTTTCCACCTTTGACAGTGTGAATAAAAACCGTCTGATTCCTAAAAACTGTAACCAATTTTGGTATAATAGAACGCACCGCCAAACCCATAAGGACTATACTCACCGAAGGGTCTACCAACGATTCTGGCTGGAAATTCTTTAATATCGAAAGGCACTGGAGGTCCCTCTGCCGAAGTAATATTATCCGGTTCTACATTGAGAACATTATTCACACCAATTGTAATGCCCAAGTCCTCAACGACTGCGTAACTCACTTCAAGGTCCACCAGAAACGCGCTGGCATAGGTTTGTGCACCGACAGCGTTCTCGTACCAAGGACCGTAGTAATTGACTCTGCCCAATACCCCCAGACTGTTGCCGATGGCTTGGGTTAATGTCACATTTCCGCGATGGCGCGGAATTCCTTCCTGTATGAGGTTGATACGGACCTCGTTGAGAATATCGGGATTGTGTTTGGTTACCTCCGTTCCGGTATAGTTGTAAGCGAGACTCAGCGCACCCTCCAATACTGGTGCCGTGAGAATTACATCAATCCCTTGCGTGCTCGTTTCAAATTCATTGGTAAAGAACCGGAATTCTTGCAAGTTCCCTGCGCTCGTGATACCTTCAGCCACAAGTTGCTGAATGTGTGCCTCAGTAATATCTGTCCCACGGTTGAAATCCTTTGAAGGTGCTAACCGATCCTCCACCGTGATATTGAAGTAGTCGACAGTGATACTCACAATCGCGTGACTGACCACCGTTCCAACGGTAAAATTCTTTGACTTTTCCGGCGCGAGTGTCTTACCACCGACCAAACGTGCGGCACCATGTGTGGAAGGAATCGTTCCCTTATTGACGAGCGTATTGTTCTCACCGAATTCCGTTGTGACGTTAAAGGCGTTTTGCTGTCCCGGTGTGGGTGCCCTGAAACCGGTGCTGTAACTACCGCGCGCCCTTAGGTCAACACCAGGACCCACCGGAAGCAATGACTTGAGCGTGTCGGTAATACCATAGCTCGTTGCGATTTTATAGTTGATTGTGCTCCCAAAATCATCGAAATACTCACCCCGGACAGCGGCATTAATCGTCCAAAAATCGACGGGTCTCAACTCACTCTCCAAATAGCCAGCGAAGTTAGACCGGGTCCAATTCCCTTCGGCAATATCACTAAAACCGGGGAACCCATTGGAACCTGAACTAAATCCTTGGCTTGCCAAGGGACCGATTTCCCAAGACTCAATCTGTCCTTGCACAATTTCAAAGGTCTCTGTTCGATATTCCAAACCAGAAGCGAGGAACACCCTATCGTGCAATGGATACGTCAAATCAAGGTTAATGTTCGTATCCGCTTGGATATAATTGCCTGGATCAAATTCAGTCGGTGTGTCCGGTCCGAGCGAGGCATTGACCGTATTTCTGATAAAGAAATCGGAGGCGTGTCGTCCATAAGAAGCACTTAAATCCCATCCCACGTCCGCCGCGACCGTTCCCTTCAATCCAACAAGGAGCGAAGCATCTTGGGTATCAGCACCGAAGCGGGGCGTAAACCCACCGGGAAAGAGCTCTTGGAATGTGAATAGATTCGGGTCAGAAAAAACCTGTTGCAAGGCAGCAGCCTCTGGAACGTTGTTCGTTATTGGGATATCGTCAGCATCGTGAGGAGACAGTTCGGTAAACGCTTGCCCGGCAGCCGCCGCTTCCTGCCTTCGTGCCTCCCACGCCGTCATTTCCGCTGTCAAACCTCGCAAATTCCCGACAAGTAGTGTCTTACCGCCATCGTTACTAAACACGGCACCGCGGGTATTAGGATTTCGGAAGTAGAAACCGCCTTCAACTTCTTTCTGCGCGTAGTTCGCATGACCGTAGAACTTAATGTCATCGGTAATGCCTGCCCCGTAGTTAGCGAAAAGCTTGATGTCATCTCTAATAATAGGGTGTCCCCACGGTTGGGCGGGATCAGCGACATCTGTGTTTCCAGCACTCATAAGCGCGGCGGCATCATCTCGCTGTATAGACCGATCTGTCTCATTCATGCCGCCGTATTCTACACTCAGGTTCGTCCAGAGATCCTCTCGTCCCACACCGATATTCCCAGCGAGAGCGTATGAAAGACCATCACCGGCTTGGAAAATACCGGGTTTAATTTCAAAAGTCCCACCTTTATAACTATCTTTGAGCTGGAGGTTCATGACCCCTGCGATCGCATCAGAACCGTATTGCGCCGACGCTCCGTCTCGCAGCACCTCCACCTGTTTCAGGGCAATAGACGGAATCGGAGAAAGATCAGCACCCTGTGCCCCATCAGACACCCCATTTCCGAGCCATGCAATCACAGAAGCCCGGTGGCGACGTTTGCCGTTAACGAGCAGTAACGTGTGATCTGGTGCCAATCCGCGTAGATTCGCTGGACGGACAACAGTCGCGGCATCAGCGATCGGTTGTGCATTAACGTTATAGGAGGGTACTAAGTTTCTTAACAGGTCAGGGAGATCTGCGCCTCCCTGTTTTACGAAGTCTGCACTCGGTAAAACATCAATGGGTACCGCAGATTCAAGGATCGAACGCGGTTTGGCACGCGTCCCAACCACAACCATCTCTTCCAACGTTATGACTTCTTGCTCAGATGTTGTTTCGCTTGATTCTACCTCAGTCTCTTCTGCTATTGCTACAGACACCAACCCCATAAAAACCGCCAAAACAACATGCGTCCAAAGCATCACCTTTTTACAATCAAGTCCGCCTTTCATGAATGAAGCTCCTTCATCTTTCAGGTGAAAAGATACAATTATCTAAAGCGGAACATTAAATTTATAGGACTTACGCAAAATGACCAAATTTCACTCGTTTTCACAGGATTCGGTGCGGTTAGAAACCGCACCTACCGGGGGAGTGCGTAAGTCCTGATTTAAATGGAATAGGCGCGGTTTTATTGCAAACCGCGCCATCTGCGAAAATTACTCTTCACGAGATAGGTTAGAAACTATATCCGACTTTCGCATACCAGTATGCCCCATCAAAACCGAAGGGACTGAACTGCCCATATTTGTTACCAACAGAATCAGCACCATTCGGATTTTCATCGGGATAGGTATTCAGGATATTTCTTCCACCGAGCGTGAGTGCCAATCCCGATCCCACAGTGTAAGTGGTTTCCAGGTCGACAATCACCTTTCCAGAGTATTCTCCAGTGCCTGACACATCTGGATTCTGTAAGTAATCTTCAGAATCGAACCAACCGCTGAAATAACTGGCACGCCCGAGCACACCCCACACATCCGTTATGGATTGAAAGGCAGTCAGACTGGCGCGGTGTTTAGGTAAATTCTCTTCCAGTTCCCTGATTCGATGATCGTCCAGTGTCTGAGGATTGAACTCGGTAACCGTGGTATTCGTAAAGTTATACACGGCGATGAGGTTTCCGTTGGGTATTGGTGCTGTAATAACAAAGTCAATACCATTGGTTGTCGTAGAGAAGTCATTGATAAAGAACCGGAATTGCTCCAGATTCGCCGCACTCGTTACACCTTCAGCGATGAGCTGCGTCTTCTGCGAATCGGTCAATGTAAAGTCTTGTGACACAGATAACCGGTTTTTCAGCCGGATATCAAAAAAGTCCACCGTGAAATTTACGCCCAAAATATCGACGGTGAATCCACCTGTGAAGTTATTTGATGTTTCCGGGTCAAGCGAGTTATCTTCCTTGCCTGTCACAACACCCACAGCAGCGTTAGTGGAAGGAATTGTTCCGTTATTGACGAGATCCCCCTTCACAAAATCGTATTCAGTGGTAATGTTGAACGTATTTTGCTGTCCCGGTGTCGGTGCGCGGAACCCGGTACTATAACTTCCCCGCAACCGCATTGTTTCCGTAACCTTATAGTTTGCGGCGGCTTTATAGTTCAGGGTGCTACCGAAAATCTCAAATTGTTCACCACGCACAGCAAGCGCGATCAGGAGCGGCTCAATCGGTCTGATTTCACTTTCCAGATACATCGCGACGTTGGAACGGTGCCACGTGCCTGCGGCAACCGGGCTGAACCCTGAAAATCCGTTAGAGGCTGCAGTGAAGCCTTGAACAGCAAGAGGTCCGATCTGATGCGACTCGCGTTCACCCTCTATGATTTCAAATCCCTCGTTGCGATATTCCAAACCAGAAGCGAGGAACACCATGTCGCTCAACGGATAGGTTACATCAAAGTTGAGGTTATAATCCGTCTGGATATAGTCGCCCGGATCAAAATACGTGGGTGTATCGGGTCCGAGGGAAGCATTGACAGTGTTGAAGATAAAGAAATCGGCATGATTCCGTCCAAAAGAGCCGCTCAGATCCCACGTTAAGGGTTTGCCTAATTCATCTTCCAGGGCAGTGCCTTTAACGCCAACGACGACGGAACTATCCCACATGAATGCGCCAAATCTGGGTGTGAATCCGCCTGGGAACATTTCCTGGAATGTGAATAGATTCGGGTCACTCTTGACGGCTTGTAACCGTGCGGGATCCGGAACGTGGTTGTTTATCGGAATATCGTCAGCCTCGTGCGGTGAGAGTTCGGTAAACTCCTGTCCAGCAGCCTCTGCTGCCTGCTTTCGGGTTTCCCAAGCTGCCATTTCGTCTGTCAAACCCCGCAAATCCCCGACGAGCAACGTATCTCCACCGGTGCTGCTAAACACACCGCCCCGGGTGTTTGGGTTACGGAAATAGAATCCACCTTCGACTCGCTTACGAGCGTAGTTGGCATGTCCATAGAAGTCGATAGTATCCGTGAGGGTGGCACCGTAGTTGGCAAACAATTTGACATCATTCTCTATAATCGGCTGTCCCCAAATTTGCGCCGGGTCTTTCACACTGAAATTGCCTGCATTAATCAAGGCTATAGCATCATTACGTTGGACAGACCGGATGGTCGGATCTGCACCACCGTATTCAAAACTGAGGTTACTCCAGGCGTCTGGATTCCCTAAACCGATGTTACCAGCGACAGCAAACTGTCGACCGTCACCGTATTGGTAGATACCGGGTTTAAATTCAAACGAACCGCCTTCGTGACTGTCTTTCAATCGAAAATTCATCACACCTGCAATAGCGTCCGACCCATATTGTGCGGAGGCACCATCACGGAGGACCTCTACCTGTTGCAGGGCAATTGCGGGAATAGGCGCCAGGTCAGGTCCCTGTGAGCCATCAGACAAACCGTTCCCGAGCCAGTGAATCACTGCGGCACGGTGTCGCCGTTTACCGTTAACCAGTACCAGCGTATGGTCTGGGGCAAGTCCCCGTAAATTCGCTGGACGGACGACTGTTGACGCATCGCTAATCGGTTGCGTATTGACATTATAAGAGGGCACCAAAGCTCTCAGCAGATCGGGTAGATCCGCGCCCCCCTGCTTTTCAAAGGATTCGTTTGACACAATATCGACCGGTACTGGCGAATCCAAGACGGAACGCGGTTGCGCACGGCTACCCACAACAACGAGGCTCTCAAGCCTCACCGGTGCTGCTGCTTGCGATGTTTCTTCAGACGCTTCAGCCTCGTCAGCGGTCTCCGCTGTTTCCTCCGCTTCTTCCGCCGTGTTGGAATGTTCATCCGCTATAACGCTCGTAAACGCACCCATTGTAATGACTATAAAGATACTGAGTGCGAAGATGATGGGTTTGATATATTTACTGTAATACATAGATAGAATTTCTCCTTTTGGTTCTCATACAAACGTTAAACCTTGAAAACTATCCTATAAATTAAACACAAAAACGTGGGATGGGTAGCACACCTACACTCCCTTTAGAAACTATAACCTTAATTAACAACCGAGGCTGCCCTTTCCTAAAATCTGGTAAGCGGCAGTTTGTATTAATACAGGACTTACGCAATTTTGACTATAGCGCGTTCTCTGAGATGGGAATTCTCGCAAAAACACACGTTACTTCCGACACAAACTGGAAAGTTTGTGCTACAAAAAAGCAGACTGCGTAAGTCCTATTAATATATAATACCACAAAATTTCCATTGCGTCAAGTTTTAGGTGAGAGATGCTAAAAAATTTAAACTTGACAATAAACTCGGTAATGGTATATACTTATTTTTAACGTCCTGGCGTCAAACCTCCGTGCTTCAACTTGCGGACTGTAGACACCTTTCATTGGCAGGACTTACGCAAAATTGGCTTCCGTGCCAAAATTGACGAGATATTTCCCAAGAAAGCGCAATGAATTGCGCTACTACGAACCAAAGAGCGCACGAAAACGAGCAAGCTGCGTAAGTCCTAATTGGAAAGGATTGGACAGGGCAAAGGTATTATTTCTGAAAATCGCGCAGTTGCTCAGAAACCGAAACTTCACGCTTTAGTGTGTGGGTGGTATCACTAACAAAAAAGACTATCATGGCAAAGAAAAAAAGTCGTCGCTCCGTAAATGTCGCCCGGAAGCGCGAAAAGCGAAACCGGGAGCGGAAATACAGACAAAAACAACTTGCTCTTGAGAAACAACGTAGACTTCCCTACGAAAAGTCGGAGGAAGCCCATTTACAAGCTTGTATCTCACAGAGTCGAAAACTGCTCAATGAACCTGAACTTGAAGGTATCCTTTTCGATTTTGAACTGATGTATACACGCGTGACGGAAGTGCTCGATCATTACGAAACACCCAAAACAGACATAGATGCCTTTGAAGAAAACGCTACCGAGTTAATGCTTGCAACGGATGAAGCAGCCGCGAGTGAAATGGCACTCAATCCTTTACCGGAAGCCGAACAGGCATGCGAACATTTTCGGGTAGAAGTGCTCCCACATCTTGTTACACCCGACTTCATGCAACGATTAATACAAGCACTCACGGCGTGTGAAAAACGTCTCAAATTCACAGGGAACCGGGAACTCGCAGAGGTCGCTTTTGTTACGCGCTCGCTCTTTGAAGCCGCTCCACCGGAAATACTAACGTTCCATCCACTAATCCAAACCATCGGTATTGAAACGCTACGGATCCTCGTGGAAGAACCGGAGATGATTGTTGACAGACATGAAGAGGTCAAAGAAATTCTTTCTAACGTTCTGGAATACGAAGACGTAGAAACTTATGAATCTCAACCGATGTCTGTTTTTTCAGATACTGAGCAAAATCCCGAACGCCCTAACGTAGAGAACGCCGAACTTGCCTTAACAAAACCTGCTGCGCCGAATTTTGAGGCGATAAGTGCTAAAATAACCGATCCGGGAAATGTTGCGCCCTCTCTTGAGGGGGCTTCTGTCCTGCTTTCAAAGCCAGCCGATCTCCCCAATCCACCTGCCGCAGCAAGCGTAGTACGAACAGTGTCACCCGACGAACTTCCTGCTCGGGCACTTTATAAAAACTTCGGCGGTTTGGGAATTAAAAAGAGTTTCGGGGCGCGGACAGACGATACATCTCTACAAGATGGACTTACCAATTACGCTTTGGTGAATGAAAATGAAGAACAGGTTGAATTTGTTGATGTGAAAAACGAACGCTATATCAAGGTTACCGAAGAACGGTTGCAGTTACACGCACGTTCAGATGCAGAACTCACCATTGCCATGGCAGAAGTGGAAGCAGCGTGCAGATCGGCAGTCCTGTATCTCGCCAAAACCATCGAAGAAAGGGGGTAATGTTATGCCACGAAGTAAAAGCGGGCAGGTCCGACGTCGGACACAAATCCGCCAACGCCAACAACGGCGACTGAAAAAAAAGAAAGTAGCATTGAAAGAAATCTTACAGAACAGCGGCAGTTAATAGACAGCATTTCGATAGCGGCGGGTTGCGGTGCCCGCCTATGCTCTCTTTTCACGATGAACAAACGCTGATGACTGCAACCGGACGGAGTTCCCACGATTCTCTTCAACATATCCCATCCTGAGCAGCGTAACCACTTCATGAGAAGTCGGAATATTGAAAAGTTGACGTACGTGTTCACGATCGGCGGGACGTTCCAGAGGCGCGCTGACAAACTGCACACCGATGTCTAAAGCCGTTGCAGCGAGCAGCACATTCTGAATCAACATTCCCATGCTCAACCACATCCACCGCGTCCCCCCGTCCCCGGGTGGATATCTCTTGCAATTCATCGTAACCAGCATGAGGAGCGGTGCCTCACGGACCTGTGCCGCGATCTCTTTCGCGGGTATCTTTCCTGCCCCCAGATGCCCCAAAAGTGTGAACGCCTTCGCGTTCTTCAACATCCCTTCCAATATTCCATCCGGGGCGTCCTGCAGCAATTTCGGCAGCGTAACGTGGTCGGTCAGTAAAACGCCATCACCGAACGCCTGCAAATCCGACGCGGTGAGACGCATCCACCGGCTATTGTCATCAAGAAATTTGGCATCTTTGAATTGTTCAACGATAGCGCGCTCCGTCACTTCAGCGAGTGCCCCCTTGCCCGCTGCCTCCTGAACAATCACAAGTTCCCAGGGTTGAACATTGAAGGGTGAGGGTGTCCACCGTGCAGCCTCAATGAGTTTTTCAAGGTCTGTGGCATCAATGGCGCGGTTCTGAAACGTTCCGCGATGGCTGCGTCGCTGTGTTATTGCGTCAAAAACATTCATAGATTCTCATAGTCCCGATGGCGTTGTAGGATCTCTGTTGGTGATGCCGTCCCCGTTGTGCCGATTTTGGTGACGGTAATTGACGCCACCAGATTGCCAACATAAGCGGCTTCAACAGGTGCCTCTGCTTGTGAAGTGTGTAGGAGACCACAGAGCGTTGCGACAAGTCCCGCGGAGACGCTATCCCCTGCCCCAACAGGATCAATCTCATCGTTAATGGGGATACCGGGGATGTGCGTAAACGCATCGTCACTATAGACGAGAATACCGTTCTCCCCAAGGGTCACGTAGACGGTTCGTTGCGTTTGTTCTGCGAGTGCAACGGCGCACTGCCTCGCCTCTTCGATGCCAACGTCCTGTCCATCCCATGCTGGCTGAAGCGCGCGTTTCGCCTCAAACCGATTCGGTTTAATGATAACGTTTCGATAATTGCCGATCCGTGTGCGCGAGTCGGCGAAAAAGACTTTATCAGGAAACGCCGCGCCCAACTCACATAATTCTTCTCTCACCCGATTGGTAATAACGCCTAAGTTCTCAATCGGCATCTGATCCCCGACAATTACGCCATCAACCAGTGGGATACAATTTTGAAGTGCATCAATCACAGCCGTTTCCACCCCCGCCTCCATCCCGAATTGGTTCTCAATATCGAACCGCGGTCCCTCCGTCTCCACACCTTCATAGCCACGATGGATGGGTTTAAGATAGGTAGGCGTTACCCAATCGGGTGTCTGTATCATAAAATCCGTCAGGCATCCGTTTGTTTGTAGACACTCCAGGAGCGTCCCACCGAACCCGTCTTCACCGATAACCCCCAACGTATAGACGGTGCCAACCCCTAACGCTTTCAGGTTATTTGTGACGGTTCCCGCCGCGCCCGGACTATAGCGTTGTGCAACAACAGGATTCGTATGCCACGGGGTTTCTAAGGAGAGTGTTGAACGGGTTTTATCTATGGACCAGTAGGCATCAAGATAAAAATCGCCAACGACAAGAATCCGTTGGTCGCGAAATTGATTGAGAATTGTGTTCAGGCGAGCTTCGCTAATCAATGTGCTTCTCCGGTGGCTCAATACACTGTGATGTGGATAACTATTATACCACATCCGTCCTTTTTGCGGAAACACCAAATCCTCTAATTTTTTCTTGACTATTTTCTTACACTTGTTATACTTTTTTGGAGATTGAACAGTGATGGACAGCAGCATTCGGATGGATTACCGAACCATTATTATCTAACTGAAAACCCTCAAACAGAATATTAGACTATCCTGCACTGAGTGCGCTGGTCTAAAAACATAGGAGCCGTTTATGAATCCGAAAATTTTTAAGTTAACAGTATGCATATTACTCGGACTCTCAGTCGCTTACTTTTCTGCGGGGGAGAGAACGGAAGATGTCGGAATAGCTGGAGAACCAATGCCTACACTTAAAGTGGGTTTGATTCATCCACTGCTAAATTACGCCACTTTTGGCGACGGTGCAAGACTCGCGGTAGCCGAAATCAACAAGGCAGGCGGGGTTCTTGGGAGGCAGGTAGAGCTTCTCTATAAAGTGGAATTAGGATCCATTGCTGATTCCGCAACAGAATTAGCTGAAATGGAAAATGTTGTCGCTATATTAGGTCCGATGTTTTCAAGTAGTGCTGTTAAAGTTGGACCGATCATCAATATCCCTGTCATCGTCGGGGCAACAGGTGCCGACGTGACGAATACGGGGAACGATCCGAGAGATTTTCTTTTTCTCGTGGCGAATTCAAATGCCTTGCAAGCAAAAGTCATGGCAGGGTTTGTCGTGAACGACCTCGGCAAGAAAACCGCAGCGATGCTCTGGCAGAACGGGGATGTCTACTCTAAAGGTTTCGTTAACGCATTTGATGCGAATTTCAAGGAACTTGGCGGTCGCATTGTTGCCAGTCAAACGTATGAACAAGGCGATACAACGTTTCATGCACAACTTGCGATCATCAAAGAGTCAAGCCCTGATGTGCTGCTGCTTGCGAGTTTTCCGCCAGAGAACCCGCGCATCGTGAAACAGGCGCGGGAGATGCGCCTTAAGACCACCTTTATCGGCAGCGATGGTTGGGATGATCCGTTGATGTTAGACGTTTTAGAGGATAACAGGCATCTCGAAAATTCTTACTATTGTAGTATCTCGGACGAACTTGCTGCGGATTTTACGGATGCTTATGAAACAATGTTTAAAGCGCAGCCTATCGGTATTGCGCCCTTAGGTTACGATGCCATGAAGTTATTGGCAATAGCGATTGAAAACGCGCAATCCACAGACCCTGTTATGATTCGGGATGCAGTTGCGGCTATCACTGACTACCAAGGGGCGACAACTATTTCCAGCTTTGATGGGAATCGTCATCCTATCAAACCTGCTGCGGGTATCCGTGTGTTGAAAATTGTTGAGGGTCAACCGCAGCAATACACTGTTTTGAAAGCAAATGAGTAAACCCTACCCAATTTGCAATATCTTCTCAGATGTGGTAGAATATAAGGAGCAGGACTTATCCAAAATCACAGAATTACCGACATTTACCACGCCGTAGATATGGTTTGGTGAAAGACCCTACCCAGGGAATTGCGTAAGTCCTAAGGAATTCAAAATTCATCACACTCACATTTGGAGAATATCTATGTATAAAATCGGTCTCATCCCTGGCGATGGAATCGGCCCCGAAGTGACGCGCGAAGCAATGAAAGTCTTCGGGGCAGCAGCCGAACACGCAGGAATTCAATACGAGACAGTCGAATACGATGTCGGCGGCGACCGGTATCTTGCAACCGGTGAAGTGTTGCCGGATTCAGTTTTAGAGGAACTCCGGGGATTAGACGCTATCTATCTCGGCGCGATTGGACACCCCGATGTCAAGCCCGGTATTTTAGAGAAAGGTATCCTGCTCAAGGTCCGGTTTGAACTCGATCTCTACATCAACCTCCGTCCTGTCAAACTCTACCCGGGTGTCCCGACCCCCGTGAAAGATAAGGGACCTGAAGAAATCGATTTCATCATTGTTCGCGAGAATACCGAAGGCTTATACGCCGGTATCGGGGGTTTCCTGAAACGTGGCACGCGTGATGAAGTGGCGATTCAGGAGATGATTAACACCTACAAAGGTGTGGAACGTTGCGTGCGCTATGCGTTTGAACTCACCAAAAAGCGTAACAAGGAAAATACGTTGACGCTCTGCGACAAAGCAAACGTCCTCACTTACGCACACGATCTGTGGCGACGGGTGTTTGACGAGGTAGGCGAAGATTATCCCGACATCAAGAAGGAATACGCCTTTGTCGATGCGACAACAATGTGGATGGTGAAAAACCCAGAATGGTTCGATGTCGTTGTGACGTGCAACATGTTTGGAGACATCATCACCGATCTCGGCGCGATGATTCAGGGGGGCATGGGTGTCGCGGCATCCGGTAACTTGAACCCGGAAAGCGTCGCCATGTTTGAACCGATTCACGGCTCCGCGCCGCGTTATACCGGCAAGAACCAGATTAACCCCATCGCGGCGATAGGTGCCGCCGGAATGATGCTCGACCATCTTGGACATACAACCGAGGCGGCAAAAGTGGAGAACTCTATTAGTGATCTGCTGGCAAGTGGGAAAATCAAGGATCTCGGTGCTGGACGGATGGGCTACACGACTGAAGAGGTCGGCGATCTTGTCGCTGAGGGGTTGTAATCGTTCATAGATAAGGGAGTTTAATTCGGTAATTTCCTAACGAATCCGGTGCGGTTAGAAACCGCACCTACCGGGCCCGGGGAAAATATCAAATTATCCTCCAATTTTCAGAGCAAGCGTGCTGTAAAATTAATTCGGTCTGAATAGCGGTTCCAACGGTTGAAGGTGTACATGTCGTAAGCACTCAGGGGCTTGTAGCCAGCGGCTTTGAGCAAATCATTGACAGTGCTGACTTCAAAGATTCGCTGCTGGTGAACCTCTTCATAACGGCGAAACAACTCGTCTTCACGGATGAAAAAGGTGAGGACGGTTCGGCACATTTTGGAGTGGTGGAGGTAATTGTTCTTCCAAATATAGGTATAATCCTCATGGTTTGACGCGAACGTTCTGTTGTGAAAATGCTCAACGATGTTCCGTTCCGTCGTCACGTCAAAGATAAACAAGCCGTCGGGTTCGAGATGCTCGGCGACACATTCAAAGACGTTGCTTAATTCGGTTTCATCGTAAGCATAGTTAATGCTATCGTAGGTGCAGAGGATTGCGTCAAACCGTTGGTTGAGTTGGAATTCGCGCATGTCACCGGAATGGAGTTCGATATTCACATCGTGCGCTGCGGCTTTTTCCTTCGCGATGTCCAGCATACCCACTGCTCGGTCCACGCCCGTCATCTCATAGCCTCTCAATGCGAGTTCTATCGTCAAAGCACACGTGCCACACGCCACATCAAGAACTGTGCGCGGTTTGTAATCGTATTTGTCGAAAAGCGACTGAATGTAATGTGTCCAACGCGTGTAGTTGACGTTTGCCATCATCCTGTCGTAGGCGTAGGCGAATTTCTCATAAGGGGGAGTTAGGTGTGTACGCATCGTTTAAGTGTCGCTTGCAAACCGATACTGCAAGTTACTGGGTTCCTCCTTTAACCCCGACAGAGGCATCCATCATCCGTAGGAGTGTGTTAATCTCATCGGCATCCCAAGATTCATCAGCGTTCGCTTCTATTGCATATCTACCAACGGCTCTGATTTTACGGAGACTGATTTTCCCGGTAAGGAAACTAAACGGGAGCTGCTGCCCGGCTGTTTTCACCCGATTAAACGTCGCCTCAACGTCATACCGATCTACCCCTTCAGGGGCTTGCCGAATCAGCGCATCCTTCACCATATCTGCGCCGAAACCAAATAACTCTTTGATGATAAACCATTGCAAAACGGCAAGGCATACCGTGAGGAGTAAGAGAACCGTCAATACCTTGACCCTGTGTCGTCTCCACGTTCCTTTTTCAGCTGCCATTTTTTAATTATTCCTTTTTAACCCTTATCTTAATATTTAAGACGTATATTGTCAACAGATTTTTCCGTAATACGGAGGCGGTTAGCACCTTACCCTCGAAATAGATAGGTAAAAAAAATGAAGATAGGTATCGTCGGCAGACCCCAAGTCGGCAAAACGACAGTGTTTAACACATTAGCGCAGTCCACCGCAGAAATTGGGGGCTACACCAGCCGCGGGCAAATAAATCTGAGCACTGCCAACGTCCCAGATGAACGCTTGGAACAGATAGCAAAGATATCCGAATCTGGAAAAACAACACCTGCCACAATTGACTACGTAGACGTTGCAGGCGTAACGAAATCGGAGATGGAACACGCAGAATTAGATTCTGGAATGCTCGCAGAACTCCGGACGGTGGATGCCCTTGCCCATGTCGTCAGGCTCTTTGAAGACGAAAGGGTTCCACACGTTGATGGAAGTGTTGACGCAGAACGGGATATTGAAAGCGTCGCCCTTGAGTTCGCGTTGGCAGATTTGCAGATCGTTGAAGGGAGACTGACTCGGCTCCGTAAGCAATTTCAAAATCAGAAACTCCCCGAACAGCAGAGCGAAATTCGACTCTTAGAGATGTGCCAGAAAACCCTTGAGGCTGGAAAACCGCTCCGAACCCTCGACCTCTCTGCGAATGAAGAGAAGTTGATACGGGGTTACGGGTTTTTGACCCAGAAACCGTTGTTGTTAGTGTGCAACATCGGTGAAACCCAACTACAGGCGGCTGATGAAATTTTCCAACGCTTTAGGAAATATAAAACGGCACCCCAAACGGACGTCATTGTCCTCGCTGCGCAACTGGAAATGGAGTTGTCGCAACTCGATGAAACGGATACCGAAATTTTCATGGAGGAGCTGGGATTGCATGAATCGGCTTTAGAGCGGTTCATCCAGACTTCGTATCAATTATTGGGGCTGCTCACGTTCTTTACAACCGGTCCTGTCGAGACACGCGCATGGACGCTGCGTGAAGGACAGACGGCTGTAGATGCAGCGGGACGTGTTCACACGGATTTCGCAACAGGTTTCATCCGTTCTGAAACAATTAACTGGGCTGACTTAGTCGCGTGCGGCAGTTACCCAGAGGCACGAAGTAAAGGGTTGCTGCGCGCAGAGGGCAAGACCTATCAGGTCCAAGAGGGTGATGTTTTACTCATTCTGGCGAACCCGACCCACTAACACACTATCCCGCAAATCAGCGATTGCCTCCATCATCTGATTACCCATCTGTTGATACATCTCGCGCTTCGTCTCAAATCCTTCGGCAGTCAGTTCAAGAGGGGCCCCGAAAACGACAGTGAGTTTCGACCGACGCAGTCGCTTACTGTTGCGGGGCAACATCCGTTCCGCGCCGCTATGGAAAACAGGGATCGTTGGGACACCTGCTCGGTGTGCAATAAAACAGGCACCGTCCCGCGCTTTACCCAACGTGCCATCGACACTCCGAGTGCCTTCGGGAAATATAAGCACGGCGTTCCCTCCTTTCAGGAGAGAGATTGTATTTCGTAACGCCCCTAAGTCAGGGGCCCCTCTATTGACAGGATAAGCATTATAGGTTGAGATGAGCCTCCCTAACCCAGGAATTTCAAAGGCATTACTCCGCGCCATATAATGGATCTCACGACTGGCGGCGGACCCCACGATCACGGGATCCAGAAAACTCACGTGATTCGAGACAAGGAGCACCCCACCTTCCCTCGGAATATGATGAACGCCTCGCGTTTCAAGGCGGCCCATCGTTTTACAGAAAAGGTTTGTAACTCGATGTCCCCACCGATAGACTGCCCGAGAGGTCCAGAACTGATTATTGGTATACCACATAAAAAATATCGGGGTTCCAAACCCCGCCTACGCTTACCCTTCGTTTGCACACACACGGGTCATAAGAAGATCAACCACTTCTTCAATCGTTTTATCAGTCGTATCCACGACAATTGCGTCAGGAGCCGTCCGCAAAGGACTGTGTTCTCGCGTTGTATCTTTTTCATCGCGCTCACGAATCTCAGCTTCAACCGCTGCTAACGTCGCATCTTCGTTTTGCGCGTGGAGTTCGGCGAGCCTACGTTTTGCGCGCTCCGTCACAGAAGCATCGAGATAGAACTTAAAATCGGCGTTCGGGAAAACGATCGTCGTTAAATCTCTCCCCTCAGCGATAATGCTCCCTTCAGCACCGATTCGCTGTTGGTGTTTCACAATTTCACGGCGAATCTCTGGGATCTTCGCGACATCTGCGACCAATCTGTTGACGGCGGGTGTCCGGATCTGGGCAGAAACATCCTCCGTATTCAGCAGAATTGTGCTACCGTTATCCGTGAATTCGATATGACACGTTTCCACACGGTCAATCAGTTTCGGGCTATCCGCTGCGAGTCCTTCCTGTAATGCCAACAGGGTCACCGCTCGGTACATCGCCCCGGAATCGAGATACAGCAGTCCGAGTTTCTCTGCGACGCGCCGAGCCACTGTGCTTTTCCCAGACCCGGCGGGTCCATCTATCGCAATCGTCACCTGAGATCCTGTTTTTTTCATACGCCTCCTAAGGCTTTTCTGCGCTTCGCGACGACAACTTGCGCCTCCAGAAGTATACGTTCCATCTCAGGAAGGTCATCCGTCTGAAGCAGAGTTTTGAATTCAGTTAAGTTGTTAACCATGTCATCTATGAGGGATAAAAGGACATCTCTGTTTTGAGAGAAAATACCGGTCCACAAGTCGGGTGAACCCGCTGCAATACGTGTGGAGTCCCGAAAGCCGGTCGCTGTAAAGTCCAATGCTTTCTGCCCTTCGGTTTCCACATTCGCAACGGTATTGGTGAGTAGACTCGCAATGAGATGCGGGAGATGGCTTGCGGCACCGATGAGCAGATCGTGGGTTTCTGGAGAGAGGAGATGTGGCACTGCGCCGACAAATTCCCACAGATTTTTAACCCGTTGTAGGGCATCTTGATCCGTGCTTTCTGTAGGGGTCAAAATACACGTCGCGCTTTCAAAAAGCGTTGGGCGTGCTGCGTCTACGCCGGTTTCGTGTGAGCCTGCCATCGGATGCGCGCCGACAAAAGCGAAGGTATCCGAACCCTGTTTTTGTAGCTGCGCCTCAATCGTTCGCACCAATACCGATTTCGTGCTACCGACATCCGTCAACACCATAGATCGGTGGCTATCCACACTTTCGACAATACGTTGGACCAACACTGGCACGAGTTCAACAGGGGTGCATAGGACGACAAGGTCGCTTTCGTGGAGTCCTTCTGCGACTTCTGTTGTAACGACATCAACGGCATCGTGTTGAAGTGCCTTTTCGAGTCTCCCGATGTTCCGCCCTAACCCGACGCGTTGGCCTTGAAATCCATTTTTTTTCAGAGCGAGTCCAAGCGATCCCCCGATTAAACCGACACCCCATATTGTAATTCGACGAAGTTGTTGTATGTGTCCCATAAACCCGTCTCAAGGGAATAGTCGGTTTTGGAATCCCAATCCTTTAGGTTTGGGAGGAAAAACCGCCCTCTTGGAAAGGACCAAAGCGTTCATTTTTCCGTTGACGCTTGGTCCGAAGTTGTGATATAATATGAGTATCAGGTTGGCAGACAGTTTCAGCATTACCGCTTGGTAATGTGTCTGCCTCCCACTGAAACGGGGATAAACACCTGATACCTGATATACCATGAAATTAACTTTTAAGTATCCTGTGTATCCTACAAGCACACAGGAAGAAACATTGTTAGCGTGGCTTGACCATCTGTGTGAACTTCAGAACTCTGCGCGCCACGATCGCAAGGTTGCGTTAGAAGTTGAAGATCGTTTCGTCACGCTCTCCGAGCAGCAAGACAAGTTGACAGTCGCCCGTGAGAAATATGAAGATTTCCGTGAAGTGCCACAAGATTTTCAGAATCACGCGCTCCGCAGAAATGATAAAGCGTTTACTGCCTTCCGTAAACGGTGCAAAGAAGGCGCGAAGAAAAAGGGTTACCCTCGCTATAAAAAGCGTGTCCGTTCATTGACGTGGAGCCTTCGCAAATACCCCAAAGTGGTTCGTCGAAAGACCAAAGACGCTGAGAAACAAACCATACGCGTTCGCGAGAATCCGATTGTAGAAACAACCTTTCGCCATAACCGCTTGAAAGTTCCGAAGTTGGGTGAAGTCAAGATACGGATGCATCGCCCGCTTGAAGGGGATCCCAAAGAAGTCACGCTCGTGAAAAAAGCGAGTGGCTGGTATGCGCATATTACCTGTGAACTTCCCGATACCCGGAAGGTCGAACCGACAGATGCGATCGCTGTGGATGTCGGAACCCGACACTACCTGACGACTTCCGAAGGCGAAAAGGAAGATAACCCGCGCTGGTATCGGACTTGCGAAGGACTCCTGCATAAACATAACCAGACGCTGGCCCGCCGTAAAAAAGGGAGTAAACGTTGGTATAAAGCCGTGCATGCCGTTGCCTATCACCATGAGCGAACTGCTAACAAACGCAAAGATTTTATCGGTAAACTCGTCTACAAACTTTTTCATCATCAAGAAAACAACGTCCTTGTTGCGGAGAACTTGAAAGTCTCCAATATGGTTCAGAATAAGCACCTCAGCAAGAGCATATCCGATGCGTCTTGGGCAAAGTTCTTTGAGTGGTGTGTGAGTATAGCCGAAAGAGACGGCTTGCACTTCCACCAAGTTGATCCTAAGAACACTTCGCAAACCTGCTCCGCTTGTGGTAAGAAGTCGCCAAGGAAACTCTCTTTAGCGATACGGACCTTTGATTGTAGTTTTTGTGGCACGGTTTTAGACCGCGACCACAACGCTGCGCTAAACATACTTTTGCGGGCGGCTTGCGCCCATCGTGGAGAGCGTTGGGTTACCAACCTCACTGAAGCGAGAAACACCAACGAAGCACGAGATGCGGGCTTAGAGAACGCAGAGCAGTTATCACTGTTGACGCTCTTAACAAGCCCAAGTCTTTAGGCTTGGGTACATTGACAACCCTCAATTCGTGAACATATTAATAGGCGTGAGACGATGATACCCACGCGTATTAAAAAAATCATCAAAATCTGAGTCCGCAGATTGTATCATGGGTTCGCGCTGTTCTAATGTTTGTAACATCTTCTCTGCAATGGCATGGACGACAGGAAGAGCGACACTATTTCCAGTCTGTTTTCTAATCTGCGTCATGTTTCCTATAACGTTGAAATCTTCAGGAAAACCTTGTAGGCGCAGTAATTCCCTACCAGAAGGTCGCCGGACCCCGTTTACTAAGAGATAGTTGTAAGAGGCACCAGCTCTCAGCGCACACGAGAAAGGTAACACCGAAATGTTGCCGCCTTTGTTTTCGTGCCACATAGAAGGGTAAAAAGGGGTGATTTTGCACTTGTCACGTCGCGATTTTTGGATACGTGTCGAGGCAAATAGACTCGGTTCAATATTTTCGTCAGATTCTAATATCTCAGCAAGGGATTTGGACACGCCGATGGGTTTCGGAAATTCAAATGCTATTGGTTCGAGAAACCCAACGATGAAAATTCGTTCCCGTTTCTGCGGTAATCCGAAGTCAAGAGCATTCAGCACCTTATGATAAGTCGTATATCCCAATTGCGACAGTTGTTCCTTTATAACTGCGAAAGTTTGTCCGTTGTCGTGCGTCAGCAATTGCTTTACGTTTTCAAGGAGAAACGCGTCCGGCTGTTTCTGTTTCAGAATCCGAGCGATGTCGAAAAACAGGGTGCCGCGTGTATCCTCAAAACCTTGCTTGTCCCCGATAATGCTGAAAGGTTGACATGGAAAGCCGGCTAATAGAATATCGTGGTCAGGAATATCAGATTCGCTAATTTCGGTAATGTCGCCAGCAGGCAACTCACCAAAGTTATGTTCGTAGGTTTGTTGGGCATATCTATCCCATTCGGAACTAAATACACAAGTTCCGCCTAACCTTTCATAAGGGAGGCGCATTCCGCCTATTCCAGCAAAGAGGTCAATGAAGTTAAATTTGTTCATTATACATGGAGTATAGCATAGCTCATTGGGGTTCGTCAAGTTTTTTCACGCATACGACAAGCTGACAACTCTGGTTATATTCTATGGGAATCCACGCCGCTTTGTCAAGCGAAAATTGGTGGACGTGCGCCGTCACCAAATAAATCGGTACATTGGCTTTTCGAGGAAGATGCCGAGAAGTCCCCAGACACTTCCGACCAAGAATTCACCCAAAATCAACCCCAGAAAGAACGGGGCAAGCCGCCGAAACGTCCGCACGCCGCCGAAACGCAGAATCGCTAACTTGATGAAATAACTGATGAACACCGAAAACCAGAAAAAGTTCACTGCCCACGTCCCAGAGATGGCGTATCCAATCGGATACAGGGGCCACCAGAAAAAACGGAGCCGAACCAAGGTCAGACCGAATGCGAACAGAAGTCCGCAGACCATCGCAACCAACGCTGGAATGTCCACGGGCATCGGGTTCGTGAGCCAATTCTGTGTGCGGTTAAACACCGAGCCAGACCACACCTCAATCGCGCCACTCTCATAACCGAGATGCAGTGCCCCCCAAAACGCCGCAAAAGGACTTAGGAGCATCGCGAGGAGCATCGCGACGGCAATCCGCCGTGAAGAACTGCGTGAGCGTTCCGCCAATTTCAAGCCCTCTAACTGGTGCGGCATTGTATTGCCGCGATACGCACGGTTGAAGCAGAATATCAATGAAAAGAGTGCCAAATTTTGTCCACCGAGGCGTCGCATTCCGAACATCTTGGGGAGTAAGACATCGGGTCCCATAGAGCGTAAGTCATGAATCGGTGGACCGAGTTCAGCGCGAACCCGCGTAATTACGGTCACCGTCGTCAGATGGATAGCAAAAACGAGGATCGCTACCCAGAACGACATCCCCGCTACCCACCAAAAACCGGCGAGGAGCAGAAATCCACAGATTAACCCTAACACCGCAACGCGATAGGACATCGGCTCGTTGGATTCCGTTCTGCTGCTACCGTGCCACGCCTGCCTCAGCACATTTCGTAGATGCTCCCGGGCACTCCATATCGCCATACACAGGACCCCGACGCACACCCCAAACGATTGGTCGAAGATGAACGGGAACCCCGGAATCCGTTGCAAGCCAGCGATACTGCCAAAGATCATCTCAAACTTCCAGAAGATATAGAAAAACCAGAACGTAAACGAAAGGTCGAGTGGAATAAAATACGCCATCCCGATAACGAACGGAAAGAAAACAATTGGTGTCCAACCGATCGCATTCCACGGTTTCGTCGTAAACAGTGGACGCAGATCATAGAACTCGCCGCCGAGTCCCGGAAAGTTTGGAAACAGGAAATGCAGCCCGTTAGCGACATCTATCCCGCCTGCGAGGATGATGCCGATCCACAACGGTTTTGAGCGGAAAAAACGCGCCGTTGTCATCTGATACGGCAACTCAATGATCGGATAGCTGAGCCGTTCTATTTCAATCCACTGTCTGCGTAGCATCACGTTAATGCAAAACGTCGTGAACAGCAGGACGATGATAAACCCGCTCCAAGCAAGCGTAGGTTTCCACCACATCTCAAGGTGCGGACGCAGATAGAGGCTGGATTCTCCGGTAAAATAGACAGTCAACCGATTCTTGTCCGTCACTGCGAGCCAATCTGGGAGATAACGGTGGAAGAGCGTGCTCCACTCATTCTCCTCCGTCGCCAACCAGCCGACTGTGGCAATATTGGTAATGATTACCTCAAACAGGTCATGTCCACAGATAGCCGAGGCTACAGATAGCATCGCGTAGAGCGTCAGCAACTCGCCTTGGGTGAGCGCAGCGCGCGGCGCGAACCGGTGAAGGAGTGTATTGAGCGCAATCAGGAGGACGAGTGCGAAGATGGCATTGAAAAAGAGGGACATCGTCGTCGGGAACCCTTGATCCCAACGCAACGATGCGAAGACCCAATAGTTATTGAAGGGAATCAGTGCGAGTCCAAGCCAAATAATCCGCCACCGGATTTTCTGACGAGAAGACGTAGAGAGGGCAGGCGAGTGTTGCAGCATATAGAGCCCCAGTCAAGGTGCGTGTCGTTTACCTGTAGAACCACAACGCCATTATACCGCACAATTGAACTGCGCTCAAGATTTTTGTTTGCAACATTAAAGCATATCTGGTAAAATACGACTAAAATTAATTCCGAAAGCAATCTTCTTTCTCAAGCAAATGGACGCTATAAAAGAGGCACACTATAATCTCGGTATCGCTTATCTGGAGGCGGGGCAATACGACAGAGCTGTTCCTGAGTTCGAGGCAGCCATAAAGTTGGATGCGGATTTCATCGGTGCTCACTGTGCGCTCTGCCGCGCGTATCTTGAACAGAACGCATTAGAGAAAGCCAGTGCCTCGGTCAAGGCGGCACTAAGACTGGATGCCACTCACCAACCTGCGCTGCTGCTGTGCGACACCCTCACGCAGGCATATTACAATCAAGGCAAAGATCATCTCAATGCTGAGCGTTATACAGAAGCCGTTTCAACGTTCCAGAAAGCCCTGACGCTTAATGCCGATTTAGGACGGAGTTCACAGGTTTCTGACATAGACAATAAGCATATCTATGCCCATCTCGGTGTGGCTTACATTAGACTCGAGGCGTATCAGGCGGCAATCGATGCGTTACAAAACGCGATCGCCTTAGATGCCGATCTTGTCGATGCCCATTACTACCTCGGCTATGCTTACGTGGAACAGGGATCCCACGACAAAGCGATCCCGCATCTTGAACGTGCCATAGCAATTGCGCCGAACCTCAAACGTGCACATTACAACCTCGCCCGCGCCTATCGGGAATCAGGCAATTTGGAAGCGGCGACACATGCCGTTACAGAGACCTTAAGGCTCGACCCCAACTATCAACGCGCACACGAACTCGCAAACTCAATAAAACAGGCACACTACAACAGGGGTATCACCTATCTCAACGATGAACGCTACAGTGAAGCCGTTACTGCTTTCCAGAACGCTATAACCCTCGATCCTGATTTCACCACCGCCCACTACAATCTGGGGTTAACCTACCTGAAGATGGAAACCTACTCCCGCGCTGTAGATGCACTTCAGAAGACCATCACCCTCGATCGCACTTACAAGGCTGCGCACCACTCGCTTGCCCTCGCCTACTTGGGACAGCAAGAACTCGGAAAGGCAAGAGAGGCCGCGAGGGAGGTGTTGAAACTGGATACGAACTATCAACCCGCACGTTCTCTTCTGGAAGCCATTGATCCGGGTTTCACACCCGCTGAGACCCAGACGCCTCCGTCTTTAGAAACAGAGCAACCCGTAAAGCAACAGTCACCTCTGAAACCGAGACAGGAAACGCATTATGAACTTGGTATCGCTTACAAGAACTCGGAAATGTATACGGAGGCAATCGCGGAATTCCAAAAGGCGATAGGTCTGGACGCTAATTTTGTGGCAGCATACGTGAGTTTAGGCGAAGTCTATCTTGAGATGGGACAACTTGATGAGGCGGAAACCGCAGCGAACGCGGCGTTAAGGATTGACACGAACTCCGAACCTGCGCGTCAACTTTTGGATGATATTAGACAGGCGCGTCCTGCTCCGCCGCCTCAACCGCAACCGATAGTGCCTGCAAGCAGCATCCCCGACACAACGGATGTGAAACGAGAGCTTGAACGCGGACTTGTTTTTTTGAACAATGGACAGTATCTACAAGCTGCGGCTGCGTTTAAAAGGGTGATAAAGGCGGACCCAAGTTCAATAGAGGCACACTACGGGTTAGGGCAGGCTTACCTTGAAATAGGTGCCTTTGACGATGCCAAATCTGCCACGGAAGAAGCGTTAAAGCGCAATCCATCTCATCAGTCAGCACGCGAACTCCTGCAAGTGATACAGTTCGCCAGAAATAGGGAGAAAAATCAGAGAATTCGGAAGAAAGTGTTGCGCTATGCCGCGATTTTCGCTATTATTGCCCTGGGTATCTTTGTTGCTATCAGGTTCGACATTCTTCCTTCGTGGTGGAATGCCGCACCTCCTAACCTCTCAATAAATGTTTCTTTAGAGGAACCCTCGAAGAACAAAGCCCTTGATGCGGGTGAAACAGCACGACTCAGGCTAAAGATTCGCAACAGTGGAGGTACAGCTCGCAACATCCGGATCAAGTTTGATCCAACCTTTATCACTGGTATCGACTACAAGCCTCCTGATATTATTTCAAAATTGAAAAAAAATAGCACAGAAAATATCGCTGTAGAGATGAGTGCCTCCGATCATGCGCGCCCCCGAACGCAATCCTTGAAGATCCAATTGGTTTTGGTCGAAAATGATAAAACGATTCTTGCGTCTAAAAATTTTTCTCTCGAAATTCGAGGAGCAAGGAGGTAATAATGGACAGAAAAATTTGGGGAATCATCGGTGGACTTGCCTTGGTAGTTGCACTCCTCTCCCCCTTTGTGTTGGGTAGTTCAAAAAAAGTAGAACGAATTTTTGAAGATGCGGAAATGGCTTACGAAGATGGACGTTACGAAGAGGCACTCGAAAGATATAACAAAGCACTGAAAGAATCAAAAAAGTTAGGTGTAAAGACAGACACGATTGTTCCAGAATTCCAAGCATATATCCACTACAAAATAGCACAATGCGAGCAGCAGTTAGGCAATGTGAATGTAGCACTTGAACGCTACAGGGAAGTCATTGTAAATTTTCCTGAAAGTCGATACGTGACCGATTCCTATGTCGGTAGGGGAGACATCTATTTCGATCATAAGGATTGCGAAGCCGCTAGCGAAGAATACAAACGTGCGTTAGAGACGACACAGGACGCGGCGCGTAGAGAGCAAATTAATCAAAAATATCAAAGAGCACTCGTTTGTATAAATCCACTGCCGCCACCGCCACCGCCACCGAACGGGGAAGAGATCGTCACTCCGGATTTTGCAGCACTTATAGAGGCGACCTCCCTTCGCTTTGAAAAACGTTTCAAGGAAGCCGCTACACAATACAAAACCTTCGCGAGTAACCATCTACCTGCTGAAACTGCAATATATGCCCTCTATTGGGCAGGCAGGTGCTATCATAAAGCCGGTCTCTTCCAGCAATCCGTTGATGCGTTCGAGAGACTCATTGATGGCTATGCTTATACCCCGAACACTATTGAAGCATATTACGGATTGGCAGTGGTATACTTCGACTGGGCAAAAAGAGATCAGGATACATCTAAATGCGAATTGGTGATTCAGATCATTGAGAATGCTGAGCAGGAATATGCTGACAGTCGTGCTGCTTTGGATCAAAAGGTTTTCAGGCTTATGAGAAAAATTAAACATCAGGTAGTAGAGGTAATTACCAATCAAGGACGTGAACATTTTGATAGAGGTGAATTGGAACTCGCTGAGGAGAAGGCAAGGAAAGCACTACGTATCAATAGCGAATATGGGCCTGCCATACAACTTCTAAGAGATATAAAAAAGCGTTACTGCGACCAAGGTCTTGAAGCCCTTGATCAAAACGATAACCACACCGCTGTCGTTAAGTTTAACAAGGTCATCGATATTGATTCAAACGATAGAAAAGCCTACTTTTATCTTGGTGTCGCCCATTTCAATCTACATAACTATGTTTATGCAGAAGATGCTGTTAAGAATGCCTTGGCGATTGACCCAGATTACGAAGAAGCCCACCGACTGTTAGAGAAAATCAGAGAGAAGGAGAACTCCAGATGAGAAAAGGATTTATTTTACTTATAGGCATGCTGTCTATCAATATACTGTTTTTGCCGAGCGTTTTCGCTCAAGGTTCTACACAATTTGAGTTGCCGCAAGGGGCGACAGCGCGTTTCGGCAAAGGATGGGTCAAAGACGCTCTATTTTCGCCAAACGGTAAAGAACTCGCCGTTGCAACCACTATCGGTATTTGGATTTATGAGGTCAGCACTGGAAACGAAAGAGATTTGCTAAGAGGTCCGATGGGCGGTGCCAATGCGATCGCGTATTCCAGTGATGGGGGCACCCTCGCTGCTGCGCATGAGGACCGCACTGTCTATCTATGGGATACCTTTAGCGGAAGCACGCGAGCTTTTTCAGGGCATACGGGACATATTCACGCGATCGCCTTTTCAGGCGATGATAGCATGGTTGCCAGTGGCGGAACAGATAACACGATTCGGATATGGGATGTTCACGCCAACAACCTCCGAGCGATTCTGCCTGGATATACTTCTGCGGTTTCTTCGATAGCATTCTCATCGGATAACAGTATGCTTGCCGGCGGCAGTAAAGATGGAACGATTCGGATATGGGATACAGGCACTGGCGACAAAATTTACGAATTCAACGAGCATACAGAACGGGTTTCAGGCGTAATTTTCCTGCATTCCGACAGAATTCTCGTTAGTTCCAGTTTAGATGGTACAATTCGGTTTTGGGATCTTGTTTTCCCTGGCGGTAGTCTGTCCCCACCGAGGCGACCCAATGCCCCCATCCATGCAGTTGCTTTCACATCAAATCCCTCCGCATCGGATGCGGATAAATACACCTTCGCAAGTGGAAGTGAAGACAGATTAATTCGGGTTTGGAACACAACAGCCGATCACCTTGTAAACTCGTTTGACCGAAACCCGGATTCAGTCTTTGACGGCCACCGAGATTCCGTTAATGAAGTCAGGTTTTCACCGGATGGCCGCACACTTGCCACTGCCAGTTTTGATGGAACTGTCCAATTATGGGATATGAGGCGGAGGACCCCGCGTGTCACCTTAACCGGACATACCGGCATGGTTAAGGCATTGGTATACACAGCAGATAACCGTATCTATGCTTGTGGTCCGGGCTTAGACGGTAAACTCCGTTTATGGGATGCCGGGACAGGCACTGTTTTGTCAGTTATACGAGAACACACGGGGTTAACAGATGCTGCAGCCTTTTCTTGGAATGGGAAGACACTGGCAAGTGCTGGTCCTGAAAACGATAAGATTTTTTTATCAGATGTTGATAGTGCTCTTACCAATAACGGAGATTGGAATAATAGTAGTCTACAAGAAATACTAACCGGCAACAGGGACGGGATAACAGCGTTGGCTTTCTCACCAGCCGGGACTACTCTCGCCAGTGGTGGCTTAGATGGTAAAATCCATCTATTGAATATTGCTACTCGCCAAGAATTAGCAACATTTCGAGGGGCAGAGAGCACTGTTACTGCATTGACATTCGCTATTGACGGCACTTTTCTTGCAAGTGGTGAACAGAATCGCACGCTGCGTTACTGGAACTCCCTCGTCGGCGAAGAAAGAAAAAGTTTTCTACTGGAATCGCGTGCTATTGGGGCACTTGCTTTTTCCCCTACGACGCGTTTTCTTGCGATCGGTGATGCGATCGGTGACATTTGGTTATATGATCTCCAAACACAAACAGGAAGAACCATATTCACGCAACACACTCGTAAGATTACGGCTTTAGCGTTTTCCAGAGATGGTCAAACCCTCATCAGTGGAAGTGAAGACGGAACTATTCTCCTCTGGAATATGAACGAGGTTCTTCGATAAAGCCTTGATTCATCACAAGATTAGGCTCCCGCCTATGCCTACGGTCCTGCTCCACAAGGTGAAATAATACCATTTCTGAGAATAAATATCGCATTACTGGACCTTCTGAAAGGAACTACGCTGGCACAGGCTAACAGCCTATGCTACAAGTTTCCAATGAAATATATTCAAATAGAAATGGTATAATATTCAAAGTGCAAAAACAAACTCTAACCAAATGGCAATAGAGAAATCCTCATGAACACCCGCACGATCAAGAAATACTACGCCACACAACGAAGAAACAGGGCACTGCTACTCGCTTTAGGGGGACATACCATTGCAATCATTGCAATCGCGATATGGTTATTGAAACCGCTGGTGGAGCAGGAAACAGATAGCTTCGCTGTGGAGTTTGTTTCACCCACACAGCAGATACAGATCCCGAAAAAAGTAATAGTTCCGGTGCAACAGGACGCTGCGAACGCGTCATCGCTTCCCGGTCCCTCACAACGGTTACCCTCTGTTTCGGCACTGCCCCAGGTTCAAATCACCCCACAATTTGAGCCGCCGCCTGACGCTACCGTAGCGAAACTGCCCTCCTCCGCGGACTCCTCGCTCATTGATGCGAACTCCCCTACCATTAAAAGAGGCAGCGGAGAAATTGAGAATACGCGCGGCTTCGGTAGCACCCCCGGAGATAAAACAGGCACGGCAGGTTCCGACACAAGCCGCGGTCTCGGTAATTTGACGGAAGGCAGCGGCACCGGACAAGACGCCTTCGGAGGGAACGAGGTCTCGGATATCGTCGGCACTTACGAAGATGAGATCGGGGAGCAACTCGGCAGTATGATTGATGAAGATGGAGGTGTCGTGCGCGGACATATCCGACTGATACGCCTCAAGCACGATATGAGCGACTGGTGGCAAGACCCCACAGCGATTCCATCGCTCATCAAGTGGCTACAAGAGCATGTGAAAACCATCAGCGCGGATATGGATTATGAAGGTGGCGCGCTACCGCTAACGGATCCAGATATCATGAACGCGCCACTCATGATAATGACAGGACACGATCAAGCGATGTCGGTATCCTATCGGCAACTCGCCGACCGAAATTCACAGACATCGGGATTCAGTGACGCAGAACGGGCAGCCCTGCGGAAATATATCCTTCACTATAACGGTATGCTGTTTTTCGACTACTGCGGAAATGGTGGCAACGAAAAATCGTTCGCAACGCTCGTAGAAACCGAATTACGCACAGTGTTTCCAGAGTATCCACTGACAACGCTCAATATTCAACATGAAGTATTCCAATGTTATTTCAAACTGGAGAGAACGCCTGTTGGAGGCTCAACGTTTTGGGGGACAGACTATAAAGGTGGTAACGATAAGTGGCGATACATTAAAGGTATCTCAATACCAGGGCGGTTCGGTAAAGATCGTCTGGCAGTTGTGTTTTGTCCGCTCGATTATTTATGCAGTATGGAGACCGCGGAGATCGATAGCCGCGCGCCATTATCAGCAAGACGTTCCTCGGATGTCTATCGGTTCATGACGAATATGTTTGTCTATCAAATGCGACAGAGATCGGATAGTAAATAACAACGCAAACCAAACGTGGACTGAGGATCCTCGAAAAAACGCAGCTGGTCCCAAGGCACAACCTAACAGGTTATGCTACAAAAGAGTGCCCTGCGTAAGTCCTAAAGGATTTAAGGTCTCCGTTACTACATTTTTCGCGGATTTGTGTAGGTTCCTACCTACTCCTCTTTAATCACGAAGAATTTTTCCTCTTTAATCCGTTCTTCAGGGAAACGCGCACGCGCCCAGATCGCTTTCGCATTCTCGATCATCTGTGGGTGTCCACACGCATAAACGACCGCATTTGTGTGATCGTAACCGAGGTGATCCCCGTATTTCCGAATCACATCTTCGGCACGTCCGCTCTCACCTTGCCATTCTGGGTCCTCCCACGGACGACTCACCGTCTGGACAAACGTGAACCACTCTTCCTGCGCGGCGAGTTCGTTGAGTTCATCCGCGTAATATCCAAGTTCCCATGAAAGGCTCGCACCGACGATCGCTAAAATCTGATGCGGACTCGCTTTGCCCTGTTCCTGCTCAATCTTTTGCGTTCGCGCGATACTAATATACGGGGCAGCACCCGTGACAGTTCCCGCCATCACATGGCGTGTCATCCCGCTCTCCGTATCCAAGACGAACCTGCCAACGAGACGGTCCCGAATAAACACGCTGTCCCCCAATTTCAGTTCCCAAAACAGGGGAGTCGTCGCACCCTCCGGCACCAATTCCACGAAGACCTCCATAAACGGCTCGTGTGGTGAGGAGACGATCGAATACGGACGTTGGACGATCTTCTCGTCAACCTGAAAACCGATCGTCGCGTATTGCCCGGGTATGAACGGCAACTGTTTATCAACACGGAATTTGAACGCGGCTAAATCTTCAGAAAAGTCTTCACGTTCAATCAATTCACCCTTTAAATATTGCGCTCTGGAGCGTCTTCTTCTTCCCATAATATTTCCCTTCAAATTTTCTATGATAGGTTTCGACTTGCAAATTGCGTCAAAAAGAAAATAATAGATTTTTGATGACCTTTTCAACACATTTTACTGAAAAAGAAAATTGAAATCAAGTCTTTTTTCCACGAGTGGCTATCAACCATCGGCAGCCGATAGCCATCTACGCTAAGGCAAACAAAGGCGTTTTGCTTTCTTACATATCGGCCAATTTCTTCTCAAGCCACTGTGTCATGGGTGCCTGCCCGGGATCGCAGACTTCAATGAAATGTCCGGGTAAGGGTTGTCCGATCAACGCCTCGACATCCCGTCTCCGTTCTGCAATGATCGCTGGATGGTCACTCGCGACGTTGACCTTCTCCTCTGGATCGTGCCGGACATCAAAGAGTTCATCGCCGTTCTCATCTTTGTAGCCGACTGAAGTGCAGAAGTTCCAGTGGTTATCGCGCACGCTGACGCGTCCGCGCGCATTGCCCGTGATGAATCCTGCCCAACCCGTGATAATCCGTTCCCGGAGGAACGCCTTTTCCTGTGTGACGAGCTGCCACATATCCTCGCCATCCGTCCAACCGCACGGAATGTCAAGCAGATTTAAAAGTGTCGGCATCAGATCATGGTTCTGCACGAACGCGAAAACTTCCTTGTCATGCGGTCCCTCTGGATGCCGAATCATCAAATTTAACTGCGTATTGAAGGGGTGTAACTTGTTCGGTCCCTTTCCGAAACTCCCGTGATCTCGGAGTTGCGTGCCGTGGTCAGACATGAGCACAATCAGCGTCTCGTCTCGGATGCCCAACTGCTCTATCTTGTCAAGCAGCACGCCGATCCATTTATCAACAAACGTCACTTCGCCGAGGTAAAGTGCCTCAATTCGGCGGCGTTCAGCGTCCGTAGGTCCATCGCCCTCGTTCGCACTGCCCGGCGTGATGAAATCCTTGCCCGAATAGTCCGAAAAATAGAGATCTGCGTAGGACTCCGGTGGATCCCACGGCTCATGCGGGTCGAAACTATCCACCCATAAGAAGAAAGGACCGACGGTATGATTGTCCTGAAGCCAGTCGGCTGCGGCCCCGAAGACGCGCGCGCAACTATAGTCATCTTCGGATTGCCGATGTCGTTGCGACAAGAGGTAATTGACGAGTCCAGCGTGCCGTTGCCAATTGAGGGGTTCACGGACGTGTTTTCGGAGTTGCGCCTCAATCAACTTCGGATCCCCACTGTGCCAGTTATCCGATTCCTGTCCGCGAATGAAGTCGAAATGCGCGAACCCGCGCGAGAAATTCATTGTCGGCTTGAACATGTGATACGTATCCGCGATCAACGCTGTGAGATACCCGCGTTCCAGTAAGACTTCAGCGATCGTATCCTGTTCGGGTGGGATCTTATGCCACCCTGGGGCGTGGTGCCAATGTCCACGCCGGTCGAAGTTATACCGCCACGGAAAACTCCGCATCCCTGTAAAGTTGCCGCGACGGATCTGAAGTGTGGGTTGTCCTTCACCAAACGCCCGTGTGAAACGGACGCTCTCCGATGCTAAGGCATCGAGGTTCGGGGTCTGCACGTGGCTATATTTCTTACCTTCACCGATAATGTCTGCACGAAACGTGTCCAAACAGATACACACAATGTTCATAGTCTTATGCCCCTCTCATTTCCTGAAGGATCCTGTAGACAGCCTCCTCTGGATCCTCGGCGTCAAGAATCGGTCGCCCGACAACAATATAATCCGCCCCTCGCTCAATCGCCTCCGCCGGTGTCGTCATACGCCGCTGGTCGCCAGTCTCCGCCCATTCTGGGCGGATTCCCGGTGTTACAATCAAAAATTTGTTACCACACGCTTTACGGATAGGTTCAATTTCAAGGGGTGATGCCACGACACCGTCCAATCCGGCTGCCTGTGCCAACTGTGCGAGATAGACGACCTGTTCTGTAAGCCCTCGTTCTGATCCGAAGTTTTGTTGAAAACCCGCTTCGTCAATACTCGTCAGAATCGTCACGCCGAGAAGAACAGGTCTCCGGAGGTTAGCATCGTAGGCGGCATCATCTGCGCTTGCTCTCGCTGCCTGCATCATTTCAAAGCCACCGGCGGCGTGCATGTTAATCATGCGTGCCCCGTGTTTCGCCATCGTGCCGACATCGCGTGCGACTGTGTTCGGAATGTCGTGGAATTTCAGATCAACAAAGACCCGATATCCATTCTGGCTGAACCATGGAAAACATTCGTTTCCAAGGGCATTCAGTGCCTGAAAACCGATCTTAAACCAACCGACTGTATCCATCAATGTCCCCGATAACCAGTCAATATCTTCACCATCGTCCGTATCCAATGCGACGATCAACCTGTCTTTCACTTTTCGGTCTCCTTGTCTGCGTTTAAACCCGTGAATTCGTAGAACTCTCGCGGCTTCCTTATTCAACTACAATCTCTTTCTTCGCGATCGAGACCTATAGGACTCTACCCTTGTCAATGCGCTCAGCCAGTTCTGGCATTTGTGCATGGTCATACTTTTCAATAAGTAGGATAGCAAATTCCATCAATGGCGCGAAAATGTGATTTTCGTCGTCACGGACGACATTCGTTAATTCACTCAGCAGCACTACAAGGTGGTCGTAGTCGTCTTCGGTCAAAGCGGTGATGTCATCCGTGTATGCGTCAACCGTCTGAATTAAAACTTCTAACGCGGCTGCAGGCGACTGCGAATTGCTTTGCATGTCGCGCTTTAATTTTACGAGTGATCCGTCAGATATACGGTGTTCTTCAGTTAACATAATTTACTCCTGACCTTTTTCAAGTAGTCGTTCAATATTGAGTTTATGCCTGATTTGTTTCGTTTGTAGCCGAGAAACCTTTCAGGAGTGCCACTTCGGAACGTGCGATGAATCGCACTACTACGAACCTGCCCTTAAAGTCAAAGTTGAAGCCATACTATATTTTCATCCTGTCAGGGCCTCCATCTATCATACTCGGAGTGTGTCAGCACACGATGGATAGAAACCGTCTGCCGCCCATAGTGGATGAATGCTATAAGGCGAGCTTTGTTACCGCCAATATTAAAAACTGTCCAACCGTCAACCCGATCTGCATGAGGAAACACCTCACGCAAATCAGCAATTGAACGAAAATTTCTTCCACTTATCAATTCATACCAATGCTCAAGTGCTGATCTGGCATTTGGATGTCTTTGTGAGAAGTCCCTCAGTGGTTTATATGGACCCGTATGCATCGTTTTTCTACGTTCTCTCCTACAATATCGCCTTAATTGGTATCCTTAAAACTTCATCAACGATTCGCAGCGTCTCTCGGTGCGCGTCCTCAATTTGCGTCTGACAGGTATGGATATACGATTCAATATCATTCAGTTGCGCTTCAAAGCTGTCGATCATCCGATGCACCTCGGCAGGCGATGTGCCACCGAGACTCTGGTTATTCTGAATCGTTGATTCCGCATCCAGTATCTGCTTGAGCTGCGGAATCGGTATGTCAATCTCTCTCTGTTTCAAAAGTTTTTGCGTGAGCTCCCAATCGGCAAACGTTTTTTCTTGGTGTATCAATTCTCCAACAAGCCATCCGACAATCTCATGGCACTCCCGAAAACTGATCTGATGCGCCTTGACGAGATAATTTGCTAACTCCGTGGCTGTGGCAAAGTTCGCATTCGCCAGCGCAGCCATCCGTTCCGTTTTGAAATCCGTGGTTCTGAGGAGTTCGGGTAACAGACCGAGGCACGCCTTCACAACATCAAACGTCTCCCATAGTGGCGGTTTATCCTCCTGAAAATCGCGATTATAGCCCATCGGTAACCCCTTGAGATTCGTCAATAGGTCGAGCAATGCACCATAGACGCGTCCTGTGCGTCCTCGCGTGAGCTCCGCAATGTCGGGATTCTTCTTCTGGGGCATGATGGAACTTCCGAAACTATAGGCATCATCAAGCACCGCCATCCCAAACTCATAAGTCGTCCAATAGACAATTTCTTCGCTAATCCGTGAGAGGTTCGCCATCACAAGCGACAGCGCGAAAAGCACCTCTGCGATAAAATCTCGGCTGCTGATGACATCCAAGGCATGTTCGTGTGGCGCGTCGAAACCGAGCAGTTCCGTGGTCAGGTGTCGATCAATCGGGAATGTCGTGCCGGCTAATGCACACGCACCGAGAGGGTTCGTATTGGCAAGTGCATAAGCAGATTGCAGTCGTTTCTGATCCCGTAGGAACATACTCACATAAGCCGTCGCCCAGAAACCGAGACTGATCGGCTGTGCGTGTTGGGTATGCGTGTAACCGGGCATGACGGTCCCCGCATGTGCTTTCGCAATATGTAGGAATGCCTCACAGAGTTCAGAGAGTCCGCTCTGGACATTAAGAATCTCATCCCGAATGTAGAGATGCGCGTCCACGAGTACCTGATCGTTGCGAGAGCGAGCGGTATGGAGTTTACCCCCGAACTCGCGTCCGGCGTTCTCAATCAGATACGATTCGACGTTCATGTGCACGTCCTCTTTATTCGGATCGAGCGTGAAATCGCCGTTCTGAAAATCCGTCTCCGCTTTCTGGAGCCAGCGTAAAATCTCGCGTAGGTCGGCATCGGAGATAATCCTCTGACGAGCGAGCATAATTGCATGTGCTTGACTCCCCCAGATATCGTATCCGATGAGGCGGGTGTCTGCTTCATTGGAGTGCGTGAAGGCTATTGTCTCTGTGGTGAGGCTCGTGCTGAAACGTCCGCCCCAGAGTGTCTTTTTCGGTTTTCCCATAGTCTGTTAGACTCTTTGGTGATTAATACCACAGTCCCTTGTGGCAGGAACCAATTATAGATGGGCCCACGGATTGATAAGTTCCACATCAATCCCTTCAAAATCTGTAATGTTTCGAGTCGCGACAGCAGCTCCATGAGAACGTGCAATTGCAGCAATCTGACAATCGGCTTGGCTTATCGGTCTACCAGCTGCGTATCGTTGAGCAAAGATTTCGGCGTAAACGTTCGCTGCATTACTATCAAATACTAAAACACGTCCAATAAATAAGGACGTAAAAATATTATCTGCGAATTCTAAGAGATTATTTTTTCGTCTTCCATCGGGCAAGAGGGCAATACCAGTCAGAATCTCTGCTTCAGTAACAGTGGTTACAAATAGATCATTTGTAGATTGTGCATCAAACCAATCCAAAACCATTTGGTTAGGGTTGTCCTTCATGAATTCCGAGATAACATTAGTGTCAAAAACGATCATAGTCAATATTTAGTCAAAGCGGGGCGGTTCTCGCATCGGTTCCCGTGGAGGTATCTCAAGCTCCACTCCGTCGAAATGTTTAAAAAGCGCGTGGATTATTGTTCCAAGACCCCGAGATGGAATATCCTGATCAGGGAAGCTGGTTCGCGCGTCCTTATTTTGAAGATAAGAAAGATAGTCGAGAGCTGCCCTGAGGTCTTCAGTAGAAAGCTGTCTAATTAACGTAACCGCTTGCTGTTGTAAGTCCACTTTTTCCATCATGAATCTCCTTTGTTTTTCAGAGATAAACATAATCCGTCTGCTATACCATCTGTGGCGGGCGACGGACTGATGTCGGTTGGATAATTTTGCGTTGATCGGGTGTCAAACGTGCCAACAATTCCTTTGAATGTGGATAGTCAAAACGCTCACGGACATATCTTGGAGAATAGCGATAGACGATCGATCGGCGATACCCGGCACTCGTCCGCTCTGCCGAACCGTGTGTAATCGCATCTGTGAACATGACGACATCGCCTGCCTTGAGATAAATCTCCTGCGTCCCAAAGGCTGTCCCTGCGGGTTTACCGCTCACCCCGTCATAGACCAGACCTTTCCCATCGTGCTTCAAACGCGGATGAACCTCCGTGCATTTATGGCTCCCAGGCACTAATACGGGTGCGCCGTCCCCCGGTCCAATATCGTTTAGTGCCATCAGGACGTTAATCTGCCCGACCATCCATTCGCCGGTGTTCTCCTGTCGGAACGTCAGGTAACTCAGCGGAACATGTCCACCACAGTGGATATGAATGAAACCGCCGGGTCCACGGACGTTCAGGAAATTCTCGTGAATAGAGAGCCCGTTAACCTCGTGGACGTATTTCCGCACCAGACCGATCCAGGACGGATGGTCAATAAGCTTCTGAAAAACGTCACCACCCTCAATAATATTCTGGAAATTCACACCGTTCTCGATGTTGTAGGTATGCGTTTCAATGTTCCCGATCCAGCGTGGAATCCGTCTGTCTTCGGTTTCTTCCTCCCACGGATTTTCAACGTAAGTCCAATGGTCATCGATCCACGCGTTCATTTCATCCAGATCGGGTTTCGAGAGTGCGTTCTCTAAAATTAGATAGCCTTGTAGGTCGAACAGATAATCTTGTATCTCTTGATCCATGTTCCGTCTCCTTATAAAACTACAAATATGACAGATATGCCTCCAATTCCGCTTCAGTCGGGGTCGGTGTGGAGATACCTCCCTCAGGGACTTCCATCTTTGCTGTCCAGAGAATCCCGTTGAGAATTAACTTACGGAATTGATCATTCCCCCAATTCTGATGGTAATGCCCACCGGTACATCCGAACCCACGCCCGCGATCTGGACGTTCGACGCACCATCCCAAGTGCTGAGGCTCACCGTTGGCTACCGAGGCACGGACATGTGGATTGCCGCTGTAGGGTCCATCGGGTCTTTTGAGCGTTGATGCAGGCGCAATCGCACTCAATACAGGTGTCACGCCCCGCATATTTTCACGAAACCGCATGTGGTAATACCATTCGTCTTTCAATGAAAATGGCGCCATCCCACGTGTTATCGGATGTTCAGGAAATTCAGTAAACGTTGCAATCCAATACGGATTCACCGAAAGGCCGGGTTCAAAGTAACCCCCGATCCAGTCTAAGAAGCAATTACCCGGCTTGCCCTTTGGCACCTCGACTGCAAAGTGTAACATCGCGAGTCCTATGCCCTGTGCCATCAATTCACCGATCTGATCAAGATGCGGGATGCTAAGATGTGTTTCACCACCGCCTGAATAAACAATAATGGCATCTGTATCGGTGAAAATCGTTGGATCTTCGGGCCAGCCCTGAGAGACCACTGCCGCTACGCCGTCCACATTTTTGTTTAACTGATCGGCGAGAAAGTCACACCCAGCAGGATGCTCATGCGCGCCACTGCCACGACTTCCACTTCCTGCCACCATAACAATTCGAGATTTCTTTACCATATTTTTTCGATCCTCCAGTAGAATGACCCAAATCATTATAAAACTACAGATACGCATCCAATTCTGCTTCGGTGGGGGTCGGTGTAGAAATACCGCCTTCAGGGATCTCTATCTTCGCTGTCCAAGCAATTGCATTGAGAATGAATTTACGGAGCTGATCATCCGCCCAATTCCGATGGAGATGTCCACCGGTAAACCCGAACCCACGACCTCCATCCGGTCGCTCTACACACCACCCTAAATGTTGTGGCTCACCGTTTGCTACCGATGCGCGCACATGCGGATTTCCGCTATGCGGGCCGTCGGGTCTTTCAAGTGTTGATGCAGGTGCGATAGCACTCAACACCGGTGTCACACCTTGCATATTTTCACGAAACCGCATGTGATAATACCATTCATCCTCCAGTGAAAACGGTGCTATCCCGCGTGTTATCGGGTGTTCAGGAAATCCGGTAAACGTTGCTGTCCAATACGGATTCACCGAAAGGTGCGTCTCAAAGTAGCCGCCGATCCACTCCAAGAAGCGATCTCCCGGTTCACCCTTCGGTACTTCAACAGCATAGTGCAACATCGCAAGCCCGATACCCTGTTCCATCAGTCCTGAGATCTGTTCAAGGTGTGGAATGCTAAGGTGCCCGGTGCCACCGTCCGAATAAACAATAATGGCATCTGTATCGGCGAAAGCTGTCGGATCTTCGGGCCATCCTTGAGAGACCACGACTTCCACACCGTCCACAGCCTTGTTTAACTGATCCGCGAGATAGGCACATCCAGCGGGATGTTCATGTGAACCACCCCCATGACTTGCACTTCCTGCCACCATAACAATTCGAGATTTCTTTGCCATATTTTTTACGCCTCCATTCGGGGTATCTACTATGCTACAATTATACACGTTCTCGTTGTGGATGTCAATTTTTCAACTTGACAATCTTGCATAGCAGCCTTAAAATACCGTAAACGCAAGGTAATAAAGGAGCCCCGCAATGGAGAAATTTCCCATCGTTGACACGCATGTTCACCTCTGGCACCCGGAACGGTTGAGATATCCCTGGCTTACGGAAGTCCCCGCCCTCAATAGACCTTATCTCCTAAAAGACTACACCGCTGCGTCCGGCGAATTGGATATCGAATCCATCGTCTTTGTTCAGTGCGATACGCATCCCGATGACGGCTTGAAAGAGACTACCTGGGTTACCGATCTCGCAACAACAGTAGAACCTCGGATTCAGGGCATTGTTGCATGGGCACCCCTCGAAGAGGGAGAACAGGTGGCACCCTTCGTCGAAAAACTGGCAGAGAACCCACTCGTCAAAGGTATCCGTCGTCTCATCCAATCCGAAAGCGTGGATTTCTGTGTCCAACCCGACTTCGTAAGTGGTGTTAAAACGCTTTCTCGCTACGGACTCAACTTTGATATCTGTATCTTCCACCCGCAACTCGCCAATGCGATTCGGCTTGTGGAACAGTGTCCGCATGTTCAATTCATCTTAGACCACATCGGCAAACCCGACATCAAGAACCAACTGTTTGACCCGTGGAAACAGGAGATTCAAACGCTTGCGACGTTCCCAAACGTCCATTGCAAAATATCGGGCTTGGTAACGGAGGCTGACGTCGAGGCATGGACACCTGCGGATCTACAACCGTATATCGAACATGTTATCACCTGCTTCGGTTTTGACCGCGTTCTATACGGTAGCGATTGGCCCGTCTCTACGCAAGCCTCGGCGTATCCACGATGGGTCCAGACATTAAGAGAGGCTGTGTCTGGATGCTCATCTGAAGAGATAGACAACCTCTTCCGCGACAACGCCATCAGATTTTATAGATGTGATTCATAAGAAGATTGGAAGGGTGGAGATTGGAAGGGTGGAAGGGTAGAAGATCAGGGATACGGGATTTCTTCCAGTCTTCCTTCTCTTCCACCCTTCCTCAAAATCTAATACGGATTTTTTAATATTGCTTAACCGCCCGCCTTGACTTCCCGCCGCCGCGGATGCAGCACAAATTCGGTATACCCGTTCGGGAGTTCACACCCCTTGAACACGAGGTCCAAAGCCGCTTGGAACGCGACGCTCTGATCGTAATTCGGTGACATATCCCGATAGTTCGGGTCTCCAGCGTTCTGCTCATCAACGATCTTCGCCATCCGTTGGAACGTTTCGGTTACCTGTGCCTTCGTAACGATTTCGTGATGCAGCCAATTCGCAATGTGTTGACTCGAAATCCGCAGTGTTGCCCTATCTTCCATCAAGCCGACGTTGTTAATATCGGGTATTTTCGAGCAGCCGATACCTTGATCCACCCATCGGACGACGTATCCCAAGATGCCTTGTGCGTTGTTATCCAACTCACGCTGAATTTCATCGGACTGTAACTCTCGATCCTTCAACAACGGCGGTGTCAGCAGATCTGCTAAACTCGCCCGCTGCCGCGCCGACAATTCCTTTATCCAGTTTGCGACATCAACGCGATGATAGTGCATCGCATGAAGTGTTGCGGCTGTCGGGGATGGCACCCACGCCGTTGTCGCTCCCGCCAAGGGGTGATTCACCTTCGTTTCGACCATTTCTGCCATCTGGTCAGGCTTCGTCCACATCCCTTTTCCGATCTGTGCAGTGCCGAGGAGCGCGGTTTCAATCCCGATATCGACGTTCCAATCCTCATAGGCAAGCATCCACGGCTCGTCGCGGATCTCCATCTTCGGAATCACGGGTCCCGCTTCCATGCTCGTATGGATTTCATCGCCGGTTCTATCCAAAAATCCGGTGTTAATAAAGACGAGGCGTTCCTGTGCGATTCGGATCGCTTCCTTGAGATTGACGGTCGTCCGGCGTTCCTCATCCATAATCCCAATCTTAATGGTATTCGTCGGGAGTCCAAGCGCCGATTCAATCCACTCAAACATCCGAATCGTCATATCCACCTCTTCCGGTCCGTGGAACTTCGGCTTGACGATGTAGATACTCCGGGTTTTACTATTGGTGACGGGACCCTTGCCCTGTATATCATGTATCGCGGCGAAACTCGTTACCATGGCATCCAGAATGCCCTCTGGAATCTCCTCACCGTCCGCTGTCGTGACGGCATCCGTGTACATGTGGAGTCCAACGTTCCGAATCAGAAGGAGACTTCTGCCTGGGACCGTCAATGTGCCGCCGTCGGGTGCGGTAAACGTCTTATCGGGTGCGAGGCGACGGGTCAGCATTTCGCCGTTTTTCTCGAATGTCGTCTCCAGCGTCCCCTTCATGATGCCGTTCCAATTGCGATAGACGCGCACCTTGTCCGCCGCATCCACTGCCGCGACGGAATCCTCACAATCCTGAATCGTCGTAATTGCCGACTCCAGGATAACATCAACAACCCCCGCAGGATGCGCCTTTCCAACGGGATGCGCTCGGTCTATCTGTATTTCGATGTGCAACCCGTGGTTTCGCAGGAGAATCGCATTGAGTTCGCCATCGGTTTGCGTGAACCCTACAAACTTGGTTGGATCGGCTAAGCCAACCTCGCTGCCATCACCGAGGGTTGCCCGTAACTGTTGCGCGTCATGAACGGTTTTCAGGGAAAATTCCGTAACGTCAGAGAAACTCCCAGTTTCAAGTCCGGTCATTTCATCTAAAAACGTCTCAGCATACGCAATGACTTTCGCCCCTCGGATCGGGTTATAGGTCGTCCCCCGTGTCGCCCCCTCCGATTCATCAATAACATCCGTGCCGTAAAGGGCATCGTAGAGGCTTCCCCAACGTGCGTTCGCGGCGTTTAGGGCATAGCGGGCGTTATCGGTCGGCACAACCAATTGCGGACCTGAGATGAGCGAAATCTCTATGTCAACGTCTTCGGTAATCACAGTAAAATCCCGTCCTTCGGGAAGCAGATAGCCGATGTCGGTCAGGAACGCCGAATACGCCTCACTGTCCAAGGGTTCATCTTTGCGTGCCAGATGCCAGGCGTCAATCTGCCCTTGGAGCGTATCCCGTTTTTCCAAGAGCGTCTTGTTTTCTGGTGCGAACGCCGCAACGATGTCACCGAACGCTTTCCAGAAGGCATCCGCCGCTACTCCCGTGCCGGGTGCGATCTCATCTCTCACCAATACGTACAAATCTTCATCTATCCTGAGATTCCCGATTTCAATCCGGTTTCCCATACTCTTTTCTCCATTCCAAGGTGCTGTTAAGGTGTTGGATCTCGGTGAGCCGATGCTTCGTTGCACCGACAACAAATTCTCGCCTCAATTGTCAATTATCATAGCAACACATCTATAGCCTGTCAATTGTTTTTTTAGATTTTTAGAAATATTCAAAAGAAAACAGATATGTCGATGCCAGTGTCAGGCGACTTGCGAAAATATAGAACTTGTGTTAAGATGTTAAAGGAAGTAGAGACTTTACCTTCTCACTGCGGCGAAATATATCACGGACGGTGTAAAAATCACACCGCAGGATGACTTGCAATAATTAACATAGATACAAACTGAACGACTACGAGACTCTTGGAGGTAATTTTATGAGTGCTAAAAATGGAAGTTTCTTTCCGAGTAGTAGAAAAGTACACGTCTCCGGTAATTCGCATCCGGATATCCGCGTCCCTTTCCGCGAAATCACGCTCACCCCGACACACGTCGCCGATGGAAGGGTCGAGGAGAACGAATCGTTACGCGTTTACGATACCAGTGGTGCCTGGGGCGACGATTCACAATCCTATGACGTGGCATCAGGCATCCCGCCTGTCCGGCAAGACTGGATTCTGGGACGCGGTGATGTTGAATCTTATGACGGCAGGGAGATCCAACCACGGGATAACGGCTATCTCACCAAAGGGCATGAACAGTATGCCCGTATGCGCTCCGAATCAAAGGGTGGATTGAAGAACTTCCCAGGTCTGAAACGGAAACCGCTACGCGCAAAGAACGGTGAAGCCGTCACACAGATGGCGTATGCAAAACGCGGGATCGTAACGCCTGAGATGGAATATATCGCCATCCGCGAGAACCTCGGTAGAGCGCAAGCCTACGAGGCGATTGACGGAGACTATCGGACCCGCAACCGATTGAACCATCAACATCCGGGGGAGACGTTCGGAGCGTATATCCCTGAATACATCACGCCAGAATTCGTCCGAGACGAGGTGGCACGCGGTCGCGCGATTATCCCAGCGAACATCAACCATCCCGAAAGCGAACCGATGATCATCGGTCGAAACTTCCTCGTGAAAATCAATGCGAACATCGGTAACTCTGCTGTTGCTTCCTCCATTGAAGAAGAGGTCGAAAAGATGCGGTGGGCAACGAAATGGGGCACCGATACGGTGATGGATCTCTCAACGGGTAAAAACATCCATGAAACACGAGAGTGGATACTTCGCAACTCACCCGTTCCTATCGGGACAGTCCCGATCTATCAAGCATTGGAGAAGGTCGGTGGCAAACCGGAGGAACTCAGTTGGGAGGCGTATCGAGACACGCTCATCGAACAAGCCGAACAAGGCGTTGATTACTTTACCATCCATGCCGGTGTGCGTCTCGCTTATATACCGCTGACAGCGAATCGATCTTGCGGTATCGTCTCACGGGGTGGCAGTATCATGGCGAAATGGTGTCTCGCACACCATCAGGAGAGTTTCCTCTACACCCATTTCCCCGAAATCTGTGAGATTATGCGTGCTTATGATGTCTCCTTCTCCCTTGGGGACGGTTTACGCCCGGGCGCGATTGCCGATGCAAACGACGAAGCGCAATTCGCGGAACTGGAAACACTCGGCGAACTCACGAACATCGCTTGGGATCACGATTGTCAGGTCATGATCGAGGGACCCGGACATATCCCGATGCACCTGATTAAAGAGAACATGGATCTGCAGCTGAAACACTGCGACGAGGCACCGTTCTATACACTCGGTCCGTTGACGACCGACATCGCTCCCGGCTACGATCATATCACAAGCGGTATCGGGGCGGCGATGATTGGCTGGTTCGGATGCGCCATGCTCTGCTACGTGACCCCGAAGGAACACCTCGGATTGCCGAACAGAGACGACGTGAAGGAAGGTGTCATTACTTATAAGATCGCTGCACACGCCGCTGACCTCGCGAAGGGGCATCCAGGAGCACAGGAACGCGACAATGTGCTATCGAAAGCGCGTTTCGAGTTCCGCTGGGAGGATCAGTTCAACCTCAGCCTCGATCCAGAAACCGCCCGTGAATACCACGACGAAACCCTTCCGAGTGAATCCGCAAAAACCGTTCATTTCTGCTCCATGTGTGGTCCACATTTCTGCTCCATGAAAATCACGGAAGACGTCCGTAAATACGCGGCGGAGAAAGGCATCACTGCTGAGGAAGCCATTACAGAAGGGATGGTCGAAAAGAGCGAAGAGTTCAAGGAACAGGGGCATCAACTCCATATCACATCCGACGAAAAGGATGAAGCGGCCGATTAGCGGACGCAGTGCGATCCGACCCCAATCAAGGTATAATTTAAAATATGAAAATTGGAATTATTGGTTGTGGAACCATTAGTAGTGCCTATTTTGAAGGGGCGCGAAAAACGGACATTTTAGAAATCAAAGCTTGTGCCGACCTCCGAATAGAAGTGGCACAGGCACAAGCCGAAAAATATAACTCCCACGCATGCACCGTCGACGAATTGCTCGCTGATGAAGAGATCGAACTCGTCGTGAACCTCACGATTCCGAGAGCACACGTTGAGGTCGGGGTGCAAGTCTTGGAGGCAGGAAAACACGTCTACAGCGAAAAACCTCTCGGCGTGGACACCGAGAGCGGAAAGCAACTGATTGACACCGCCGCAGAAAAAGGACTCCGCGTCGGATCGGCACCCGACACCTTCCTCGGCGCGGGTATCCAAACCTCACGACGGACACTGGATGCGGGAAAAATCGGGAGACCCATCGCCGGGACAGCGTTCATGTGCGGGCACGGACACGAAAGTTGGCACCCAAACCCTGCTTTTTACTACGACATCGGGGGCGGTCCAATGTTGGATATGGGTCCTTACTACGTGACGGCACTCGTGAATATCCTGGGTCCCGTCAAGCGCGTCGCCGCGATTACCACAAAAACCTTTGAAGAACGCGTCGCAACGAGTGAAGCCGTGCGTGGTTTGCGTATCCCCGTTAAAATTACGACCCACCTCACAGGCACCCTCGAATTCCAGAACGGCGCGATTATCACAATGATTATGAGTTTCGACATGTGGCGGCACAGTCTCCCGTGTATCGAAATCTACGGTGAAACCGGATCCATGACGGTGCCTGATCCCAACGGATTCAGGGGTCCCGTAAATGTGTGTCCCGCAGGCGGGGAGTGGGAAGAAGAGGACATCCCGTTCCCGAACAACGCACGAATGATTGGGGTCATTGATATGGTATCTGCGATCAAATCGGGACGTCCGCATCGTGCGAACGGTGCGTTGGCATATCACGTGCTTGAAGTGATGTGTGCCTTCGACCAATCCTCGGAAACCGGCGAACACGTGGTTATCGAAAGCACAACGGAACGTCCTGAGCCTGTGCCAACCGGTTTGAAGGAATGGGAAATAGACTAAACTATATTGATCCGAATTCTCAACCCCGGTAGGTGACGAAGCCCGAAATGAAATGGCAGGGTTTTTGCTGGGGGTTTTTGATAGGGTATTTCTGTGGATTTCTTCAACTCGAACACGTAAACTTTTCAGTAGCAAACTCCGCAATTTATCCGCAAGGTATAATAAAAAATGAAAATTGGAATTATTGGGTGTGGTGTCATCAGTGGTGCCTATTTTGAGGGCGCGCGAAAAACAGACATCCTACAAATCAAAGCCTGTGCTGACCTCCGAATGGAAGCCGCACACGCACAAGCCGAGAAATACAACTGCGAGGCACGCACCGTCGACGAATTGCTCGCAGACGATGAGATCGAACTCGTCGTGAATCTCACGATTCCGAGAGCACATGTTGAGGTCGGCTTGCAAGTCTTGGAAGCAGGAAAACACGTCTACAGCGAAAAACCCCTCGGCGTGGACACCGAGAGTGGAAAACAACTGATTGACACTGCCGCAGAAAAAGGACTCCGCGTCGGATCAGCACCCGATACCTTTCTCGGTGCAGGTATCCAAACATCGCGGCAAACATTGGATTCTGGGAAAATCGGGAGACCTATTGCTGGGAGCGCGTTCATGTGTGGACACGGGCCCGAAGGCTGGCATCCGAATCCTGCGTTCTTTTACGACATCGGTGGGGGTCCGATGCTGGATATGGGTCCCTACTATATGACCGCCCTCGTCAACCTCCTCGGTCCCGTCAAGCGCGTCGCCGCGATTACAACGAAGGGGTTTGCGGAACGGATCGCAACGAGTGAAGCGTTGGATGGCATGCGCATTCCTGTCAAAATTACAACGCATCTCACAGGCACGCTGGAGTTTGAAAATGGGACGATCGTCACGACAATCATGAGTTTCGATATGTGGCGACAGAGTCTACCCTGCATCGAAATCTACGGTGAAACGGGTTCAATGACGGTGCCTGATCCGAACGGATTCGGGGGTCCTGTAAGCGTCTGTCAAGAGCGAGGTGAGTGGGAAGATCAAGAACTCGCCTTTCCAAATAACGCCCGGATGATTGGGGTCATCGACATGGTATCCGCTATCCGTTCAGGACGGACGCACCGAGCGAACGGTGCCTTGGCATACCATGTGCTTGAGGTGATGCTGGCGTTTGATAAATCCTCTGAAACCGGTGAGCATATCCTTATTGAAAGCACGACGGAACGCCCTGATCCTGTGCCAGTGGGTCTGAAAGAATGGGAGATTGATTAACAAGGTTGGATAACAAAATACAGGTTACGGCAGCAATCGGGGTTAGAAACCCCTCCCACAAGAAGAAAATCCTTACAATTCCGGCAGAGTCGCTCCCTCCTACAAATTAATCGCAATCGGGGTTAGAAACCCCTCCCACAAGAAGAAAATCCTTACTACAAATTAATTGTAATGTAGGTCTCCACTCGGAATAGAATCGCGACTGTGCCCCAGAAGGTCGTCACGACGAACTCTCCTAACACGAGACCGAGGAAGAAGGGTGCCGCCCTCCGAAAACCACCGATGCCCCCGTGTTTCGTAATAATCCACTTCAAGATGAAACTCACGAGGAGCGAAAACCAGAAGAAATTCATCGTGAAGGTGCTGGTGACGGCATAACCCGCTGGATGGAACGGCATCCACATCCACCGTCCCCGTAGAAACGCCAAGAGCACCGCCATCACCGTTCCGACACTGATCGCACTCAGCACTGCGGTATCAGGACCCGCGGGTTGGACGAGTCGCCTACCGAGCCGACTGAAGGTCTCTCTGCCCGCCCACGCCGTATAGACGCCGTCCTGATACGAGACATGCAGATATGCCCAGATCGTAGCGATGATGCTGACACCGATAGCGACAATAACCGCCCTCGCGAAGGTCTTGTTTTCAATGTCCGCACGCTCGGCTATTTTTAAGCCCTCAAGATGGTGGGGCATCAACAGGCAATCGTAAGCACGATTGAAGAAGTAGAGATACGCCAACCCCGTCAGATTACTCGCACCGAGCCGTTTCGCGCCGAAGACGGAATACATCATCCTATCAGGACCGGCATAGTGTTGGTCGTGAACAGGGGATCCGAGTTCGGCACGCATCCGTGTAATCCCCGTCGCTAACCCGAAGAACAATCCAAAAAAGGTTGCAATCACCCACAAGGACATCCCAAGTTTGTAGCAGAAAACAACAAGGAACACCATGCTCAACACCATCCATATCACAGCGGCACGGTAAGAGATGGGTTCGTCCTGATCCTTGAACGTTGCGTGCATGCCAAACAACCGACGCAGCACTTGCGACAAGTATCGGCGTGCACTCCAGACCGCCACCAACCCGATACCGATATATGCCCCGAAAGATTGCTCCTCCGCATACGGGAAGGGTGCCGACAGACCGACCGCACTGCCTAACACACGGAACGCCTGCCAATACAGATAAAAGAACCAACAGGAAAAGGATAACTCTAACGGCATGAAGAACGCCAAGCCAACGGCGAACGGATAGATACCGATCGGGAACCACGTAATGGCGTTCCATGGACGGACGGTAAAGAAATCTGCGATGTCATACGCACGGATACCGCTGAGTCGCGGCACTTGCGGGAACAGGTAATTAACCCCGTTGAGGAGATCGATAGCAGCCGCAACCGCGAACCCGATCCACATCGCCTTGCTACGGAAGAACCCGCTCCTCGGATTCGCCATCGCCAACGGCAATTGGATTAGCGGATAACTCAACTTCTCATTCTCTGTCCACTGTCTTCGGAAGATGAAGTTGATACTGAGCATCACCGAGAAGAGTGCAGCGAGGAAGAGTCCCCACCATAACAACGGCGTGCTCCACGCTGGGAAGTGCGGGTAGAACGTGGAACCGCCATCGAAAAAATTGGCGAGTCCACGCTTATCAGTGACCGAGGTCCATGACGGGATATAGTGCCAAAACAGGGATTGCCAATCGTTCTCCGGCGTGGCATAAGCGAAGGCGTAGCTAATAATCGGGAGGAGGATCTGCACGCACATGTGCCCCCCGATAGCGGTCGAGAGGCACAACATCACATAGATCGTCAAGAGTTCCGCAGTGGAAAGCGAGAGGTGCGGCGAGACCTTTTTCGCGAAGCGGTTTACGATTGTCAGCACGAACAGTAGCGTGATCGTGTTGTAGAGCAGCGAGATCATCGACATGTGCGCGATGTCCCACCGCAGCCCCATCATCTGCCACATCGCATTCGCTGGAATCAGCAGGAGTCCGATGCAAACCGCTTTCAAACTGAGAGGAGAGCGTCGACGCTTCACGAGGCTCAACGTCTGATTGATTCACTGCTTTTGAGATACCGATAGAGGTCGCTATCCGTCGTCAAGATGAGTTTGGTGCTCTCGTTGGTCGTCTGACGATACGTCTCTAACGTCTGGATAAAAGCGAAAAACTCTGGGTCTTGACCGTGTGCTTCGGCATAAATCTGGATGGCTTGCGCATCCGCGTCGCCCTTAATCTGCTCGGCTTCTTTATACGCCTCAGATTGGATCCGCTCTAACTCTTTCTGCTTTTGTCCCATGATGTCAGCGGCTTCGCCTTCACCCTCGGATTTGTATTTCTCAGAGATGCGTTGACGCTCCGAAATCATTTGGTCAAAGACTTTCTTTCGGACCTCGTCTACATAGTTAATCCGTTTTATCTGAACATCGACGAGTTCAATGCCGAACTGTGGAACGGTCTCTTGCACCTTCTCAAGGATCATGCGTGTGATCCGGTCCCTCCCAATCTGAATCTCTTCCAAAGGTTCACCCGTTTGTCCCTCTTCTCCTTCAAGGACCTCCAGATCCAGGCTTAAGACACGATTTGAATCCCGCACGACCTCAATCAAGAGTTGCGCTGTTACTAAATCCCGTGCTGCGGAATCGATAATGTCATCCAAACGGGACTGCGCAAATACTTCGGTTCCGAGTGCCTGATAGAATTTGAGCGCGTCTTTAATACGCCAGCGCGCCGTGGTATCCAACCAGATGAATCGCTTGTCTTTTGTCGGAATCTGGTTAGGGGAACCGTCCCATTCAAGCACCCGCTTTTCAAAGCGGTGGACCTGTTGAATAAAGGGTGTTTTTATTTTTAACCCAGCCGTGATGATCGGTTGCCCAACCGGACGCCCGAACTCGGTAATGACGACCTGTTCGCCTTCATAGACGGTATAGAACACACCCGACGCAATCAGCACTACCAGCGCTGCAACGACAATTAAGGGTATAAGCACTATTTTCGACTTCATATTTTAATTTTACCTTGCGGATAAGTAACGGGATCTGTGCGTTGACGCTTTTCGTGTTCGAGCCGCCTGCTCCGTTGTTGCAGGCTTCGTTTTCGCGTCTAATTCGGTGCGGTTAGGAAACCGCACCTACCGCGGGATTGTGTAGGTGCTACGCCTTACTCTTTGAGTTGCAGCAGTGGGATCGGTGCGTTGGCGTTACCGTCAATGACATAAATTTCTTTCACCTGTGGTAACACTTCCCGCATCGCTTCGAGATAGAGTCGGCGCCGGGTAACCTCTTTCGCCTTTTGATACTCCGAACGAATCGCCTTGAACCGATCCGCATCGCCTTGTGCCTCGTTCACCCGTTTTAGTGCGTAACCCTGTGCCTCCGAAATTTTTTGTGCTGCCACACCGTTGGCTTTCGGAACGGATTGGTTGTAATCACGCCACGCCTCGTTGATTAGGCGTTCTTTCTCCTGTTTCGCCTCGTTAACGGCGTTAAAGGCGGACTTCACAGCCTCTGGCGGGTTCACATCTTGCAAAGTCACCGTCGCCACATCTAATCCGGTTTGGTAAAGATCCAGGAGTTGCTGAAGATGTTTTTCAACTTCCGCCGCAATTTCAATACGCCCGACAGTCAACACTTCCGTGACAGTCCGATCGCCTACGACCCGGCTCATCACGGATTCCGAAAGGTCGCGCAAAGCCCGCTGCGGATTCCGGACAGAGAACAGGAACATTTGCGGATCTTTAATCTTATACTGAACCACCCATTCGACATCCGCAATGCTCAAGTCGCCTGTCAGCAGCAACGATTCATCGGCGTAATCCCGGGTATCATACTGCGTCCGAACACCGGCTCTGAGCGTGCGAAACCCGAATTCCTCTTTGAAAACCTTTCGGACAGGCACGCTAATGGCTCTCTCAATACCGAGGGGTAATTTGAAGTGGAGTCCCGGCTCGGCTTGTCGGACAGATTTACCGAACATCAGCACGACCGCGATTTCGTCCGCTTCCACCGTATAAAAACTTGTCGCCAAGCACCCTAAGACGATCACACCGAGAACTGCCCATACAATCCGCTTGGGTGTGATGAGACGTGTGTACGGTTGCTGTGTAATTAATTCTTGGATATCTTGCACGAAGATCTCTCCTTTTTCTCAGATATTTTTAAACAATAAACGCCTACAATCATAACGCACTTCGCCAAAGCGGTCAAGGGAAATATCGAAATTGGGCGTAAGTATTTCAGCGATTGTCAGAATCGCGGATTTTCGCGGATTAGACGGATTTCGCGGATTTTTTCATCAACTGTTGAATGCAAATACTTTTTGATTACCTTGCGGTGCCTTTGGACGCATGAAGTTCGATGGAAGAGGGATGGTTGGAAAATTGGTTGGTTTTATATCAGAATTGAAAGGTATACGGTAGGGTCATTAATCGCTCCCTCACACAGCAGACGACGATTGTTCCTGATACTCCCGATAGAGGTGACGCTTGAGATCTGCCTTGATCTCGGGTTGCGATAATTTCTTATAGAGATCCAACTTACTATTGACGAAACCCAGTAAAATCGCATCAAACACCTCATCAAACTTATACCGTTTGTTGCTCTCCGAATTATCGCCTTCAATCACCTGCCGAAGTTCCGCGTTTTCGTGCATTTTCTGGTGCATGCTCGCAAGGTCAACCCTATCTTCCGGTGTGAAATCCGTCTGATGGGCATCGTTCAGCACATCAATGATATTGGAGAGGAAATCCTGCGCAGGCTCCGTGCGGGTAGCAATGTCGCTACCGATCCCTTCGACCTCGCTATCTCGCTCTTCAAGGGAGAGTTGTAGACTGTCGTGTATTCTCTGCACACGAAACGAATCCAAGTCCACAGATCCGAGGACATCTTGTAGGTCGGGGTGCTCTCGTTTCGGCAGCTTCTTGTTAAGACTGTGACCGAAAATATACAACTTCTCCAACGCTATATCAGTGAAGGTAATCAACTGTGAAATGTATCCGTAGAGCCGAATATAACTCTGTAAGGTAGAGCGAAACCGCTCCCTGTCATCTGTTTCAAGTTCTGACCACCTCTCAATAATACGATCCAGAATGCCTTGTAGAAGTTCGTCAGGCTTCTGAGCGTCATAAAATACCTCACAGAACGCATCAATGATCCCCTCGTCGTAAAGGTCAAACGCTTGCAACTCGGTCTGTAGGTCATGCAACCGATTCGGGTCGGTCTCCTCCGCAAGCGTTGTGGTCTGATAGTATTGCTGAAACGCTTCCTGTATCTGCTCGGGTTCATTCACAAAGTCGAGCACCAACGTGTCGGTTTTACCGGTGGTGACACGGTTCAGTCGGCTCAAGGTCTGGACACATTGCAGCCCGTCCAACCGCTTATCGACATACATCGTCTGGAGTAGCGGTTCATCGAAACCCGTCTGGAACTTATTCGACACAATCAGGATCCGATACTCAGGACTCTTGAAACTGTCCGCAATGGAAGTGCTTGGTGGCAATTCATTCATCCCGTTCTCCGTGTAGTCCTGCCCGTTATCGGTGTCGTGGACGGTATTGCTGAACGCCACGAGACACCGGTAGGGAAGTCCCATCTCCTTCATCTGTCTATCGAATTCCAGCTTGTATCTGACGCAGTGCAAGCGGGACGGCGTGACCAACATCGCCCGTCCCCTGCCACCGATCGTCTTTGCGGTGTGCTCGGTGAAGTGTTCCAACATAATCCGAGTCTTGGTCTCAATGCTGTGGGGTTGCAGGTCAACGTAATTGGTTAGTGTCCGGAGCGTCTTTGCCTTCTCGTATTCTTTATTCTCCGACACACTTTTGACGAGTGCAAAATATCGCTTAAAGGTGGTATAGTTCTGCAGCACGTCCAGTGTAAAACCTTCGCTGATACTCTGGCGCATCGGATAGACGTGAAACGGTACGAATTTGCCTTCTGCGTCCTTCCGTCCAAAGAGTTCTAAGGTCTTGTTCTTGGGTGTCCCGCTGAAACCGAAATAGGAGATGTGATCCTGCATTCTGCGCTGTTCCATCCGCTCAAGAATCCGAGCGTCTATATCGGATCCTGCGTCGGAGCCATCTTCCGTTACGCCTAACGCAATCCCTTGCGAGAGTGAAAGCCTGAGATTCCTTGCGGATTCACCGCTCTGTGAAGAGTGTGCCTCATCAACAATCACAGCGAAGGTCTTGCTTTTGAGTTTGCCCATCTCCTCGGCAATCACGCTGAACTTCTGGATCGTCGAGATGACGATGTCCTTACCGGATTCGAGGAAACCCTTGAGTTGTGCTGAGGTCTTATCGACCGAGTGAACAACCCCTTCAACCTGTTCCACCTGCTTGATGGTGTTCTGTAACTGCCTGTCGAGCACACGCCGATCCGTCACGACGATGATGGAGTCAAAGATTCGATTCGTATCGGTATCAGAGCGGAAAAGATGCGTCAGTAGATGCGCTAACCATGCGATGGAGTTCGATTTGCCGCTCCCCGTGGTATGCTGGATGAGGTAGGTGTGCCCGACTCCCTCTGCTACAATAGCCGCTTGTAATCGACGAATCACATCCAACTGATGGTATCGCGGGAAAACGAGCACGCGATGCTTCACATCTTTCACCATTTTAGTTTTATCATCGTAGACCTTTTCTGTCGTCTCCTGCTCATGGATAAAGTTGTTGATGAGTTCCATCAGGTTATCGGGGTGTAGGACATCCTCCCACAGGTAGGCGGTTTTGTGTCCGTTCGGGTTTACCGGATTTTCGATACCTTTGTTGAAGGGAAAGAACCGCGTCTTGTTCCCTTGCAAGTGGGTCGTCATGGAGACCTTCTCATTGCCGACAGCGAAATGCACCAGACATCGCTTGAATCGGAACAAGGGTTCCCCTTTCGGATCCCGATCTGTCCGATACTGTTTTTCGGCATCCGCCACCGTCTGACCGGTGAGGCTGTTCTTGAGTTCCATCGTCCCCAGCGGCACACCGTTGAGGAACAGGGTCATATCCAGCGATCTCTCGTTCCGTTGTGAGTAATGCAGTTGTCGTATGAGGGAGAATCGGTTCTGCTTGTAGAGTCGTTGATGGTCGGGGTTCATGCCGCTTGAGGGGCGGAAGTAGGTGAGATGAAAATGACATCCTCTATCTTTAACCCCTTCCCGCAGCACGTCCAGCACTCCGCGACTCGCAATCTGTTTGCTTACACGGTCGAGGAGTTTCTGCGGTGTATCGGCACCGTACTGGTGTTCCAGTCGCTGATACACGTCCGGTTGCGTGTCCTGAATAAACTGAAGCACCTCATTGGATATCAGGCAGAGGGATTTATCATAGTCAGCAGATTGTAATGACCGGTAGCCCGACTGATTCAGGTGTCCTTCGATGTGATCTTCAAAACCTGTCTCTGTATACGTCGGCACGGGTCTACACCTCGTTTCGGACATCTATCTTGCCGGTCACGGCTTCGGAGATGAGGGATTGACGGTATTCTTTGAGGAGCTCAATCTTTCGCTGTTCTGTTGCTATCAGTTCGTCAATCTGCTGGGTTTTGCGGTCAAGGAAGTTGGCGATTTGGGTTTGTTCCTCTGCCGAGATTAAAGGAACATATTGACCTTCCGCAGACTCACGATTCAGACCTGGAAGCACACTATTCCGAAATCTTTCCAGTTTAAGGGACTGAAGGATATAGTATAGCCAACGGAGGTTTACATGAGAAGTCCGTCTGTCAATATAGTATGCTGTATCAATAACAAAACAGGAAACATCAGAATATTGTATTTTACCCAGAGAGCCTTTACGTCCAACAATAATTGCGGGCGATAAGGTGTTTGATGAAGAATGAGTGTCAATAATGCCATTAGATCCATACACAGGCACGACCCCGTTCTCTCTATTTTCGGCGATTAAAGTATCACCGTAAACCAGACGAGATGCATACTTTAACATACATAGATTCCAATGCGCTGGTATCTCTCCAATCCATTCCACACCCGACGGTTTCATTTCCACATTCGGGTCAAATCCTTTTGTCACAACCTGATTTATCAGTGCGGTGCGTTGTTCCTCCAGCAGTTCTATCCGTCGTTCTTTGATGCGGATGAGTTCGTCAATCTGTCCCATCTTGTGATCAAGGAAGTTGGCGATTTGGGTTTGTTCTCTAAATGGAGGTATTATAGTGAACATGCTAAAGAACGCGTCAGGATACAATCTCCATCTGGAAGTCCAAATCCCTTTCGACCACCGCATAATTTCGTTGACATGATTTGGAGTGCGGTAGAGATAATCGTAATATCTTGGCAGGTATTCACTGCTTTTTAATTCGTAAACATTGTAGGAAGGACTTACAATTCCGTCAAACGCTGAAATACCTAATGCCCCCATCCATGCCCACATCGTATTAATAACCAGATTCCCCACAGAACAATGTTTGTACCCTACCAAAGTTTCAGCTAAAAACATACCAACGTTCTTCTTTTCCGCTCTTGGGGAAACCCCGGTAATGTGTGATACTGTAAGTAATTCTTCCTTTCCAGTCACTGACCTATCGTCTTTTTCATTGAAGATGCGTTTGTTTCTTTCCACTTCCCAATGCTTTGGTATTTCTCCAATCCACTCCACACCGCTCTCTTTATATTCAGGATAACGCTTCATTATTCCAATACCTCATTCCGTCAGAATCGCGGATTTTCGCGGATTAGACGGATTACGCGGATTTTCTGATCGTCCTTGTCAACCTTCACTTTTTTGTTTTAGACGAAACCCCTTGAAAAAAGAACCTTTACAATCGCACCGTATCCTGCAGTTTCGACGATATTTTGAAGGTTTCTGGCATCAGATGCCCTCTTTTGTAGCATAGGAGACTGTGGGTCTCCTGGGCATTTGTAGCATCCTAAACCCCTGCCATCCTACGCCTCCGCATCTAATCTGTGAGTGGATACCACACCACACAAAACTTTAACTCCGCGAAATCCGCATAATCCGCATAATCCGTGATTCAGACGAATGCTCATGATAGAGTATAACCAATAACCCACGTCCTCCGCGAAAATCCGCGATTCAGACGAATGCCCATGAACGCACTTTCAATTACGAATAGCGGCAGTGCGTTGTGATAGAATCAGTCTCTTATACCTTAAACTCTCTCCACCGAAATTGATTAATAAGGCGACTTCTAATCGATACGCCTTCAAATAATTTAATACTTGTACTTCATGGACATTTTCCAAGACGGCGATGGCTTTCAGTTCTACCAACACGTTCCGCGCTACCACAAAATCTGCTCTACGTTTTCCGATGGGCTTTGGAAAATCCTTGTAGTAAATATCCTGCTCAATTTCTCTATCAAACTCCAACCCTGCTTTCCGCATTTCAACCGCCAATGCCCGTTGATAAACTACCTCTTGAAAACCATTACCCAAAAATTTATGTACTTCAAATGCTGCGCCGATGATCTTTTGCGTTATATCTTTATGTTTCAGGTTCGTATTCATTTGTAATTTCCTGTCTCAATACCCCTATCTGTATCAATCACGCCTTATATAATCACCTATCAAGCTTAAACAAGCAACTTCTAACGCCTTAGCGCGTAATAGAACAGACCCAATCATCCGTGAAATCCGCATAATCCGCGTAAATCCGCGATTCAGACAACAAACAACGGAGGTACAGACTAAGGGTTTCCTATTATAGTAAAGCCCGTAATTAATTATACATTTTTATAATTTCATCAATAGATGTCTCAGCGTTGTATTGACGGATGCGCTTGATGTTCGCGAAATCCTTCTCAATCGGGTTCAACTCCGGGGAGTAGGGCGGCAAAAAT
>JAJEDB010000018.1 GCA_022821725.1 Candidatus Poribacteria bacterium | reverse complement strand
AACACAGACCTTCAGGGTGGAAATGATTCAACACCCACGCTTGAGCTTGTTCTTCATCTATGAGAGTGTGTATTGGAAAATCCATACACAACACTCTAACATAACTCTAAAAAAAATAGCACATACTTTTCACATGAGCCGACTGTTTATCTGTAGCTTCAAAAAAGGTTTCGACATTTTCAAGAAGTTGGCGCTTCCACGTTGAGACTTGGTTCTCACTGAGTTTATAGCATCAACACAGTTCCGCTTGGGAACTTTCCCGCCGGAGGGTGAGCTGTTTGTTATTTCGGTGTTATCGTTTTTTGAGTTCGCCCCAAGTAGTTATTTTCTTTTTCCTTGATAGACTTGGCGCAGCTGCCGCTATAGCCTCAAGAGCTTTTGCTTTTACTAACAACACATCTAACTCGTTAGTGACACCATCATTATTAACATCGGTATCATATCTGGTTGAGTTTTGAATTGCACTACGTACAATCAAAACATCTGATAAATCTACATAGCCGTTATTATCTATATCAGCATCTATGATTGATACTATTACCGGTTCACCTACTGATATCCCCATTACTTCTGCCATAGCCCTTACAAATCTTTTATCTTCAGTGTCCACATTGGAATACCAAGTTTTCATATATTCGGACATTTTTGCATTTGAAGTAGGAAGTTGTGCAACAGCATTCCAAGCTTTAGGATTCTCTTCAAAAATAGGTAGAAACTTGTAGGAAAGTTGAGATACCGTTTCATAAGTGAACTGCCCGTCGCGTACTTTATCTTCCCATTTTCTTATCCAATCTTCGCCTGTGCCAGCATATTGAACAGCTGGTTGATCCATTAAAGCAGTAGCCACCCGGGTGAGATTGTGTCGCCAATCCACCCAATTAGGATACGGCGCACGATATGCCCATGTCTCACCCATTCTTCCGATTACCCATAGACTGGCAAGTTCGCACATAGCTTCTTGAAACCAGTCATTATATCCATCAATATGTTCAAATCTTTGTATACCGTGACAAACTTCGTGACCAAACTGATATGAGAAATCTGCCCAACGTCTACCTGTCACCGCTAATCCAATATCATAATCATTTGGTTTGCGAGACGTATAGGTAATTATAGGTACAGTGCCTCTATAGAAGATATTAAGGTTTTTGGTTAATTTATGTTCATCTCTAAGTTGTTCATTGAAGTGAAGTAACACATTTTCACACAATCTTTTTATATTAGAAGTTTGTGCATCACCCCAACCCTTATCGGCTTTCACTGTTATTTCTGAATGCGCCAAGGAAATAACAGATAACAGAATTATTAACCATATCGCGAAACAATGTTTTTCTGTAATGTTTTTCATCTGTTTTTACCTATCGTCCATGAACCGCTCGTAGATCCAGTCGCCCATCGACATTGTCGGAGACGGCGTTTGTCCAATCTACATCGTCAATGCTTTGCAGGCTCATGAGTGCGACATTCACCATCGGATTAGAAATAGAATAGTTGAGCAGGAAACTATCTACATCCACATTCGCCATCTCATTGGGAAAACAATTTTTCATGAGGTTCTGGAACGCATTGCTGGTGGTAGAGCGCATCAGCACAATCCCCATCTCCTGTGCAACAGCGTCAGGAATGACCCCGCGTCTGCCGAAAGCATCGCAGGTGCTTTGATACATGAGATTGTAATGGATTTGCATCATGTCGAACTCGCCAGTGGCAATCAATTGCTCCGTGCCACCGGAAGGACCGTCTGCCGAAAATCCGATAAATCGGACCTTCCCTTCCTCCTTCAGCTTGAGATACGCTGCCAACCCACCACCGTTCAGAATTATTTCTATATCGTCCGCATAGAACCATCCACCGTGGAATTGCAGGACATCAATATAATCGGTCCCGAGGCGTTGCAGGCTTCCTTCGACATCTTTAGCGATGCCATCTGGATCATAGGCTTCCGTCTTCGTTGCGATAATACATGATTCCCGTCGTCCGGCGGTCGCTTTACCGATAATCGTTTCGCTGTAGCCACCCCCATAGTCGGGAGCAGTATCGAGATAGTTAAGCCCAGCATCCATGGCGTAATGGAGCATATTGACAAGCCCTGTTTCATCGTGCTCTGGACGGACCCTACCACCGCCATATCCAATTTCTGATACGCTGAGTCCTGTTTTACCAAGTGTGCGGTACTGCATTTTTTAATTTTTCCTTGCGGGAAAACAGCGTGAATTTGAGTCTTTGACGCGCTTTCCTCATATCCGCCTGCGTATTGTTGCAGGCTACGGTTTTGGTCCTACGCTTAAGTTCCCTTGCGGGAGAACAACGTGAATTTGAGTCTTTGACCGGAATTACACAAAATCCATGTGTGAGGTCCGGCTTTTGTTTCCACGTATCGTAAGGTTGCTCGGCTTGACGCTATTTTCGCCAAATAACCCTTCAACCTGCTCAATAACCTGTGGTGTGTATGCCACACTATACTTTTGAGCGCACCGTGCGATCACTTCACCGTAGTGAGGACTGATGAGACGCAGAATCAGATCCAAATCCCCTTTGTTAGCACGGACAATTTCTTTCAACCTTTCCAGTTTCTCAACATTCTCAACATCGGCTTCTGGAATCGTCACCTCAAGCGCAGAGGTCTGTTGCTCACTCACAGATTCAATATCTATGACCCGATCTGCCTGTATCTGGCGTTCTTCCCTCTCGGCATCACCATTTTCAGATCTCCGATTCCTGCTATTCTGGTTGATATTAACCTTCCCACGAATCCAAACGACCCTACCTTCAACGAGGTCCCCCGCTGTTTTATACGCCCCTGGAAAAATGACGACCTCTATGGCACCTTCTAAATCCTCTAATCCGATCACCGCCATGGGATCCCCTTTTTTGGTAGTGATATTTTTAACTTCCGTTATCATACCCGCTACATCCACCTCGGAATCAATACGATGTTCAAGGAGCGTTTGGGTGCTTGCGCTCGTGTAATTCTCAATGATGTCGCTATATTCTTCAAGTGGGTGTCCAGAAACATAGAACCCAAGTTGTTCCTTTTCACGCATCAGGCGTTCCAATGGATCATATTCCGGGGCATCGGTAAGCGTTACCGTTGCTGTTGGTGCTTCCTCTCCGTTGCCAAAGAGGCTCATCTGTCCACGGTCCCGTTCTGCCTGAGCGTTTTGTGCCACTCTCATGATATTATCCAAGTTGTCAATATGCTGCGCACGGTGTCCTTCAAGTGAATCAAATGCCCCGCTGAGAATTAGGCTTTCCACAGCGCGTTTATTCACTTGCTTTGTATCTACGCGTTCACAGAAATCCTGTAACGATTTGAAGGAACCGCCTTGTTCTCGTGCGTCCACGATTGCATCTATGGCACCATCCCCGACCCCTTTGACGGCAACAAGTCCGAAACAAATATCGTTGCCATCTACCGTGAACTCTCTGCTGCTACTGTTGACATCCGGTGGAATCAGATTGATGTCTACCTCCAGAAATTCAGCGAGTTTCTTACATTCAGCGCGGTATCGGGTAATCTTCAATGAATCGGCTGCCTCTCCCGTCATCATTGCCGCCATAAATTCGTGTGGATAGTGCGCTTTCAGATATGCCATGCGATATGCTAACATCGAATACGCAACGGTGTGCGACTTGTTGAAGGCATAGCCAGCAAAAGGCTCCAACTGTGTAAATACGTTCTCTGCCTCCTGCTGCGTGATACCGTTTTCGACTGCCCCTTCAATAAATTTATCACGTTGCGCTTGGAGCAGTGCCGCGTCCTTCTTTCCCATAGCGGAGCGGAGTATATCTGCTTCGCCAAGCGTAAAGCCCGCCATGTCCCGTGCGATTTGCATGACCTGTTCCTGATAGACGCAAACCCCGTAAGTGTTTTGGAGCGCGCTTTCAAGGGACGGATGGATATATTGCACCGGCTTCAACCGATTTTTTCGATCGATGAAATCCTGCATCGTCCCGCTTTCAAGGGGACCCGGTCGGTAAAGTGCCGGAATCGTAGTGAACTGCTCAAAGTTATCTGGCTTCATCTGTGTAACAACCCGATACATGCCAGAAGAGGTTTCAAGTTGAAACAAGCCAGCAATTAAGCCTCTACTAATAAGTGAATAGGTTTTTTCATCATCAAAGGGAATATCCTCTAACTTGATATCCTTACCGTGGTTCGCCTTAACCATCTGAAGGCAATCGTATATCTCGGTAAGGCTCCGTAGGCCCAGTGAATCGAATTTAACGATACCGACATCTTCAACCGTTTTCCCTTCAAACTGTGTCGCAACCTGGTCATGTCTATCCTTGAAGAGCGGGGCGAAGTTCGTTAACGGACCGTTTGAGACAACAATTGCGGAGGCGTGACAAGAGACGTGCCGTTTCATGCCTTCGACGGATCTGCTGAGATCCATCAACTCTTTATTTTCGGGACGTTCCGCGAGTGCCTGAAATTCCGGCACCTTTTCCAAGGCTTCATCAAGTGTTATCCCAGGGATAGTTGGGATCAGCTCCGTCAACTTTGCGACATCTTCGAGAGGGACTTCAAGGGCCCGACCGACATCTTTAATCGCGGCTTTGGCACCCAACGTTGCAAAGGTGGCGACTTTACCCACAGAATCTTCACCGTATTTTTCTCTGAGATAATTAATAACATGCTCACGCGCACGATCAGCGAAGTCAATATCAATATCTGGGGGGCTGATACGTTCAAGGTTTAGAAACCGCTCAAAGAGACAGTCGTAATCCATCGGATTGAAGGTAATCACGTCAAGGGCGTAAAGCACGAGGCTACTTGCGGCAGAACCGCGGGCGGAAAGTGGATAACCCTGTTTGTGGGCGTATTTAACGTAATCCCACACGATGAGAAAATACCCGGAGTAGTCGGTTTTGCTAATAATATCCAACTCATAATCCAGTCTCTGCCGAATAGGTTCGGAGAGCTGCCCGCCGTATTTTTCTTTTAAGCCTTGGTAGCACAATTCTTTGAGGTAACTGTCATTTGTATGCCCCTCGGGTACTTCATACCTCGGCATTACACTCTCACCATAATCGAGTTTAAGGTTACACCGGTTCGCGATTTCAAGTGTGTTGCTGATGGCTTCAGGTGGGTAGTCCTTGAGTGCCTCCCGCATTTCATCAACAGTTTTAAAATAGAAATGGTTATCGAACCGCAGCCGGTTCTGATCGTTGACAGTTTTTTTCGTCTGTATACAAAGGAGCACATTGTGCATTTCGTGGTCGGATTTGCGGAGGTAGTGGCAATCATTTGTGGCAACGAGCGGGAGATTGAACTCTTTCGCCAACTGAGCCATCACTGGATATGCTTCAAGTTCCTTGTCTATATAGTGATTCTGCACCTCAACGTAGAGGTTATCTTTCCCCATTATCTCCATCAGTGTTTTGAAGTTCTGGATACCTTCTTCTCGCCGATTTGAACAGAGGAGTTGTGGCACCTGTCCTTGGATGCATCCTGTCAACGCGATGATCCCGGCGTGGTATTCACGCAAGATTTCCATGTCAACACGGGGTCTACTGTAGAACCCCTCTGTATATCCGAGCGACACCAATTTTAGGAGATTCTGGTAACCGGTTGCATCCTCTGCGAGCAGCGTGAGGTGATAAGGACCGCCTTGTCCCTTCTTCTTTTCTCTTCGACTGCCGGGTGCGACGTACACCTCACAACCGACGATTGGGTTGACCCCTGCCTTTGTCGCTTTACTGTATAATTCCCATGCTCCGAACATGTTGCCATGATCCGTAAGTGCGACAGCGGGTGCGCCATTTTCAACCGCCCACTTGATCATGTCCTCAATGCGACACGCGCCATCCAACATGCTATACTCGCTATGATTATGTAAATGAACAAATTCGGTTGCCATGTTTTCTCCAGTGTTTAATAAGTTTAATTGTTGTGTGTATTAAGAACTATGAAACCAATTTTATAATACCAAAAACGGTGTAAAATTGCCACAATAAATTTCCTTAAATGCAAGAAAATTTTCCAACCCTATCCGGTGAAATTCGATATCGAACCCTTCGCTTTTAAGTTGACAGGCGCGCCCCCTACTGCTATAATAAATACTATTATGTTTATTAACTCGCTCCTGGATTCGCACCGATGGAGTAGAAAAGGTGTGTATTTTTCGCTGCGGCTTTTCGCGTTCATCTTAGATGGAAAAATCAAGACTTCTCCTTCTGTTCTTAACCCTATTCTTCGTGATGCTCGGGTTTGGCATCATCATTCCGAATCTCGCTTATTACGCTAAAGATACTGGGGCAACCACCACTGAAATCGCCATATTGATGTCCATCTATTCCGGGATGCAACTGCTGTTCGCGCCGATCTGGGGTAGGCTATCGGACAAGCACGGCAGAAAACCGATGATCTTACTCGGCTTGCTTGGAAATGCCGCCGCTTTGGTCGGTTTCGGCTTGGTAAAAGATTACGTTTGGCTTCTCACGGCGCGCGGCGCAGCCGGTATCGCTTCAGCGGCGGTGCTGCCGAGTGTAATGGCTTATGTGGCAGATATAACCACGTCAGAAGAACGTGGTAGAGGGATGGGACTCATGGGGGCGGCGATGGGTCTTGGTTTCATCCTTGGACCTGCGATTGGGGGTGTCATGGGCAGCCATGATATACCCTTCTTTGTTGCAGGCGGTTTGTCTATACTCACCTTCCTCTTCGCGCTTATCCTGTTGCCAGAATCTTTGCAGAAAGCCAGCACCGATGAAACAACTGGAGACCCGCACGAATGGATCTCTCCAGGCGAGATCTTCCGTCGGACCACCTTGAAATCACCACTGACACCGCTTTTCCTTGTTGCGTTTTTCTCAACCTTCAGCTTCTCAGGATTGGAGATGACGTTTCCACTGTTCATTGAGGACCGTTGGAATTACGGAGAGCGGGAAATGGGGTGGATGTTCATGTTTATGGGGGCAATTGTAGTGCCCCTACAGGGTGGCCTGCTCGGAAGACTCATCAATAGGCTGGGGGAACGCCGTATCATCCTCACCGGGTTACTCCTCAGCGCGATAGGCATGGCACTTTTACTCAACGCTTCTTCTTTCGTGACACTCACGGTGTATCTCACCATTGCTGGCGTTGGCAATCAGCTCATCCGTCCAACGAATGCCTCATGGATTTCCAAACAGACCCAGATTGGTCAAGGCACGGCTATCGGTCTCATGGATGCCTTCTTAAGTTTGGGACGCATTCTGGGCCCTCTCCTCGGGGGTTGGCTCTACGCAAAAGAGGCATACCCGTATGTAGTGCTGGCGGGGATTTTAGTGCTTACAACGTTTTGCTTGTATATCCCTTTACGACGCATTAGAGAAACGCATCCGACAAGTTAGCGTTGTCTCTCTCATTCCATTACATCATTCAACGGCGGCAATCGGTGTTCGACGCGTCGTGTGTTGTACTCACGCTGATACCGCCGATGCGCTTCATCGTTGGGATAGTGTTCCGTATCGGGATACGGGTAGCTGGACATTCCATGAAACGGTAGGGGTTCAACCGTTTGCGATGTGAGCGTATTGATGTCGCCATCTTTATCCCATCCGTCGCTATAGAGGATAAAATCGCGCACCCATCCTGTTTTTAACGCCGGCAAGCGTGACGCATCAAATTCCACTGTGATTTCGTCCCCCGCATTGAGGATAGCATACATGTCGTCAACCTCCTGCAATAACGGGTTGACATCGCCGTAACGGGTGTAAAAACCTGCTAAGTCGCGCCACTGTGCAGCCTTTGTAACCTTTTGGTAATCAAATAGGTGCGGGGCATGTGGAGTCGGACGATACATCTCAGAAAAGCCTCGGTAGTGTAAATCCGCGCTATCTGGGTTCAGGGTTGTCACTTCCATCGGGACCGTCTGTGTGCCGACAGTGAAAAACGCTGTATCCCAGTAAATCTGCATATCGGTCTCGATCCGAACGCGTCGATCCTCCGACAGAAATTTACCCGTCAGGTCAACGGTGATTGTCTTGTTTTTCCCCGCGGGGAGTCCGATCATATCGATTACGGTTTTCCATTCGCCTGTCTTATCTTTCACAGCAACTGACGGGAAACTGGGGTTGATTGCGGGATTTTGGAACAGGGCAACATTGATGCTGGTATCCGTCGGGAAGATCCATCCGCCGAGGAAGAGCGTCAGCGGTGCGTCGTTTGGCACATCCCCGAGATCGAGAACAATAGCGTGCGGCTCCACAACGCCTTGATAGGGACCGGGTGTATGTTCAACGGCGTAGTGGTAATCAAACGCTTTTAAGGCCTCGGACACATCTTTACCCTTATGATCAACAGCGGATTTCGGGAACCGTTTTTCTGCGACACCATAGATTTTGAACGCTGCAAAGGGGGGCGGAATATACTGTTCATTCACAAAAATATCAGTGCCTTCAGGGTGATCGACCGCAATCAGTTTGACTTCATCAAAATAGGCGGTTTCCCACAACTCCTCCGTAATCTGAATCGAATATTTGCCGGACTTCGGTTGCATTTGCGCTCCCGATATTTTCACGAAATCCTTTGTTTCATCCGGGGCGACGAATCCCATTGACGTAACGAGTCCCAATGGGGCACGCCACAGGAGATCGGTTACGAATTCATACCCGTCTCCGTTGTAGACGTATAGGAACGGACAGGAACCTTTCAATACCTGTTTTTCCAAAATTCGCTGTCTCACGTGTGGTTTAACAACGTTCTGTGGAACACCGTTTGTCCAAACGACGCGAACGACATCTGCCGCCTCATAAGTCCCTAATCCGAAATGGGATACCTGTCCGGTTACATATTGTAGTTGATACAGATCCCCGACCTTCATCTCCAGTTTCGATCCGATGCCGTCCCTATTCACTTTGTTGTTTCCTGCAGTAATACCTTCCAACTGCACCTGTATCCAGTTGTTCTGATTCCCGCCGTCGTTTTGCAATACGCGCAGGTGTCCATCGGTATTGATGAAAAAGAGATCGAGATCGCCATCATTGTCATAATCCCCGACAGTACCCGCGATTGCGGTATGGAGAATCATATCACCTGTCGGTGTGATCGATGCTATCAAGGGATACGGTTCCATAAAAGTGCCAGTGCCATCGTTCCGAAACAGGAACATCCCTTTATCTCCGCCAACCCAGACATCAACAGCTCCGTCGTTATCGTAATCTATATTTTTCATGAGAGCGGGTGGCGTGTCAAGGACACTCGTCTCTGAATTCGGTGCGTTGACAAAACGCCCATCGCCTCTATTACGATAGAGATAGATATAATCTGATGTCGCCAAAAAGAGGTCAACGTCTCCATCGTTGTCATAATCACCGGCAGCAGCTGCGAAATAATGCACATCCTGAGGAATCCCTGTTTCCTTGGAAACTGCCCGGAGCCTCCCTTGGCGGAGATTATCGTAAAGCGTGCATCCCACTCCTTTATGTATTGTAAAGAGGTCTATATCCCCGTCATCATCAAAATCAGCGGACACTGCTTCAGCAGGGGCGCGCTGGACGGGAGACATGTTATCCGCGTCTGTCCCTACAAAGGTTTGCTCGCTAACATCGGTGAAGGTTATATTGCCTTCAGCATCGCCGTTATTCCGATACAGTGTCGTCTTGGCTCGCCCCGAAAAGAGGTCCAGATCGCCGTCATGGTCAAAATCAACAGGGAAAAGGAGTTCGGTTTCGTCTGTTGTCTGTTCATTTTGAATGGGTGAAGATGTTTCCCAATTGCCCGCTGCATCCATTCGCAGGTATGTTATCGCGTCGTGAGGTGGCAGTAGGAGCTCTTGCGTCCCGTCTTTATTGAGATCCGCGAACGCAACAACGTGTTGACTGAGATCGCTTTCAAACTGTTGGACATGCATAAAATTCTCGCCTGTGTTCCGAAGGAGTTGCCCTGTCGAGGCAATATACAGATCCAGATTCCCATCGCCATCGTAATCAATCAGATATACAGCAGCAGATGTTTCTGTAGGGGCACTCACAGTAGCGAGCCCAAGTTGTTCCGTAACATCCACAAACTCCACTGCAATCGGTGTGCTCAGTTTGGCGGTAATCCGAGCCTTAACGCCTGGGCTAAAGGTTTCTATGGGATGGCCGAGGATGTCGGTTACCAGTTCACCGATGCCCTGCTGATACCGTGGACTCGCTCGTTGCACATTCTCAAAGATTCGGAGGTTTCGGGTAGCGATTTTCAGGTCGCCTTGTTGTATCGCTGTTATCCCTTGTGTGAGATATTTCAGTTTGTCTGGGTCAATATCGCCTAAAAGGAGCATCAACTCCTGACAAAGATTTTCGGCATCCTCAAGTTTCTCCTGTGCCAAAAGTCCTTGTGTCAATTTCAACAGCACAACGATATTCACCGGAGACCGGGCATGGAGTTCCTGCAGATGTCCAACCGCTTCCAGCTGCGCTTCTGGATCATTGCGTTGTGCCAGATAGTGGCGGACGAGTTTATAGCGAAACTCCAACTCATCGGGTGCCAACCGCACGGCTTCCTGCATCGCCTCCACGGCTAATTCGCTCTGTCCTTGGAGTTGATAGACCTCGGACAAGATGAAGTGTAATTGACTGTCCATCGGTGCGACAGCGATTCCACGCTTGACCCATTCTTCAGCAGCATCTGCCTGCTGTAGGCGTAGATACGCGACAGCGAGGTTTCCGTAACCGATCGCTTCATCGGGGAGCAGTTCAATCAGTGCTGTAAACGCCTCGACCGCTTTCGAGGGCTGCGATTCTTCGAGATACGCCAACCCTAAATTCTGGTGTCGGATCGCATCCTCGATGATTTGGGTGCTGTTCATCTCTTGGGCATTTACCGTCCAAACGGCAAAAAACCCTATCAAGAGCAGGATATATGTTGTGTGTTTTCTTGCATTAGGATATGTGTATCTAACTATCATATTTTAATTTTTCCTTGCGGTTCGGTCAGGTAAGTTGAATAAATAAATAGCCTCTCCGTAGATCTGAAGAAATACCCAAGCAAAAACCCTTCCACTACGTTTCAGGCTACATCTTTGTTTGTATTTTTTCATTTTCCCTCTTTCTGAATATCTTCTGCGGCATCTCGGATTGCCTGTCGTATGCTGTCCTGTCGGAGTCTGAGAGAATCTTCCAGCTGCTTGAGGTGCAGCAGCCATGACTCCTTAGAATCACCTTCCTCTGTGCCAAATCCATCTGTAATGGAAAGTCGAATATATTTTAAGCGTTCCGTCTGTAGGACTTTCATCTGCGCGTCGTAGTCTTCGATCCCGGATTCTAACAGAGAGATCAGTTCACGAATCTTTTCCAATGTCCGTCTCCTTTTAAATTGTGTTTTTTGGTAATATCGTCCATCGGGGCAAGATACAAGAAGTAGTTTATCTTATTTTGTGTTTGCAATCAAATAAAAATCTGAATCGCGGATTTTCGCGGATTCTACGGATGACGCGGATTTTAGGGGATGTTAATTGTCTGAATCACGGATTTACGCGGATGGCACAGATGACGCGGATTTTAAAGAGTATTTTCCCTAAGTTCTTACCTCCTTGCGGACTTCGGAATTGCTCCCACGGGGCACAACCTGACAGGTTATGCTACAAGGGGATTCTCTCCTGACCGTTTCTCAAGCACTGTATACACTCTTCTTGTGGTTTGGATTTGCCTTGAATTTCCTTGGGAGACTGTGTATAATAGGGTTAGCACGGAGGCAGAAAAATGAAAAGAGGCCAGCAAGTTTTAGATTCCAACTACTCCGAATTTAGCGCGACAGACCCGTTTAATCCTCAAAACCATGTTGAGGGACAGGTCAGTTTCAGTAGAGACAGACATTACGGTTCACTAAAAATAAAAAAGATCAATGGTGAATCTGTCAATGAGCCTCGCATCTTTGGCACCCCGAAAATTGCTTATCCCTTCGGTTTAGGGCATAATTATCGATTTCCGAGCGCAGAACGAAAAATCGCTGCTTCGACCGGACGGATCGAGCAGATGTTCAACATCGCTAAAAGGGTATCAGATACCCGAAAGAAAATTTGGGAACTTATGGTAAGGCATGCGTTCGATAGTAACACCGATACAGCAACAGTGTTTCATAAAATCGCAAACCAGTTTGATCAGGACAAGCGGCTCATCTACAAAACGATCAAGAACGTGCAAAAAATGATGAAGATCGAGGAGGAATAGGACCGATAACGAATATGCGGCGTAACTATCACCTCTTTATCCTTCTTTTTCCCGTTGTATTTTGGCTTGTCTGTTTCTTCTTGCTTCCACTTGTATCGGTATTTATTTATAGTTTCATAGAGCGGGGCACATACGGCGGGGTGCGGTGGCACTTCACATGGGAAAACTACCAACGTCTGTTCGATGGTCTCTATCTCGGTATCCTCTGGCGTTCAGTATCGACAGCATCGGTCTGCACTGCAGTCTGTCTACTCCTCGGTTATCCCTTCGCTTACTATCTCGCCCGCTATAAACCGAAACATCGAAACGTCTTGTTACTGCTCGTGGTTGTCCCGTTTTGGACGAACTTCCTCATTCGGACCTACGCGTGGATTCTGATACTGCGAACAGAAGGACTCCTGAACAACCTTTTGGGAGCCGTCCTCCCGAATTGGGGTCCGTTAGAACTGCTGAACACGCCACTTGCCGTCCAAATAGGGCTTGTCTACGGATACCTACCGTTCATGATACTTCCACTCTATGCTGCTTTGGAGCAATTAGATGTGTCACTGTTAGAAGCCGCACAAGACTTAGGCGCACCGCCACGCCGGGCGTTCTGGCATATAACTGTGCCGCTGAGTTTGCCCGGTATCCTTGCGGGTTCAATGTTAGTCTTTATTCCGACGGTGGGTGCGTTTCTAACACCAGACCTCCTCGGTGGTGGAAAAGTGAGTTATATCGGGAACGTCATTGATCGGCAATTCAAAACAGCGCGAGATTGGCCCTTTGGATCGGCACTCTCATTCATGCTGATGGGCATCGTTTTGGTTGGGACTGTGTTATATTTCCGCGCTTTACAAGAGAATGAAGGACAACCTTAGGGGCATTCAGTTTGAAATTATCGGATTTCACGCCTTTTTTGGAGGTCCCGGTGCGGTTGGGAAACCGCACTTACCGGGTTAAGCGGTCAAAAACGGGTAAAAAAACGGAAAACTGAATAGCCACAGGTCAAACTGATAACTTCCCGTTAGGGTAGAATTAAAAAATGAAACGTGCTCTGGAAGCCAATATTGGGTTGGTTTACCTCTTTTTATATACGCCGATCTTCGCGGTTGTGGTGTTCTCATTTAACAGTGGCGAGCAGATCTCCGTTTGGGAAGGCTTTACGTTCGGCTGGTATGCAAGACTGTTTGAAGATGCGGCGTTGTGGCGGGCGTGTCGCAATAGTTTGATGGTGGCAGGTGTTGCGACTGTGATCGCTACGGTTATCGGGACGGCGGCAGCACTCGCTATAGAACGGCACCGCTTCCGTTTCCGAACCGCTCTTGTCCGAGTGCTCTATCTCCCGATTATTATCCCTGACATCGTGTTGGCGATTGCGTTGTTGACGTTTTACGTGCAAGTTAGGATTCCACTCGGCTTAATGACCGTCATCATCGCGCACGGTGTTTTCAATATCGCTTATGTTACGATTGTCGTGCGGGCGCGCTTGCAAGGTTACGATAACACCTTAGAAGAAGCCGCCCGCGACCTCGGTGCGAACGAATGGCAGACCTTTTGGCGGATAACACTCCCGCTGATCGCTCCCGGAATTATCGGTGGCGCGCTGCTCGCCTTCACGCTCTCTATTGATGACTTCGTTATCACGTTCTTTACGGCTGGTGTGGGTTATACGACGCTTTCCGTGCATATCTATTCGCTGCTGAAATTCGGGATTACCCCTAAAATTAACGCTATCTCAACGATGCTGTTGGCAAACTCCATTGTATTTATTTTATTATTCCTGTGGTTCCAAGGGGGTGCTACCTCCTCCCAAAAACAAGATTTTTAATTATTCCTTGCGGGTAAGTGGCATGGATTTGAGCCTTGAAAGTGTTGATACCGAGTCGCCTTCCACTTCGTTTCAGGCTCGGTTTTCAGTTGAATACCTTTGACGAAAATTTGAAATTCCTCGCAAATTTGTATAAGCTGCGGTATAATTCTTTTGCTGACGCAGTAAGGTAAAAAACAAGATGCCGTATCTCCGAACACACACAGAAATTGATCTGCTGGCAATCAAACATAACGCGGAAGCAATCAAGAGACACACAGGTAAACAGTTGATTGCGGTTGTGAAAGCGGATGCTTATGGTCATGGCGCCGTGCGTGTCGCAGAAATACTGCGTCCCATTGCTGATATGTTCGCGGTCGCAACGGTCGAAGAGGGCATTGAACTGCGTCAAGCGGATATACGCACACCGATTCTTACCCTCTTTAGTTGTTTACCTGCACAGGCTGAACACATCGTTGAATTCAGTTTGACACCTACAATAGGGAATTGGGAATTCGCGACAGCATTGAATGAAATTGCCTCAGAGACCTCGCCTACGAAGGTTCACGTCAATATCAATACTGGAATGAATCGGAGTGGTGTGTGTTGGACAGAAGCAGGGCAGTTTCTGGATAGATTGCAGACGCTGTCGCGACTTGAAGTTGAAGGGCTTTTTACACACCTTGCCACCGCGGATGCGGTAGATACAAGTTTTGTTTCTGTGCAGTTAAAGCGGTTTTCATCTCTACTTTCGGACAATAGTGATAAAATGGTTCATGTAGCAAACAGCGCAGCAACGCTGGCAGTGCCTGAATCCCATTTCGATGCCGTCCGCCCCGGTTTGAGTCTATATGGGGTCTATCCGACACCTGAGAAACCTATCCGATTAAAACCGGCACTTACATGGAAGGCATGTATCGGTTGGATGGGTTTTCTTTCAGAGGGGGCGGGTGTCAGCTACGGATTGACGTATACAGCACCTTATCCGACTCGCGTGGCGATGGTGCAGATAGGTTACGGTGACGGCTATCCGCGCTCACTGTCTGGTATCGGCGAGGTGTTAATTGGTGGGAGGCGTCGTCCGATTATCGGGAGGGTTTGCATGGACGTGAGTGTGGTGCGGTTGGAGCCTTCGGACACGGTATCTATTGGTGATGAAGTCGTGTTGATCGGGAAGCAGGGAAACGCCGAAATTACGGTCGATGAAGTTGCCCAGCGTGCTGGAACAATTTCCTATGAAATCTTAACGCAGATAGGTCCCCGTGTAAAAAGAACCTTTCGTTCTGTTGCTTCTAACAACGAATCTTAAATCTCAATGAAGTAATAAAATATTGAGTAATTCTAACCATATCCGGTGCGGTTAGAAACCGCACCTACCGGGCCTGGGACAAGGTCAAGCTGGGTGGAGGCACAATAATTTAAAGAATGTTGATTGAAGTAAAGAATGTTTCACTCTTATTTGGCACGACAACCGCATTAGACAACCTTTCACTGCAGGTAGAAGGTGGTGCTGTCGGTTTACTCGGACCGAATGGGGCGGGAAAAAGCACACTGATTAAGACGCTCCTCGGTTTCCTTAAACCGAACGAAGGTGCAGCGACTGTATTCGGACTGGATGCGCAGACGAATCCATTGGAAATTCGGAAACAGGTTGGGTATATGCCGGAAGACGAGTGTTTAATACCGGGTATGACCGCTGTCCAATTCGTCTCTTATGCAGGAGAACTCTGTGGCATGCCGAGACGCGATGCCCTGCAACGGGCGCACGAAGTGCTCTATTACGTGGGTTTAGATGAAGAACGGTATCGCACTGTGGACGGATACTCCGCAGGTATGAAACAACGTGTGAAGTTAGCACAAGCACTCGTCCACGATCCAACACTCTTGCTGCTTGATGAACCCACAAATGGGATGGATACCAGCGGTAGAGAAGAGATGCTCGAACTCGTTAAAGACATCGCAACCGATAAGAACATCAATGTTATCCTGTCTTCACATCTGCTCCCCGATGTGGAGTTCGCATGTGAAGAAATCATTGCCTTATCACACGGGAGTGTTGCTATCCAAGGACAGATAGAAACACTCAAAGAGAACAAAGGACAATCTTTCGATCTGAAGATTGTCGGTGATAGTGAGGCTTACATCACCGCTTTGGAACGTCATAACTTTCAGGTCGAACTGCACCCCGATAAACGCTTGCGTGTTACGTCCACACATCAGGAACAAACGGAGACGACATTCTTTTTCAAACTCGCTTACGATACAGGGGTCCAGCTTCGTCAGCTTCGTGGGGTGAAACATACGTTAGAGGATATTTTCGCCGAGGTGATGAGTGTGGATTCACAATTTTCTAACGATTAAATCTGAGCTGCTGTGGACGTTCTCCTTGCAGATATCTTTTAGCGGACAGCGATATGGTGTTATTGAGGTGTTTTAACGTCCGACATTTCACGGCTATCTTAACACTCGGCATCTTAACTGCCGTCATACCTTCTGTGAGCACAGCAAATGAGATGCTCCGTATTGCTGGAATGGGCGGTGCCCGTATTGCAACGTCTGCGGAAGATGCAGGCATATTTGGGAATCCAGCATCGCTCGTGGGTGTAAAACACCACAACCTCGCGTTGGGTGCTACGGCTGAAAATATCCATTGGGCAGAACTCCCGAAACCCGGAACTGTGCAATTTGCGGCTGAAGCCAATATTGACATTTCGCCAGCGTTCTACTATTCACACGCATTTGGTAAATGGGGGGCGAGTGCTGGGTATGCTGCAAGATTTACAAATTTTGTGGACTTCACACTTGAAAGCACGCATGCCGAATATCGTCGAAACTTACGGCAATTTTCCGCTACAACGGATCTGTTCACACGCTACGACCTACTTCAAGAAAGAAGTTGGACAATAGGGATCAGCCGTGAACTCGGAAAATCAGCAATGGGCCTGCGCCTTAGACTGCTAAAGCAGGTTGTAAACCGAGGAATGACGATCTCGACTTTAAATTTGGAAGCACGCCACGGACCTGAAGTAGATGTAGATATGCCTGAAGAATTGATTGAGGCAATCGTCGAAGAGCTGCAATTCGGGGACAGAGTCCGAGACATCGTCCATAATCACCAATCAACACTTGAGAGAACAGTCAACCGATTAGAACTGGACATCGGGTTTCAACGTCCAATATGGTTTACCCAAAAGCAGACGCACCCGCCGCTGTTGGTAGGTATCCTTTTTGAAAATCTCCTGAGAGCAGACTTGGTAGAACCGCACCCTTTCCGAGTCGGTATGGGTGCTGCGTATGAGCCGCTGGAATGGCTTACAGTCGCAGGGGACCTGTGGCGGGATTCTGGGCAAAAAGGAATAAGCTTCGCGGTTGGCAGCGAATTTCAGAAAACATGGACTGGAAGGGTACCAAAAACGGTGGCACTCCGACTCGGGGCAGGACGGACAGATGCAACGCTGCATTTCTCATTCGGTGTTGGACTCAGACTTGGAACCACGTATTTGGAATACACCGTGATGCTCAAAAATTTCACATACGAATCATATAAGCACCTATTTGCATTCACGCTACGCTTCTAACGCAGGGAGGTAACCTCACATGGCAGATAGAGACAACGTCATTCAGGTTGGTGTTGCTGAAGTAGATATCACACCAGATTATCCGATCCGACTGAGCGGTTACGGGAGTCGTCGCACGGAATCCGACGGTATCATCCAGCGAATATGGGCAAAGGCACTCGCTATCGGCAGTGACGCAGATGAACCCGTCATCTTAGTAATGGTCGAAAACTGCGGGTTACCGGATGCGCTAACCGAGGAAGTGTCCGACCGAATTCAGGAGAAAACGGGAATCCCACGTTCCCATTTCGTGGTATGCTTTACGCATACACACAGTGCGCCTTGCCTGACAAACGCCGCACCTTTCCTGTTTAGTTCGGATATACCGCCTGCACATCAGGAGACGATAGACCGATACACCGCTCAATTTAAGGACTGGATGGAAGCCGTTGCCTTGGAGGCACTCGCAAATCGCGAGCCATCACGTCTGAGTTGGAGCATCGGAGAACTCGGTTTCGCTAAAAATCGGCGCACTGAAGGTGGACCGGTAGACCATTCCCTACCGTGTATGCAAATCACACGTAAGGACGGTACACTCCGCGCCATCTGGGCAAGTTACGCCTGCCATACCACGACGTTGGCGGGCACCGATAATCACATTTGTGGAGACTGGGCAGGATTTGCACAAGATGCCCTCCAAGAAGCCCTACCCGGTGTCACCGCTTTAATTTCCATCGGATGTGGTGCCGATGCGAACCCCGAATCACGGATGATGCCGATGCCGGATGGACAAGAAGAGGTCTTCAGCACCCGTCTCGCGTATGCGAAAGCGCACGGAGAGGCACTCTCTGAGGAGGTACAACGTCTCCTGAAAGGAAAGGCTAAGCCACTCATCAATGTTCCTACGGGTGCGTTTGAGATGGTTAATCTGCCCTTTGACACGCTACCGACCCGTGAAGAGTGGGAGGCACGGGTAGCAGCAGGTGGATCCGATGCCTATCACGCGCAAAAGCACCTCGAACGCTTACAGGAAGGATTACCGTTAGAGACGGAGCTTTCCTATCCCGTCCAGGCGTGGAAATTCGGCGATGAACTTGCGATCGTGTTCCTTGCAAGTGAGGTAGTTGTTGATTATTCACTCCGTTTGAAAAGCGAGTTAGATGCCGAACGGCTGTGGGTGGGTGCATACTCGAACGCGTTTCCGTGCTATATTCCGTCGGAGCGGGTATTAGCCGAGGGCGGCTATGAGGGTGGCGGCGCGATGCTCTATTTCGGTCCCCCTACTCGATTTGCCCCGGGCGTTGAGCAGCTGGTGATTGATACTGTGCATCGGTTATTGCCAACAGCGTATCAGCGGTAAACAGCAACCTTTTCACGCCTCTTGGTTGACCATACTGGAAAGGATACCGAGAATTTTCTCACACTGCTGAATCGAATAGATTTCCATATCAATCTGTAGATTCTTTCCTGTCAATTTGAGGAACTGCCACTCTGTCCCTGTAGTCGTGGCACCGTAGACAGCAGGAATGTCATTGCCTTTTTCGGCATTGAAGCGTTGGGCAGCGAGCATCTCGGCAATACACTGTCCGAGTCCGAGTTTTGGGTCATCTTTCTTTGTCTCAACAAGGATGATGAGCGGTGCCTCTAACAAAAGCTGGCCTGGGGACAGGCTCACTAAAAAATCGCAGATGCCTACTAATCCACTGTCAACATCAACGCTGAAGTCAATCCCTGAGAAGAAGCTGATGCGGTCGTTGAACTTTTCTCGGAGTTCAACCAGTACGTCAGCCACAATGAGTTCGGAGCGCGCCTTCTCAGTGCCGATGGCGGCGGCTAACGGGATCTTTTTCGTTAACCCCATTGAGAGATAGGCACTTGGAGCAATCGGGTCTATTTCAGAAAAGGTGCCTGCGGATTCAACCTTTTCCAGTTGAAACGCCTCTAACGCTGATTCTAAGGTGAAATTACTGTAACTCATGATTGTGATACCTCTTACAATATATCACCCAGCGAAAAAACAAGAATTGTTTTTATTTCTCTAACCTCCGGAAGCAATCATGTGGGATTATTCGTTCAGGCATGGCAGCCCGAACGAACAATTGCCCAAAATCAGGTCATTTAAATCAACCCCGCTTCCGAAACCGTTTTGCGTAAGGATTCAAGGTTCGCGGGCTCCATCGGTGCGAGGGGCAAGCGCAATTTCCCGTTGAGTTTCCCCATCAGTTGGAGGGCAGTTTTCGCAGGAATCGGGTTTGTTTCAATAAAGAGATCCACCGCCAGTGACAACGTTTTGTAGTGGAGTTTACGAGCGAGTTCAAGATTCCCGGCGTGGAAAGCGTTGCACATCTCCGCGACATCTGCGGGAGCAACGTTCGCCACAACTGAAATCACGCCTTTACCCCCGACAGCCATAATCGGCAATGTGTTCACATCGTCACCCGAAAGCACGACGAAATCATCGGGACATAAGTCGACGACTTCACTGGCGCGCTTGAGTTCGCCGGTGGCTTCCTTGAGTGCGATGATGTTCGGATGTTCGGCAAGTCGGGCAATCGTGGGGGAAAGGATGTCGGTCCCGCAACGTCCTGGAACGTTGTAGATGACGATCGGGATGTCCACTGTGTCAGCGATCTTCATATAGTGGGCATACAACCCTTCTTGGGTCGGCTTGTTGTAATAAGGGGTAACAATCAGAGCAGCATCCGCACCGGCGGCTTTGGCGTGCTCTGTTGCCCGCAACGTGCGTGTTGTCGAGTTGGACCCGGTACCCGCGATAATTGGCACCTGTCCATTTACAGTTTCGACAGTGAGTTCTATGACCCTGTCATGTTCAGTCTCAGACAGCGCGGGGGATTCACCTGTTGTGCCACACGGGACGATGCCGTGTGTTCCGCCGTCAAGCTGAAATTGAATCAGTTCCTTGAGTTTCGCTTCGTCAAGCGATTCATCGTCCTTAAAGGGTGTGACGAGTGCAACATAAGAGCCTTGAAACATGTAAACCCTCCTTTTGTGAGTTATCAGTTCGGATCGTTGGGTTTTGCTATATTTCCTTATATCCTTCGGACGTGAAGTACCGACATGCTCTTTATCATTTGAGGGTACTTGGTATTTTACCGCTCAACCCAACCTACATTTACTGCGCCGCGTGGCCTGCTACTTTTAATAATTCCATGCGTCTGTTGTGAGCTCACCGACGTAGATAACGCGAGCATCGCCTTCAAGATAAACGTTTTGAGCTTCGCCGTTCTCGACATCGAAATGAATCTTCAATTCCACGCCACTCGCCGTTTTGACAGCAACCGGAGATACGACCTTTCCTAACGTTGCAGCAACAATAGCAGAAGCGATCGACCCCGTGCCACACGCGAGCGTCTCATCTTCGACACCCCGCTCATACGTCCGGATATCAATCAGCCCTGGCGACTGAATACGGATAAAATTGGCGTTTGTGCCAGCGGGTTTGAAATCGTTGTGATACCGCGTCTGCTGTCCTAAATCAAAGACATCCGTTCCTTCCAGGTCTTCAACGAAAAAAACAACGTGAGGCACGCCGCTATTTGCGAATCCGACTGTGTGCATTCCATCCGTCAATTGGAGTGGTACATTGAGTCGTATGTCCGTAGGATCGCTCATACGCACTTTAACGTTCTGACCGACTATTTCGGATTCATAAATCCCGGCGTTCGTCAGAAACCGCATCTGTTCAGCCGCGATACCGTTGAGATAGGCGAATCTGGAGATACAACGGGCACCGTTCCCACACGTTTCCACTTCACCACCATCGGCATTGAAGTAGCGCATGCGAAAATCAACGTCATCTGCCTTTTCGACGAGGAGAACACCGTCAGCTCCGACTGACATACGGCGTTGGCAAAGTTTTTTCACAAAATCTGTATCGGTGCTATCAACGATTTCTGCCAAATTATTGATAATGACGAAGTCGTTGCCTGCCCCGCTGAGTTTCATAAAGGGTATTTTGTCCATTCAGAGTCCTTTACTGCGGAGATATAGTTGTGTTATATGATAATATTATCCGGTTTACGCGTCAAGCGTTTTTTCAGAGATACCCAGTTCCTCTGTAGAATCAAGCTGCACTGGGCGATGCTTACTGATCACTGACTGCTAATTACGAAACCCCTGACATAAGCGCATGCATGCGGAGTTCCGCCACGATGTCTAACACACCGTCGTAACTATCGCATGTGACGAGACGATAGCGAAAGGGCTTAACGTGTGGGATGCCCCTAAAATAGTTGCTGTAGTGCCGACGCATCTCAAGGATACCGAGTTTTAAGCCCTTCCATTTGATAGAGAAATCGAGATGCTTTCTAAAAACGGAAATGCGTTCGTCTATCGAAGGCGGTGGTAGCAATTCACCGGTTTTGAAATAGTGTTTGATCTCGTTGAAAATCCATGGGTATCCGATCGCGGCGCGCCCAATCATGATACCGTCAACCCCGTATTGTTGCCGCATTCGTGCTGCTTTTTGTGGACTATCAACATCCCCGTTCCCGAAGACCGGGATTGTCATGCGCGGGTTGTCCTTGATTCTACCGATGAGTGTCCAATCGGCATCCCCCTTATACATCTGTCGCCGGGTCCTGCCGTGAATGGCAATCGCTCGGATACCGACATCCTGTAGCCTCTCTGCGACTTCAACGATATATTTCGTCTTATCGTCCCATCCGAGCCGCGTTTTGACGGTTACAGGCAGATCCGTGGCTTTTACCATCTCGGCAGTCATTCTTACCATCTTGGGGATGTCTTGTAGGATACCCGCACCGGCACCTTTACACGTAACCTTCTTAACGGGACACCCATAGTTGATGTCAATGATGTCGGGTCGGACCTTCTCAGTAATTTCGACAGAGGCGCGCATCGAGTCGATGTTATGCCCAAAAATTTGGATACCGATGGGTCTCTCCACCTCAAAAATGTCCAATTTTGCGACACTCGGTGCGGCATCACGGATGAGTGCCTCGGAGGAGATGAATTCCGTGTACATGAGATCGGCACCGTTCTCTTTGCAGACGGCGCGAAAAGGCGGGTCGCTCACATCTTCCATTGGTGCGAGCAACAGTGGGAAATCTGGAATGTTAAGGTTGTCGATTGTTAGCATGGTATGTAATCTGTGATATAATTTTATAGAAGATTTACAGGACTTACGCAAATTTGTATCCTGCGACGAAATTAATTGTTCAGAACCCAAGAATGCACAATGAATTGCGCTACTACGAACCAAAGATCACACGAAAATGAGCAAGCTGCGTAAGTCCTAATTTAGTTATTGGATTCGCCGTATGTATTCGTCGTGTTTGCCAAATCAGTTTTATAGATCTTTGCACCTACCTGCCCGCAAATCTTCAAGGGTATCCTCGCGAAGTCGATCAAATTTTCCGGATTTTATGTCTTCCTCGATCTGCTTATCCCAAGCTTCCCAGTCGGCTTCTAAAGTTTCATAAAGCGTATCCTCAAGGGTTTCCAACAATGCTTCTTGTGTGCTGTCCTCACACTTTACCTTGGGGTGTTCCTGTATCCATCCTACCCATCCGTCGCCGTTTTTTTGGATATGGGCAGTATAGGTTGTCTCATATTCTGAATCGTAGATTTTGACGGTCTGAATTTTGTCCATGTGGATCTCCTTAGGTTGAACAAAATCTCAATCTCAGGACTTATTAAAAGGCGGATCGAATCTGTCGCATGTATTCGTCATGTTTACCAATCCAAAACCAGACGAGGATCCCATCCTCTTCGCGTGCGAGGGTTCGGTAGTTAATGCCGACTCTTGCTACCCAACAGGTGCCAATCTTTTTGAGATTCAAGGATGGATGTCTTGGATATCGCTTCAGCAGTTCAAATTTTTCATCTGCAAGTTGTTGAACTGATCGTGGTAGTTCTTGATAATGTGCCCAAAACTCAGGAGTAGTTTTATAGATCTTTACACCTGCCTGCCCGCAAATCTTCAAGGGCTTTTTCAACAAGATGATCCAGCCGTCCGGCTTTTATATCTTCCTCAATCTGATTATCCCAGGCATCTGCACGGGCTATGAGGATTTCGTGGAGTTCAGTTTTGAGAATTTTCAGTATTGCTTCCGGTGTGCTTCCTTCACACTGCACCTCGGGAACCTCTTGTATTTGTCCTATCCATCCTGTGCCATTTTTTTCGATGTGGACAGTATAGGTGTCTCCGTATTCCGGATTTTGGATTTTGACGGTCTGATTTTTTTTCATCTGCGCCTCCTTGTATTAAAACCGTTCAGATTAAAATTATTATACCCTGCAAATGTCCAATTGTCAAGACGACCGAAAAATTGGAATAGGTATTTGACATTTTTCTATTTTCGTGATAAACATAAGGGCAGATAAACTGTGGGACGTTACCATTCACCACCAATTCCAATGGCGAGGTATTTTCTTATGAGATGTATTTTTGTGGGTATCGAATATGCTGGAAAATCGACCCTGGTCGACCTGATGACCGAGTATTATCGGCACCGGAAGCTGAGTGTCCACGTTGATGATCACTTCACGATCCCTGACTCGACGCTCAGCCCTGAATCGAGAGCGGCGTATGTCAATTTCCCAGATGACGTGAAGGAACGGATGCAACGGATGCAACTTCAGTATCACGTAGAGGTGATTAGAAACTATGCGAATACGATGATCGCAGGGTGGCATATCGAGGAACTGGTTTACTCGTCCTTCTATGGCGATGATCCAGAAAGCCCATACTACTCGAAGTATCACATCAATGCGCAACGCGGCTATGAAACACAGGTGATCGAAGCACGATTGCCAGATGTCGTGATGATCCACGTCACTGCGAGTGATGATGCGATTAAGGAACGGATGGCAACAGCCCCACACGAATATCAGATTATCAAGGAAGCCGATATTCCAACGCTCAAAGGCCTCTTTCAGGAGGAGATCGATAGGTCTCTGTTTACACAGAAAGGACGGAAGATTGTGTTGGATACAACGGATAAGACTCCGACCGAATCCCTCGATGAACTGCTCCTGCTCTCCGAGCCATTGATTACGTTCGGTGAGCTTGCTGTCCGAGCAATGGACGTGCCAGCTTCCGATTATCAGGTGCGGTATGAAGATGGTGTCCGGAAGATGATTCCGGTATAGGGAGGTATTGGCGAGGGTGGATACCTCGCCAACGGACAGTGTTCTTGGAATTATCTGCTCAAGGGATGTTCACGGTTTGCGATTGGGAAGGGGACGCGCCCGCCTGAGAGTTGAGACTCGTAGGCGCCGAGGATCATTTCCAAGGCGGCAACAGCGTCTTCCGCCGCGGAAATCGGTTTCCGGTCGTTCTCAATCGCATCAATCAGATCGCGAATCGCGAGTTCATTGCCACTGGAGAAAGGCGTTTGATCTAAGTCGATTGCCTCCCACTCCTGATCCGGATTTGAAGGGAGCAGTACTGGATATGGATAGACCATGAGTCGATTGGCAACATCGCCGCGGAGCGAAAAGATACCGTCGCTGCCGACGATTTCCATGCCGTATCTACCGGAGCCAGCTTGATCCCTTCGGGATTCAAAAAAGCCAGAGGCACCATTTTTGAAAGCGAAGTAACTGTTGATGGAATCACCGGCAACGGGTCCAACAGGTTCTGTGGGTTCGTGGTCGTCCCCGTATGCGATCTCCTTGCCATTCGTCGTGACATGAGACTGCATCCATGCGACATCACCGACGAAGAAACGCATCATGTTAAAAATGTGGGTGCCAAGCACAATCATATCCTCACCACCGCCGCGATGATCCTGCTTACCGCTGGCGTGAATGGCTTGGATCGTGCCGATTTTCCCATCGTCGAGCATCTCCTTAATCGCATGTGTCGCGGGGAGATATACCGCCTGATGTGCCACAGCCACCTTTAATCCGTGTGCCTTCGCTGTCTTAACGATTACATCGCCATCTGCGAGCGTACTCGTCATCGGTTTCTCACTGTAGACGCTGCAGCCTGCCTCAAGACACGCGGTTACCATAGCCACGTGCTCCGATGTCCATCGCGGGCAGACACTCACAATATCGAGATCCTCTTTCTCAAGCATCTCTCGATAATCGGCGTAGCTGCGCGATGCCCCTGCCTCTGCGGCTGCCTTTTCTCTACCCTCTTCGTTCGGATCAGAGACAGCGATAAATTCGACGTTCTCTATATCTTTATAGGGGGTATGGAGTCCGTGCCCGAAGTTGCCTGCACCGGTATGTCCGATTGCGGCGGCGCGATATGTTTTCTGACTCATTTTCTCTCCATTTCTATGTTGTGATTTAGTATCCCTTCTGCTTGTCAACGACGTTGACCAAAGGTTCATCCTTTATGTAACGGTGTAGATTATCTATAAAAAGTTGCATGGCACGTCTCCGGACGTGCTGCGAGGAACCCGCACTGTGTGAGGTCAGGATGACATTCTCCTGTTCCCACAGCGGGCTTTCCGGTGGACACGGTTCCGTATACGTTACATCCAGTCCTGCTCCGGCTAATTTCCCACTCTGAAGTGCGGTTATCAGTGCGGTTTCGTCAATAATCCTGCCACGACTGACATTCACGAGGAAACTCGCATCGGGCATCTGATTAAATTGCGCATCTGATAGGAGTTTATGGGTTTCGGGGGTACTCGGACAGCATACCATGAGGATGTTGGATTTCGCTAAGAACACCATCAACCCATCCAAATCAAAGAGTTCTGAGACGGTATCGGGTTTGCCGATTGGCTCCACATCAGCGGCAATGACATTAAATTCAAACGCCTGTGCGCGTGCCGCAATTGCCCGTCCGATGCCTCCGAGTCCGAGGACGCCCATTGTCATCCCCGCCAATTCGATACATGGAACGCGTTCCCAATGTCTCGTCTTCATAAATTCCAATTGCTCGGGAATCCGACGGGTGAGGGATAAAAGCAAAGCAAAGGCGTGTTCGGCAATCTGTGTGCCATACAAGCCGCGACAGTTGGTGAGTATAACATCGCTCACCTTGAAAGCAGGATACATAAATCCTTCAACCCCTGCATGCGGTTGATGCACCCAACGCAATGCCGTTGCCTCTGGCATCACATCTTCGCCAAGGTGTCCGAACAAAATATCAACATCAGCGATGTGGTCACGCAAGGACTCACCGTGTGGTAAAAAGCGAACCTCAACCGTTGAGGGAAGATCCGAAAGCATCGCCTCAATGTCTGATGCCTGCCGACTGCCAATCAAGACTTTCGTATTATCCATGCGTCTCTCCAGCGTGGGTTATGTCATTTGCATCTATAGAAAACCGGCTAACCGATCATCGAATCTGCGTGCTTTGCCCACTGAAAATCGAGTTCACTGATGCCACCCGCATCGTGGGTCATTAGGTCAATCGTCACACGGTTATAGACATTGAACCATTCCGGGTGGTGATTCATGGATTCGGCGATTAAGGCGAGTTGTGCCATGAAACCGAACGCCGCAACAAAGGTATCAAACTGGAATTCTTTGTGTAGCTTACCGTCTTCCACGGTCCAACCGTTGAGCTGCCCCAAGTTTTCCTGAATCTCAGCGTCTGAGAGTTTCTTCGCTGCCATTAAATATTCTCCTCAAGATGTGTAGTGCAATTGCGAAAGCCATTTAGTGAAGTATCGTCGTAAGTGCGAATCAAATGGGATTGATCAAAATTGTAGTGGAAAAGATAAATATATGCAAGTTAAAATAGTAACAGGAATCTTGATAACAGCGTCCTTAATTAAACCTTGTGGATATGTGTTGTAATACAAAAGACTCTAAATAGGAGGCAGTAATGGCAGGCGCGACAACCCTTTATTTTCCAGAAGTGGGCCCCGAGTGGCAAGACTGGGTTCAAGTCACAAATGTGGGAACCGAAGACACCCGTGTGACCGGAATCGCGAGACATGCTGACAACGGACAACCGACTTGGTCTGCGGAGAAAACCATAAGTTCCTTTGAGTCTTGGATCCCCGCCGTTGATGAGATTAAAACGAACTCTTCAATGCAGTTCACTGCGGACCAACCGATTGTGGCAGAACGACACATGCACAAGGACACGAATGTGTTGGATTTTGTCGGCGCGGCTCCAGAATATGGAACAGTTGGACAGCGGCTCTTCTTCCCAGAACTGGTCTCTGGTGCTCACGACTGGTTTCGGGTTCTGAACGTCGGTGAGGCAGACGCGCACGTCAACATCACCGTCCGCAACAGGAACGGGGATGTGTTACGGCAACGCCATCACGTTATCAAACCGCTCTGCTGTTGGGATCTCAATGAAGGTGTGATGGGTAACGTCACAGGCACCGTTGAGATGCAAAGTTCACAACCGATTGTCGGAGAACGCCATCTCCACTATCAAGGCGGTAAGACGAGTGTCGGGCAATTTGGACAGGTAATCTCGGATGCGCCGCGCACGCTCTTTTTCCCGGAGGTCGGACCCGCATGGGAAGACTGGGTCGTCATCGTCAACGTCGGAAGAGAAGATGCAGAAGTCACGATGATCGCACGGAAAGACGACAACGCGCAATCGACATGGACAAAAAAACGCGATCGGTTGAGACCTTTTGAGTGTTGGACGCCACCCATGGACGACATTAAAGTGAAATCCTCCGTAGAAGTGCGCAGCAACCAGCCGGTTGTGGCGGAACGACACATGCAAAGTGGGACAGCCATTATCGATCTACCCGGGGCATCCGTGGAGGGCGGGCAGATTGGGATTCGGCTCTTTTTCCCCGAAATTGCGGGGGGTGCCTGGGACTGGTTCCGATTCCTTAACGTCGGGGAAGCAGATGCCTTTGTGAATGTCATCGTCCGCAATCGGGAGGGACATATTCGTCGGCAAGTGCATCGGCAAATTAAGCCGCTCTGCTGTGTAGATATGGATGAAGAGGCAATGGGGAAAGTGCGCGGCACTGTCGAAGTGCAAAGCACACAACCGATTGTCGGTGAAAGACACCTACACTACCAAACCGGACACAAAGGTGCGGTTGTTGGTGAATATGGTGTCGTGATTGGAGAATAAAATATGGCATGGATTCAAACCGTGGATGAGGCGGATGCCACCGGCATCGTGAAAGCGGAATATGACGCGGCGATTGCACGGGCGGGGCAACTTTACAATATCGTCAAGCTTTTTAGTGTGCGTCCGAAAAGTATGCGTGCTTTCGTGGAACTCTACAAAATCGTGATGCACGACCCAGACTCACCGTTGAGTCGGATGCAACGGGAAATGATCGCTACCGTCGTTTCAAAAGTGAATGAATGCCACTACTGAATAATAGCACACGCCGATGAATTGCGGGAACAATTCACAGATGAACAGATTTCACAGATTGTAACGGATTTTCAGACGGCTGACATTGACGAAACCACAAAAGCGATCCTCGAATTCGCCGTTAAGGTGACAAAAGCGGCACCTACGCTTACACCGTCGGACTTGGAACATCTCCGCAATCATGGACTCACGGACGAGGCACTCTTCGCTATTGTGGAGGTCGTCGGTTTCTTCTGTTACGTCAACAAGATAGCAGATGCGTTCGGAATTGAATTAGATAATTTTCTGGAAGGGAGAAATTTTAATGAATCTAACGGATAAAATTGCGATTGTAACAGGCGCAGGGCAAGGTATCGGCAAAGCGATTGCGATTAGACTCGCAAACGCTGGCGCAACTGTCGGCATCATGGATTTAAACATGGGAGCAGCTGCAGCGGTAGCACAGGAAATTGCGGCTACCGGATGCCAAACATTACCCGTTCAAGCAGATGTTTCGCAATCTACTGATGTCAATGCTGCAGTTGAAAAAGTGATCTCCACCTTCGGTCGCGTTGACATACTCGTCAACAACGCCGGTATTGCGGGACGCACCCTACCCTTAACGGATTTAGAAGTAGCGGATTGGGATGCCGTGATGGGTGTAAACCTGACAGGCGTTTTTCTCTGCTGTAAAGCAGTGATTGGTCCAATGATTGCACAGGATTACGGTAGGATTGTGAACATCGCCTCGATTGCTGGCAAGGAGGGCAATCCAACGCTCATCCCGTATTCGGTATCCAAGGCGGGTGTGATCTGCTTGACAAAGGCACTCGCAAAAGAGGTAACAAACTATAACATTCGCGTGAACGCCGTGTCGCCCGCGGTGATCCAAACACCGATATTGGACGGCATGGCACAATCGACTGTCGACTATATGGTGAGTAAAATTCCATTGGGGCGTGTCGGGAAACCGGAGGAAGTCGCGGCTGTGGTGAATTTCTTGGCTTCGGATGAAGCGAGTTTCGTAACGGGTCAGTGTTACGATGTCAGCGGCGGAAGAGCCACGTATTAGGTAATTAGTTGTCAGTCGTCAGTTGTCGGTTGTCAGTTAAGAGTCCCCTCTGTAACAATCGGAGCCTGCTTGGAGGACTCCAGAACGTGGTGAATTGTTGCTTCAAGTCTTCTTAACCGATAGCCGATAACTGATAACTGATAACCGACGATTATTTATTCGGCGATGCAGTAGAGATACTGCCCCCCACGGAGGTATAACTCCGACCCCGCAATCGCAGGCGAGGCGTTGAAACTATCGTCCAACGTGTTTTCCGCTATGATTGTAAACTCAGGACCGTGTTGGACAACGTTCACGGTTCCGTTCCGTCCGGCGATGTAGATACGATCCGCCGCACCAACAATCGAAGCGTAGACCCCAGAAACACCCTGTAACCGTTTCGGACCGTAGTGCGCCTTCCCTGTCTTGGTATTGAAGGCAGAAAGGATACCGTCGTTGCTTTTCAAGAAATAGAGTATATCTCCATAGAGGAGCGGAGATGGCACATAAGGTGTATCTCGACCGTGTTCCCAGACGACTGCTCCTGAACCGCTAATATCACCCATCGCTTTTGCGAGGTGAACCGCCCGCAATTCATTGCCTCGGAAACCACTCATCAGATAAACGAACCCATCAGCAGCGACAGGTGAAGGAATACTATTCGCAGTCAACCCATCGCCCTCCCATAAAAGTTCACCGGTTTCCAAATCGTAGCTACGGACACGATTTGTGCCAGCGGTAACCACTTGTGCTTTCCCATCCTGTTCAACGACAATCGGTGAAAACCACGTTGTTCTTTCATTACGATCGGTCTTCCATAGCACATCCCCTGTCCGCTTATCAAGCGCGGTGATAAAGGAATCGCCCTCATGATCTTGAACGATAACCAGCGTATTGCCGTGAAGAACAGGCGAACTTCCTTCACCGAAGGTGTTGCGTTTATACATCGTGCCAACGTCTTTTTCCCACTTCACATTGCCCATCATATCCACACAATAGAGTCCGCGCGAACCGAAATATGCGTAGATGAACTCACCGTCGGTGACGGGAGAGTTTGAAGCGAAAGTGGCATCTTGATGTGTCCCTTCATGGGGATTTAACTCTCGCAGTGTTTTTTGCCAGAGAATACTCCCATCTTCTCGATTGATGGCGATAAGATCAAATTTGTAAGCGTTTTCAACTGCCCCGCGTCCACGCCTCTGGTTAAAGAAACCGCTGAACGGATTGTCATCTCCAGATTCTTCGGCTTCTGCTTTGGACGCTTCGCCCTTAACCGCGGTTTGGATGAAGATTTTGTCTTGCCAAATAATTGGCGCGGCATGTCCCGTGCCGGGGATGGCAAGTTTCCAACGGATGTTTTCAGTTTCACTCCATGTCGTGGGCGGATTCGCATCGGCTGCGACACCGGTTGCGTGGGGACCGCGCCAGTGATGCCAGTTTTTCTCGAAACCGACCGGCTGTGACGCGCTTGCTGCAATCACTGCCACAGTAAGGGTAAATACTATCAGAATTGCGATTCTTTTCATTTCTAATTCCTTTCCTTTTTTCCTAAGAGGCGACAATGTCCTCAATGATAAGCGGTTGTGCCAATTCACGATTCGCTGCTTCCAGTTTTTCACGACTTGAAACGACACACACCGCGGCTTTATCTCGATTTCCCTCCAAGAGTTGGAGGAGTGCCCGTTTTACCTCAGTAGGGGTGGCACGTCGGAGTTGTGCGTAACGATCCTCCCGCATCTCACGTGTCTGTCCTACAAGGTATTGGCTCAGGGCATCACTTGCGGCTTGGCTCGGACGGATCGGTTTCTCAGCAGTTTTCGCGGTCGCGATAATCGCTCGATCAATGTCCGTCTGTGTCCATTCCACCTGTTTAACGTAGTCGGCTGCCTGTTCAAAGACGTTGAGCGTCCGTGCGACATGCGGATCGCGATATGAGGCTTGATACAGTTGTGCATCAAACGGACTATAGGTGAAATATGCCCCGTAAGCGTTGCCTTTAAAGCGGATCTCACTCATGATGTAATCCAATCGCAAAATATGTGCGCCGATACTGAGCAACGTTGAGTCGGGATGTGAATAATGCGGTGCCGGGATCACGTGCGCACAGTAGGCAATCTGAATAGGACCGGCCAATCCTTCTCTCGGCGGTGTCTCAAAGGGTTGAAACGCAACAGATTCTGACGGAATCGGTTCATCACGCATCGTATTGAGCCATTCACCGAGTTTGGTGCGTGTCGTCTCAAAAGCGGTGTCGGAACCGGTGAAACTCGCGGTCACGCGTCCACGGGTCAGTAAGAAGTCCCGAATCGCTTCTATATGACATATTAAGTCGGTGTTAAGTTCGTCAAAATTGTCGAGGAACGTTTCGGTGTTGTGGAGTTGCGGAAGCCCAAAAACCATCTCTGAGATATGGGATTCTGGTGATAGACCGCGCGAGGCGTGATGAATCGCTGTATTCAATCCATCCTGAATCATCTCTGTCCGGTATTCGGCAACAGCCTGAACCAAGACATCACGCAGGCGTTCGGTGTCGCGCGGGTTCACAGCAAAAATGAGGTCATGAAGCACGTCAAGCGCAGCATCTATTTTGCCATCAAGTGCCTTGAGATGAAAACGCATGTTTTGCAAGGAACGGCTGGGGTGAAGGGCGTGTGTGCTGAATCCGGGTGAACATCCAATCCCACCGGTAACTGCGGATGTCCGATGTGCTATCTCGGCGTAGTCCATATCGGCAGCACCGAGTTTGCTAATAGCGTCGGTGTATCTCGGCAGATAGGTCCAAAGATGCTCCGGCAATCCTTGCAAATCGAAGTTTAGCACGAAATAGTTAACACCATTGGCAAAGACATCGTTGTGGAGAAGGGTGCGTCCTTCAACGTTCTCCACGGTTGTCGGGATATGTCTCGGTTTTTCGGGTAGATCGCTGACCTGAAGTTGTGGGAGTTTCGCCAATGCTTCGGGTGAATTGGGTTGTGCGTTGAGACGTTCGAGTTCAGCGGCATCTGCGGCGATATGTTTCACCTGTTCATCCGTGAATTGTGCCCGTATCTCTTTCATCCGTTCGACGAGTTCAGCGTCGGTTTCCGCCTGTTTGTCTCTATCTGGCGATAGCACGCTTGTCAAGCGATGCGGATTTTCAATCAGCCGTTTACGGATGAGTTCATTGAAAATCGCTGGATTTTCCTGCCACTGCTGATGGATATCGGCGAGGGTTTCCCCCATTTTCAGGAAGGTGTTTGAATCCTTCTCATATATCCATCCCTCAATCACACGTTGGAGCATGCGGAGCGGGAACATGGAGGCGACCTCTTGGTAGTGATAGGTTGCTTGCTGGAACGCTGCTTCCACCTTCTCACTCTCAATCTCTGAATCCGCAACCTGTGTGAGGGTATCAATGACGAGTTGGGTAAACGCTTCGACGCGATCGGTTTCACTTCCTTTGAGGAGGAGGTAAAAAGTGGCTGCAGCCCCGATAGAACCGGCACCCGAATAGACGAGATCTGCGCCGAGTTTGGAATCGATAATCGCTTTTCGGAGCGGTGCGGCTTCATTGCCGAGAAGGATGAGACTTAAAATGCGCCCCAAAACAATCTCTTCAGGATCTGTCGCATCTCCGATGAACCAACTCAGCATTAGATACGTCTTCTCTGCCAGCGGTTCATCTGCGCCAACGGGATAGGTGTCAATCACAACTTGTGGTGATTTCCACTGCTGCTGACGGGTGACTTCTGGACTGAGGGGCCGTAAGGCGGCACTCTCCTCGTTTGTCGGAATCTTATCCAACTTATCCGCAAGAAAGGAGAGGTAGTCGTTTGTGGGAATATCACCGTAGAGGAAGAAGTAACTGTTACTCGGATGATAATAGGTTTCGTGGAATTTTTTCAGCTGCTCATACGTCAAATCCGGAATGGCATCAGGATCTCCACCAGACTCACATGCATAGAGCGTATCAGGCAGGAGCCGACTTGTCATTGCTCGATACAACAGTGATTCTGGATCCGAGAAGACCCCTTTCATCTCATTATAGACGATACCCGTTATCTTCAAATCGCCCGTGGGATCTTCGGGATCGGCAGGTGCGAGATGGTGCCCTTCGCGTTTGAAGGTCTCCTGCGTGAGAAGCGGATGGAATACGGCATCGAAGTAGACTTCCGCTAAGTTGAAGAGATCTTTTTTCACATTGCTCGCTACGGGGTAGTAGGTATGATCTGAGCTTGTCATGGCATTGATAAAGGTTGCCATGCTCATCTTAATCATTTCAAAAAAAGGTTCTTTCACCGGATACTTCTGTGAGCCGGCTAAAACGGCGTGCTCAAGAATGTGTGGGACACCTGTATCGTCTGAGGGTGGGGTCGGAAAATTGATGGAGAAGAGATTCTCTGTGTCGTTTGTGTAGAGATGCAGTAAACGTGCACCGCTGTGTTGATGTGCTAATTCAATCGTTACGGCTCGCAATTCGTCGATGGGTGTGACGGCTTTTACTTCAAAGCCGTGCAGTTTTTCGCCAGGACGTAAAACTACGTCTGGTATTCGGGTCGCATCCAATATTTTAACCTCCGTATCTATATCAGGACTTACGCAAAATTGGCTTCTATGCCAAAATTGAGGCAATATTCCCGAAGAATGCGCAATAATGCACGTCGCATTTGGGTGAGTACACCGCAAAATTGCGCTACTACGAACCAAAAACAGCATAAAAACGGGATAACTGCGTAAGTCCTATATATTTTACTTTTCTAAATTTGCACAAACGAGTTCTTTGTCGTTTCGAATGAAGACGTGCTTATAGGCGAACGCGGGATGTGCCCATGTAACGCCGCCCCTTCGGTTGAGTTGGTCGCGGGTCGGTTCGATCAATTTGGCGCGACTGATGATATTCAGTCCTTCAGGGGAGAGTTCCGTGATGAGAAGTTCTCCGTGTTCATTGAACATCCAAACCTTGTTATCCGATGATGCGGGGTGCTTGACGAGATGGATATTGCTCCAGCGCGCCTTCCGGACGGCAGAGAGGTCTTCCCACATCCGATCGCCGTTTCGCGCGTCCAGACAGCGGAGTTCACCATAACTATCGACACCGTAAATGTAATCACCGAGACGCACGGGGGTTGCCATCGTCGTCTGAAGTGCGTCGGTATTCTGCTCATTTTTGCCCTTACGATGCCAGCCGAGTTCTACCGCCAACTTATCTTGTGACACTTTTAGAAGAAGAGAGCCCTGACGGAACTCAGTGACGAACAATTCATTCTGGTCGAAAATAGGCGTGGCGATTGCTATCTCGAAACTCTCGGGTGAAAACGGATAGAGCCAATATACCGCGCCGGTTTGTGGATTGAGACCTGCTACATTCGCACCCGTCCAACAGACAAGGACGCGTTTACCGGCTTGCGTAATGACAATCGGTGCGGAATAGGAGGCGTTATCGTCCAGTGCTTTCCATTTTTCCTCACCGGTTTTCCTGTCAAACGCAACGATACACGCGTCCGGTTTGCCGCCGATTTGAACGATCAGGTTTTCCGCTTCAACGATAGGCGCGCTGGCGATCCCCCAGATAGGCATATTAATATTATATTCGGCATTGAGATCTCGTTTCCATACGATATCACCGGTAGCCGCATCAAAACAGTGTAGATGTCCCATCGACCCTAACGCGTAAGCGAGTCCATCCTGGACAGTCACAGTCGCACGGGGACCTGCTGTATAGTCAATCTTGTATACGCAGTCATAAGTGTAGGACCAGATAGGTTCACCTGTTTCCCAATCGAAGCAGTGAACACGCTCGATCTGTTTCGGTTTTGTGAGCCTGTCTGTAACGTATACACGTCCATCAGCGACACTCGGTCCGCTATACCCGCTCCCGATCGGGACGCGCCATCGCAGCGGAATCTGATCGCCTTCAAATTCTTCCAGAATACCCGTTTCATTCCAAACGCCCGTGCGGTCTTTACCACGCCACTGATGCCATTCATCGGCACTTGAAAATTGCGTCTGCATCGCGATGAGTATCAATAGAACAATGCAGAGGGGCATAAACTGTTTCATAAGCTTTTTTTGTTAGGACTTACGCAAAATGACCAAATTTCACGGGATTCGGTGCGGTTAGAAACCGCACCTACCGAGGGAGTGCGTAAGTCCTATTTGTGTAACTCCTTAGATAGAGAACCATCTGCCGATAGACCTCTGTTATCTCTTTAACTTCTGATTTGAGTTTGACTAATTCCGCGTGCGGACCCTCAAGTCGGCTCCGTTTGAGTGCGTCCGAATTCCGATGCGTATCCCCTTGATATGTTATCTGGACCAAAGGCTCAAGATGCGCGACATCGGCACCGGTGTCGCGTAAATATTCCCAGATGAGTCGGGTGGCACACGTGCTATTTCTATTCTGAAATGCGGGAGGCTTGTGATCGAATCGGTATTTTTCAGGGATGTATGTGTTCCCGACGTCCACCACACAATCGGCATGTAGCATGAATTTCTCTGGCACTTTTCGGCTGACAAACAGGACCTCCGACTCGTGTCCGTTGAAGAGAAAATCTTGGGCGATCCATGCGCTGACGATAGCATCAAGGTCTGGATTGGCATGTGTGATAATCTGTTTCAAATCTTTTAATTTTTCCTTGCGGATAAGTAACGTTGGCTGAAACTTTCACGTGCCTTTCGATATATCTAGAGGAAACCCCCAAGCAATACGCAGAAATACCCTATCAAAAACACCCCTCCACTACGTTACGGACTACGTGATTTGGCTTACGAACTTTTCTCGTCTACCCATTATAAAGTATAGCACAGCACAAGAATAGATGTCAAATTCGTGATGGGTCAGAGGCGTATAAATCAGAAAACAAAATCGCGCGAATTTCACAGTTTTCATAGCAAAACCTAAAATGTGATAGATTTGGAAAAGTTTGGAAAGAGACGTGACCGCAGACTGTAACTGGGTTTTGAGCGATTTCGCCTGCAGGTTCTGGGGAAGTTGCTATGAAATTTGCTATGAAATTTCATGAGGGAAAGAAAGAAATTAGAAGTTGGGATTCGGATATCCCCTCTACACATTTTCGAGTGTAAGTTAAGTCTCTTTTCAGGGGAGATGAACCTAAGATTACCTACTCTCCAGGCGGCGCGTCTATAACGCATCGAAGTCCTCGTATGAGAGACCCGGGGTTTCCGCCCTGACGGCTGGCGCATCGCGTAAAATCTAAATTCTCCGCCCAACCACCGCCTTTTAGCACATGTCCATCACCGGTGTCGGGGCCCTTCGGGTTGATATTGGGGGGTGAGGTCCGATAATAGTTTGGATCATACCAATCTGACACCCATTCCCAGAGGTTGCCCGCCATATCGTGTGCGCCGTAAGGACTTGCGCCTTGTGGAAACTGTCCAATGGGTGCGGTCTCCTTATATCCATCTTTGAGCCCGGTGCCGTCATTTCCACTGAGTTTTGTTCCATCCCATTCATTCCCCCAGGGCCAAAAGCGCCCATCTGTCCCGCGAGCCGCCTTCTCCCATTCTGCTTCTGTTGGGAGTCTTTTACCAGCCCAATTTACGTAGGCGACCGCATCCTCCCACGCTAAGACTGCGGCAGGGAAGTCGGGCGTGTTATGCGGCGGATAATCCAAATACTGCTTGGGGATATAACCGGTTTCGGCGAGGAATCGCTTGTATTGTTTGTTTGTTACTTCATACTTGTCGATGTAGAAGGCATCAACAAAGACGGTGCGTTGCGGACGTTCATTGTCGAACCGAGCAATATCGCGGAGCGGAAAAATCTCCTTGAAACGTTCGATATCGGCATCGCTGGTTCCCATCAGGAACTCGCCAGCGGGGACATAGACCATTACGGCTTCATCTTTCGGGGTTGTGATCGTCTGAATGGGAAGGGGACCAACGAGGGGGGAGTCTGCTCTATCGCGACACGCGGACATTAAAAACGTGAAAATCAAAAGCACAAGCATCGAGGTTAGAAAAGCGCGCCAGCGGAGAATTCTGATTTCGCTAAATCTCATCGCTCATAAAAATTGGAAGACGGGAAGGTTGGAAGCTTGCAGCGGACTGCTATCCTTCCATCCTTCCGTCTTTTCTTGCAGGACTTACGCAAAATGACCAAATTTCACCTATTTTCACAGGATTCGGCGTCCCTTCCCAGTAACGGGTGGGAACCCTGGTTAGAAACCGCACCTACCAGGGAAGTGCGTAAGTCCTATCTTGTATCTTATCGAACTGCTTTCAGATCTCCCCACGTGGTGGAGAGTTTACCCGCAGGTTCAACCGGTGTTGTGGACATCAGCCAGACGATAATTTCAGCAGCAATTGCACCTTTCGGTTCATCGCCACCATTCGTCTGTATCGTTGGAATTAACCTACCGAGGTTGCCATCGCGAACAATAATCGGATCGGCACGGGTGCCGTCGTCGTTTTGTGCGAGAGAAACTTCAATTTCCCAATCGCCATCGAGTTGATCGGTGTGGAACGGACGGTCGGATGCATAGTCGGTTAGACTTGGGGAAATGGCACTGCCTTCTGCCGTGACTTTCATAGGTGTATCATCGTCCCACATCACAATGCCGTCGATATCCATCATGTTCTGAAGACCGCCTTCTCTGTTTCTACCCGACAACCCCCAGAACATATAATCGGCGTGGTTGATAAAAACGTCGCCATCGGTAGTTTCGATGAAGGTTTCAGCGATAGAGCCGTCGGTCTGTGAATTGCCTTCCGGGTAGATTTCGGGAGGGAAATCACCGTAGAGGACACAGACATCCAAGCCATCGTCGCCGGTAGTACTTTCCATCCAAGCGGCTAAGTCGTCGGCTTGGCCATCGCTATCATACCACGTGACAGCGATATCCGCATCTTCGAGCATACCGACACAAATCTCTGCCTGTTCATCAGCTTCAGCCTTACCAATCCATTGCGTGATTCCGGTATAGATAGCAACTTCACCGGCGGCAAGTACGGGCGTTAAAGGGAGTGCCATTAACGCAATCAGGGTGAGTGAAAGAAAAATATTTCGCATTAAATTTTACCTCCTGGATTTGAGATCCGCCCACAATGTGGGGAGTTTTTCTTGGGGATCGACATCGAGTGCCCCAATGACTTCAAGATAATAGTTTAGGATAATTTCCGCGAGGACTTTACCCTTCGGATCGTCTTGGCCATTCGTCTGATAGACCTGAATGAGACGTGCGTCTGTTTTCGTATTCCGGATGATGCAAGGGTCACACCGGTTCATCCCCTTGGATTTCCCTGTTTCCGTCGCAAATGCGATCTCCACTTCCCAATCGGTTTTTTCGAGCTGATCCACGTGGAACGGACGATCGGTGGCATAATCCTTCAGGGTCGGTGTGAACTCTTTCCCTTCCTTTGTGACCTTCATTGCTGTGTCATCATCCCATTGGACGATACCTGGAATGTCCATCATGTTTTGGAGTCCACCTTCACGGTTTCTTCCGGCTAAGCCCCAGAAGAAATAGTCGGCACTGTTTGAGAAGGTATTCCCGGCATCCAAGAATTCTTCAGCAACGGAACCATCTTCATCTTTATTGCCCTGTCCATAGATTTCAGGTGGAAAATCGCCGTAGAGGCTAATAAGGTGATAGCCTTTTTCCTCGGTGTGATCCTTCGTCCACTTTTCAATGGCTTTGGCGTTCTCATTGACAACCTTGCCGATACCTCTTTGGCCATCGACTTCTTTAATGAATATATCGGCTTGTTCTTGTGCCTGTCCTTGGCCGATCCACTGCGTTATCTCCGTGTAGATGAAGATATCTACTTTCGGAACAGCATCGGCTGTGGGTGTCCAGAGTGCGAGGGTCGCGGCACATAGCACGCCAGCAACAATCATAAAAAATCTCATTTAAAAAGATCCTCCTATTACATGAGATAATAGTTTAAGAGGTTTAGGGTGTTAAACCTCACGTAGGAACACTATGACCAATATTCAACAATTTACATTTATCGGAACATCTCAATATGCTAACAAAAACAGCCCGCAGCGTGCGATGCACGCGCAGGCGCGAAAAAACAGCGGCAGCGGTAAACACTGACGCAACTGCGTAAAATAGGTTGCGAGATTTTATACTTAACGTGTGTAAATATAAGGGGGGGGGTAGAGCGGTGTCGTTTACCCCGCAGAGTGCCTGAAACAGCAACTACACAGCGGACCAAGACACCTTGCACTGTCGGCCAGAGACAGCAGTGCTGCACGGGTTTCATTGGCGTGTTAAGAATATTCACATCTTGACCCTTACGGTTCATGGTCTTTACCCCTTAGAGAAGCCGTTGCGATAGTGAACTTAGCAGCGAGGGCGTTAATCGCATCCATCGCGTTTGGGTATCTGAGAAATGCTTCATCGCACTCACAGTATGTTTATTTTACATTTTTTTCAGAAATTTGTCAAACAAAAAATTGACTTTTCTTCTGGGTATGTAAATATTCTGTTAATTGTCTGAATCGCGGATTGACACGGATTTTACAGATTTCGCGGATTTCGGTATCTTTGGTGTGTTCAATAGTTTTGGTGAAGTCTCGTATCAATCTCGCTGGGCGGTTGTTTTCGTCAGGGTTCACCTCAACATGATTTGGATTATGTCTTATGGGTCTATATTTTGAAAGAATCAGGCGAAAATTTGACTTTTTTTGTGGAATGTGTTAAACTTACCTCTTAAACCGTGCCAGGAGATGTTATGGTATATCAAGATATGAAAAAATTATATCTTCCGTCGCTAAGAGGCATCATGGGTGATTGGGTATATTACCCTACGCTCATGAAACTTAAAGACATCGCTGAAAGGGTCAAGATTGCTGAAGAGATTTACCAAAGTAAAACCTTGAGTGAAATGGTCCAGCGAGAAATAAAAGAAAATCGCGGTGAAGAAATAAAAGACTATCTTCTCAAACAGGAACAACGCTTTTTCAATTCACTGATTGTAGCAGTCTATCAAGGCGATCCCAACTGGCATGAGATTACTCGAATAGAGGGTAATAATCAATTGGATAGTGAAGAATTTCCGGAAGATGTGGTTGCTGGAATCGGAATTCTTAGTTTGAATGGTGAAGAAAAACTATTCACACTGGATGGACAACACCGTCTCATAGGAATTAAAGAAGCAGTGGCAGAAGCACCTCACTTGGGTGAAGATGAGTTGTCAATAATCTTTATTGCTCATAGGACTGATCCGGACGGAATGGAAAGAACCCGAAGACTTTTCACAACATTGAACAAAAACGCTGTCCGGGTTTCCAAAGGAGAGACAATCGCTCTTGATGAAGATGATACAATGGCCATTACTGCCCGGAGACTGGTTACGGAAAATCCAATGTTTATGGAGAATCGAATCTTAAACAATGTAACTGATAATGTCCCACAGGGTAACCAAACTTGCCTTACCACGATCGGAAATCTCTATGATTTGTTGAAAATATTATTTACGAGAACATACGTCATATCAAATAAAAAAGGACTTGCAGATAGAAAAGATGAACTCACAAAAGTGCGTCAACCGGATCACATTCTTGACGAACATTACCAAAATGCTTGTGATTATTTTAAGCGACTTACAGAGAGTTTTTTACCACTACAAGAATTCGTCAACATGTCTGACAATTCAACAATTGTCAAGAAGTATAGACATCCAGAGGGCGGTAGTATCCTTTTCCGTCCCATAGGATTGAAAATCCTAACAGAAATCATCGCGGAACTCGTGCTGAAGTATCCATTATCCACGTGTTTCAGGATGATTTCAAAATTACCTACAGATCTGACTCAAACGCCTTATCATGGGGTCATCTGGCATCCTACACAAAAAAAGATGTTAATAAAAGGTAAAACGCTCGTTAAAAATTTGCAACTCTATATGTTAAATCATTTTCAAAAAGATGCAGATAAATTACGTGAGGATTATGCCAAGGCAATAGGCATTGAAACGGAAAAGGTTGAATTGCCCAAAAAAGTGTTGTAACCTATATTTCCATAGTATCACTAAAAACATGGTCAGCAATATTCTGCTCAAATATGTGAATAAGTTCAGAAACTTGCGTGTAGACAGAGCACACGGTGCAGCTCCTAATAAACCTATCCTTTTATTAGCACTCATTGAATTGATTGAGCAAGGACAAATTCTCGAAAATAAAATCCTGCCTTCTCCGAACTTGTTTGAAATTTTTATGAAATATTGGTCAATATTGACCGACCGCAGACCTAATCTTGCCTTACCGTTTTTCCATTTGAAAAGTGAAGGATTCTGGCATCACCATTCGAACGCTGGATACGAAACAGCATTAAGGGTTACCACGCAAATAAAAACGGTTTCTCGGCTTCGCGAAATTGTTGCGTATGCCAGTTTTGACGATGAACTTTTCCTCCTACTTACTAATACCCATGATCGAGAGGTAATCCGCCAAACCCTTATAGATACCTATTTCATAGATTTCAAAGCAGATATCGAAAGTCTTATAGCTGAAGAACAGCAGATTGATGAGTACAGACAGACCCTGCTGCAGCAAGTCAAACAAACATTTTCATCTCTACAACCCTTGGCACTCACAGAAACGGACAATCCAATTCGGACAGCAGGTTTCCGCCAAGCAATCATGCGAATTTACGATTACACTTGCGCAGTTTGTCAATCGTATGTTCTAACACTGGATGGCGAAAGTGTAGCTGAAGCGGCCCACATCATTCCATTCAACATTTCAGGAAATAACGATGTCCGAAATGGAATTTCGCTGTGCCAATTCCATCATTGGGGATTTGACAGAGGGTTGATCTCTTTTACGAATACCTACAAAATAATAGTTTCTGATTTGATGGTGGAAAAGGGACCTTCAGAATGGAAGTTTAGGACACTGAAGGATAAGAAAATTCTGGTACCAGAGAACAAAGAACATTATCCAGCTCAGGCAGCATTAGCATGGCACCGCGAAAACAGATTCAGAGAATAGTCTTTAACCCAAGTTGCTACTAATGGATTTTGCATCGGTGTGAGGTGGATAGTTTGTGTGTCACGAAACAAGCCTACATTGTTAAGGGTGAGTTTGTGGAGAATCATTGTTGATTAGGGTTATCCAGCCCGGAGCGAACTTCTTGTTCTGAACGCCAGTCTTCATGGAAGATTTCGTCAATTCGGGACTGTATCCCCGCACGCCGACTCATCCCATCCATTTGTCGTTCTGTATCGAGTAATTTTGCCACAAGGGTGACAGGGATCCCCTTTTCGCTGCAGACCGCTGCCAAGATATCTTTATCCTTCTCTGTAAAAGAAGTAGCATCATCAACGATCCAGTCGCGGTCTTCAATAATCTCTGCGTAAATCTGTGGGACAGCATCTTCCCAATCTTGACGTTCAGTTCGCCAGATTTTACGGATTTCCTCAAGTTCATCATCCGTAATGAGTTTGATATTCGAGTCAGGCCCCGCTTCTCGAACTTGCTGTTGGGTCGTGAGAAGCCTTCTTAAAAGTTCCTTGCAAAAATCCAGTTTATAGGGACCGTGGACAAGTTTATTGTTGAGGATCGTAATCTGTCCGTTCCGTCGCCGATGTTCTCGAATTTCAGGTTTCTTCTCAGGATTTTGGGTTTTCGCGAGAAAATCTCGGAACTCAAGCAGCGGTATCATCCAGTCCTCCCCGTTATCAATAAGTCCCTCCATCGCCTTGTCTTTTGTGACGACAGTGCAGGTCCAACATCCAAAGCGACTATTTCCACAAGAAGGCGTCGTTTCATCAACGACAAGTGGACATTCACCTTGTGCGTTCGTGTTGCGGTAGAGCGTTAGCAATTGCTTATTATCACCACCCCATGGCGATGCTGCGGATAACAGGTACATCCAGACATCATCTGTAGTAAAATCGACTACAGGCGTATAAACAAAAGCATTCGGCAGTGTCGTATGTCGTGAAAGGAGTGAATTTTTCATGCGGTGCAAACTTAGAACTTGATCACGCGTTGTGCTTTCACCTTTCCGAACTCCGAGAACCATAATAACTTCACCGTGTTCAGCAACCCTATCTAAGATAAATTGATTCGCTGGTCGGATTTTCATCCTGTCAGTGCACCACCTGAAGCGAGTGTAGGGGGCAGGATAACCCCTGCCAATGAGATTAACCCAAAAGGTATCATCAACTTTAGGACGGACGATGTCTGTCTGAAACGGCATTTTTTCTTCGCGTGCTTTCGCTTCAATTTGGTCTAAGGTCCCAGTAATGTAACTAACAATTACCGGCGTTTCAACAAGGGTATCGGATGAAATCACGTAGACTGGGTATTTTCGTTTTTCTGGCGGAAGTTCAGCGAGGGCATACCAGATAAGCTGAAGGGCCGTCGTTGAATCTTTTCCACCGCTGTATCCGATAACCCAAGGGCGCGCGTTTTCAAGGTAGACTTCTTGAATTTCGCGATGGATATCGTCTGGGGTGCGTGAGTCGAAGATACTGTAGGGTGTCTCTGCCATAAATCTGGTTCCTTCTCATGAAGACGGATATATGGGAAATATAACGCTTGGCTTTCGTCGCTGATACGAGAAGTATATCACAACATACAAATACATGTCAAATTTATCAGAGGATTAATTTTTGGTAGATCCAGTTTGATAGTGTTGCAAAAGATAGTTAAGTTTTACAGGACGGACGCAATTTTGGCGATAGGACGCGCCTTTAGTGGATGAAGTGTAGAAAAACACAGACGTTCTCAGGGAGAACCCAACCTAACAGGTTATGCTACAAAAGAGCATCCTGCGGAAGCCCTATTTTATAACTTTTGGACATTAAAAGAAAATCGCGAGCACAGCTATCGGCTGTGGATCGTGCCGTCCAATCCCATGAATCCGTCTATAATATCAATCTCGCTGTACGGCTCATAGAACCCCGCGTCACCCTCTATATTGAAGTTGACGGGATACTCTTTTCCGTCCTCAACGATCTCCCCTGTCTTCAACTGAAAATTCGGTCCTGTCGGTATTTCGTGTGCGTCAAGATCAAATGCCTCGTGCGGATTTTCTTCCACACCATAGATAAAACACGAGGTTGCCGTTAAGGTGTTGTATGTTTCGACCTCGCAGGTGAGCGTTCCGAAAATATACATCGGGACACCCTGAATCCATGCATCCCATGTACAATCGAGATGGGTTTGTAGTTTCTCGTCAACCCAAGAAATATCTATCTGATAGGGATATTCCTTAAAAAAAGACCGCCCACACCAAGAAAGTTGCCACCGAGTCATCCCCGGTTTGATCAAACCGCCACCGCCATACCCCACACTTTGAAAAAGATGTGGGTATTGCTGGCGATACGTGTGGATATCTGTTGCGATGTCGCCGTGGCAAAAAAAGTAAGGCAGGTTCGTTTCGTAGTGTTCGGGTTCTTCGTGACTGGCTTTGATAAGTTCGCAGATGGCAAAGAATGTCCCTGAGGACATCCCGACAGCGGTGTGGAGTGCGGGGGTCTGTAGAAGTCGCTGTCGCTGAAGTTCGTGTGCCTGTGCCATTTGGTGCCACTGTGCATCGGTCCACTCGTCTTGATGCCTCATTTTCAAAATCTCCTTCTTTGACAGGGCTTAACACCAAACCATCAAAATCCCATTGTTCGTATGTCCCTGAAGTATATCACATTTTTCGCTTGCATTGCAAACCGATTTCGTCTAAACTCATTTAGCAATTCAATCCTGATTACGAGGAGAACAGAATATGACTATCCGAGTCGGTATTGTTGGCACAGGCGGTATTTCACGGGCACATCAGAGAGCCTACGAGAGAGTGGGCGGTTTTGAGATCGTCGCGGTGTGCGACATCATCAAAAGTAAAGCGAACGAAAAAGCCGATCAGTGGGGTGTTCCCAGAAAACACGTCTTCTCCAGCTACAATAAGATGCTCGAAATGGATGAGATCGATACCGTGAGTGTTTGTACCTATAACCAAGGACATCGCCGTCCAACGGTTGCGGCACTGAACGCTGGCAAACACGTTTTCTGTGAAAAACCGATGGCGGCAAACCTTCCTGATGCGACCGCGATGACCCGTGCAGCGAAAGCGTCGGGCAAAATTTTGCAGATCGGTCTCCATAGCACATTCAATCCGAGACTCCAATTCGCTAAGAAGGTCATCGATGAAGGATTGCTCGGGGATATCTACTATTCCGAGTCCTCGGGGGGCAGACGCCGCGGGAATCCGGGACGCACGTTCATCTATAAAAAGACAGCAGGGGCGGGTGCGATTGTAGACATCGGTGTCTATAACATGCACAATTCACTGTATGCGATGGGGTACCCGAAACCGGTGAGAGTTTCCGCCATTACCGAGGATTACATCTCACAGCAGGATCCGCAATTCCGGGGTATCATGGATGTCGAAGAGTTCGGTGTGGCATGGATCAGGTTTGAAGATGGGAGCGTGATGGTGTTCAAAATCTCTTGGGCGATTCATCAGGATTCGCTCGGTCCGAGCTTCTGTCTCGGTAAAGAAATGGGTATCTCGTTGGATGGACCGGCTGTCTATGCCGATGCGTATACAGATGATCTCAAGAAACTGGTGGCATCGGAAGGATTGACGGCAGCACCGAACCCACCAGAAGGGATGACGACGATCCAATTCTCAGGATTTCCAGAGGTCGATGTCTGGGAGGCACAGATAACCGCGTTCCGAGAAGCCGTCTTAGCGGATGCCCCGTCGCCGATACCGCCGGAGGGTGTCCTCCTTACAAACGTAATTATGGACGGTATCTTCCGATCACAGGAATCGGGGAAAGAGGTCGCGGTGCGCGTGCCGGCGCTTTAAGTTTAATTCGGTGAATTTGTTAGAAGGAGAGAACACTATGACGGTCCGAGTCGGTATTATTGGCACAGGTGGCATTTCACGTGCCCACCAGAGCACTTATGAGAAAGTCGGTGGTTTTGAAATCGTCGCGGTGTGCGACATTATCAAAAGTAAGGCGAACCAAGCTGCTGAAGAGTGGGGTGTCCCGAAAAAGAACGCGTTTTCAAGTTACAACAAGATGCTCGAAATGGACGACCTCGACGCGGTGAGCGTCTGCACTTACAATCAGGGGCACCGACGACCGACAGTCGCGGCACTGAACGCCGGGAAACACGTCCTCTGTGAAAAACCGATGGCAGCGACGCTTCCCGATGCGACGGCGATGACCCGCGCAGCAAAGGCATCAGGCAAGATATTACAGATCGGTCTCAATCCGACGTTTAGTCCGAGACTCCAATTCCTCAGAAAGGCGTTCGATGCGGGATTATTCGGGGACATCTACTATTCCGAATCTGCGGGGTGCAGGCGACGCGGGAACCCTGGACATACGTTCATCTACAAAAAAACCGCGGGTGCGGGTGCGACCGTCGATATCGGTGTCTATAACATGCACGCTTCACTGTATGCGATGGGGTATCCGAAACCTGTGCGGGTTTCCGCTATTACTGAGGATTATATCTCACAGCAAGATCCGAGGTTCCGGGGTATCATGGACGTTGAAGAGTTCGGTGCGGCGTGGGTGCGGTTTGAAAACGGCGGTGTGATGGTGTTCAAAATCTCTTGGGCAGTGCATCAGGATTCACTCGGTGGCAACTTCCATCTTGGGACGAAGGCGGGGTTCTCGTTGAGTGGACCGGTTATCTACGCCGATGCGTATGCGGGGGATCTCAAGAAGTTTGTGGAATCAGAGGGATTAACAGGAGAACCGAATCCGCCGGAAGGCATGACGACGATCCGGTTCTCAGGATTCCCAGAGGAAGATAACTGGGCAGCACAAATGATAGCCTTCCGTGAAGCCGTCAAAGCGGACGCACCCTCGCCGATACCGCCGGAGGGTGTCCTCCTCACGAATGTGATTATGGACGGTATTTTCCGATCGCATGCCGTGGGGAAAGAGGTTGCGGTGAGAGTGCCGGAGATTTAGGTTTTGTTCTGGATTGGTGCGGTTGGTGAACCGCACCTACCGGACCTAAAGGGGCATCTACTTTGTTTTCGGTGCGGTTAGGAAACCGCACCTACCGGACTTTAAAGGACACCTACCTTGTTTTTGGGCACACGACGGACATCCATGCCCGCATCCCTCTCACATCGACTGTCAATTTCTGGGTAACCCTGAGGGAACGCCGTTGTTTCAACGTATCGTCAAGCAGTGTGTTTTGCGAAGTGAGTAGGACCATCCGTCCCCTCGGTCTCAGGACGCGCTCGTATTCCGTAAGACACTGACGATATAGACGCGTCAGCTCCGACACATCTCCGATCGTCTCACCGAACGGGAGATTACAGACGATTTTATCAACAGTGTTCGATCCTAACGGCAAATTTTGGGCATCCCAGTGAAAGAATTGACGCGGCTGATGTTGACGTCCGAAATTCGTTACGGTCGCGTCTAAAGCCTCTGTGGAAACATCTCCGCCAATCAGATAGCGATACCGCTTGATAAACGCACGTTCTAAGAGGATCGTCCCAGCCCCACACATGGCGTCCAAAAAAATATCCTCTGGATGCGGGCGTGAGAGGCGCACCATACTGTATGCGAGTGTCGGTTTGAGGGACGCGGGGATATGTGCCTGCTTATACGGACGTTGTGCCATATCGTTTGAGGAGAGTTTGATGCTGATGTAGCCGTCGTCTCCATGGACCTCTGCCCAAATATCTAAAGCCGATTTTGATGATCCGGAATACCATCCGCGTTCTATTAACGCCCGTTCGACCACGCGCTGGAGATCCACCCGTCGGAAGTTGCGTTTTCCTGAAAGCCGGCTTGTCACTCGAAACGGCATCCGTTTCCATGTGTTGATACCCATCTGCCGACAACACGCAAACGCCTCTTTGAAATTGAAGCGTGAGAGGGCACCGCTAAATGCGGTTAAGGAACTACGTGAACGGGTCATCTTCGGTATCTGCTTTAAGATGAGAAAGAGATGTTCGGCTGTTCGCAGCGATAGGAGTTCACGCGGGTTACCCGTATATTCAAAGAGGATCCGCTGGGGTTTCCGTCCAAGGATTTTCAGATGTCCTGTGTCGGAACCCAAGCGTTCGGATAACTCTTGGCGTGCGATGGTTTCGAGTCCTGCACTTACGGTGATTGCATATAACATTTTTTAATTTTACCTTGTATCCACTACTGGGGTTCGGGCCAATTCAGGTGGCGGTGCAGGAACCGGAACGTCTTATCGGAGTTAATCTGATGCCCCCCATCAAAGAATTCGATCTCCGTTCTATCAGCGATCCCCAATTGAACGTAGAGCCGACGGACGACAGCGAATTCGTGTGCGACCCATTCATCCGGTGCAACACCGTCATCATGTCCACGCTCCACCATGAACGGGCGCGGCGCAATCAATCCCGCCATCTCACCGTAGTTAAAGGTATTCCCTAAATCGAATTCTGGCATCTCATACTCACCCCCAAACATATAACTATATCGGGAATGATAGGTCGCATTTTTGACGATCCACTCATTGAAATCCGCGGAACAGATGGAGCAGGCGTAGCGTTCCAATAACGCGGGGACACGCATCGCGGTTTTACCGCCGTAGGATAATCCGTAAAAACCGATCCGATCCGCATCAACGAAGGGTTGCTCGGCGAGCCACTCAAGCGTTCGCTCATGTTGGCGGACGATCAACGAAAAGAGCGACCATTTTAGCGGATTCGCTTTGCGTTGAATGACACGGAAAGCGTCTTGACCGATATACGGATTTTGTGGTGCGTAGACGACGAACCCCCTATCTGCTAACTGGGCGGCGTAGGAATGATAAACGGATTCTATTCTCGGATCAGCGGTATCCTGAGGGCGTCCCTCTAAGCCGTGCTGACAGACGACAACGGGACGCTGTTCACCGGGCTGGAGATCGTTCGGAAGGAGCAGGATACCGTAAGCGAAAACGTCCTGCCACACATCAAGGACGACTTCGTAGCCTTTCCAGAGCGGTTCATCGTAGAGGAGCCGCGTCCTTGGATGGGTCGGCGCGTCGGGGGGTGGACACTTACCGATAACCTCTTCCCAGAAATAGGCTTTGGGGTCGGCACATGTTTCCTCCCACCGTGTCAGCGACGAAGTATCCGTTTTCTCCCAGAAGAACTGCTGCCGTCGTGTTGCCGCTTCTCTCAAAAAGCGTTGCGATAGATTTACCAGCTGCATAAACTGACGCTGCTGTCGTGCTTCGTCATCAAAATTGTCAACTGTATCCGAGGAGAGAAGGGAGTGGTTGTCAATATCTACGTTTTCAACACCGAGTCCTGTAAGCAAAGCAGTTAGCGTCTCTTCAGAACCCGGCAATTGATCTATAGGAGAAACGAGGCGCAAGGCATCGTCGCTGTCAAGCTGCTGATAAAAATCGTGAGCCCGTTCAAACTCCGACGCTACTGCATGGATCGGTGGTGACACCAATTGACCGGGCGCAGCACCGCCACGTCCCTCACGCCCTTGTGGTGGACCGGCGATTTCAGGGCCTCGGCTTGTTTCGATAACCAACGGACGCGGCGCAATAAGGCTCGCAATTTCAGCATCGCCAAATTCGTGTAGCAATCCCCAAACATTCCGATAGATGGGTTCCCGCCAGACCTCCTGCCGAGATTGGAAATATCCACTCACGGCTGCTGCCTGAATCCGTGTATCGACTGCAGCACTGTGGAGCGCAATCAATCCGCCTTCACCGTAACCCATCACACCGATCGGGGCATCGGAAAGAGACATCCAGTCCACTAATGACAAGACCTTCTGCACTTCATACCCGATGATATGGCGTCCGAGTTCAAATGCCATCCGATAGATGAATTCGCGGTGCGGTTGATTCGTCATCGCACCGAGGGCTGGGTTTCCTGAATAGGTATCGTCCCGGTTGATGAGAAGTGGGACAACGACACGACATCCTGCTTTCGCCAAACGTCTTGCAAATTGGGCATTTGCTGGCAATTCATCCGTTACTCCTGCTATCATTTCGGGTGTCCAATCGGCATCGGGCAGTGCAACAATCTGTGCAGTCATTGGGACGTTATGTTTCGGTTCCAACAAAAGTCCTTCACCCTCTACCTCATCAAAAACCTGCCATCGCACGCGCGAAACAGTGTAATTGTCATCATCCGTGAGTTGCGCTTCGGTTTTGGTCGTGGCACTATAAATGAGATCTTCAATGGGGAGCCGTGAATCGAGACAGCCGATCCGTTTTCGGAGCCGCGCCCGGTTGGGTTCAACGGACCCGGTATACGCAGTGTGTGAACTATAATCGCGATTCCACAAACCCGCCCGCGTCTCGATAGAATCCGCCAGCGCGCGGGAGACATAGCCATCAAGTGCCTCGACCATCTGTGCGGCAAGATCGCCGTCTAACGTTAAAGGTTCCGTTCCACGTAACATTTTAATTATTCCTTGCGGTTCGATCAGGACGGTTAGGACCTTCTCGTGCCTTTACGTATACTTAGGGGAAACACCCAAGCAAAAACACCCCTACGAAACTGTCCATATATTTTTAGGATTTACCATAAATGAAGATTAAGAATTTAATTCGGCAATTCCACAGCAATGCCCGGTGCGGTTAGGAAACCGCACCTACCGGGCCTGGGGGAACATAGAATTACCGCATTATTTTCTGAAACTTCATACAGTTTGCGGTACAAAGATGTCGTAAATAATGAACCACCCTCAATTAAATAACGCCGTCTCGTCTTAACTGATCTACTTCATCTGCGGACATTTTCAACAGGTCTGTCAGGATTTTGGTGGTGTGTTCCCCGAGACTCGGTGCAGGCGCGTCCACGTTCCCGGGTGTTTCCGAAAGTTTAATCGGCACGCCTGGGACCTCCACTTCACCCGTGATGTCGTGTGCAACGCGCGTAATCATTTCTCGCGCCTGCACCTGTGGATGACTGACGACTTTGTCCATTGCATTGATGGGACCACACGGGACACCAATCGCACCAAGCGCGTCAATCCAGTCATCCGTCGGACGCTGAGACATAATCTCTGAGAGAATGGGAAACAATTCACTGTGGTTCTCGGTTCGGTCCGCATTCGTTCGGAACCGTTCATCTGAAATGAGCGCATGACGATCGACGTGTTCACAGAACTTTGCCCAGAGGGTATCGTTTCCGAGTGCGATAATGACGTGTCCGTCCGCAGAGGCAAACGCTTCAAAGGGTGTAATCGCCGGGTGTCTCGCGCCAAGGGGTTTCGGGGCTTCACCCGTAGCAAAATAACGGACAACAGCGTTTTCTAAAACGGCAACGAGGCTATCTAACATGGCGACATCGACAAACTGTCCACTCCCTGTTCGATTGCGGTGGTGCACTGCGGAGAGGACTCCGATTGTCGTGAAAAGGGCAGCGGTGATGTCGCTAATAGAAGTGCCGACACGCACAGGGGGTCCATCGGGTTCACCTGTAATGCTGATGATCCCCCCCATGCCTTGGATAATCATGTCATAAGCGCCCTGCTGTGCGTAGGGGCCCGTCTGCCCGAAACCGGAGCACGCGGCATAGATAAGCGATGGCTGCTCACCCTTCAATGTGTCGTAGTCCAATCCCAATTTTTGCATCGTTCCCGGACGGAAGTTCTCAACGAGGATATCGGTCTGCTTCAATAGCTGCTTGAATATTGCCTGTCCACGCTCGGTTTTAAGGTTGAGGGTCACGCTCTGCTTTCCACGATTTACGCTCATGAAATAGAGGCTGAAGCCGTTTTTGAAGGGACCGAAATTTCGGGATTCGTCTCCCGTGCCGGGCTGCTCAATCTTGATGACCTCTGCACCGAGGTCGCCAAGGAGCATCGTTGCATAGGGACCAGCGAGAACTCGGGTTAAATCCAAAACCTTCATGCCATCAAGGGGACCTGCCATCGATTATCTCTCCTATGTGCTTACAATTCCTCGCCAACGATGAGGCGATATGCCTCTCGATATTTCTCGCTTGTTTTAGAGATAACCTCCGACGGTAACTCAGGCGCAGGCGGTTGTTTACTCCAACCGATTTCCGAAAGGTAATCCCTCACGAACTGCTTATCAAAACTCTGCTGCGGTTGACCGGGTTCATAGAGATCCGCAGGCCAGAACCGAGAGGAGTCCGGCGTGAAGACCTCATCAATGACGATGAGTTTTCCGTCGCGTTGCCCGAATTCAAACTTCGTATCGCAGAGAATAATCCCAGCACTTTCGGCGTGTTCACTGGCGGCTCTGAAAAGCGCGAAACTCGTTTCAATCAACTGATCTGTCAGTTCACTACCGACCTCGTTACGCATCTCCTCAATGGAGATCGGTTCGTCATGCTCCCCCTGCTCGGCTTTGGTTGTCGGCGTGAACAGCAGTTCTGGGAGCCGATCAGATTCTTGGAGTCCGTCGGGTAGTTTCTGACCACAGATTTCTCCGGTCTTCTGATAGGAGGACCAACCGGAACCTGCGAGATATCCGCGCACGACACACTCAACATCAACGCGATCGGCTTTATGGACGAGCATAGAGCGTCCTTCGAGAAGTTCTGCGTCAGGTTGTAAAGCATCGGGATACTCTTCGACATCCGTTGAAATGAGATGGTTGTCGGCGACGGATTCGGTGTACTTGAACCAGAATTTGGATAAACCGGTTAAGACCTTCCCTTTATCCGGGATGCCGTTCGGCAGCACAACATCAAAGGCGGAAATCCGATCCGTGGAAATGATGAGAAGTTCGTCCCCGAGGTCATAGAGATCTCGGACTTTTCCGCGGTGGGCAGGTGTATAATTCGTTAAGTCTGTAGACGTGATAACGTTCTGAGACATATTTTGTTTCTCCTTATATTGGTTGTCGGTTATCAGTTAAAGAAGGATCTGGCTTACTTTTACAGGACTTACGCAAAATTGGCTTCTATGCCAAAAGTGAGGCAATATTCCCGAAGAATGCGCATTGTCCCGCAAGTCCACACGCGACTTGCGCCATTGCGCTACTACGAACCAAAAACAGCATAAAAACGGGACAACTGCGTAAGTCCTATTTTATAGTAAGGTCGAAAAATAATGGGCACTCTTTAATATGACGGGCAATGAATTGCCCTACTACGAACGGATATTTGTTAAGAAATAGGAGACCACTTAATTCTAAGATTTACTATAAATGACTACCTAACTGACAACTCTTTATTTTTGCAACAGTTCGCGAAGCACGATGGCTGTCCGATTTGTCGTTTCAATTTGAAGTGCCTTGTCTACTTCCTGTTTTGCAGACGTATCTTCACCGAGATAATAGTAACATGCCGCCTTAAGCACATAGAGTTCGGCTTTGGAACGATAGTCGTGCCGGAAGAGGTATTGGGCATCCCCCTGTAGCGCGTTATCAATCGCTCGAATCGCAGATCGGAAATCGCTTGTATCTTTGTGGCGCAAAAAGAGCAGATTCGCAAGTCCGACCCATGCGTCCGCATTTGACGGATCGAGTTGCACGGCGTTTTGGAAGGCTTCTTGTGCCAAGGGTGGATTCAGCGATAGACTGAGATGACTCCATCCTACGCCGTTATACGCATCCGCCAGATTTTCATCGAAGTTAACTGCGCGCTCAAAACTGAGCAGTGCCTGTGCATAGTTCCCCGATTCATAGGAACGCCATCCCCGCTCCATGTGATTCAACGCCGTTGACGTATTTGGATCGGGATCGCTGGAACAACCGACCAGTATCAGAAAGCAAAAGGCAAGTAGAATTACGCATATAATATGAGACCTCGTTTTGAATGGAACAGGATGCATCTTGCGTTTCCCTTTTTTAAAATATGAGCCAAAGTATGTAGCCCATAATGAAATGGAGGGGTTTTTGCTTGGGTGTTTCTTCAGCTCCAACACAGAAACCTTGAAAGCCCGAACACCGTTATTTCTCCGCAAGGTAAAATTAAAGATCGGATTTGAGCGTTGCCAAGAGCGGGCTTCGAAGTGCCACAGCAACCGCAACGGCATTTGCAATTATACCAAAACCGAAGATGAAAAGCAAGGTAATTGTGAGGGAAAACCACGGAAAGGGGGGGAGATGTCCCTGTGAAGCGAAAATCGAGGCGAGTCCAGCGACGATCCCGATAAGCATCCCACTCACGAGCAGGAAACTACTTTCAAGGAAAAGCATCCGCGAGAGTAACCGCCGTCCGAAACCGAAGGCACGTAGGGCCGCCAATTCGCCACGACGTTCGATGATATTTCTAAACAGCACCAGTGCCAGCCCGAAGGTGCCGAGCAGCACGCCTAAACCGCCGAGGCTTTGAAAAGTGGAGATATAGGTATTTTCAACCGCTCGATAACTCGCCAAACGCGCTGCGGCAGACGCAAGATCAAAACCGTAGTCGCCTAACGTTTTCTCTAAGACTTGCGCGGTCTCCTCCCGCAAAGCAGGCGGTGTTTTGATGAGAAAAAATTGGTATCCGCTTTGGCTGGGGAAATACTTCGTGAAATTGGATTCAGAAATAATCAACTGGCTTTGGAAGAGACTGTTTACAACCGTCTGAAGTTCGAGATGGAGGGGTGTGCCAAATTCATCTTGGACGATAAAATCGTCGTCCGGGTTGTGATGCAAGATCCAACGGAGCGACTTTTCATCCCCGATCGCAGGAATTTTGCCGTTTTCAGTAGACATCAGATACAAACCGACCCAAGGGTCTTTGCCTATCATGGCATCAGAGGCACCCAGAATTTGCGGTTTCTGGGGCTGATAAAGATTCAGGCAACTGACATCTTCACCCGGCAGGACACGAAACGGAATCACCTCCGACGCGCTGAGTAACGCAGAGGCTTTCTCGGAAAAACCGAGTTCAAACCTACCGTCCGGGGTATTTAGGTTATGGTGTAAAGGAAGGGCGGACGCAGCGACAAAGGCGTATTCTGTCTCTGGTGGGGCATCGTGCCGATTCGCACCCACGGCGACGATGATACAGCAGGCGATACTGATGGTGGTAACACAGGTCTTGCTCCGCCCGGGTTGGCGTGCTGCGTTTCTTATAGCAAATCGGGTCCTGTTCAACTGTTTCGGTATATTCTGAGATTTCAACCATTTATCGAATGCCTCTGACCCAATACCGATAATGAGGAGTGCGACAAACAGGAGACTCACCACTGGTTGCTCTATCCATATAGCTACGCCGAGTCCAATCACAGCGGCCAACCAGCGAAGGTATCTCATTTTTTTTGTTCTGTAGCCGTCCGTTGGCGTCGCATCAACAAAATCGGTTTTACCGGCGAGGAGCGAAACGGTAGAAGCCCTTCCCAATTTATGAACAGTCAAGCGGATGGAGAGCATCACAACAGATAGTGAGATAACGGCGCCAATGAGCAGGCTCCATATACTGACGTGAAGTTCCATAAACGGGGTCCCGATGGCAGGTAGCCACCACGTTTGTAACCCGTATATCATCAATTGTGCATACCCGATCGCGAGCAGACACCCGCATAGACTCCCGATACCGGCGATGATGACTCCCTCGTAAAGGAACTGACGGCGAATCTGAGTGAGCGGATAACCGATGGCTTGTAAAATCCCAATTTCACGCGACCTTTGCTCTACGCCGATACGGAAAAGCATCCCCACCAACAAGGCGACAGCAATTATGATAAAGGCGCTCAGGCTGCTAAAGAGCATCCCGAAATCTGTGGCCCCGGTGGCGGCTTGCAGTCCATCAGATTGAAGCGCCAAGAATCGGAATCCGGCCTGTTCGGGTTGAATCTTTTTGAGGAATTCGGTTTCAAAAAGCGTGCGTGTTGCCTGAAGAGTTGCGTTTGGTGCGACACCGAACCGAATCGCGGTGAGGTCGCCGAATCGGTTTTTCCAAAGTTGCTGCCCGGTTTCGAGCGGAATAAACGCTTTCGGTGTTGCGCCGTATTCATCCCAATACACCTCGTCTTTATTGCGAATCAAGGCATAATCGATCGGGAATGGGGATTCCCACTCGGACATATCAGCGGTCTCATGAATACCGGGAAAAGTCGGGATGAGGTCTCTATCGGCGGTGATACCTTCAATTGGCACAATTCCACGCAACAGGAAAGATGCCGTTTCTGTGATGTATTCTTCTCCTGCTCCAACGCGATAGTATGTTATGCTGATTTGGTCCCCGACTTCCACGCCAAGGTCGGTCGCTGCCCATGTATTAAAGATAATCCCCGGTTCCGATGCGACAGTGTGTTTGTTAAGAAGATGAGAAAACTCGCCTTCACCTGTCGGAAGTGCGACGATAGTTGAATAGGGAACGGTTTTATCTTTCGCGGAAATCGTATTTGCGAGATAGGTGAGTGTCGGGAGCGTTGGGATGCCGTTTTCAGCAGCGATGGTGCGTGCGAGGTCAGAAAAGATCGGTTTCAGGAGATACTGCTGACTTTGGAGATCAAAGTGCGTGCCGTGTTCTTGGACCTCCAAGTCGAGGGCACCCATGTGCAGTGCGAGATCGTCAGGCGAAATCGGAATTGTTTCCGCTGTAAATAGGGCGTTTATCCGCTCCTCTTGCCCAAGCACCCTTTGTAAAATCGGGAGCGAAATGAAAGCATTCAACGGAAGACTTTGATGGGCGCGAAGGCTAAATCTTCCAGCGTTCTCAGTCGGCACAATCTCACTGACAATCAAGCGTAGGCTTTGGATAGCCTCGGAGGTATCGCGTTCACCGAGAAGGAATTCTGGATGGATGTCAGGGGCTTGCGGGACATTTACGAGGAGTGTATCGCCTACGTTGACGTTCAGCTCGCGCTGGAGTGCGGCGTTGATGACAATGGGATTGAAGGTTTCCGTCGAGGTTTTGTTCAGGCGTGGGGTCGCACTGCCTTCCCAAAAGGCGAAGAAACTTTCAGGGACACCGAGGATGTTCACCGTCGAGGCTCGCGTCTGCGTTTGCGGCGCGACGATTGTCCCGTTCAGCAGGATTGCTGAGACTGTGTTCTGTCGGTTTAGGACATCTGGTGGGAAAAAACGGTCCGCAAGCAGGGCGTGTTGGATTGCGCCGAGTCGTTCCTTTGTTAAGCCACGCAGACTTCCTTTGACAGAATCCCCGACGATCAATGCGCCTGCAAGGACACCGGTCGCCACAGCCGTGCAGAGTGCGACGATGAAATGTATCCGCCAAAAATATTTGAAATTTTTAATGATACCTTGCGGTGTAATGAAAGGCGTTTGAACTCTCAATTGCGTTCCACCTATCCGCCCTCCATTTCATTACGGGCTTGCGATAAGGTGCCATCTAAAAGTTGCACGTGTTGTTGAAAACGGGGGACGAGTGCGAGGTTGTGCGTGACGACGATGAGTATATTCTGCTCTATGCCGTGTAGCTCAAAAAGCAGGTCAGTGACAGTCTCTGAAGTAGCAGTATCCAAATTTCCGGTCGGCTCATCGCAGAGAAGAATATCGGGTTGATTCATGAGTGCGCGAGCGATCGCGACCCGTTGCCGTTCTCCGCCCGAAAGCTGAGGGGGTCGATGTGTTGTTCGATGCGAAAGTTCAACCCGTTCGAGGAGTTCGTATGCCCGTTCGGTGGCATCAGATCCGCGATCGGAAACGAGTGTCGGTATAAGGACATTTTCAAGCACAGAATATTGTGGAAGCAGATGATGTTCTTGAAATACGAATCCGATGACAGCATTTCGATATCGCGCCAGTTCAGGCTCAGAGAGCGTAAATGGATCGGTGTTGTTAATCTCGATCTGTCCGATAGAAGGTTTTTCTAAGGTGCCGATGATATGCAGAAGCGTGCTTTTGCCGGAGCCAGAAGGTCCCGTAATGGCAACGGACGTGCCACTCGTGAAACTAAAGGAAATATCCCGTAGGACCTCGAGTGTCCCATAATGTTTAGATATATGGGAGACTTTCAGCATTTTATTCACCTAAAAAATTTGATCAGCGATGAAATCTGGGATAGGGATCGTGCGGAGCTTCTCACCGGGGTTCGTTACACAACAGACTGCCGTGATCTGTCCACGCGCGATGTCTTTTCCTTGATGTGTAAAATGGAATTGGTAGGTGAGGGATTTCGTCCCCTTTTTGATGACGCTGAGGCGAATGTCCACCTCATCCTCAAATCGGAGCGGACTTAAGTATTCACACGAAGCCGCAAGTCGGGGCCATCCGATCTTATCTCCGTTCCATTCGGTGGCGACACTTGTCCCTAAACTCCGAAGAAATTCGTGTTCCGCCGTCTCCATAAAGACAAAAAATCGTGTAAAATGGACGATCCCCGCCATATCGGTATCAGCAAACTCAATTTTGCGTTTGGTTTGGTACTCGGTGTGCATGGTGATCAGTTATGAGTTATCGGTTATCAGTGGGCCGTCTGGGCGGTTGCGAACGAACACAACCGCCACAAAGGACTCTTACCCGAAAACCGATAACCCTTCCGTTACATTTTGGGAAAATCCGGTACGTCCTCGTATCGACTCCACGTCTCGGCGTAAATGCGCCAGTGTCCGTCAGTTGGATCCACCATGAGATTAAGTTTTTTAGTGCCGTAATCGGAGTACGCGGGTCGGCTCCCACTCGCCGGCGTGCCAGTGAATTTTTGTAGAAACTTCACATCTGCGACTGCGCGATCTCCATTCACCTGTAAATTCGAGATGGAGACCTGAATATCAGCATATATCGTATTGAGTCTCTGCATCTTGGAGCGGAGTTGCCCTTTTGTAAGATACACCGAAGATTCTCTTCCGTCCTTGACACTGACGCGCGTAATTTGTGCCTTAGCCGAATAGATAGACATGTAGGTATTCAGGTCCTTGTCTTCCCATGCCGCCTGCCATTTTCCTAACACTTGTCTCACTTTGAGGTGCGTATCCAATGGTGCGTTCCCATCAAAAGTGCCGCCGGATTCCTTGCCAGAGACAGTGTCCACCCCGGACACCTCTGGTGCGAGCGCGATCGCATCAGACACCACATTGATTTGATCGTTCATGATTTTCCATTTTCGTCTGAAAAACCCCTTTTTCTCAATTGTGAGTGTGCGGGTATGGGTCTCAATAACATCGCTGCCGTTCTGCAAAGTTATCTGGATGTTATCAACGATGTGTCGGTTTTTGAAGCGCGGCACAGGCGTATAGGTGGCTCCACTGAGATCGACGCTATGGGTTTGCGACATCAGGTCCTTGGCACGTGCGAAACTGGAGGAGCGTTTTTTCCGAGAGGATTTGTCCCATAAGTTAGTATATGCCTTTAAATCCTGAACCTCTAAGGCAGTCTTCCAAGCTATCACGAGCGGGACCACAGGACTGTTGGACTGTTCAGTAATCTCGGGTTTTTGTGCAGGACCCGGCGTTGAGACTGTAGGTGCGAATTCACTGCCGACGACCTCCTCCTGGACGATTTTCCACCGCTGTTGAATAATACCTTTCTTTTCAATAACAAGATTCCGCAACTGTTGTTGCGCTTCGCCCGGATAATAAGCCGTGAGCGGAATCCCCTCAATCCGGAAGCGGTTCGTATAGCGAGGGACCCGATAGGGTTGACTCGCACCGCCGAGGTCAACTTCAAAATTGACGTTATCCCGCAGGAGCCGCACGGTTCTCTGATACCCCGTATTGGGACGTTGACGTGCACTTTTCACCCAGAGTGCTTCATACCTTTGCGGGTCGCCGGATTCGAGTGCACTTTTCCATTTCACTAAAAAGGCTGTGGGGGTCTCACTGGAACTCATGACGATCACAAGGAATAGAATAAAAGCGATGACGATCGCTGCAACCGCCCCTCCCCACATTAGGTTCCGGGATATAGCGAATTTCTTTTGATTGTTTTGCCGGTTTTGCGTGTTATTCACAATTTAACCTCCGGAAAAAATTAAAAATTTGGTACGTTTTCATAGACTTGCCAGATTTCGTGATGAATTCTCCAGTCGTTCCCCACTTGATGCATCCAGATTTCGCGGATCCAGATATTGTAGAGTTCCGTCGCGTTCTCATCCGCTGCAGGCATCGCCAACCGGGTCAGTCGCTGGATACCGATAACGCTTTCTCCTTCGACTTCGGTATCGGCTTTCGCTTTGTTCCACGTGTGGGTGCGCATCTGATGAAGATCTGCCTTGAGTTGCTGGAGATCGATTTTACTTCGATGTTCTTTACTCTCGTGAATCACGACTTTATCGGCAATAATATTAGGTTCATAATAAGCGAGATGTCCATTGAGGTCGTTCGCATGCCATGCGCGTTCCCAATTACCAAGCACCATCTTACCGGCTGCAATCTGTTCTGCGGAGAGGGAAACACGCCCTGTCTTGACAGGATGGACGGGAGGTTGGCTGTCAACATACGCCCGCGCCTCTTGTGCTTTCTGTTTGAGATATTCCGCATGCTCTTCACCCGCATTTTGCTGGTTGGCTTCTGCGAGTTTCTCGGTATAGATTTCCGCCTGTTCGCGGAGTTGTCTCTTAAGGGAATCTATCTCAGCGATAACTGCCCGTTTCTGATGCCCTTCCTCTTGCACCCGCCTGTCAGCAACTTCAAGTTTCCGACGGAGTTCGGCGACCTCTCTCCCATAGTTACGAATATTCGTTTCCGCCCTCCGAGCGCGCCCCTGAATCTCCTCTAAAGTGTCAGAGAGTTGTGCGACCTGTTCACCATAGGCTTCCCGTGTATCACCTAACTCACGATTCTCTTTTTGGAGGGCGCGAACGGTCTGTTTCAATTGCGTGTGCTCGCTCTGAATGTCTTGCATCTCGGCGTGAAGTCCTGCGAGTTCTTCTGCTTTACTGTTAACAGTCGCGCGAAGTGATTCTGCTTCCGTCTCTTTCTGGAGTATAGACGCATTCAATTCCGAGTTTTTCGTGACATTCATGGAATTCGTTCGAGCCAGCGCGGCATCAGCGATCGCTTGATACGCGAGGCGGAGGGCAGCGTTGCCCTTTTTCTCGTCGCGTGCCGTTTTTGCAGCTTCAAGGTTCGTTTCTGCAGCCGCAAACAGATCCGATGCGAGTGTCGGTGCATCAACGTCTCCTGCGGCCGCGAGCGCCATCTCTGCGTCGGCGATTGCCGTATCCACTGCTGATGGTTCTATTTTTCCGAGTTTTCCGCCACATCCGACTAAACCGAAGGAAACAAAAAGCATCCCAATGAATAAAATCCCACTGGGTGTTACATTCCCTCTCTGTGCTAAAGTGATGAACCGTTTCATTTTCTAACTCCTTTTCATCTGATCTTCGGGCAGGAAACCCAAGTATTTATGCTTGGGAAGAATGCCCGCTTCTATAGTTAAAGTTCAGGCGTGTTAGCACTCTAAAATCGTCTGTTTTAGCGTTTTGACACAGGCGTTTTCCCTCTAATGAATAGAGTGAGATACCTATTTTACCAAAGCCACTAATACGGGTGAGCCCATGCTTCACGTGTCTAACGAGTGTATTCTTTACCAACCCATTCCAAGTTGTGCCACCGTAGCGAGGTCTTTTCCCGCCTTTCTGTGGGTTCTGCCTGTGAAGTTCACGTCTGCGGATTGGGATTGGTGATATACAGAATATATCTGTATGATCTGGTATATCAGAACCGCCAACGGTATGATACGCTAAGCACCAACTATCCACACAATGGGCATCAAACGTCTCTGATAGTTTCTTTGACGACTTCTTGAGTCCAAGCCTGTCGCGTATCTCTTTGGTTTCCCAGCCTTGTAGCGTTAGCAGTTTCCAACGTCTTTCTATTTCAGTGTAGAACCACTGCTTACCGACTTCCAAAGGACTAAACGACTGATTCCAACGCCTTGCGCGTTCTCTCGTCCGCGCTTTGATGTCCTCAACACAGACGTGTGTGATCGGATAGAGTTTCGAGAACCACTCAAGGATACGCAGCTTCCAGTTCCATCTTGCGCGGGTGCCAGCAGGGATGCGTTCTTTATTCACAAGGCGGTTCGTTCTGTTCTTTCTATTTGGACTTTTTCGCGAACGTCTTCCTCTGCGAAGTTCTCGTCTCTTTTCAACCTTCTTACCGACTTTGTTGTGGGCATCTGCCTGAACGTTGAGATAGGTGTGAGATTCCGACTTCACTGTAAAGCCCTCTTTCTTACTACCGGGGTCTACACCTATGGCTATCTCTTGGAGTTCGGTATCTGAAGGGTCAATGTTGAGGCGGACACAGAAAATACCATTCTTCCAAAAAGGTGTGGCTTTACCAGATTGCATCCAACGCCTTGCCCGTGAGGGTTTCGTAGGCATGAGAGGGGTTTGATTTTTATCTACGACTGGTACTAACATGCATAAACCTCTTTCGAGTATATATTGCCCCTTCCCGATCACATATCCAAGCGGTATCAGACGAGGGGAGTATCCGATACATTGTGCGGGCTACCACGCCATAGATATGCGATATATTACGGTAGTCAATGGTTTAACTTCTGGAGTGGACGCTTGGTATGCGCTTCGCAGAAGCCCAACCCTTTAGGGTTGGGTCACTGACGATAGTAGTCTTTTATAATTAGAAGTCCACTCTCAATTTCAGTTGTGAGTTCGGGAATAACAGACTGTAGAGATTGCGCCTGTGTGCCTAACTCGATCCTGTAACGGTCCAATTCCTGCTCAGCGCGGCGAACGCGCTCACACAATTGGATAGCCGAGACGACCTCGGTTAAGGTGACGTTTCCACTTAATTCAGCCCAATTCAGAATGGCAACGGCATTTTGCAGGGCTTTGAGATGCTGCGTCAGCACGAGCATCGTTTGATTCGCCCCCGCCAGCAGTGTAGGACGTTCTCGGAAAGTATAGCGTTGATCTTTGAGATACAGGGTGAGCGTATTGCGACTTCGTGATACGGCGAGGACACTGTGTTCAGTTTGTCTTGCGAATTTATCTGCAGAGCGGTGGCGGAGTCCGGTTTCATTAGAGGGTATCGTCGGGCTGGTTCTCAACGTTACATTCGCACGTACGATGCGTTTTATATCTTCAGAAAGGATAATCGCGCCGTCCATCTTCGACAACTCATATAAGGCTGTCGGTGTATAGGGGCAATTAATTCGGAAGCCGCCTTCTGTCAGATCCAGAATTTCTGGCGTATCCCCCAAAACGACGAGCCCACCGGTCTTACTCTGGATGATATAATCCATACCTTCCCTGAGACAGGTCCCCGGCGATAGCAACTTCAGTGCCGCAAAGAGTTTGCGTGTTTTTTGATTTTCCGTTGAGATGCTTTGCACTGCAACCACCTCCTACATTAACCTAAGCTGCCACTTATCTATAGACATAGCACTCCGCTGGAGTGCAGGGGTTAAATACGCCGTTTTCTATAGACATATCACCCCTCTGGGGTGAGGAAGCCCCTGAAAGATCTCTTTGAAATCTTCAAAACCCGTTAGTAGCAACTTGGGTTACATTAATAGAATACCATGTCCAACCGGCAGTGTCAAGGTGAACCCCTTTAAAATTCTCCTTGACTTCACGCGCGAATCCGTGTATAATGTATACCAACTTTCGACGCGTGCGTGGTTTCTGCTCAACCTATCTATCCGGCAGACGCTCGTCGGAAATCTTTGATAAAACTCTAAAAGGAATTCGTGAAAACACCCAAATTTTCACACCCAAATTATGCGATTTAGTCTATTAGGCGCGTTTTTCGCGGCAGTTATTTCATGTAATAATAATCAACTGCCTTATGTAACGATTGAAACCGAAAAAGGAAACATCATTATTGAACTTTACCCAGAAGCGGCTCCAACCACAGTAGAGAATTTTGCGAGATTGATCGAAGCAGGATACTACAATGGTGTGATCTTCCATCGACACGTCCCGGGTTTTGTTATCCAAGGCGGGGATCCAGAGGGAACAGGGAGAGGTGGACCTGGATGGACAATCCGGGGTGAGTTCCAAGATCCAGAACTTCGCGACAAGATGCCGGTTCATGAAAAGGGTGTTGTTGCGATGGCACGGACCCAGAACCCTGACTCCGCGGGAAGCCAATTTTATATCTGCATCAACTCGGATCCAACACCTTATGCGCATCTCAACGGGAGCTACACCACGTTTGGGAAAGTTATTGAAGGCATGGATGTGGTAGATGCCCTCCGTGAACAGGATGTTATGACCAGCGTGACGATCGAAAACTACACAGTCGCACCGTAGCATGCATTTGGAAAGGACGGACTTACTATATGGAAGAATGGAAACGACTCGTCAGAGATACTGTCAACACTCCAGAAAAACTCGCTGCTGCATTTGACGTTGACTTAGCGGAGATGCAGCGGATTCACAAAGAGTTCCCAATCCGTATCAATCCTTATTACCTGAGTCTCATAGAAGAACCCGGTGATCCGATTTGGAAACAGGTCGTTCCTGATCCAAGAGAATTGATAAGTACCGGGGTAGAGGACCCACTGCACGAAGAAGACGATAGCGAAGTGCCAAACGTAACACATCGCTACCCCGATCGGGCACTTTTCTATGTCAATTACATGTGTCCCATCTATTGCCGTTTCTGCACTCGGAAACGGAAAGTCGGGGACCCACACTCCATCTCCGAAGATAACATTGAGACAGGACTTGCTTATATTCAGGCGCATCCAGAGATCCGGGATGTCATCATCTCCGGTGGCGACCCGCTCATGTTGACGGATAAAAAGATTGACCTGATCGTCGGGGGACTCCGAGCGATTAAACATCTGGAAATCATTCGGATCGGTTCGCGCGTCCCCGTAACGCTGCCGCAACGTATCACACCGGAATTGTGTGCGATCTTGAAACGGCATCACCCGTTCTATATCAACACCCATTTCAACCATCCGCGCGAGATTACACCGGAAACCGAGAAGGCGTGCGGGATGTTAGCCGATGCGGGTATACCGCTCGGTAACCAGACTGTGCTCCTGAAAGGTGTGAATGACGATCCCGATGTGATGGTGGAACTGATGAAAGGATTGTTGCGTATCCGCGTTAAGCCCTACTATATCTATCAAGCGGATCTTGTCGTCGGGACGGATCATTTCCGGACAGCCGTCCAAGCAGGCTTAGACATCGTTGCGGCGTTGCGTGGGCATATCTCTGGGCTGGGTGTGCCGCATTACGTCGTGGATGCCCCTGGTGGCGGTGGGAAGATTGCGCTGATTCCTAATCCGGTTGTCGCCTTTGATGACGACGAAATCCAACTCCGCAACTATGAAGGCGGAGTCTATAGCTACCCAAGCACGCCGTTCTTTGATGAGGATTGGTAGCGGATTTATGGAGGTCCCGGATGCATGCAACCTCACAGAACATATTAGAAGCATTCAATCAACTTCCTGAGATTGAAAAACATGCGATCGCCTCTGAAATCATAAAGCAAGTAGCTTTGCTGGAGATTCCACCCTTGACAGACGAGGCACTCACGGAAATTGCTGACGCACTTTTCGCTGAACACGACAAAATGGAGACAGAGGATGCCGAAGCAAAATCGAGGGGAAGTCTGGTTAGTTGATCTCGGAATGGTAGCCAAGGTCAGACCTTGCCTCGTCATTAGCATCTCTGCTCGTCTCCAAGATCGCGCGCTCGTCACCGTTGTCACGCATACAACGAGCGCGCGTGGTTCAAGATTTGAAATCCCTATAAAAACGAGATTTCTGGATACCGGTGTTTTCGATGCACAAAGTTTGGTCACAGTATCAGAAGCAAAGTTCTTGAGAAAATTGGGAAATCTTCAGCCTGCGCAATTATCCACAGTTGAAGATGCTGTGCGTCAATGGCTAAACCTCTAAAAAAGACGGGCAGAGATAATCATACACGACTCTGCTGTAGGAGCGACCTCCCGGTCGCGATACTCTGCCCAAAACAATCAGAAAACCGAAAACTGAATGACTCCCTAACACCCTCCTAAACCTGTTGACTTAATCAGTCGCCTTTGGTATACTTCCCTCAATACCCCAAGAAAGGATTCAAATATGGCGATAAAGAAATCACAACTCTATGCATCGCTTTGGCAAAGCTGCGACGAACTTCGCGGCGGGATGGATGCCTCCCAATACAAAGATTACATCCTGACACTCCTCTTCATGAAATACGTTTCCGACAAAGCCGCCAGCGATCCAGATTCGCTTATCTTCGTCCCCGAAGGCGGTGGATTCGCCGATATGGTCACCCTCAAGGGCGATAAAGATATCGGAGATAAGCTTAACAAAATCATCGGAAGACTCGCCGAGGAGAACGACCTCAAAGGCATCATCGATCAGGCGGATTTCAACGACGACAGCAAACTCGGCAGCGGCAAAGAGATGCAAGATCGGCTCTCAAAACTCGTCGCTATCTTCGAGAGCCTCGATTTCCGAGCCAATCGGGTGGAAGGCGACGACCTCTTAGGCGATGCTTACGAATACCTCATGCAGCACTTCGCCACTGAATCCGGTAAGAGCAAAGGACAGTTCTATACACCGGCTGAGGTCTCCCGCATCATGGCACAGGTGATCGGTATCGGTCCCGACACTTCGCAGGATGAAACGATTTACGATCCTGCGTGCGGCTCCGGCTCACTCCTGCTCCGGGCTGCCGATGCCGCACCGCGTGGGTTGAGTATCTACGGACAGGAAAAAGACAATGCAACATACGCACTCGCCTGTATGAACATGATCCTCCACGACAACGCCACGGCTGATTTACGACACGGGAACACGCTTGCTGCACCCGATTTCACAGATAGTGATAGGCTCAGAACCTTCGATTTCGCTGTCGCCAATCCACCTTTCTCGGATAAAGCGTGGACCAACGGACTCACCCCTGAGAACGACGTTTACAACCGTTTTGAATACGGGGTTCCGCCCGCGAAAAATGGCGATTACGCCTTTTTGCTCCACTTCATCACCTCGCTCAAAAGCAGGGGCAAAGGTGCTATCATCTTACCCCATGGCGTGCTATTCCGCGGCAACAGAGAGGCAGACATCCGCAAAGAGATTATCCGACGCGGTTATATCAAGGGGGTCATCGGTCTACCTGCGAATCTGTTCTACGGCACTGGGATCCCTGCCTGTATCCTCGTGATTGACAAGGAGAACGCCGCACATCGCACTGGTATCTTTATGATTGATGCAAGTAAAGGGTTCCTCAAGGATGGTAACAAAAACCGACTCCGCGCCCAGGACATCCATAAAATCGTTTCGGTTTTCAATGAACAGACAGAATTACCGCGCTACTCGCGCATGGTGTCCCTCTCCGAAATCGCTGACCTCGCGAACGCCTATAACCTGAATATCCCACGTTATATTGATGCAAGTGAACCCGAAGACGTGCACGACCTCGGCGCACACCTCAACGGAGGCATTCCTGATACCGATATCGACGCACTCAACGACTATTGGAGGGTCTTTCCAACACTCCGCGACACACTCTTCAAAGGTAACGGTAGACCCGGTTACAGCGATCCGCTCGTAGAAACACAGCACGTAAAAACGACTATCCTCACGCATCCCGAATTCAACGCCTACCAACAGCAGGTCGATACTGTCTGTCAGGCGTGGAGCGAGACACACGAACCGCTCCTGACAGGTATTGCGGTTGACGCTTCTCCGAGGGAAATCGTTCAAACGCTCTCAGAGGATCTGTTAGAGCAGTTCACAGGGCTGCCCCTGCTCGACGCTTATGATGTCTATCAGAAACTGATGGACTATTGGGACGCGGTGATGCAGGACGACGTTTATCTCATCGCTGCGGACGGATGGGTTGCAGCTGCGAAACCGCGCGAAGTGATTCAGGACAGACAGGTGCAGGAGACACCTGACCTTGTCATCAAGAAAAAGAAATATAAGATGGACCTGATTCCGCCTGCGTTGATCGTTGCACGCTATTTCGCGGCTGAGCAGGAAGCTATTGAGATGTTGCAAGCGAGGCAAGCGGCGGCTGTGAGTGCATTAGACGAATACATCGAGGAACACACCGGTGATGAAGGATTGCTCACAGATGCAACTAACAATAGTGGCAGTATCACCGCCAGCAGTGTGAAGGCACGTCTCAAGACACTTACTCCCGATATGCTAACCCTCCACGAGATGCAAGACAACGACGATGAACGGGATGCCCTTGAGCACTGCCTATCGCTACTCGATGCAAAATCGAAAGCGGACAAAACAGTAAAAGATGCGCAACTCGCGCTCGATGAACAGGTGCTGGCGCGCTATGCTATGCTCACTGCGGATGACATCAAGATACTTGTGGTTGCGGATAAATGGTTCGCCAGTATTCATGCAGCAATTGATGGGGAAGTCCAGCGGTTGACCCAAGCACTTACGGAACGTGTAAAGGAATTGGAGGAACGCTACGCAGATCCGTTGCCTGAGTTGGCACAAGAGGTGGAGGCGTTTAGTGAAAAGGTTGAGGCGCATTTGCGGAAAATGAGGGTGGCGTGATATGGTCAATCCATGCTTTAGCGGAAAGTGGTCTGAAAAACCGCTTTCTGATCTTGCAATTATTACAATGGGGCAATCGCCATCTTCAATATTTTACAATTCACGTGGTGAAGGACTGCCGTTAATTCAAGGGAATGCCGATATTGAATCCCGAAAGACAATAGAACGCGTATGGACCACCAAAGGGAACAAACGTTGTAATTTAGGGGACCTAATACTTACCGTCCGCGCGCCTGTTGGTGCTGTCGCCGTTGCGAGTAAGAACGCATGTATTGGACGTGGGGTATGCGGACTGAAACCTTTTGGAAACTCAAGTTTTCTATTCCACGCTTTGGTTCATGCAGAAGATCGATGGCAATCTTTAGAACAAGGTAGCACATTTACCGCGGCAAACTCGGAACAAGTTGGACAATTTCGACTTCGCGTCCCTGACGATGAGAAAGAACAACGCGCCATTGCCGAAGCATTATCAGATGTGGATAGGTTGATCAATGCGTTGGAGGCACTCATCGCCAAGAAGCAGGCGATTAAGCAAGCCACTATGCAGCAACTGCTGACGGGTAAGACGCGCCTGCCGGGGTTTAGTGGGGTGTGGGAGACAAAGCGGTTGGGGGAGATTGCCCATATCAAAACGGGCGGTCGAAACAACGAAGACAAAGTGGAGGATGGGCAATATTCTTTTTTCGTTCGATCGCCAATTGTTGAACGAATTAATAGTTATTGCTATGACGGTGAGGCAATTCTTGTTCCCGGTGAAGGCGGAATTGAGAGCATTTTTCATTACATCAATGGTCGTTTCGACTGTCATCAGCGCGTCTATATGATCAACCGGTTTGTGAAAGACGTTTATGGTAAGTTGGTCTATTATATCATGGTTTTGCAATTTGGTAGCCATGCTATGCAAAATACAGTAAAGGCAACCGTTGATTCATTACGTCTGCCAACCTTCAAGAATTTTTCTTTTTCCATACCGACGGATATAGCAGAACAACGCGCCATCGCCTCTGTCCTCTCTGATATAGATGCCGAGATTGCGGCGTTGGAGCAGCGAAGGGACAAGACACGCGCCATCAAACAGGGGATGATGCAGCAGCTTCTCACGGGGCGGGTGCGGTTGTCTGAATCGCGGATTTGCACGGATGATACGGATTAACGCGGATTGGGGATGCTTGGTGTTTGCTGTGCCTTTTGCCTGAATCAGGATTTACTGTTTTCTATAGACATAGCACTCCGCTGGAGTGCGGTGGCGTCGATACGATTTTCTATAGACATATCACGCCTTCGGCGTGAGGAGGGAGCATCCAACAGACGCATAAACACATACAGAACTTACGCAAATTGAACAAAAAAAGAATATATTTCGCTCAAAACTCGTTATTTCGTCTTATCTAACCCCCTAAATCCCCCTTATCAAGGGGACTTTAAGAGGAAATGTGTAAGCCCTAATATACATGCAAGATTTGAAAGTGGTAGTCTAAAAAATCGGTCTCCTTGCTCCAGCGGAGCGATATGTCTATAGAATATTGAGTGTCATTAAGCTGCACTCCAGCGGAGTGCTATGTCAATTAACCTCGAATGTCCACTTACATTCATAATCCATCATAAGTCGAACTAGCGCTATACCAGAAGGTAAGAACTGAACAATGAACCCTATCCGTATTTTTATCAGCAGTGTTCAAAGAGAATTAGCGCAGGAACGCGCGGCACTACGCACCTATCTACTCAGTGATCCGTTGATGCGACGGTTCTTTGATGTTTTTCTGTTTGAAGACGTTCCGGCATTAGATCGTCGTCCGGATGACCTCTATTTGGATGAGGTTAAGCAGTCGGATGTCTATGTGGGATTGTTCGGTAACGACTACGGATCGGAGGATGCAGAGGGAATATCACCGACAGAACGGGAGTTCGATCAGGCAACCACTTCCGGTATCCATCGTCTGATTTTTGTAAAAGGGACAGATGACAGCGCTCGGCAACCGAAGATGCAAGCACTTATTCGTAAGGCACAAGCCGGACTCATCCGAAAACGATTCAACACGTCGGAAGAGTTAATAACGGCACTCTACGCAGCGTTAGTCGAATACTTAGACAATCAAGACCTCGTCCGTTCTGAACCTTTTGATGCGGCACCCTGTTCAAAAGCATCGTTGGATGATCTTGACACCGATCAGATGGGCTGGTTTATCCGAACGGCACGGAGTGCCAGGGAGTTTCCGCTAACTGAAGGTGTATCAACCGAAGAGTTATTGGTTCATCTCAATCTGCTAAACGATGGACGCCCAACCAACGCGGCAGTGCTGGCATTTGGGAAAGCACCACAGCAGTTTCTAATTTCCTCGGAGGTTAAATGCGCGCACTTCCATGGAACAGAGGTTGCGAAACCCATCCCGTCCTACCAAATCTACAAGGGCACAGCATTTCAACTCGTCGATCAAGCCGTGGATTTTGTGCTTAGCAAGATCGCCCTGTCGGTAGGGACACGCGCAGAAAGCGTGCAAGCCCCTGTTAGCTATGAGATCCCGAAAGAAGTTGTAAGGGAGGCGATCGTCAACGCCGTAGCACATCGGGACTATACCAGTAATGCCAGCGTCCAAGTGATGCTCTTCTCAGATCGGCTTGAGATATTGAATCCTGGCAGACTGCCACCCTCCTTGACTCTGGAACAACTGCGAGACACGCACCCATCGGTACCCAACAACCGATTGCTTGCTCGGTCCTTATACCTCACTCAATACATTGAAGAGATGGGGACAGGAACGTTAGACATGATCCGTCGATGCGGGGATGCTAACTTACGCGAACCGGAATTCACTGACATCAGTGGATTTAAGACAACGATCTGGCGTGCTACACCTCCGGAGCCGATCAAGGTGCAGCCAGAGTCACAGCCAGAGTCACAGCCAGAGTCACAACCAGAGTCACAACCAGAGTCACAGCCCAGAGAACTCAAGTCGAGAGTACTAAACTTACTTGCCAAGGGTCCAATGCAAAAATCTGAATTGTCCAGAAACTTAGGGCAAAGGGCAATCTCTGGCCCCCTGAATAAGGTTGTGCGGACGCTCTTAGCTGACCAGATGATTGAATATACACTGCCAGATAAACCCAATAGTCGCCTACAGAAATACCGCCTGACGCATAAAGGGAAGACTGCCTTGACGAGTCTGAAATCAGAAAAAGTGGATTAAGATACAGCCAGAGTCGTAACTTCTGGTTGAGATCGAGACGGTAATATGCCCAGGATTAAAGAAAAGAAAGGCACTTGCACGAAGGGGATAACTTATGATTGAGAGACGCTTAGAAGGACTCTGGGACAGCTTACAAGGGAAAAAACCACATCTACCGCATTTTCTATCGGAGATTTACTTAGATGGACTTCGTGGACTTGACGATTTGCGGGTGCTGTTTGATTATCCAGTGAGTGTCATTGCCGGGGGAAATGCGACTGGGAAATCAACAGTGCTTTTTACAGCTGCGTGCGCCTATAAAGTGCCGGGAGCAGGCCCTAAGGATTTCGTTCCGTCCACACTTTTCCCATATTATAGTCCTAAACTCGGGGACCGTCAGGATAGCCTACAAAGAATAACGCTGGAATTCAACTATCAGACCCCAGAAGGCATGCGTTCTATGCGATGGCGGCGTGCCAAGGGGTGGAGTCGGAGCTTCCTGGGTCGTCAGAATGCAAGTCAACCGGAGCGACAGGTCTATCTCAGAACGCTGAGCAATCTGAGCAATCCATCAGAAGTGCGTGGGGTTCTCAGCATGTCGCGTCTGAAATCTGAACCGGAAGAGACCCCCTTAACTCCTTCACAAATTGCGTTTGCACATCAGATGCTCCCTTTCAGGTATTCGGAAGTTGTTAATCTGTCCAGCGGAAATAAGAATCTCTTGTTTGCTGCCCAAGAAGGCGGTGCTGCTTACTCAGAACTACACATGGCGGCTGGGGAGCGTGCGATTCTGCAGTTGTCAAAAGAGATAGCACAGCTGGAAGGGGCCCTGGTTCTGATTGACGAAGTGGAAGCTGGACTACATCCTTGGGTGCAGCAACTGCTCATGTTGCATCTGCAGCAATTAGCACTGCGGAACGATCTCCAGATCATCGTCACTTCTCACAGTCCAGTTGTTCTTGACGCAGTCCCCGCCCGCGGTCGCATTTTTCTTGATCGAGACGAGGAGTCAGGCAAAATTGTCGTCCGTCTTCCATATCGAGACGTGATTCAGAACGCGCTTTATGGGCGCTCCAGTGAAGTCTTGAAACTGCTCTGTGAAGATGAAATCGCTGAGGGAATTTTAAAAGGTGTGTTTGATTTGTTGTTATCCAATCAAAGAATTAAGTGGGAGTCCATCCACATCGGACGTGATACCGGGGCAAGCGAGTTTCCGATGCACGCCCGGGCTTTAGACAAATTCGGTCAACTGCAAAACACCCTCTTTATTCTTGACGGTGATCAACAGGATGGCGACATTGAACATAAAATACGGCAAGCTACAAGGAGTGACGTGCCAGTGCTATTTCTGCCCGGCAAAGGGGCGCCGGAAAATTGGATATGGGAAAAACTTCAACAGATTTCTGACTCTGACGCAGCGCAATTGGGCATCGATCCAGGGGTCCTGTCCACTTTAATGAATCAATTGGATGCTACCTATGCCTCAGCGTCTGGCTCTCCAGAAACCCCGAAAATTAAATTCAGCGCCCTGTCTGAACAATTGAGCCGAGAAGCACCTGATGTCTGCCGGATCGTTGCACGCTTAGAGGCTGGAAGAAAAGAGAGCGACATCCAACCTTTTTTAGAAGACTTACTGCAAATCTTGCTGCAGTGGCGGGAGTGATCCTAAGGAAACAGTGATATGAATACCGTTGGTGACAGGGAAATACGCACACAGGAACGTGTCGTCACCTTCTTCCAGAAGGCGTTGGGGTATACTTACCTCGGCACCTGGCAAGAACGTCAGGAGAATAGCAATATTGACACAAAGCTGCTGACGGATTGGTTGAGCAGCAGACAACACGACGACACCCTCATCACCAAAGTGCTGTATGAACTGGAGAAGGCGGCGGCACTTGGTGGCAGTAGAAAACTCTACGAAGCGAACCGAGAGGTTTACGGACTGCTGCGCTACGGTGTGAACGTCCAACCCAGCACGGGTGAGCACCGGATCACCGTCAAACTCATAGACTGGGAGCATCCGTTCAATAACGATTTCGGTATCGCTGAAGAGGTAACCCTCAAAGGCGAGGAGGGCAACAAACGCCCTGATTTAGTGCTATACATCAACGGTATCGCTATCGGGGTCCTCGAACTCAAACGTTCCATCGTCTCCGTTTCCGAAGGCATCCGCCAGAATCTTACCAACCAACGCGAAGATTTCATCGAACGGTTTTTTAGCACTGTGCAGCTCGTCATGGCAGGCAGTGAAACCCAAGGACTACACTACGGGGTTATCAAAACACCAGAGAAACACTGGCTGCGATGGAAGGAAACGGATGCCCATCCCGATGCAGGCGATAATTTCCTGCTCCGAGAACTCAGTCAAGTCTGCAACAAAACCCGATTGCTTGACCTCCTGCACAACTTCATCGTCTTCGATGCTGGCACCAAAAAGATTTGCCGACACAACCAATTCTTCGGTGTGAAAGCCGCGCACGCGCGTATCAAAAGCAGAGAGGGCGGTATCATCTGGCACACCCAAGGCAGCGGTAAGAGCCTTACAATGGTCTGGCTCGCAAAATCAATCCTCGAAACCCTCCCGAATGGGCGCGTGCTCATCATCACCGATCGCACCGAACTCGACGAACAAATTGAAGGTGTTTTTAGGGGCGTCAACGAGGACATTCGGCGGACACAGAGCGGGGCGCATCTCCTGCGGGTCCTTACGAATCCTGCGGAGCGGTTAATCTGTTCACTCGTCCACAAGTTCGGCAGATCCGGTGAGAGAGCAGACGAAGATACCGATACTGACGATTATGACGACTACCTTGACGACCTTCAGCAACATCTATCGGACGACTTTCAAGCGAAGGGTGAATTCTTTGTCTTTGTCGACGAATGCCACCGCACGCAGTCAGGAAAACTCCACAAAGCGATGAAGACGCTGCTCCCCGATGCGATGCTGATCGGTTTCACAGGCACCCCCCTGTTGAAAAGCGACAAGCAACGGAGCATTGAAACCTTCGGCACCTATATCCATACCTACAAGTATGACGAAGCCGTTGAAGACAGTGTCGTCTTAGACCTGCGGTATGAGGCGCGCGACATCGACCAAATCCTCTCCTCTCAGGAAGAGATCGATCACTGGTTTGCCGATAGGACCCGTGGACTCACCGATACAGCGAGGGCGCAGCTCCGACAGCGTTGGAGCACGCTGCAGAATGTTCTCAGTTCGCGGGAGCGGTTGGATAAAATCGTCGCCGATATCGTCCTTGATATGGAAAACCGGGACAGACTTAAAAGCGGACGCGGCAACGCCATGCTCGTCGCCGATAGTATCTTTTCTGCTTGCCGATTTTTTCAGATATTTCAGAAAACACCCTTAAAACGGAAATGCGCCGTTGTGACCTCCTACAGACCTTCCGCTGATGATGTCGCACGGGAAGAAACAGGAGAAGGGCTTACAGATAGACAGAGGGAGTATTACGTCTATCGCAAGATGCTCGCGGAGCACTTTGACGAATCCGCAAACACAGCGATGTCCAAAGCCGATCGGTTTGAACAGGAGGTCAAGAAAAGTTTCATTGAAAAGCCAGACGAGATGAAACTCCTCATCGTTGTGGATAAGCTTCTCACGGGTTTTGACGCGCCGCCCGCGACCTATCTCTATATCGACAAGAATATGCAAGATCACGGGCTTTTCCAAGCGATCTGTAGGGTAAACCGCCTCGACGGTGAGGACAAGGAATTCGGCTACATCGTCGATTATCAAGACCTATTCCGGTCTCTGGAGCAAGCGATTACCGACTACACCGGCGAAGCCTTTGAAAATTTCGACGCAGAAGATGTCCAAGGCTTGTTGAAGGATAGGCTCGAAAAAGGGAGAGAACGTTTAGAGGAGACACGTGAGGCGTTTAAAGCACTGTGCGAACCCGTGGCACCGCCACACAACACCGCCAATTACATCCGTTTTTTCTGTGGTGAAGAAGCTGGGAATCTCGAACAACTCAAAGCAAACGAACCGAAACGCGAAAAACTCTATAAATTCACTGCCGCGTTTGTGCGTGCTTATGCCAATCTCGCCAACGATATGCGCGAAGCGGGTTACAGTGCCGATGCAGCACGGGAGATTAAGACAGAAGTGACGCACTACGAAAACGTCAGCCGAGAGATCAAACTTGCCAGCGGTGATTACGTCGATCTGAAAGCCTACGAACCTGATATGCGGCATCTCATTGATACATACATCCGCGCTGAGGAGAGCGAAATCCTCTCAACGCTCGGCGATATTCCCTTAGTGGAACTGATTGTTCAAAACAGTGCTGAAGCACTGAATCTGCTACCGGCGGGCATTCGCACCAACGAAATCGCAAGAGCCGCAACCATCGAAAACAACGTCCGTCGGCTTATCGTTGACAGGTCGGAGGTCAATCCGAGGTATTACGAGGAGATCTCGCATCTCCTTGATGACATCATTCGGCAACGCCGACGCGGGGCTTTGGATTATCGTGAGTATCTCTCCGAAATCGAGGGACTCAGTGGGCGGATCGCAGAACACGAAAACCCAGATCGCTATCCCGCTACTATCAATACCGGCGCATTACGTGCTTTGTTTGATAACTTAGACACGCTTCCTGAAGATCGTAGAGAAGCGGCGGCACTCGCAATAAACCACACCATCCTCACAACGAGAAGAGACGACTGGCGAGGCAATAGGCTCAAAAAGCGGCAGGTGCAGCACGCGATCGCAGGCGTAATTCAACGGGAATTTAGTGACTATGATTTGGATGTCACTGCACTTCTCGAACTGGCGGTGCATCAGCGTGAATACTAAAATTGATAGGTATCATATTGACATCGGCGGGATCTCGGTAGAGGTCGTCCGAAAAGACATCAAGAACCTCCATATAAGTGTTCATCCGCCAAACGGACGTGTGCAAGTATCGGCACCCTTATACTTCGATGATGAGACTATTCGGATGGCAGTCATTTCACGGCTGGGCTGGATTCGCCGCAAACAAGCCGGATTTACAAAGCAGGACCGGGAATCGCGCCGCGAGTTTGTGACAGGCGAGAGTCATTATTTTGCCGGTAGACGCTATAGACTGGATGTCGTAGAGCAAGACTGTCCACCGAAGGTCTGGCTTCCCAATAACACAAAGATTGCACTCAGGGTGCGTCCGGGGTCGGATCGGGACACACGCGAAGCAGTACTTTATCGCTGGTATCGCCAGCATCTCCGAGGGCAAATGCCGTCGCTCCTTGAGAAATGGGAACCGAAGTTAGGTGTGTCCGTCAATGAAGTGCGGATTCGGAAGATGAAAACGCTCTGGGGGTCTTGCAACGTTGAGGCGAAACGTATCTGGCTGAACCTTGAACTCGCAAAGAAACCGGAATCCTGCTTGGTGTATATCTTGGTGCATGAGATGGTGCATCTGCTGGAGCGTTCGCATAACGAGCGGTTTCGTGAGCTGATGGATAGTTTTCTACCCCACTGGCGAATGTATAGGGACGCACTCAACCGCACGCCGCTGCCTCATGAAGATTGGGGATAGCGCAGATGTCGGGTTTCGCTAACGCTCTACCCGACCTACGAATCATAAACCCAATATCGAAGATACTATTCTCCTGTCCCCTTTATCTTCTCAAGGAACGGACTGAGCAGGTCTATCGGAATCGGGAAGACGACGGTTGAGTTCTTTTCCGCACTCACCTCTACTAACGCTTGAAGGAATCGGAGCTGCACAGCGGTCGGGGTCTTGCTGAGGATTTCAGCGGCATTGGTTAGCACCTCAGCAGACTCGAATTCACCCTCGGCGTGTGTGACTTTCGCACGCCGTTCCCGCTCGGCTTCCGCTTGTTTGGCCATGGCGCGCTGCATCTCAACCGGGAGATCCACGTGCTTAATTTCCATCGCAAGCACCTCGACACCCCACGGTTCACAATGCTTCTTGATGATGTCTTCTAAGTCCTGATTGAGTTTCTCGCGCTCTGAGAGTAGATCGTCCAGTTCGGCGCGTCCGAGCACGCTCCGAAGTGTTGTCTGTGCGACCTGCGCGATGGCAAAACCGAAGTCTTCCACCTCGATCACGGCTCTATCGGCTTCGGTTACTCTGAATGTGAGCACGGCGTTAACGCTGACGGAGACGTTGTCTTTGGTAATCACATCTTGGGGGGTGACGTCGTTGACGATGACTCGAAGGCTAATCCGCTGCATTCGTTCTATCCAGAAGGGTATCATGAAGACGAGTCCGGGACCTCGGGTCGACACCAGGCGTCCGAGACGGAAGATAACGGCGCGTTCGTATTCTTTGAGGATTCGGATGCTTGTCGCGAGCATAATCACGACGGCAATTGTAATGGCAAAATAAACAGGATCAACTTGTGGCATTTTTTTAATTTTCCTTGCGGTTCGGTTCGGTGGGTTTGATATATAGAGTGCTTCTCCGTAGAGCCGCCTTCCAAATATAAAGCAAAGACAAATTATGCCATTTAAGGCATAATTTCATTTCAGGCTATGTTCCTGGTGCTATGAAGATAAACACCTTTTTAATTTTCCTTGCGGTTCGGTCAGGTGAGTTTGATATATAAAGTGCTTCTCCGTAGGCTGAAGAAACACCCAAGCAAAAACCCCTCCAAATGTAAAGCAAAGACAAATTATGCCATTTAAGGCATAATTTCATTTCAGACTATGTTCTTGGTGCTATGAGATAAACACTCTTTTAACTTTCCTTGCGGTTCGGTTAGATGGTGCTATGAAGAATATCAGCCTGTGATGTCGCGCGCCTTTTGAAAGAAAGCGCGTTTGCGCGGTGTGTTGATTTGCCATTGCACTGGCACGGATTGGTAACCGTTGCAATAGTCGTTTTCACCGGGATCGAAGTAGCCCCATGAGGCGTATTGACTCACAGCGGCGACGAAGTTGTTTAGGGGTTTATCGAAATCGAAATGGTCGTCTTCATTGAAAAGGATCGGCATCGGACGGTAGCCGGGGACTTCGCGGGTCTGTTGGACCATCTCAATGATGCGGTTCGGATCACTTACGCCGTTTCCGTGGACAAGTAGGAAATCGGAGGAACGGACGACATTTTCAAACGGCACTCTGCCACCCCCGTAACTCGTGCCGACGAGGAATCTGTTTCCATTGCGCGTCGTCGCTTTCACGCGTTCGATCAATTCATGCACCCGCTGCGGTTGCAGAATTTCGTGTGCGTATCTCACGTTGCACTCGTTGTTAACTTCAACAATAACATTCGTGTATCCCTTGTCAAAGAGCCAACCCGTTGCGTTGTCAACAGCGTTTTTGACGGCGTTTTCATCAGTGACCCGTTGGTCCTGCCCAAAGTAGAAATAACCGAGGATTACGACCATCCCGAGTGCGTCAGCAAAGTCGATGATGCGTTCAAGCCTGGATAGGTAATCCGGATTGAGGCTCCCATCGGCTTCTATACCGGAGTTGTGCCACGGCTGCGCCTTGGAGTAGCCTTCGGGACTGCCACCTTGGAGGTTAATGGTGAACGCCAATATGCCGTGTGCACGCCATGTGGGCATCGCGGATAGGAATTCACGCGTATTGCGCTCTGGATCCCATTCACCTGTATCTGGGTATTCCCAGAGATGTATGGTTTCGGGGTTCCGATCATCAAAGATGCCTTGCACCATACGGGTGTTGAGCAGCAATCCCTCAATCTTATTCCCTTGGTAGGAACGTCCCGGATAGGTAATTTCCCCATTGATGTAAAACGCATCGTCTACGATGCTCACTGCTGTCTCCATTTTTTCTCCTTCATATTATAACCTAAGTTGCCACCTACCTATGAATATAGCACTCCGCTGGAGTGCAAGAGGTTAAACACACGATTTTCTATAGACATATCACCCCGCTGGGGTGAAGAATGGAAAAACCCCCTCAACCTCCATATCCTCCTTATCAGGAGGACTTTGAGTGTATCCTGGTAGAAAACTAATGAATATAGCACTCCGCTGGAGTGCAAGAGGTTGAACACACGATTTTCTATAGACATATCACCCCGCTGGGGTGAAGAATGGAACCCCCCTAAATCCCTCAACCCCCATATCCCCCCTTATCAGGAGGGTAGAGACTTTGAGTGTATCCTGGTAGAAAACTAAATGACACTATCCGTTTGGGCACCGATACCGACTGCGGAATGAGATTACTGTCTCTTCTGGGAGAGTGCTTTAAAGTACTGCTTTAATTGCTCCCGATACTGGAACGGAATGTCTTCAAATTCCTTGGCATACGGTGTGGTTTCTAATTTCCGAACGACTTCGAGGAGTTCAGGATGCAAAGGCGGTACTTCCTGCGCAGGCGTTTCGGGGCTTTCCGCTACCTCGGCTTTGCGCTGCTTACCAACATCCCGTTTCTGCAACGATTTTAGACTGTCAAGCATTCGCGTCAATATTTGTGCCTGTCTATCAAGAACATCCTCATTGAGTTCACCTTGACGGAGCGACTTCTCGACCTCAGTCATCTCCCCAGCGACATCTTCAAGACTGCCGAGCATCTGTGCCATCTGCTCTGCCCGTTCAGCGATCCGTTCCGTTGCTTCTCGGATCAGCTGCTGTTGGGCAGCGAGTTGACGCATCATCTGCTCAACTCCTGGGGTGCGTCCCTGCTCGCGCATTTGCTGATTCAGATTCTGTGCCATCTCGTTCAACTGCTCTTGACTCTCAGCGAGCTGCTGGAGCTGCTCCATCATGTTTTCAAATCCGCTGGCACCCATCTGTTGGTTCATTTGGCCCATTGCCTCCAAGAGTTCAAAGACCGCCTGATTAAGATCCGCGAGTGCGCCTTTTTGGATCGGGATGGCGAGGTTTGGCTGCCTATCTTCTAAGGCACGGGCGGCACGGGCGAGCGCATCGTTAGAGGCGTTAAGATGGAATATCGCTTCAGGTGGCACCTGTATCTGTCGGCTCCCTAAATCCCACAGTTTACCGGAAAGTTGCGTGATACTCTCTGCTGCACTGAGTTCATCCGCGGCGAGCTGTTGCAATCGCACAATCTCACTTGAAATGTAAGCCTCAGACTGTCCAGTGGTGAGGATGTCGTTCGTTTGCGTGAGGACCTCCTCGTGAAGATGTGAGAGGTAAAGCCCACTTTCAACGGCTTCTTGTAGGGCAGTCAAAGTTTCGTTGGCGTTCGCGCCTTCCATGAACGCCAAGGCGTTGTCCAAACCCTGTGCGAGTTCTGTGAGCGTCTGTTCTGCCCCGCGTCCCGATTCCAGTGCCGCATTCTTCTGCCCCCCTCGGAGGTTCTCACTGGTTGCTTCGAGCATCTCGGGCAGTTTATGTTCGTGCGCGAACTGGTTGAGTCGGACGATTTCATCCGCAAGCCGTTCTATCTGCGGGGGCGCGTTCTCCTTATTTTGGGCGAGTTCCCCCATTTTCGTGCCGAGTTCCTCTAACTTTTCGCTGAGCTGATTGAATTCATCCGCCACTCGGTCCTCTTTCTGTGCGAGATCCCTTGTAGGTGCGGACCGTTCCAATGATTCCAATGTATCCATCAACTGCTTTTGCTGTTCAGCGAGTGCCTTCGCCTGTTTCACCGCAGCTTCGAGTTCCTGTTCGAGGAGAATCTGTTCATAGAGCGATTTGGCGCGTTCGAGTTGTTGTAAGAACTGCTCTTGACTGAGATTCGCTTCCGCCATGGACCGTTCCTGATCGTCCACCTGCTGTTCTGCCAGTGCCTCTGATAACTTCTGCAGGAGTTCTTTATGTTCTTCAGAAAGTGCCTTCTCCATGAGCTCTTGCAGTTCCTGATACTTCTCAATCGTCTCAGCGTCAAAGAGTTGGTTCTGTTCCATCTCCTCTGCCGTCTCTTTCATGTTTTCGATGAGTTGCCTCGCCGTCTCCTCAATCTGCTTCTGATTCTCAAGCACCTGTTGCATCAGGTTTTCGTCATTAAGCGTAAGTTCCTGGTTCTTCCTGATTTTATCCAAGAGCGTGTCAACCAGACCGGTCGCATCTGCCTGCTCGTCAACGAGTTCTTCAAGTCCGCGTTGTTCAGTTTGCTGCTCTGTCGCAACAGCGTCGTATAACTCCGAGAGCGAAGGAAAGCGGAGTGTATATGTATGAGACGTGCCGATATTCGGTCCTGAGACATTGTCAATATCCAAAGCCTGAACGTAATACGCGAGCGTTTCGCCAGGGAACATACTAATCCGATCGACATCCCATGTGTATGCCACAAAAACCGATCTGTGTGAGAGTGCGTCCTCGACGCCCCAACGTTTTAAAGGCACCTTTACCTCTTCGGCACCTTCACTCTCAACGCGGTATACCAATTGAAGTTCCTGTATGCCATAGTCGTCTGTCGCCTCCACTTTTAGCTCAACCAACATCGCATCGTCTAAAACGGTGTCCCGTGCGGGTGCGACAATATTGACATCAGGGGCGGTATCTTCCAAAACGGTTATCGTTCGGCTAACGGGATCCCGATTCGTGAACCCGTCCGTGTCGGTAATGTGGATACGATAATTTTCACTCTCTCGCGCAATAAAAGCACCTCGTATTGTTTGCGATGTGGCGGGTGTTTCTTGTTGCTCTCCATTCTCTGCCAATTGTGTAATAGTGTCCTGTAATTTTCCTTCCGTAATCTCCAGTTCCACATTACCTGATGCCTCAAAAGCGATGTGTGCCTTTTGAAGTGGTTTATTACTCTCTCCGGTGAACACGACCTCTGTTCCAAAAAGCACGTGGATATCCCCGACGTTCGTTGGAAGGGTCTGGGATTGTAGTTGCGTGTAAGCTGGATAATTGAGTCGATACTGGAACTGCGTGACAATCGGTTCATTACTGATTGTTATCTGATACTGTTCCGATGTCACCTCTTCGACCGAAATATAGTATTGCAGCGGACGTGCCACATTCTCAAGTCTCGCGCTGTAGGGCGTTGAAATCTCGGAAACCTGCAAGCCGCGGTTGGTATCCGTGGGTGTGCGGTGCATCAACAACGATTGCCATTCTGCCGTTGACCGCACCTCGTATTCATCACCAACGCGATAGTAAAGCACAACGGGAGCCCCGAGATGCCCGCCTATTTCAGCCGTTACGTTAACATCGGTCCCTCGTTCAATTTGGAGGCTGCCGGGCTGGATTTTTGTAATCTGAATCGACTTCTTTAGATATTCCTGATCGTCTTGAAGCGTTTCCGGTAAGGTCTGGAACGCCTGTGCGAAGCCTGTAAACGCGGCAGGTAAAAGAAAATGTATGGCGAGGAGTAGGACGATCCCCCCGACGGCAATCCCTGCATTTCGCTGAATCTTCCGAAATTCGGGCTGAAATACCTGTTTGTGTTGCACCTGCTCCATATCCTGGCTGGCTTGGACAATCAGATGCTCGACGAATTCTGGGGCATACCCGAGCCTGTTGTCCTCCAAGGTGTTCCAAAGTTGGACGGCACTGAGAATCCGGTTCTCAGCAGCGAAGGCGGCTTCAGGCTGCCGGGACTCAAGGCGCGAGGCGACAGCCGTGTCTGTTAACTTCTGGCAGAGCGGCAGCACGAACGTTCGAATGATGGTATAGACGGCACCTGCTATAGATAATAGGATAATCGCGATGCGTATCCAGCGCAAGAAGGGGGATTGCCATAACTGGAAACTCAGGGTTAAAATGATAAGTGTCCCCGCCATCACAAGCGCAAGCATACCGATGCACTTCAGGAGTCCTTCGGAGAAAGTGAGCCATCGCCACCGTCGCTGCATCGCACGCAGCCGATCCATAAGGTTTCCGTAATCCTCTTTTAATTTTTCCTTGCGGTTCGATGAAGTAGGTTTGTGCATTTTTTAATTTTACCTTGCGGTTAAATGGCGCGCCTTGAGGTTCAGAGGAAATGAGTTGTCCATCCTCTAAGAATGCGCAATAAATTGCGCTACTACGAACCAAGAACATGCAAAAAGCGTAAGTCCTAAACCTTATTTACGCAAATTTGGATCCCAGCACGAAATGGGTTGTCAACTCTCCAAGAATGCGCAATAAATTGCGCTACTACGAACCAAGAACAAATAAAAAGCGTAAGTCCTAAACCTTACTTACGCAAATTTGGATCCCAGCACGAAATGGGTTGTCAACTCTCCAAGAATGCGCAATAAATTGCGCTACTACGAACCAAAAACTGGGCAAAAGCGCAAGTCCTAAACCTTTTTAATGCGTCAGGGCATATATAGCGATATTCACCGCCATTTTCGCAGCGAGTTCGCGGACCTGAGGTGTATCGTCTGGATGCACATCGGCATCCTCAAGCCCATCCCCGATGTCAGCACTGTAGACGTAGTAAACGACCATACGTCCATCATGAAAAAGTCCAAACCCTTGTGCGGGTTCAGCGTCATGTTCATGAATCTTAGGGAGTCCTTTCAGTTCATAGAAACAGCGATACATCAGATGCGTGTTTGGGATAGGCTGTAGTTCCTGCTCTGGAAATACCCTTCGCATTTCACGACGAAAACTCTTATCAAGTCCGTAATCATCGTTCGCGAACAGAAAACCACCGTTCTTGAGATACGCCCGTAATGCCTCGACTTCACTTTCAGTCAATCGGATATTCCCGTGTCCTACCAGATAGAGCATCGGATATTGATAGAGGGTATGATCGGTCAACTTAATAATGACCCTGTCCTTCGCGGTTTCTATATTTGTTCGGTTTCGTAGGAGTTGCAGCCAGTTTTTGATCGTTGTTGGGTCGCCATACCAATCACCGCCGCCGCTATAGTGAACTTGGGCGATAGTTATCGGGACATCGGAAGCCTGTAAACTCACACCTATCACAGCGCAGAGAAGGAAACAACACATCGAGAAATAGTTATTCGTTAAAGAGGTTTTGATGTAACGATTTCGCATTTTTGGGGCACTTCAAGTTTTCGCGTCTTTTATGGTAGATTTTAGAATTACTTGGACATTCACACTGGCACAGGAAACCAACAGCCTATGCTACAAAGATGTCCATTTATTTTGGGAAACTGTGTAAGTCCTAAACTCTTTAAGTCAATCCGACCCGTTTACGTAAGAACCATTCAGTCCCCAACAACCCAACAACCGCGATGAGAACCAACGGATGTGCCCAGAGCTCGCGTTCCGCATCAACGAATATTGGATTTTGGACATTCGCAATGTTTTCAGGGACGGATTCCGCGTCCGCCATCCTAAAGTAGGCACCCCCCGTTCGCGCTGCGAGTTGCTTCAGTAAGTCTTCATTGCGCTGCGGATTCTCCAATTCGGCAAGCTGGGGATGGGCATACACATCTATTTGATCCTCACCTAATTTCAGATTGCCACTCCTACCGGTTGCGCGAATGCGGTACTTCCCCTTTTGTAGTAGTACAAATTGGGCAGTAAAGTGGCTGTCAAAGGAAGGATCTGGTTTGGCAGGCTCACCGCCTGACTGAGAACCGACAACCGATGACCGAGAACTCTTAACTTGGAAAGGCTCTCCATCAGGCGGCACGACTTCGATCTCGACCGTTGCCCCCGTTTGCGGTTGATAGGTTTCAGAATAGAGATACGCAGTAACCTTCACTGTATCCCCTATCGCATACGTGGAAGCGTCCGTCGTAAGATATACGTTTTTGTCATCCGTATTTGTTGCCATCCATCGCAGGACCTGTGCCCAAAAACGGGGATAGATTGTGTGATACCGTTTGTCTTTAAAGGTTTTAACACCAAACTGCCAATTATAGAAGCCCTCCGCGGCGATCAGTAGGCTTTTGCCTAAACCTGCTCTCTGGAGCACCAGAATCGGCATGCCTTTCCCATTGTCCATCAGCGTCGTTGCCCCACCCCTGAGACGAAATCCACTGAAGAATCGCGGCAACGCTGGCATATTGGATAGAAAGTTGTCAGTTAAAGCGGGATCCGATAGCCCTGATCCTGTTCGCGCCTGATTGGAGACTGCCATTTGCGTCTCATGGAGTTGCAACATCGGGTGAAATGCCCCAGATTGGGTTAATTGCACCGTAAATTCTGTATCCTCTACACGACATCCCCGCGTTGGGATGTCAATCGGCAAGAGTGCTGCTAATTCTGTAGTTCCGAACCCATTCACACCGAGCGTATTCCGAGAGGGTAGAAAGATAACGGGTTTTCCGCGCGTCTCAACAAAATCGAGAATTGCGCGTTGCTGGGTTTTGGTAAGCTGCTCAGCGCCCAAATCTCCTAAAATTAGCACATCGTATTTAGACAGCTCGGCGAGCGTTTCAGGGAACTTTGGTGTCTCGGATACCGGGGTCGCTTGCGGATAATATCCATCTAAACGATGGGGGACGCTCTCTACAGGCAGCCGCTTTGAGCTATCAGACGCTAAGATTGCACAAGTCGCCTCAATATCCGGGTCTCGTTCCAATGTGCGTTTCAAAAAAGTATAGTCCCATCTGGGTCTGCCTTCGAGATAAAAAACGTTCAACTTTGCCTTCACAACCTTTACCGAAAACGTCTTTTGATTGTTCGCCGCCGTGAGTTCACCGTCAAGTGTCGGAAGTGTAACCGAGTATTGAAAGTTACCCTCTGACTGCGGTGTTATCTTCAACTCAATCACGTGTTGGGTACTGGCTTCGATAGCGTTTACTTCCTGATGGGCGTTGAAGGTAAACGTTACAGCATCCACGAGACTGTTACTTTCTACTTCCCGTAAAGACAACTGCGTCGTTTTACCGGTGTAGCCGGTTTGTCCGACGCTCACACGAATAACACTCTCATGGTCTGTATAAGCGATTGGCGTGTAATTGACACGTTGAATCTGAATGTCTTTTGGGGGTTCCACGGAACCGACCCCTATTGGATAGATCGGCACTTCCAATGCGGTGATCGTCTCCAAAGGAAACTGCCCAGAATTGTGTGCACCGTCTGTAATGAGGACAATACCGGCGGTTTGTTGCCCCTTCCATGCCGATGCAGCTTCCCGTATAGCTCCTCCAACATCCGTCAGATTTCCCGCCGCCTCGAATGTGGGCAGTCGCGCATCATCCTCTTGTGCCAATAGGACGCTTTGTTGCAATCGCGTATTGAAAGGATAGAGATGCACTTCGAACCTATCTTGCAAGGTTGTCAGGAATTGTCCATTGAAAAGCAGCTGATTCACCTGACTGAGCCTCGAGATAGGCACCTCGCTCATGGGTGCATCGACGAGTTTCATACTTCGCGAGGTATCCACCAAAATGGAGAGGTGCGTCGGCGGCGTGATGTCCTTCTTTTCAATGATAACGGGGGCTAAGAGACAACCGAGCAGAATCGAGGCTGCAGTGATTCGCAGCAGCATGAGTAAGAATCTATACCTCGGGTGTAATGGACGCGCTACTCGCAAATACACAAATACCGTTATACCGATGACAACACCGATACCAAGCACAACTCCCCACCCCGGCACAAAATAGGTGAATCGCATATCTGGTTAATTCCTTTCACGACATATTATAATCCAATTAGCGAATCACTGTCAACCCGATTTCTGTTTTCTTTAGTGCCATTCAGTTTTTATTTTCGGATTGTGCGAAGTTGGAAACATTTGGCGATTTGCGATAAACTTTTGAAAAAAAAGAAAAAATATTGTAAAATGCTAATGTTATACTTTATTACATAATCCAAATTGCCAGTTATTTATAGACATAGCACTCCGCTGGAGTGCAAGAATCCGAATACGCTGTTTTCTATAGACATAGCACCCCGCTGGGGTGAAGAAATATGCCGAAAAACTTCTCTAAACAGGTAGAATTCGTTAGTAGCAACTTGGGTTACATAAGTAAAAAAATGCGTCCGTCTCCAATATAACGACTTCAATCACCGCTTTGACGGTTGGTGGGGGCACTTTATGACTTCTACACAGCACGTTTCTGCTCGCAAGCAGCAGAGAAATAAACTCTCTCGACGACAATTTCTACGGTATGGCACCCTCTCGGCTGCATCGGCTGCAGTCAGTCTCGGATTTTTAGGGTGTGGCAATGCATTAATTCAGAAGGTGCCGGGTTTTAGACCTGAGCCGCCCTATGAGTTCACGCCGACCCCGAATCGCCTGCTTGACCTCCCAGAAGGGTTTACCGCACACGCTTTTTCGAGGACAGGCGAAATCATGGACGATGGACTCTGGGTGCCGGGTGGACACGATGGTATGGCGGCTTATCCGGGTCCTAACGGCAAGACGCTCCTCGTCCGAAATCACGAATTGACCGCCACTGCTAAAAACGTCGGTCCGTTTGGATGGAATAACGAGAAACTTGAACGGACTGCCCGCGATAACTTATATGACGCTGGATCCGGTGAATTACCTTGCCTCGGAGGAACAACGACACTTGTCTATGACACGCGGACACAGACGCTGGAGAAACACTTCTTAAGTCTAATCGGGACGATCCGGAACTGTGCCGGTGGCTTAACGCCTTGGAACACGTGGATAACCTGTGAAGAAACTATGCAGAAGGCAGAGGAAACCTACGAGGTGGACCATGGGTACAATTTTGAAGTGCCTGTTTCCGCTGACATAGGATTAGCCGCCCCGATCCCATTGAAAGCGATGGGACGTTTCAACCATGAGGCAGTCGCTGTCGATCCGAAAACTGGGATTGTCTATCAAACGGAAGACAGAGGCGATAGTTTAATCTATCGGTTTATCCCAGATAGTTTTAATGGCAAGACGGCTGAACTCGCTGCAGGTGGCAAACTTCAGGCACTAAAAATTCGTGACATGAAAAGCGTAGATACCCGAAACTGGAAAAGCCGGATGCAGAAGGTCCTTCCGTGGACATACAACCCGATTCCGGTTGGTGAAACATTCGCAGTGGAATGGGTGGACATTGAGAACGTGGAATCGCCGGACGATGACCTCCGTATCCAAGGTGCTGAAGGCAAAGATGCGGCAAGGTTCGCACGCGGCGAAGGGATTTGGTACGGCAGCAATCAAGATCAGGGAGAATTCTATATCGCCTGTACGAATGGTGGCATTGCATACAAAGGGCAGATTTGGAAATACATGCCCAGTCCTTATGAAGGCACCAGCCGCGAGGCACAGGCACCCGGCACCCTTCAACTTTTCGTTGAGCCGAACGATAGGAATCTCATGGAAAATGCCGATAACCTGACTGTCACACCGTGGGGGGATCTAATTATCTGCGAAGATGGTCCAGAAGAGGAATTTTTGGTTGGCATAACGCCTGAAGGACATCTCTATAAGTTCGCTCGAAACGCCGGTAATATGTCTGAGCTCGCCGGTGCGACGTTCTCACCTGATGGCACAACGCTCTTTGTGAACATTCAGAGTCATGGGATTACACTGGCGATCACGGGTCCTTGGCATGAGATTCGGCAGCGACCCTTGGCATAAAAGGAGCGGGTATTATACCATTTCTAAAAGTTTATATCGCATTAACCACCCCTTAGTGCACAGACTAACAGTCTATGCTACAAGGGGACACAAACTAAAAGTTTATGCTACAATTTCAATCAGAAATGGTATCAGTTTTCAGCATCGTTGTGTTCTTCCCAGTGGGCATGTTTCTGAAGGGTCCGGATATCGATCCCTAAGGAGCGTGCTGCTTTATTGAGGGAGGCGTATGCCTCAATACGTCTCTGGGCAACCTCACGTAGAATTTCATGCTGATTCATATTTTTTATGTTGAGCAGCTCCCCGTTTGCGTCTGATGTTATCGTCTGGGTGTCCTCAAGGTTCTGCGAAAACTCGGGTAGATGTGTTAAGAACTCATGTATAATTGCCTCTCGGGTCTCCGATGCGAGACTTTGCCATATAGCAATGAAGGTGCGAGCAAAGTCTGGGAGGGTAGATGTATATTCTTTTATCTCGGGCGCGGAGACAGGCTTTTCTAACTCCGGAGCCGCAAAAAAATTATAGGGAAAATCTTGGACCTCCAGTTTACTGTTTGTCGTCAGGGCGATCGCTGTTCGGAGTGTGCTTCTGAGTTGTCGGATATTCCCCGGCCATGCTGCCTGTTGGAGCCGCATGAGTGCTTCAGGCGTAATCCCTATCGTGTCTTTTCCCCCCTTCGGTGTGAATTCCTGAATAAAAGTGTTAACCAGCGGAGAAATGTCCTCTGCCCGTTCGCGTAGGGGTGGGACGTGGAGCATTATGTCTGCAAATCGGTAGTAGAGATCGGCTCTAAAGTCTGCTCTCAAAATGGCGCTTCCAATGTCCTTATTGGTCGCCGCGATCACCTGAAAATCTGAGGTGAGGGTCTCGTTGCCGCCGAGCCGTGTAAACGTCTGTGTATCCAAAACGCGGAGGAGCAGTTTCTGTGCCTCTAAAGGCATCTCGACCACCTCATCTAAAAAGAGGATGCCTCCGTTTGTGCGTTCAAGCGCGCCTTTCCGCTGCTGGTTTGCGCCGGTAAATGCCCCTGCTTCATGTCCGAAGAGTTCACTTTGCAGAAGTTCGGAGGTGAACCTCCCACAATTGATAGCCGTGAAAGGTTTATGTCGTCGGGGTCCCTTTTGATGGATGTATTGTGCCACGCCCTCCTTCCCTACCCCGGTTTCCCCCATGATGAAAAACGAGAGGGTTGAATCCGCGACCTGCTCAACCGTGTGATAAATCTCTTGCATCGGTGCTGAGGGCAATTCGATAAATGTTGGCTGCATGTTCATAACGTTCTCCTAACCACTATAACGGAATCTGACCTAAAAAGATACTATCACATCCCATTTTTTTTTACAAGAAAAGACGCGTGCCAGATGCACGAGATCCCCAGTGACGCAATTTTTGCGTGTCACCCTACAATTTTTGCGCCTTAACCTACAATTTTTGCGTGTCAAGGATAGACCGAGGATTCCAGCATCATCCACTTTTTTCAGCAAAACAAGATTTAAAATTGAAAGTCAGCGGTTATCCTTGAGGGTTGATAAACCTTGTGGATACGCGGGGTTTCGGGACGTTCTGTCGTGAAAATATCTTTGAGATGTCAGCGGTTTTGGTGCAGAAAATACCATTTTTCAGCGTATTGGCACGAAACTTGCTTAAGAAAGTGAATAAGAACTTGGAGGTGCAGTATGTTTCGCGAAACGCTCTCAAACCGAATGATCTTTGTAGGTGTCATTCTCTTTACGGTGGTTGTCGGGGCTCAACTCTATAGATGGCACGTCCGCCGCGAAATCGCAGCGGCATCGGCACAAAAAGCCCCCGCAATACAGCAACTTGCAACCAAGCAACACCCCCCACAAGAAGATAGTGTTTCCATAGGCACAGATAGCACCGAAAGCAACGCGAATGCCCTTGGAAATTAATATCAAGCAAACGATGTCTGAAAGCACAAAGGTGTTACGAGGAAATGAAGTTCCCGAATGCCTAACGACAATTAAAGGAGCAACCCCATGACGACGTTAATACAGATGAAAGGCACGGTTCCGATCGTGGAACCCACTGGAAATATATTAGGCACCGCAGCATCAGACTTACAAGCGGAACTCATTTCACGAGTGAACGCGACGGATGACGCATGTGTTCTCATTAATTTCGCGCACGTCCATAAGATAGACAGTTCCGGTCTCGGTGCCTTAGTCAGCGCGTATATTGAGGCACGACAGAAGCATGGACGCATTGGTATCATCAACGTTGGAGGGAACATCAGAAATCTGGTCGTCCGGAGTCGTCTGATTCGTCTCTTCGAGTATTTTGACACTGAAGATGCTGCAGTCGCCTCGCTCTCATCGGATACCTGGTATTGAAGTGAGCGGTATTTTCCTAATTACACAGAGCCATTCAGTTTGAAGGTTCGGGCATCGGAGTTCTCCCCTACCAGAGAATTGAATGGCTCTGTCTGCTTTCGCCTTTTTACTTGATTTTTCCTCGTAAGTATGGTATCATCTTGATAACTACTTACATAGAGGCAAATTATTGAATGACAGAAATAAAAACAGACCTTTACCTTGGAGATTGCTTAGCGGTACTCGCCGATTTTGACACCGACTCATTTGACCTGATTATGACTTCCCCCCCGTATGCGGATCGGAGATCCAAAACATACGGCGGAATCAGTCCTGATGAATATGTCAGTTGGTTTATGCCGCGTGCGGAAGAATTCCTGAGAGTCCTCAAGCCCTCTGGCACGTTCATCCTGAACATCAAAGAAAACGCAATTGGCGGCGAACGGCATACCTATGTCATTGCGTTGATACTTGAGATGAGAAAGCAGGGATGGTTGTGGACAGAGGAGTTCGTCTGGCACAAGAAGAACTGCTATCCGGGCAAGTGGCCGAACCGATTTCGGGATGCGTGGGAAAGATGTTTGCAGTTTAATAAAAGCAAAAAGTTCAATATGTACCAAGAGGCAGTTATGGTGCCGATGGGAGATTGGGCGGAGAAAAGGTTAAAGAATCTCAGCGAGACGGATCAGAGTCGAGATACATCGAAAGTAGGGAGCGGGTTTGGTAAGAATGTTTCCAATTGGTTAGATCGAAAAATGGCGTATCCGACGAATGTTTTGCACTTAGCCACAGAAACGGGAAATCGGAAGCACAGTGCCGTTTTTCCGAAGGCACTGCCTGAATGGTTTATCAAGCTGTTTACGAAAGAAAATGATTGGGTGCTGGATCCGTTTGCGGGTGCTGGCACGACGTGTCAAGTCGCTCAAACGTTGTTGAGGAATTCCGCTGGCATTGAAATCTTGCCGCAGTATTATCAATTAGCGAAAGAGAATATCAACTCACCCCAACGTCTTTTATTTGAAGAAACTGAATATGAAACCCATTACACAACAAGAGATCGCTGATTATGTTGAAGCGAACATTCAAGTTTTTCACCAGAAGAGGTTAGATAGCCTTCAAAAATTGAAGATGCTGGATGTCGTCAAGCGCAAAAATCCCTACCTATTCAAAGCAAAGGACATTAACACAGCACCAGAATTTATAAGGACTATTTTAGATGCTTTTTTGTCTTCACAAGAAGAAGGGATCTTTGGAGGGTTTCTGGAGGAACTTGCGATTTTTATCTGTGCCCAGGTCTATGGCGGTCAAAAGTCTTCAGCAGAAGGGATCGATTTAGAGTTTGAAAAGGATAACATCAGATACATCGTCTCAATCAAATCTGGCCCAAATTGGGGAAATAGCAGTCAAGTCGCAAAGTTGAAGGACAACTTCAGGAAAGCGAAACGAATCCTTAGAACGAATACATCATCGGCGAATGTTGTGGCTGTCAATGGATGCTGTTATGGAAAAGATCGAAAACCAGATAAGGGCGACTACTTGAAATTGTGTGGACAAAAATTCTGGGAATTTATTTCAGGGGATGATAACCTATACACCGACATAGTTGAACCTTTAGGACATCAAGCGAAAGAAAAAAATGAACAGTTTATGCAGGAATATGCTAAAGTCATCAACAGGTTCACCGCTGAATTCATGGGCAAGTTTTGCGATGTTGAGGGTAACATGCTTTGGGAGGAAATCGTCAAATTTAATTCGTCAGAGACCACATCTTGAAAACTATGGTAAACCTTAGAATTAATTAGACACTCTGAGATGGCGAGGTTAGGAAACCTCGCCAGCGGGACAAGGGACCGTTTCTACTGAAATTGCCTCGCAGTGGGAGTTATTTTTCGGGTTTACCATAAATCAACGCGCCCGTCTCTTTGCGGCTAAGAGTCGAGTCATTGAAGTTTCCGCTGGCTGAGAAGGTGCTATGTCTGCTGTGACGCGTCTATCCGATGGCATAACATCCTCCAATGTTTGCATGACTTGGATCTCTGCCGGACTGCCCACAGATTTTCCACGGAACCGAGTGAGAAACGCTGTGAGATACCGATTTGTTATGCTGAAACGGCGGAGGATCATCTCCAACACGAACAGAATGGCGGCGATCACCAGCAGTGCTTGGGTAAGTGAGGTCTGACGTTCGATGGGTGTTCCAGCGGGTGCTGCTATCTGTGTAGGGGTCGGTTCATAAATACCAGCGGTGCCAGCGGCGAGCCTTCTTAGCGAGACGGTATCGACCTGAAACTCGGTGTATTCTGCCGGATACGGGAGGGACAGGGTTTCGACACTTCTACGCGCATCGCCCTCACGTTCCGCAGTGACAATATAAGCACCACGGTCCTGCGTCTGAAATGTGCCGCTATACCGTGTCGGTGTAATCTGTTGGATGTCAACACGCTGGTTTGTGCGATCTGGACCCACGACATGGACCTTGTAAGACGCTTCTGATGGGCTTCGGGTATCAATGTTAACCTCCGCCATGCCTTGGTGCACGGATACTCTGAGATCGAAATCAGTGCCTGTGCTTGCTGCGGGTAGCGTCCAATTGATAACCTGTCCCCAAAATTTTCCGAAGTTGCGCCACGGAATCCACGCCTGTGCCCATGCGGGTTTCGCGTCCGATGTCCACGCGATCGCCTTCCCTAAACCAACATTCCAACCCGCAAGGATCGGTTCGTCTTTATGCGACTGGATGAACACCTGTGCAGTCTCCTTTTCACTCGTCGCAACATACCCATGCAGCGGTGGTGGCACCCCGATACCTGCCACAATTGATTCATTTGTCGCCTTAATAACGGGTTGAAAGGGTTCTTGAACGATGTAACGCTGCGTCTCCCGGACGGCTTCCGTTAAAATCGCTGGCAATTGCTGAATATTTTCCACAAAGACAGCACGCCCACCCCCGTTCTCAGCGAACTGCGTGAGGCGTTCTTTGTTCGCATCACCCACGGCAATCGTTGTGATCCCGATCTGTGCTGCAGCAATCTGTTCGGCTAAGTCAAGAAAATCGGAGGTATCCCCATCAGATTTACCGTCCGATAAGAGAACGATGTGCTTCCGTTTCGCGTCGTTTGCTTTGAGCATCTCATACGCTTGTTTTGTGGCATCTTTCATCTTCGTAGTGCCGCCTGTAGGTTTCAAGCGACTCACGGTTTGGCGGAGCATATCGTGATCAGATGTAAGATCGGAGATGGTATGAACATCGACGTTGAAACCGAGAATTCCCGCGGCATCTTCCGCATCGAGATTACGGATACCGGCGCGCACCCCTTCAATGGCGAGTCCAATTTTCTGTCGCGCTTCGACGTAATTCGCCATACTTCCGGATGTATCGAGCACAAAGACAATTGCGACAGCGTCCTTACGTTCACGCGGGGTCATCTCCACAGGGAGTATACGCTCTAACGCCGTATCGGTATACCCCCCGGGCCCGTATGCGCGTTCGCCTCCGATAACGATGCATCCGTGTCCGAGGTCTCTGACGTAATTTTCGATACTCTGCAACTGCTCACTTGAAAGGCTTTCTACAGAAACGTTGCTCAGAATCAGGACATGGCTGCGCTGGAGTTCCACCAATTCTACTGGGAGCTCCGTAGGGGATATTGCCTCGACGATGAAGCCGTTTTCTTCGAGGACGGTTTTCAGGTCAGCACTATGTCCGGTGTCCCTTCCCAGTAACGGGTGGGAACCCTGGTTGGAAACCGCAGCGTGTGCCAGATCCCCCTCTACGTATAAGGCGTGTGGTTTATCCTGGATTGTTACAACGCCATGCCCCTGATTATTTTCGGGGACTTCATCGGTTACGTTCAACTTCAGCGTGTACCGATGATTTCCGGCTTCTAAAAACTTTTCAGGTGCAGCGGTTAAGGAAACGGAATGTATACCGCTGGGCACTGTCCATTCAAAGGTATCCATCGCCCTGCCGTTGTGATGAAGTGTGGCAGTTAGTGTAGGAAGACTTCCATCGGTTTCAATCACTGCCCCAATCTCAAAACTTTGCCCTTTGCGCACCTGAGAGGGTACCTGCAGCTGCACGACTCGGACTGCATCGTTGACAGTCTCGAGCGGAACTGTTAGGAGCTCAACGTGGCTTGCAGAGAACAACGGTAGATAGTCTTTGAGAGATGTTCCCCCAACGTTGTGGATTCCATCACTAAATAGGACTATCCGTCGATGGTAACCGTCCGGTAATAAAGCAATTGCCCGCTTAAGTGCGGTAAGCACATCGGTGCCATCTCGTCGGATCGTCTGTGCTGCGAGTGCATCCAAAGACGCTATAGGCGCGATTTCTGTTGGTTGATTTTGCTTCTGACGCATCTCCAACAGCACCCGGGCCTCCCTTGCGAAACTAATAATGCCGAATGTATCGGTAGGTTTCAACTTCGCGACAGTGGCATCTATCTGTCTGGATACCGCCTCGGACTGTGTGGACTGGATACTTTCGGAAGTGTCGATGAGGAAAACAAGAGCGAGACGTTGCTCTGTGTGCGTCCGGTGCAGATTGGCTAAGGCGAGGATTGCACATAGAAGCGCGCCTCCCCTCAGAAAGAAGGTTACACGCTTTCGCCATGTGCTGAGGTGTGCGCGCCGCTGCACAAACATTAGCACAGGCATCGCAACGAGTAGAATTAGGAAGAGAGGTGCTCGGACATCAAACATCTTTTTAATTATGCAGGACTTACGCAATTTTGACTGTAGTCCGTTCTGTGAGATGAGATTTTTCGGAAAACACAGCGTTCTGGTGGCACAAACTAAAAGTTTATGCTACAAAAGAGCAGTTTGCGTAAGTCCTATTATGGACCGCTGGGCACTGCTCCATTAGATGCCGCAGCGGTTTCCGGTCAATTTCAAGGAGTCTGAACTGTCGGAGGTGTTCTATCCGACTATGCGTCTGCGTAAATCATGTATTTGCGGCGTCCTGTCCGATGGCATCTATATCCGCCTGATACTTCCGTTCGTTGAATAACAGGATGAAAACGATTGCAGCGAGAACTGTTACAACAATGGGCACCATAAAGATTTTCGCCCATGCGTGTCCACCTTCTGGATAAGCGAAGTAGTCATGGACACGTCCACTGACGATGTGCCCGACTAACATCCCGAACCCGTTCGTGACAAAGAGGAGCAGGGATTGAGAACTCGCCCGGATATCTTGCGAACTTAGCCGTTCTACAGCGATCATTCCACCGACGAAGAAGAACGAGTAACAGATACCGTGTAATGCTTGCGCGCCGACGACCAGCCATACGGGTTGACCGATAGCGAAGATGGCGTACCGAACGGGCCACGCGAGGATACCGAGAAAGATCGTAAATCGCATGCCAAACCGTTTCAGACACGGAAAGAGGAGGAGCATCAGCAGGACCTCAGCGACTTGACCGAGGCTCATCGCTAAATTGGCAGTACTATTTGCTAACCCGACCCCGTGTGCTGCTTCGGTAAGAAACAGATACGTCAAGTTGTAATAGAAAGGAAGCTCAATCGCAACGACGAAGGAGATAATCAGGAGCACGGCGAAGTTTCGGTTTGAAACAAGGGAAAACGCTTCCAGAAAGGCGTAAGGATTTTTTGCCGCTTTGCTCGGTGGCGTATTCGGCAGCGTCAGGCAGTAGGCACCCATAATAAACGAAAGGACGGCTCCAAAGAGAAGACAATCCCCAACGTGCGGCAGCGTAGTCTCTCGTCCTTCCCAGAATCGGAGATATAGACTCAATATCCAATTAATCGCGATCCAGCCGAGGGTCCCGAAGACGCGTATGTTTCCGAACTTATCCGACTGTCCCATGTGGTGGAAAGCGATCGCGTTTGTCAGCGCGATCGTTGGCATATAGAGAACGGCGTGCAGGAAGATCGCGCCCCACATCATCGGGAAACTTGTCTGTTTCCATGCGAAAAGCAAGCAGACCCCGCCGAGGAGGTGCGAAATTGCGGCAAAGACTTGCGCCGGCATGAGTCGATCCGCGACCCACCCTGCGATGATCGGAGAAATTATCGAACCGATAGCAGTCGTTCCGAAGACGTAACTGATCTGTTTACCGGAGAACCCAAGATTTTGCATGTGCCCCGCAACGAGCACAGCCCATGCGCCCCATATCGCGAACTGCAGAAACATCATCCCTGACAATCGCGCGAAGGTTCCCAATTCTGTCTGTCTATTTTCCATTTTTTAATTATTCCTTTAGGACTTACGCAAAATGACCAAATTTCATCTATTTTCACGGGATTCGGTGCGGTTAGAAAGGGTAACGGGTAACGGGTTTTGAGTTATGGGTTAAGAGTGTCTCCTTTAAGGGGAAACCTCTTGTAACCCACAACCCACAACCCACAACCTATAACCCTTTCTCTCACAACCCACTACCCAAAGCGAAGCGAACTCACCACCCTTTAGAAACCGCACCTACCGGGGGGTGCGTAAGTCCTATCCTTAAAAAATCGGTTCCGTTGACTGCACCACGTGCATTCCGGCATCTGAAACCTTGGCGAAAACTTCGTCTGCAGGTGCTGTGTAGTCCACGATTCCAGGCACGACAACGGGTGAAGTCAGGTCCTCTACCAGATAGATTTTCTTGGCTAATTCCGTATCCGTTTGCTGAATTTCTGTCAGTAGATCGCTAACGGTCCACGCAACACAGTGGCTTTTTGCCTGTCCAGCGACAATCACCCGGTCGTATCCGAGCAGCATTTGGAGAAAGGCACTGTTTTTTTCGTCAATCGGCATTCCATCAGGATCGTCCAAGACTTCCGGACGCAAGACGGAATAGTTTTCAGTCAATGGATTCTGCCCTTTGATCTCATAATGTATCTGGGTCCTGCGAGCGATGGCGTGGAAAAAGCAGGCTTCGTCAACCGCAGAGACAACCGCATGCCCAATCCCACCGAGCATTGCGTGGTAGGGCCATATCGCGAGTGGATATTTGCCATCAGCAGTAAGAGTTTTGACATAGTGTTCACCATACACCTTGAGCCATGCGTATGGATCGGATTCTGGGACGTGGGATGGGAGACGGACGCTACCGACAACGGCGGGGTTGACACGCCATTTGCCTGCTTCAATATCCGCCTGTGTAATTAGCGTCTGTAGGGGTGCTGGATGCTCCCCAGCGTCGTTGATCCAGAAGACTTCATGGAATATCTGCATCGCCGTATGCGTGTCCAGCGTGCAAGCGATGTTGGTGATCTGTGAGAGGTTACGGTAGATGAACTGACACAAACGGATATTGTCCTCTACCGCGCCATTTCCGGATCTACCGCCGACGAAGAGTTCAAAATCGGGGATACAGAACGTGTTTTGGACATCAACGAGCAGCAAACACGTCCGAAGACTATCCTCGAAGGCGGGCTGGATTGTATGTTCGTGCGCCCATGCCTGTGCCTGGTGTTGGCGTTCTTGATACGGAATCCGCCAGACGTGGCTCACCTGACCGACATCGAAATGTGAAGGAACGGGCAGTTGTGGTATAGACACTTTTTAATTTTCCTTGCGGTTTAATGAGGTCGGTTTGCGCATTGATCGTTATTCCCACAGCGTCGCCTTCCTAGCACAAGCCTCTATAGGAAACCTGTGGGACAATGTTTCAGGCTTGCGATCTTTGGCTAAGCAGAAAGACTGACTGCCGATAACTGACGGCTGTTATTGAGATTTTAGAGGATTTCTCGGTTTTTATCAACAAAAATCCCTTGATGTTTGGCAGAAAGTGCGCTAAAATTAATTATGTGTTTTCCAATTATAACCCAAGTTGCCAGTTATTGATAGACATAGCACTCCGGAATCAACGGTATGAATGCCTTATGGCATTCACCGGGGGTGAAGAAACATGCCGAAAAACTTTTTCAAACGGGTAGAATTCGTTAGTAGCAACTTGGGTAATTATAGTAGATCCCGTAATTACTTGGACACTTGTATCATAGGGTAAATTGTAACGGCACGTCTCACGCCAGCACAGGCTAACAGCCTATGCTACAAAGATGTCCTTTTATTTTTAGGATTTACCATAGTATCTCTTGCGTGTAGATATTGGTCCTAACGGAAAATAAATGAAATGAGGAAATTTTTTAAGCCACTCCCAGACTTAGATGAAAGAATTGATCGCGTAGAGGGTCGAATGCGGCGAGCGCGGCAAAGCCTCGAACGACAGGTGGACGAGGCACTCATTCCGCTTGACATTCAGGAGGACTTCAGCATCTCTGAATTGGAAGGCGATGTGATGCTCGTTTCACGCGATGACGATTTACACGATAAGGTGAGAAATCTGCTCCGTTCCGAAGGCTACGGGTGCGATCTTCCGGAACGGACCTCGGAAGCCATCGGTTTGCTGAAATTACACAAATATCGGATGATCATTGCCGACTGTACGCGTCGTTCGCGGTCGCGATTGTTTGAATATGTTAAGAGATATCAGCCCTACGTCAAGATCATTACGATTGTTCCGCATAACGGTAGAGGCAGGGAAGCCATGCGTTGGGGGAGCTACAGTTTCTTGGTAGGGCGCGATTTTGACCCAGAGCAGTTGCGCACCTGTCTCATAAGTTCGCTTAAATTGAAGCATCACGTCTGCTGGTTGTTAGCGCACGGAGAGCGTTGTAACCGATCGTGTGTCGATAGTTTCCAGTCGGATGAAGATTTCGGAGAGATTGAATGACATGGCAAAAAATTTAGAATTCAAAGGGCAGTTTCAGTCGCTTGACGGACTCTATCCAAAACTATCTGACTTAAATGCGATACATCATGAAACCGTCCACCAAATTGATACGTATTTTCATATAAAGCACGTAAAAGACGCGCCAACATCAGAAGCCTGTGAACCGCGGCTGAAGTTGCGCGAAGCGAAGGGGTGGTCTGAGGGGTGGCTCATCTATTATGAGCGTCCGAACCAAGAGGGCTCCCGCTACAGTCAATACCAACTCTGCGAAATTGCGGATCCAGGGTCCCTCAAGAGTCTGCTCACTGTTGCACTGGGCATCAAAACAATTGTAAAAAAACAACGGGACATCTGGATGTTCAATCACACCCGCATCCATCTCGATACGGTTACCGATCTGGGACGATTTGTCGAATTGGAGACGGTGTTTCGGGGGCAGACCGAAGCCGAGGCGATACAAGAGCATCAACACATTAAAACCGTCCTTCATTTGGATGCTGTGGATCCGATTGCGGTTTCTTACAGCGATCTCGTTATACAAAAGTCATAACCGGTTTCACGACTCTTGCCTTATAAAGATTGGAAAATTTAATTATGAATTACTTGATATATCGGGAGATTTTAGAAGATTGTGAGAACATAGATAGCGTCAGGCGGGGTAAGCTCCTACGGATCTATTTGCACATCCCGTCCCTGCCGAAATTGCGGGCACTACAGGCATCATTGGTGGAGCTAAAAAGAACATCGAGACTCAGAAACGGTTCACGGGTGCGCTTGTGATACTCACAACGGCTATAGAGTTCAAACCCTTGAGATCTCTCGACAGAATCAAGTTTAGGTGGGCGATATTACTATGTCCGAACAAGTAGATTTGGGATGCACGATTTTTTCGTGCGGTTGATTTTGCGTGGTTGGCATTGGTTTCGAGTGTAAAAAAACGTGTTGTGTTAACGCGACGCAGCAGCGTTGATCTTATCTCGGCTGCTGCGTCTTGTTATTGGTTATTTGTCGTTCTGCTCGTCTTTTTTTGCTGCGTTTAGGATTGTTTCGGCTTTACCCATAGCATAGCCTTCTCTTTTACCTTTCTCGTATGCATCTCGTTCTATTCGTTTTAACATACGTTCTTTTTTAGTATCTTCTTCACGCCATTTAGCGTATTGACGTTCTGCCCAACGCTTAGCAAACATGATAAACACTCCTAATTCTATGAGAATTGACGACAACAAAATAGATAATGGGATTATCGTACCTGAATTCACTATTACTTGATTTACAGTTATTTTCTGATTTATGTGAGCCCATAATGCGTAAACAAACGTAAGAATGAAGGTTAACCATAGCAGTTTTCTTGTCCACTCTACTGCTATAGATGATTCATTGCCTGGGATTTCCTTTTTTTCTTCCATTCATTTCTCGTTTTTCTATCGTTGCCTCGATCTTTATGATACAGATACGTCCTCGCTTTCTAAACTCATCGTATCTGCCTCACCTTAGTTACCATACACATATCTTCCACTTTTTTCAATGATAACAAAGATAATTCAATTATATCATTTTCTATAGTATTGGTCAAGAAAAAAATGAGGTGAGTAAAACTGTACTGCCATCGGTTTTTTAGACCACTCTCTAAACCAAGATTGTGTACTGCCCCCCTAAATTTGGTTTTTGGTCATCGAGGGGAGGTTGCCGCCTTCCTTTTTCTGTTGATATATAGGGTCCAATTTTTTGATCCGCTTCGTCAAGGTAAAATGGAAAACGCGGGCTATCGTTGAGAGCGAGGTAAAACTTGAGCATTGATTTACCCCTAAACTCTGCTAAAAAACAAAATCTTGTTCTTTCTTCACATCCCACTGGCAATCCCCCTCGACGAATCGTCTTGAACTGTCCTTTATTTTCTGCTATAGTATATCCAAGCTCGTGGACAGGAGTTCTAACTTGATGCTTCCCGCGCCCCAAGTCCTGTCCGCCACCTTTAGAACGGTGTTAACGAGCCTACGAGCGATACCTCGTTTAACTGACTGAATAGATATGTTTGGCGGTGCATAACGCATTGCATGATGTGCTAGACACGTTTGTTGCCAAACAAAGGAGAGTTTCGCCATGAAAGGCAAAAAACCTGTAAAGTCCAGCGAACCTATTACTCGACGGAAAAAGAGTCGAAAGCGTGGTAAGAGTAATAAGTGGGGTGCGCCCATGGTCTCCACTGGTAATAAAGGAAGACCCTACACTTATCCCACCGGCGATTCTGAAGATTATTAGAAATCGGAAAAAACAGGTTTTTTCGTTGGAAGGGGAAGGTGGGAAACAGGGTAGGATATCAGACAGAATTCGTTGTTTTTTCACCTTTTCCTAACATGAATATATTGCGAAGCCTCGCGAATTTAAGGGGCTGGTAAAGCGGTATTCAAAGCCTGTCGTTTTTGTAAGTTTCAGAGTGATAATTACCTTTGGTTAGGGGCTGTTAGCACAGCCCCATTTCTAAGATTCCCCCAAAAATTCAAAAAAAAACGCAATTAGTAGTTTTGGGGTTGGTTAAATTAGTTTTCACTATAAATCGCTTAGAATTGATTTGGCAAAGAATGTCAAAGATTGTATAATACTCAGAACGTCACTTGGTAGGGTTATGCTATCTGTCTCACTTGAGGCAGACCCTACCTCAACCGAATAGCATCGGGAAGTGACGGAATTGTGTCAAAGTGACGGAAAATCAGTAACTAATATAACATAAATAGATTGTTTGAATACTGGGCATAACGTACCTGTCCGTCCGCTATGTATACATCCGTCAAACAAAGGAGTTCTTCATGCCTAACCGTGCCATCGCTTTTAAAATCATTATTCGCCACTTGAACTGTGAACGTTTCGAGACAAGTATAAGGGATATATATAACAACCATGTTTTACCGATTTGTCCTAACTTAACCTATTCGCTTTTTTACGCAGCATTCCGTTACTCAATGTTCTTCGGTTTTATTGAGAAACGCGGAAACTGCGATTGGCATATCAAATCGGTTGACGATATGTGCGATCAGTTACGTGGCTTGAATGACAATCCCTATATAGGCGTGAGAAATTTGAATCACCCAATTTCCCTCGCTTTTGGAATCATTATTCACCACTTTAACCGTCAGACTGTCCCAATAACAGAGATAGAGACAAGGATAGAGACAGAGATAGAAAACTATCAGGGTGAACTTTCACAATACGAGAACGAGAACGTTGTTCCTCACACATTACGTTTTTTAAATCACTTCGGTTTTGCTAAGGAACTTGAAGACGGCGATTGGCATATCAAATCAGTTGACGATATGTGTGTACTGCACCCCTAAATTCGGGCCACTCCCTAAACCAAGATTGTGGTATAATCTCCACAACTTGAAAGGAGGCCCCAATGGCGAAACGAAAACGAAGAAACTTCACCCCTGAGTTTAAAGGTCAAGTTGTTCTTGAAG